>CAYMFO010000167.1:0-1527 GCA_964389825.1 uncultured Geobacter sp. | reverse complement strand
GTACGAGTATGGCCCCTTCGGTGAACTCCTCCGCGCCACCGGCCCCATGGCCAAGGCCAATCCTTTCCGGTTCTCAACTAAGCATCAGGATGATGACACGGAGCTTTTGTATTTCGGGTTCAGGTATTTGAATCCAAGCACTGCAAAATGGCTTGGCAGAGACCCAATCGGCGAGTGGGGTGGTCAGAACCTCTATGGTTTCGTAATGAACAATCCCGTTCTTTATGAAGACTGGTTGGGTCTACAATTGTTCCCACCAATTCTGTCGCCTCCACCTGTGACACCACCGATCGTTGAGCCAGTTCCACCTCCCATAACCCTACCGGTTCCTGTCCCTCAGCCGCCTATCACCATTCCAATCCCGTTCCCGCCTCAGGTTCCGCCGATGCCGATGCCGCCGATTCTTCTGCCGCCGACAACGCCTTCGCCCACACCTTCGCCTAGCCCCGCCCCGTCTCCCCAACCTGGACACCCTTTACCTCCTGACCAAGGCGGCCCGGCTTGGCCGCACGGGCCAGATGGAGATTGTACCCCGGAACGGAAGCGCTTCTTGCAGCACAGAAAAGACGCCATTTGTAACTTACCTCGTAGCTGCAGGAAATGCAAAGACGACATCCAAGAGGTCTGGCGGCGGATACGTATCAACGAGGCTTGTTTCCAAGCCCGCAAGAATATCATGGACGAATGCTACCGCGGCGGCGACGCAGCCCACAAACGCGCGCTCGATGATGTCGAAAAGGTTCTGAAAGAATGCTATGAGGCCTCCAGGGCTCTAGGAGCTATTTGATTGGCTATGGAAGCCCGAGACCTGGTCGCACTGATCGCTACCGTGTTTCCGAGCGAACCAACGCCGGCACGTGGGCAGGTGTTGTATCAGGGTGCTTACCCCGGAGAATCGGAAATCGAGCAAGTCGCGGAGTTCTTCGGGAACCGGCGCTGGGGCTCGGTTACCACACATGATGTTTTCCGCTTCCGACACGCACTCCCATTCTTTTCCCCGCAGGCCTTGGCATATTTCACTCCAGCATGGATGATTGCTTCGCTGCTCGACGAGAACGGAGTTGATACAGCAATCGAGGATCTGGTCTCTAATTTGGAAGAGGCCGATCCTAACCTTTGGACACAAGCGCAGCGGGCAGCGATCTGCGCATGGCTTAACTATTTCGAGCCGGTTAGACCAGGCGGACTCAAAGCACGCTTCCAAAAAGTCGCTCAAAGGTTCGGATGTCTTCCTTGAAGGGGCAAGCGCGAGTGTCGGCCCGGCAGAGGGTTATATCGAGCGTTCACGAATTACTCCGCAGGTCCCAGAGGACTGAATCTAAGCGTTGAGATTCGACCCTGCATGAGAAAGCATGAAACTTAGTATGAAAGTCCAGCAGAGAGAAACTACCTGTAAGGGAAGCATCAGCGATTATTTTCCCAGCAGCAAATGTTTCAAGTTAAACTGTCTTCTTACGCTCAGTTTCGCCTTTGCGCTCGGCCTGCTGGCAGCAAACGGAACGACATTTGAAATTGGTGAGCAGGACT
>CAYMFO010000166.1:0-1563 GCA_964389825.1 uncultured Geobacter sp. | reverse complement strand
GGCACCATCGAAAAACTAAGTAGTATTAGGCATATAGAGAAAGGCTCCCGACACCGACCGGGGGCCTTTTGCTTTTGGAGCAACCTTTCGAGTAACCTTTTTCGCGAGTAACCGGTTCCAAAGGTTACTCTGATGTATCCTCGGTACCGTAGTCACCGCCGCCGTAGCTGTCCAAATCTTCCAGGTCGGGGCACAACTCCCACCAGAGGGCCATGACGGTCTCCCCCTCCGGCCTGACCTTCTGGCCGGCGGTGAGTGAAACGTGCTTCTTCAGAAAGTCAAAACATTAGCGCCGCACATCGGGACGGTCTTCCGCAAGCTCGGCAATGAGCCTGATAAGCGTCTCCGGCTGGGCCGCCGCCAGCAGGTCGGTCAGGGGATCAGCGGTTTTTTTCTTTCTGGCCATTTCGGCGCCTCACAGATGAAACTGGACCACATGGTCCACTAACGGCAGCTTGCGCAGTCGGAACGCCTCGTAAAACCTTTTGGCGGGATCGCGCTCGATCTCCGCCAGACCGAGAAACCCCGCGAACCGGTCCAGGGCGCGGATGGTGTAGCACCGGCCGACCTCTTCCTCCGCTGTCTCGAAGGAGCACGGCTGCGCCTCCCCGAGCACCGCGGGAAAGGCCCGCAAGAAATTGTCGGAATAGAATGCAGAGGTTTGCCACTCGGCGCCGAATCGTTGCAACAAATATAGAGTGAACAAAAACGATTGCTGAATGATAGGAAAATCCGGATACCGATCCTGGTATCCCCAATTGTATTCCCTGGCAAAGGCTCGGAACAGCTGCGGGTAGATGCCGGACAAGCCCTGTTCAGCCAGGAGTTTCCGGCATTCCCTGCCCAGGATGAACTTCCCCTTGTACTTCCGGATCAATCCGGCCAGTTCCGCGACCAGCCTGGCGACGTGAAGCTCCGGGAAGTCCGGTTCGGTGTTGATGCCGCCATATCGGGTTCTTTCCCGGTACCCCTCGCCTCCCAGAAATGAAAGCGCTGCCTCCCGGCAGAGGTTGCGGGGCAGATTGCCGGTGGCGGTCGCCTTCAGCCCCTCTTCGCCGATGGACTCGGCCAGCAGATTGAAGAGGGCCATAACAGGGGCTTCCGGGGCGATATCGATTCGGGACGGAAATGTGACCAGATGTGGCGTCTCGAACGGGAAATGGAGGAACCGGTGCATCTGTTCGGATGACAAGCCGTGGAAGTCTTCGATGGGGGCCTGACTGCGCTTCTGCATATGCTGGCTAAGGAAGACGTTGGCCTCTTCCAACGAGGCGAAATTCTGTCCCTTGAGGAGTTCCCGCAATTCGCCCATGACCTCGCCCATGCCGGAAGGCTGTTCGCCAGCCTCCTGTTTGCCGGCACGGCACTTCTTGTACTTTATCCCGCTGCCGCAAGGGCAGGGGTCATTTTTGCCGATTTTCATATCCGCTCCCGTGGACATTGAAACACGGAGTCGATAAAAATCACCCATTCCTTCAAACAACCTGCATGGTTCAAGCAGATAAAAGTTCACCGAAGTTTGACACTTTGCCATCTGTCTTTTAAGGTTAACCTGCCGGTATT
>CAYMFO010000165.1:0-1635 GCA_964389825.1 uncultured Geobacter sp. | reverse complement strand
AAGATTTTCTCCGTGTCCTCCGTGAGCTCTAGCGAGTGAAGCGAGCGGGTGAGAGACAAAGCCGTTTTGGTTTAGAATTTTAAGAACCTCAGAACCCCAAAATCATGTCTATCACAGAGCGCACAGAGAACACAGAGGAGAAGCAAATAATCAACGGATAGACAGTGTGGCGCCGACTTTACCGCACCCCGGAAAGTGATGAAAGGAGATTGCCAATGGAAAAAGGCCACCTGGAAATATTGCTTGAAGACATCCGAAGCAAGTTCGAGTTGGTACTCGAAGGGCATACCGCGCTTGACAAAAAAATAGATACCAGGTTCGACGAGTTGAATGAAAAGATCGAGCACAACTCCTTCAAAACCGACGCCATGAATAAGAAGATCGACGCCGTTGCCGCCGACCTCTCCGCTCACCGGAAGGACACTGAGGCGCATGGGACGGTTTATCGGGTGAAGGACAAAGGATAAATCCAACGGCTGCCTTTCTTTGAAAATAGCAAAAAGAAGCCCCCGAACCAGATTTACGATTTTCTCCGTGCCCTCCGTGAGCTCTAGCGAGTGAAACGAACGGGTGAGAGACAAAGACGTTTTGGTTCCCAGAACCCCAAAATCATGTCTCTCCCAGAGCACGGAGGAGAAGCAAGAAAACAAAGCAAGACGAAATGGCAGCCGACGCTTGACAAATGACAGGCAGATGAACCTTAAATCCCAAATCGTCGATATGATTCAGAAAAGCATTCCCGGTTGCCTTGCTATCTACCGTTTTGGCAGCTGGGGGACGGTTGATGAGCGGTACGACAGCGATCTGGATCTGGCAATTTTGCCCAGCGCGCCGACCGACACCGTCAAGCGGTGGGAGCTTGCCCAGAAGCTTGCCTGTATCGTGGGCCGGGATGTCGACCTGGTCGACTTGTTGACAGCCTCGACTGTGCTTCGCATGCAGGTAGTGGCAAATGGGGAGCGGCTTTACTGCTCGGCCGATGAGGATGTGGAGGTCTTCGAGGACCTCGTTTACACCGGGTATGCCAGGCTCAACGAGGAACGTTCTGAAATACTCGACGACATACGCGTGAGAGGTTCTGTTTATGCCAAGTGATGTGCTGGTGAACAAGGCTGCCGTCATCGAACGCTGCCTTGCCAGGGTGCTGGAAGAATATCATGGGCATGAGGAAGATCTGGAGACGGACTTTACCCGGCAGGATTCTATTATTCTCAATCCGCGGCGGGCCTGCGAAGCCTCCATTGACGAGGCAATGCATCTGGTGCGGGTGAAAAGGCTGGGCGTGCCTCAGGAATCCCGTGATGCTTTCGCCATGATATGCGATGCAGGGGTCATCGCAACCGCGCTTCGGGATCGCATGCAGGCAATGGTTGGTTTCCGTAATATTGCGGTTAATGATTACCGGAAACTGAACCTGGATATTGTCAGGCACATTATAGAACAGCGCTTGGAAGATTTTCGGGACTTCGTCGCGGTGGTGCTGAAACAGGAATAAGAATATTCGGCGTGAATTGTGGCTGTCTCCTCTGAACCCATAACTCGTTAGTCTCGGGTAACCGATGTCCTGACATTTGAGATATGGAAGTTTGAGGATGAAATGGGGCTTTGGTAGATACTCATCAAATCAACAATGTT
>CAYMFO010000164.1:0-1650 GCA_964389825.1 uncultured Geobacter sp. | reverse complement strand
TTTCAGCGAGCCCACAAACGGAGCATTTTTGATGAGCACGGACGAATTCATCGACATGGTAATCGAAATGGCCAGATCCCATGGCTATGCAATTGAAGACGGCCACAACGGCAGGCAGATCAATTTCGGCAACAAAAAGCTGCATGAAAGACACCTGAAGGATCTATATCCCGACATTCTCGCGGACGGTGCAAACGTTCGTTCCCTCATAAATAATGTGGCGCCGGGCCGATCCTGCGCCGCCAAGCCGTTGAGGCAGCTCATTGCCCAAGTAAAAGCTCAAATAGGAAACTGACAACAGGCTGCTCCGGCGATGCAGGATTGCATGACTGACACCTTCACCGACGCAGCAGTATTGCGGGAACGACACAGTGGAAACATTTAACAGATACCGCCTTATGCTGCAGATGATGCCCAGGCTTCCCAGAAAAATATCCGTCAGCGAGATACTTGGGAATCTGGAAGCCGCCGGATGCAACCATGTCAGCGAACGAAACGTCCAGCGTGACCTCGACAAACTGTCATCCATACTCCCCTTGGTCCATGACAACCGGAAGCCGAGGGGATGGTCCTGGGCCAAGGACGGAATGATTGTCGATATACCGGGCATGGACCCGCAGGTCGCCCTGACCTTCCGGCTTGTGGAGATTTTCATGCAGCGCCTCATCCCGCATGCCTGTCTCGCCCAGATCAAACCATACTTCGATACAGCGGGCAAGGTGCTGGAAAGCAACAGGTCCGAAAAGCTCACTTCCTGGCCCGAAAAACTGGTTGTGCTCACCAGGAGTCAACCCCTGATTGCGCCGGAAATAAGGGATGAAATCCTCTTCGTTGTCTATCAGGCCCTGTTCAGCGAAAAGCGCTTTACCGCCTCCTATCGCCCCAGGGAGAAGAGACCGGCGCAATACGAGATCAATCCCCTGGGACTCGTCTTTGTCGACTCCCTGCTCTATCTTGTGTGCACACTCTGGGATTATGACGATCCGGTCCAACTGGCGCTGCATCGGATGCTTTCGGCGGAAATGAGCGACAGGCCTTCACGGGTCCCGGAGGGGTTTTCGCTTTCCGCGTACATCGCGAGTCATGAATTCGAGTATCCCCAGGGGAACGGCTCGTTTCTCCTGGAAGTCCTCTTTGAGCCTTCATCGGTCTTTCATCTTCAGGAAACACCGTTATCCAGGGATCAGACAGTTACCCTTCACGAAGACGGCCGAAGCCTCCTGGCCGCCACCGTTTACGACACCGAACAATTACGCTGGTGGCTGCTGGGATTCGGCGGCAACGCGGAGGTATTGCGGCCGGAATGGCTGCGTGACGAGTTCCGGCGGATTACCTCCGACATGGTTTCGCGGTACCGCTGAAATAGCATATCCCCTCCCCTTTCATCCTATTGGATATTTCCTGGAATTTTTCATCAAGATCCAACCCGGCGAACTGTTTCGGTCATTTTATGTTCGCTCTCTTCCTGAAGCGCCGTGCCGGATGGCCGGTTTTTCATTTTTCGGATAAGACAGGATTTGATGAAGGATACTCCAGCCGTTGACTATAACAAACCACAAGGAAATCGTTCAGTGGGATTAATTTGCGGTCCCTGCGGGCAAGTCGCCTGTTTACTTCTTCAAGATAGCTGTTGGTGAGCTTCGCCACTCC
>CAYMFO010000163.1:0-1685 GCA_964389825.1 uncultured Geobacter sp. | reverse complement strand
TTCACTTTACGGGCCTATAGCTCAGCTGGCTAGAGCTACCGGCTCATAACCGGTAGGTCCCAGGTTCGAATCCTGGTGGGCCCACCAACCTGATCAACGGGACGATTGGGGATGCCTGTACGGTGCCAGGGTAATAAAAATAGCGACTCGAAAGAGGAGAAAAGAGTGCAATTCAACAAGATTGCACTCTTTTCTTTTGGCTGGGAACATGAACCCCAGAATTTCAGATATTATTGAAATAATTGATATTATCGCTCCATTTCGTCTGGCTGAGGAATGGGATAACGCGGGATTGCAGGTAGGTGATCCAGCAGCGAAGGCATCGAAGATCATGGTCTCACTGGATGCGGGTGAAGACGCCATCGATGCCGCCATAGGCAAGGGTTGTCAACTTCTTCTTACTCACCATCCCCTTATCCTTCAGCCACAAAAAAGCATTGACCTCGCCAAACCCTCCGGGCTTCTCCTCGCTAAAGCAATACGACACTCCCTCAACATAGTATCCCTGCATACCAACTTTGATATAGCCAGTGGCGGTATCAATGACCTCCTCGCGGAAAGACTGGGTCTGGTTTCTTCTGCTCCCCTCACTGCCGAACACGTCGAACACTTTGTAAAACTTGCTGTTTTCGTGCCTAAAGGACATGAAGAGAAGGTAATGGAGGCGCTTTTCAGGTTCAGCGGTTTTATGGGAAATTACAGCGAGTGCTCGTTTCTTACACCCGGGACCGGGACCTTCATGCCCCATTCCGGCGCCAGGCCGTTCATTGGTTCAATTGGCGCCCGTGAGTACGTTGAGGAGACGAAGATAGAGGTCTTGATCCGGGAACCGGACGTGGACGCCGCCATGGCAGCGCTCACCGCCGTGCACCCATACGAGGAACCGGCCGTTGATCTGTTCCATCTGGCGAACAGGGGGCCAAGGGAGGGGCTTGGCAGGGTCGGCGAAATTCCTTGTTCCATTTCCCTGAGGGACCTGGCCGCGCGCATAAAGGACGAGTTTTCGCTGGAAGGCTTGCGTTATGTGGGAGAAGGAGAACGTCTGATCAGAAAAATATCACTGTGCGGCGGCAGCGGCGCTTCGCTCCTTAAGCAGGCGCACCGCCTCGGCGCCGATGTCCTGGTGACGGGAGATGTGAAATATCATGATGCGCGCGACGCGATGGGATTAGGGCTGGGCCTGATCGATATGGGGCATTTTGCCTCGGAAATACTGATGGTGAACGGTTTGATAAAACGACTGGAGACGGAAATGCAGGCACGCGGCTTCATGGCGGAACTCATGGCGTGCGAAACGGAAAGGGACCCTTATCGGTACTTGTGATTCCGGCGGGGCAATCGAAATCAGCGCTTAAAGGAAAAAACAGGAGGTAGGTTTTGGGTAAGAACGTAAAATTGCTGGCGCAGTTGCAGGAGATTGATCTGCGGATAGACTCCGCGCGTGGTGAAAAGCAGATCATGCAGGAAAGTGTCCTCTCCCTGGAAAAGAAGCTGGAGGATGTGCGGGAAGAAATAGCCGGCCATAATGCCGGGCTGGAGACCTTGGATGGAGAAAAAATAACTCTTGAGGAAAATCTGGCCGCTGAAAACGAGGCGGTGGCCAAATCGGAGGTCAGATTACGGGATATCAAGACCCAGAAAGAGTATCAGGCGGTATCCAAGGAGATAGCGGCCGCAAAGAAGGC
>CAYMFO010000162.1:0-1743 GCA_964389825.1 uncultured Geobacter sp. | reverse complement strand
GGAGTCGGGAATTCTAATTGTCGTCAGCCAGGAGAAATAATTGTCGCTGATCACCAGGCCATGGGCATCGAGAACATCTCCGCCGGTCAGGTCTCCGAGATCAACAAAGAGCTCTCCCAACAAGCCGACGCCTTCCGGCAAAGGAAGCTGGAGACCGAGTATCCCTTCCTCTGGATCGATGCGCTCTATGACAAGGTGCGGGTAGACGGGACGGTCATGTCGATGGCCCTGATGATCGCCTACGGCGTCAATAAGGCCGGAATCCGCGAGATCCTGGCCGTGGAGCCCATGTTCGACGAGTCGGAGGACAGCTGGAGGGAGTTCTTCCGGAAGCTCAAATCGAGAGGCCTGCGGCGGATCTGTCTGTGCATCTCCGATGCCAGCCGGGGCATCCAAGCGGCGGTCAAAAAAGAACTGCTGGGCGCCTCGTGGCAGCGCTGCAAGGTCCACTTCATGCGGAACATCCTGGCCCGGGTGCCGCACAAGGAGAAGGCCCGCTTCGCGGAACGGCTGAAACAGATCTGGACGCAGCCCGATGCTCGGAACGCGCGGAAGATGGCGGCGGCTCTTGTCGAGGATTACGGCAAGCGGTTCCCCGACGCGGTCCGCTGCTTGGAAGAGGGGCTCGAGGACTCGCTGGCATTTTACGCGTTCCCGGAGGTGGACAAGAAGAAGATCTCCTCGACCAACGGCGTGGAACGGTTGAACCGGGAGATCCGCCGGCGAAGCCGGGTGATCGGGGTGTTCCCGTCGTCGGAGGCTCACGTGCGGCTGATCACCTGTTATCTGGTCGAGTACGCCGAAGACTGGGAGACGGAACGGAATTACATCCGGGAGGAAAAGGTGGCGGGCTCGCTGGAGCTCGCCGTAGCTCAGGCAGTCAACTGAAGAGGCTTACGATGGCCCAGGCGAAGTTGCGAACTTATCTTGACATGACCTGCGAAACTGAACGTTCCTTTAATGAAACCGGTGCTTTAAAGAGATTGATACAATTGCCGTGTCCGTCTGGGGCCGGCAAAAGGAATATTGCCGACCGGCTAAAGCCGCCAGGGGGTTGACAATTAAAAAAAAACGTGGTAATAAGAAACCACATGGTAAATACGCACCACGTCCTAGGTCGTGCTGTCCCCGGATCGGTGCGTCAGGGTAGAGAGGCCCCGTCAGGGTAAGCGAATTATTCCGGAGCCGCAGGCGTTCCTGCCGCCGAAATAATCGATAGAACTTCTAAGGGGAGCAGTATGCATCCAAACGTCGGTCGGAGTCTGTCTTCTTTCATCCTCGGGGAGGTCCAGGTCCATGCCAACATGGCGGTCGTCCCCATCCTGATGGCCGGAAACGGCCTGGAGTACCTGACCATGAAGGAGGCCCTGGAGGCGGGCCTGCTGCAGATCACCGAGGTCAGCGAGGGGGGCAACGTCCCCAACCTCAAGGCCATCAACAAGGCCGACAAGCCCGTCTTGTTGCTGGACGGCGAGGAGGTGGCAGGGGCCAAGCAGAACCGGGTTCTCAACACCACCATCCTGGTCAAGGAGAAGTCCGAGGTCGTCATCCCCGTCAGCTGCACCGAGCAGGGCCGCTGGTCCTACGCCAGCCGCGAATTTCACGAGTCGGGCACGGTCATGGCCCGCAACATACGGGCCGGCAAGGCTGCATCCGTGAGCGCCTCCTACAACAGCGGTTTCCAGGCGCGATCCGACCAGGGCCGGATCTGGAACGAGATCCACGACATGTCCCGCAAGGCAG
>CAYMFO010000161.1:0-1833 GCA_964389825.1 uncultured Geobacter sp. | reverse complement strand
GGTTGAGGTGAAGAGGGTCAAGGATTTTGCCTGATGTGATCTGATGAAAGGTGGATTCGGCGGTTGGAGGCATCCTTCGTTCGCTTCGAATGTCCTCTTTCCGCTGCTCTAAGCTCATTTCGCTAAGAGCAGCAACGAAATATGACACAGTCGCTCTCTACGGATACCTCCAACCGCCGTATTTGTATGAAAGGTGGAAGCAGTGGACCTGAGTGTAGTAGTCCCGGTATACAATGAAGAGGAGAATGTCCAGGGCATTCACCGCGAGGTGATGGCCGCCCTGGGCGCAAGCGGACTGGTTTTTGAGCTCATCATGGTGGATGACGGCTCGACGGACGGTTCCTGCCGCCTTTTGAGGGAGATTGCCGCTGACGACGCGCGTGTGAAGGTGATCCGGTTCCGGCGCAACTTCGGTCAGACCGCGGCCATGGCCGCCGGCTTCGATGCGGCCTCGGGGAGGGTCGTCATTCCCATGGACGGCGATCTTCAGAACGATCCAGCGGACATCCCCCGGCTCATGGCGAAGATCGACGAGGGATTCGACGTGGTCTCCGGCTGGCGCAGGGACCGGAAAGACGCCTTTCTGAACCGGATCCTTCCCTCCCTGCTGGCCAACCGCTTCATCTCCGGCATGACCGGCATCCGTCTCCATGACTACGGATGCACCCTGAAGGCCTACCGCCGCGAGGTGCTGGACGGGATTAACCTCTACGGCGAGATGCACCGCTTCGTGCCCGCCCTTGTCTCCCAGGTGGGAGCGAGGGTCACGGAGATAGCGGTAAACCACCGGCCCCGGCGCCACGGAAAGAGCAAATACGGCATATTCCGCACCCTGAGGGTCATCCTGGACCTGCTGACGGTGAAGTTTCTTCTTAACTACTCCACCCGTCCCATCCAGCTTTTCGGCAGACTGGGCGTCTATACCCTGCTGGCCTCCTTCCTGAGCGGGGGCATGACCATCTACATGAAGATCTTCCAGCATACCAGCATGAACCGCAATCCCCTGCTCCTTCTGACCGCGCTGCTCCTGTTCATGGGGGTGCAGTTCATAGTCCTCGGCCTGCTGGGAGAACTGAACGCGCGCACCTACTACGAGGCCCAGGGGAAGCCCATCTACGTCGTCAAGGAAAAGATAAACCTTGGCTGAGGGGAAGCTCCGCGTCCTGATGATCGCTCCCACCCCCTTCTTCGCCGACCGGGGGTGTCACGTGCGCATCCTCGAGGAGGCCCGGACCCTGCTGCGCAGGGGGCACGACGTGAGGGTCGCCACATACCACCTGGGAAGGGACCTGCCGGATATCCCTTCCCGCCGCATACCCGGCATACCCTGGTACCGCAAGCTTTCCGCCGGTCCTTCCTGGCACAAACCCTATCTGGACATCCTTCTTTTTTTCAAGTCCGTCGCCGTTGCCCGGGATTTCAGGCCCCATCTCATCCACGCCCACCTCCACGAAGGCGCCTTTCTCGGCCTCTTTCTGAAGATGCTTCTGGGCGTTCCCCTGCTGTTCGACTGCCAGGGGAGCATGACCACCGAGATGGCGGACCACGGGTTTGTCCGCAAGGGCGGCATGCTGTATCGACTGTTCCGTTGTCTCGAGGGGGTTGTCAACAGGGGGGCGGATCACATCATCACAAGTTCCGGTCCGGCCGCGCGGGAGCTGCTGGAGGATTGGGGTGTGCCAGGGGGCAAGGTGTCGGCGCTTATGGACGGAGTGAACGCCGATGAATTCCGACCCTGCCCCGGTGAGGATGCGCGGGCGAAGATGGGCCTTTCGCCGGACGTTCCGGTGGCGGTCTTTCTGGGGGTGATGAACCGCTACCAGGGCATGGATA
>CAYMFO010000160.1:0-1951 GCA_964389825.1 uncultured Geobacter sp. | reverse complement strand
GTCTCTTTTTGTGATAACCACCCGAAAAATCGAAGTTGAAAACCGTTGTGGCGCCGTCGGCGCCGGTTCTGGTGTTATGGACCCGGCAAGGGACCTCGATAAAGCGGTCAATTCCTTCGATGGGCAGCGCGAAAGCGAGCAATACCCGGTCTCCGGCCGCAAAGGGTATACCATCATGGGAGACCGCAATGCCGCTTATGGAGATATCCTTCAGCGTGCCCCTGTCTTTATCCTTTCCCATGGCAAGAACCGGTATTCTCCGGATGGGCTGAACGCGGACGTATCTCCTGGAATCGGCGTAATCGTCACACTTCACCACCACCCCGTTACGCAGGGAAACGGTTTTTACCGGCTTGGAATCATAAAGGTAAACCTCATTATCCCGATAGCTGTAAGAGACCGATGGCTCTCCCATTATGCGGCCAAGCTCGCCGGCGGTTTTCCCGAGAACTCTCTTGGCCTGTTCCCGCCTGATTCCACTTCTCTTTCGGGCATAATTCATAGCTTCAGTTCTCCATACAACGGCGAATACCAGGGTTTCAACCAGAATCCTTCCGCAAGCCCTTCTCAAATCTTTCGCAAACCCTCTCTCTTAATTAAAATTTGCCATAACCGTGCCAAGATAAATTCGCGTAACATACAGTTATTACTAAACAAATAAATATCCAGAAAAACAGTTCGCGTCCAGGATGTAAACGATTACGAACCTGGCTCTCTATGTACCCGAAATCACTACTCAATATATTTGATCAAATGCCTGGCGCGTGTTAGATTCACCGCGAATATGGCGTTTATTTCCATTGCCTCCACTCGCGGAATGTCACTTTTTTTTACACAATTTCTGAATCCGCAAAGTTTTCCGACACTCCGGGCGCTTTGACGGACTAAAAAGCATGGGTAAACAGCAAAAAACCAGACCCCGGTCTGAAAGGAGATTGGAATGATGATGAGGATTGTTACGGCGCTTTTGATTGGGCTTTGTATTTCGGGAGTTTCGACCGCTTTCTGTTCCGGCGAGGCGCCGCTTTCCCTGAAACTGGCGGCGGGCAAGGTTGAAGAGGAATTCGGGCGTCTCGACGTTGCTCTGAAACGCGCGGCCGCGACCCTCGGGGCATCGGGGCTGGAGGGTGAGACGGCGCGCTCCGCGCTTCGGGAACTATGCGGCGCGTTACCCTACGCGGTTGACTGTTCCGCCATCGACGGCAGGGGAAAAATGGTAACCGTCGAACCTGCCCCATTCCGCCGTTTCGAGGGGACGGACATCAGCGGCCAGGAACAGGTCAGGCGTGTAAGGGAATCCGGCAAACCGGTCCTCAGTTCCGTGTTCAGGGCCGTTGAAGGTTTCGAGGCCGCGGACGCCGAGTATCCGGTTGTCAACCCCGGCGGCCGCTTCATCGGTTCGGTGAGCGTGCTCTTTTCTCCTGCCAGACTGCTGGGCGACATCATTCATCCTCTGACACAGGGCGCGCCCCTGGACATATGGGCCATGGAAAAGGGAGGGCGAATCCTCTATGACGCCGATTCCCACCATACCGGCCTGAATCTCTTTTCATCCAGGCCTTTTTCCCGGAACAGCCGCTTTCAGCGGCTCGGCCGGAACATCTCGTCCCTCCCCCAGGGCAGCGGTTCCTACTGGAGCAAATACCCCTCCGCGAAAAAGGCCGTCAAAAAGACCGTTTTCTGGCGGACGGTCTCACTCTACGGCGCCCAGTGGCGTCTCATAGGCATGCGAGCGGAACACGACGCTTCAGGGAAACGCATCCCGCGCGCCGGAACGGCTGAGCCGCCGGAGCATGCCCTGGAGTCCCTTACCGCGGACACCTCACTCATCGCCGCATTGTCGCTGGGTGAAATAAAGATGGCCATGGAGATCCTGAAGGGATTCTACGAAGGCGCCCCGGCCATCTATTCCGTTCAATGGGTCGATGAAAACGGCGTGAACCGCTTCGGC
>CAYMFO010000159.1:0-1991 GCA_964389825.1 uncultured Geobacter sp. | reverse complement strand
GCCAAGTTCACCAGGACCCTCGGCACCCTGGTGAGCAGCGGCGTGCCTATCCTTGACGGTCTGGATATCGTAGCCAAGACGGCGGGGAACGCCGTTGTGGAAGAGGCGATCTATAAGGTGCGACAGTCCATTTCCGAGGGAAAGACCATTGCCGAACCGTTGCAGCAGAGCGGCGTATTTCCTCCCATGGTGGTGCAGATGATAGGCGTTGGCGAGGCCACTGGCGCCATGGACGCCATGCTTTCCAAGATCGCCGACTTCTACGACGACGAGGTGGACGACGCCGTCTCGGCCCTTACGGCCATGATGGAGCCTATGCTCATGGTATTCCTGGGCGTGGTGGTGGGCGGCCTGGTCATTGCCATGTATCTTCCCATCTTCAAGATCGCCGGCACCGTCGCCGGATAACCGGTGCGGGAAAAGAACCGACTCATCCGCCTTATCCTGGCCAGGGTGGTGGTGGTTACCCTGTTTCTTCTGTCCACCACCATCCTGGATATCCGGGAGACCTATGACATCCCGGAACACGCCGTTTCCGGTGTCGCCCGTCTTGCCGTCGCCGCCTATCTCGTTTCCGTCTTCTCCCTCATACTGCTTTGGGCCGCCAACCGGTTTCTGCGCGCGCTCACCTATTTCCAGATCATCTGGGACGTGGGATTCGTCACCCTGCTGCTCCTTCTCACCGGGGGGATAAGCTCACCCTATTCCTTTCTCTACCTGCTCAGCATCATAAGCGCCAGCATCCTCCTTTCCCGCCGGGAGGCCCTTTCCACCGCGGCCTTGTGTTCGATTCTCTATGGCGCCATAATGGATCTCCATTATTTCGGCAGGCTCGCCCCAATCGGGCTACCTCCCGAATCAGCGCTGCAGTTCCGGCCGGGCGCGCTTTTTTTTGTCATTATCATCAACATAATCGCCTTCTTCACCACGGCCATCCTCACCGGCTATCTGTCGGAGCGGCTGAAGGTGAGCGAATCCGCTCTCCTGGCGCGTTCGGTGGACCTGGAGGAACTGGAGAGACTCAACACCTCCATTGTCGCCAACATCAACAGCGGTCTCCTTACCGTAACCGGGGAAGGGCGGATCCGAGTCCTTAATCCCTATGCCGAACGTCTGATCGGCCTCTCCCAGGAGGAGGTCTATGACCGTCCCCTCCACGAGGTGCTCCCGGATTTCGAAAGGTTCATGCACCGCATCACGGACCTGGATCGGGAGGAGATGGAATACCGGACGAAAACGGGTGAGACCCTCATCTTCGGTTTCAAATCGGTCCCCTTTACGGACAAGGAGGGGAATCCCCTCGGAATAATCATCGATTTCCAGGACCTGACGCATATCATGAAGATGAAGGCCGAACTGGAGAGGGCGGACCGCCTGGCCGCCATCGGCGAGCTTTCCGCGCGCATAGCCCATGAAATCCGGAACCCCCTGGCCTCCATAAGCGGCTCCGTGCAGCTCATCGCCCAAGGGAGCAACATCGATCCCGGCGACAGGAAGCTCCTGGACATAGTCCTGCGGGAGACCGGGCGCCTGAACAAGTTGATAGGTGATTTCCTGTTGTACGCCAGGCCCATGCCGCCCAACCGGGCGAATGTGCCCCTGCGCGGGCACATAAAGGACCTCGGCGCCTTGCTGGAGTCAGATCCCCGTTTTTCCGGGGTAGACATCCGCAACGACTGCCCGGAGGAGCTGATGGTCTTCGCTGACGGGGATCAATTGAGGCAGGTGTTCTGGAACCTGTTCGTAAACGCGGCGGACGCCATGGAGGGGGAGGGAACCATAACCGTGAGCGCGCTTCAACGTGACGGACAGGTGTCGATCTCCGTAACGGATACCGGCGCGGGGATGGATGAATCCGAGCAACGCAGACTGTTCGAGCCCTTCCGTACCACCAAGCCGGGCGGGACGGGCCTTGGGCTCGCCCTTGTCTACCGGATCATCGAGGCGCATGGGGGGAGGATAAGGGTATCCAGCGAAAAGGGAAAAGGGGC
>CAYMFO010000158.1:0-2053 GCA_964389825.1 uncultured Geobacter sp. | reverse complement strand
ACCGGCCGGGCCGAGCCGTCCATGTGCCTTTCCCATCTGCGCAAGCTGGCCCAGAAAAAAGCCAACGCCCTCCTGCGCTGCATTCCCATGAGCGTTGTCATTGTCGGCGCGGACATGAAGGTTATTGAATGCAATGAGAATTTCATCCAGATGTTCGATGAAGAATCTCTCTTCACCAACCAGGTTCATCCGGGGCTTGAGGGCGCATGCCTTGAAAAGCTCGTTCCCTTTTCCGATCTCTTTCAGGCGGGCCTCATCAGCGGACAGGACATACACAGGGACGCCCTGCATATCAATAACAAGATATTCAACGTTACCATCTTCAGCATTGAAACCAATCAGGTGGTCGGCGGCGTCATACTGGACGTGACGGATACGGAAATGCACCGTGAACAGATAGCGGAGAGAGCCAAGCAGGTCATCCGCAAAAACCTGGAGACCGTACAGGAGATTGCCTTCAGACTCGGTGAAAACATGGCTGACACCGAGATACTCCTCAGATCCCTTGCCTACGGATTCACAACCAAGGACATCAACCTCCTGGAGCGCGCGGAGGATAACGCGAATGCTTCCTAGAAGACGGCATGTGCCGGAACCCCGTGAAAACAGGGAAGAGTCGCTCCCCGATGACCTGTTTATAGAGATAGAGTCGTGCCAGAAGAACAAGCATGGACAGGATATCTGCGGCGATTCGTTCATGACCAGGAAATTCGCGGAAGAAGACCGGGTGATATCCGTGTTGTCCGATGGTCTCGGCCACGGGCTGAAGGCGAACATCCTTTCCACCATGACCGCCACAATGGCGCTGAAATTCACCGCCAGCGACGTGGATCTCATCTGTTCCGCGGAAACCATCATGAATGCCCTGCCGGTGTGCAGGGTGCGCAACATCAGTTACGCCACCTATACCATTGTCGATATCCGCATGCAGACGGACATCAGCATAGTGGAGATGGACAATCCCCCCTTTCTCCTCATCCGCAACGGGGAAGCCATAACCGTGCCTTACAAGGAAGTGGAATCCCCGTCCCTGGATGAAAGAAAGATGAAGACCTACAGCCTGAAGGCCTTGCCTGAAGACCGCCTGGTGATCATGTCCGACGGCATATCCCAGTCAGGCATCGGCACCCAACAGCTCAAGCTGGGGTGGCGCGTGGAAGGGTGCAAGAGGTTTGTCCTGGATCAGGTGTGCCGTGATCCCCGCATATCTGCCAGGACCCTTGCCGGCAGGATACTGGCTGAGGCACTGGAAAACGAAGTGGGCAAAAAGGCCTATGACGATATGACGGTCGCGGTGTTCTATTTCCGCCAGCCCCGGCGTCTGCTGGTGCTGACCGGACCCCCGTTTCACGAGAACCGCGACGCCCATTTCGCTAATATCTTCGATACCTTCAAGGGGAGAAAGGTCATCTGCGGAGGCACCACGGCGAACATCGTGGCCCGTGAGCTGAAGCGCGAGATCGTGGACCACCTGGAGACCACTGATGGGGATATTCCGCCCATCGCGACCTTTGCGGGCGCGGACCTTGTCACCGAAGGTCTCCTTACCCTGACCAAGGTGGCCCAGTTCCTGGAGAAAGGGGAGACCACCACGCGGAGGAACGCAGCCAGCATGCTTCTGGAGCGTCTCCTTGAGAGCGACAGCATCATCTTTCTGGTAGGCACGAAGATAAACGAGGCCCATCAGGACCCTACCCACCCCATGGACCTTGAGATCAGGCGGAACCTCATCAAGAGGATAGCCAAGATACTGGAACGGAAATACCTGAAGGATACGTTTGTCCGATTTATCTGAGTTTTCGTCTTGAACCACGGGACGGCCGCCGTAAATGGGTAGAGGGTGGCGCGCACCGTGGAAATTTTTTGTCTTTCGCTATAACTTATGAGCAATACCGATGGCAATAATTAAACACAAATCATGCAAGGTGATTATCCTGAGTTGCAGGGCCCATTCCCGGGAAGCCGGTCTTCCCGGGGTGGCGCTATTTCATAAACCAGAGGAGAGGAGAGCATCATGGCAGTATGCAATTGCACGGGCGAACATGTCGATTCG
>CAYMFO010000157.1:0-2074 GCA_964389825.1 uncultured Geobacter sp. | reverse complement strand
AAATGCCTTTTTCAGGGTCCATTATCTTGTCTGTAATTTCAGATCATAATCCTGTTGCGCCGGCATTATCTCTTCGATGTCGTCACGAACGCCCGGCGGCATTACAGGACCGCTGAAGGAACCAACATGGAATCCACGAATATAACCTATCTGGGGGCGTTCATCGCCGGACTGCTCTCCTTTCTTTCGCCATGCGTGCTCCCCCTCATCCCCTCATACATCACCTATATCACGGGAATCTCCTTCGCGGACCTGAAGGCGGAGCGTCCCTCCCACCTGGTGCGCCGGAAGACAATGATCCATTCCCTCCTGTTCATTGCCGGTTTCACCGTCGTATTCGCGGCCTTCGGCGCATCCGCCACTTTCATCGGAAACTTTTTCCAGGAGCACATGGGGGCCATCCGCAAGATCGGGGGTATCCTCATCATTGTCTTCGGTATTCATGTCACCGGACTCGTGCACCTGGGGATGCTTCTGGGAGAAAAACGCATCGTTATCCACCGGAAGCCGGCCGGTTACGTGGGGAGTTTTCTCGTTGGACTGGCGTTCGCGGCCGGGTGGACCCCCTGCATCGGCCCGATCCTGGCATCCATTCTCATGATCGCCGCAACGGAGGAAAAGGTATACCAGGGGATGTCCCTGCTGCTCACCTACTCCCTCGGTCTGGGCACGCCCTTCTTCATCTCCGCCCTGGCGCTGCACAAGTTCCTGGATCTGTTCAACCGCTTCCGCAAAGCCATCAGGATCTTTGAGATCGTGACCGGCGTTTTTCTCATCCTTATCGGGATTCTCGTCTTCAGCAACTCCCTTACCTCCATATCCCTCTTCATAACCGGCATCTTTTCCTTCTGAGGCCGCCTTTCCCGGACCAGGGTCAACTGGAGCTCCTTACCCGCCGATGAGCCCCACGGCGTCCGCCCGGCACTGCCGGCAGTGCCTGAACTGGCCGATAATCTTCTCGTTGGCGGCCTGTACCGTGGCGATCTCCTCAAGGGTCGGCGGAGCGATTCCGGCGAAGTCCGCCTGGGGAATCAGGGGCATGATGTTCATCAGCGCCGCGCCCAGCTCCTTTGACCTCGCGGCGATGAGCGGTATCTGCGCCTCGTTCACTCCCGGGATGTATACGGTGTTGACCTTCACGATTATTCCGCGCCTCGTTGCCCGGCGCAGGCCCTCCAGTTGATTGCTGATGAGGATGCGCGCCCCCTCTTCCCCGCGAAACAGTTTTCCGTCATGGATCACATGGCTGTAGATCCGTGCCCCGACTGACGGCTCCAGCGCATTGATGGTCAAGGTCAGGCTGTACAGGCCAAGCTCTTCCAGAACGTCAAGTTTCTCGGGAAGCAGAAGTCCGTTGGTGCTGATACATTTCATGAGGTGGGGGAACTCTTCGCCTATCTCCCGGAAGGTTGTAAAGGTCTCCTCATTGGCCAGGGGGTCACCGGGGCCGGCAATCCCGATCACCTTGATGATGGGACCGAGCGTCTCGCTGGCCATCACCTCCCGAACCTTCTCAAGGGCCTCGCCGGGGGTCAGGATGCGGCTGGCGACCCCCGGACGCGATTCGTTGGCGCAGTCGTGCCGCCGGGTACAATATCCGCACTTGATGTTGCAGCGGGGCGCTACGGCCAGGTGCATGCGCCCGTTCTTGTGATGGTTGCCTCCGAAACAGGGGTGACCCTGAATATCTTTCCTTCCGCCGCATGATGTCGCCATGGTTTCCTCCTTTATTGGCGCGTTGTGAAAAAAAGGGGCCGGCGTTTCAACGCCGGCCCCTTTGCCGATGCGGATCGGTCCGCTACGGTTGGGCCGTAGCGGGTCACGATGCCGATTCTTGTGAATACCTCTTTGTATCCGTTTCGTGAGGTCTCTCTATCAGGAATCGTGCCTGAAATGGAAAGGCCTTTGTTAATCACACTATTTTCAGGCCTTCGCGAGCCTTTGCATGCCCGGCGCCGGTCCGCTTGATTCGGTTGGCGCCTAAAAAGCGGGCGGACGTGCCGTGAGAAAGGACATTGCGTTCGTTCTCCGTCTCGCCGGATACGACCGGGTCCCCGTTCCGCGGCGCTTCAGG
>CAYMFO010000156.1:0-2157 GCA_964389825.1 uncultured Geobacter sp. | reverse complement strand
GCAAGGGAAGGAAATGGGAAGTGGAAAAGGTCCGCACCACCTGCCCCTTCTGCGGGGTGGGCTGCAACTTCGACCTTAACGTCAAGAACGGCAAGGTTATCGGAGTCACCTCCAATGCCGCGGCCCCGGTAAACGGCCGCGATATGTGCGTCAAGGGACGCTTCGGCTTCGACTTCGTGCACAGCCCCAACAGGCTCACGAAACCTCTGATCAAAAAGAACGGCGAGTTCGTCGAATCCACCTGGGACGAGGCCCTGGATCTGGTGGCGAGCAAACTCGGTGAAATAAAGAACAAATACGGCGGCGACGCCATCGCGTCACTCTCTTCCGCCCGCTGTCCCAACGAAGACAACTATGTCCTGCAGAAATTAATCCGCGCCGTGTGCGGCACCAACAACATCGACCACTGCGCCCGCACCTGCCACGCCTCCACGGTCACCGGCCTGTCCATGAGCTTCGGCAGCGCCTCCATGACCGGCTCCTTTGAGGACATACTCCACGCCGACGTGCTGTTCGTCATCGGCGCCAACCCCACCGAGGCGCACCCCATGGTGGGCGCCAGGATCCTCCAGGCGGTGGCCAAGGGCGCCAAGATGGTGGTGGCGGATCCGAGAAGGATCGAGCTGGCGGAAAAGGCTGATTACTTCATGCAAATCAGGCCCGGCACCGACATCCCGCTCATGAACGGACTGATGCACATCATCATCAAGGAGAATCTGCACGACAGGAAATTCATAGAGGAAAGGACCGAAGGCTTCGCCGAACTGGAAGCCGTGGTGAAGAACTATACCCCGGAAAAGGTTTCCCAGATGACGGACGTCCCTGTTGACGTGCTCTACAACGTGGCCCGTCTCTACGCCAAGGCCCCCAACGCGGTCATCGTGTATACCCTGGGCATCACCGAGCACATCTGCGGCACCTATAACGTCATGAGCACCGCCAACATGGCCATGATTACCGGTCATATCGGACGGCTGGGCTCCGGCGTGAGCCCGCTGCGCGGCCAGAACAACGTGCAGGGCGCCTGCGACATGGGCGCGCTCCCCGGCGATTTCCCCGGTTACCAGAAGGTGGCGAATCCCGAGGTCATCGCCAAGTTTGAAAAGGCCTGGGGCGTGAAGCTCAATACCAAGGTCGGCATGATGATCCCGGCCATGATGGACGCGGCCGTGGAAGGAAAGGTCAAGGCCATGTACATCATGGGCGAAGACCCGGTCCTCACCGACCCCAACGCCCACCACATCAGAAAGGCCATGGAATCCCTCGATTTCCTGGTGGTGCAGGAACTGTTCATGTCCGAGACCGCCAAACTGGCCCACGTGGTCCTGCCCGGCGCCAGCTTCGCCGAAAAGGACGGCACCTTCACCAACGCGGAACGGAGGGTGCAACTGGTGCGCAAGGCCATCGAGCCCATCGCCGACACCCGTCCCGACTGGTGGATCGTCTGCGAAATCGCGAAACGCATGGGGTATCCCATGGAGTACTCCTGGCCCGGCGAGATCTGGGACGAGTTGGCTGCTCTCTCACCCATCTTCTCCGGCATGAATTACCAGCGACTGGAACATCAAGGACTGCAATGGCCCTGCCCGTCCCTCGACCATCCGGGCACTGCCATCCTGCACACCAAGACCTTCACCAGGGGACTGGGGCTCCTGAAGGGGATCGAGCACATTCCGCCCGCGGAGCTGCCCGACGAAGAATACCCCTTCCTCCTCTCCACCGGCCGTATCCTGTCCCACTATAACGTCACCACCCGTCAATCCGGCGCGCTTTCCGAATATGTGCCGGAAGAAGCGGCCATGATCCATCCCATGGACGCCAAAAACCTGTCCGTATGCAACGGCGACCGGCTGCGGGTCACCTCCCGCAGGGGAAGCGTCACCACCGGGGTACAGGTGACCGACAAGGTGCAACCGGGCATGATCTGGATGAGCTTTCACCATGCCACGACCCCCACGAACCAGCTCACCGTACACGCCTTTGACCCCATCAGCCAGACGGGCGAGTACAAGATCTGCGCTGTTCAAGTGGAAAAGGTGATGTAGCCTCCGTACCAATCCCCGCCGGGCGCCGACGGCGCCCGGTTTCTTAATGCCAGACCCGCCGGGTTTTGAAAACCTGGCGGGTCTCCACCCATACGCATTGATATTCTAAATA
>CAYMFO010000155.1:0-2205 GCA_964389825.1 uncultured Geobacter sp. | reverse complement strand
CCCCAGGCGCATGCGCCGACGCGGAAGGCATGGTGGGGACAGGCCGCCGAGGACGCCAGCAGAACCCCCTCATCCGGCAGGTCGAAGCTGTCATGGTGCCAGTGGAACGAAACGAAATCTTCCGCAACCCCCCGGAACAGCCGGTCCTCCAGCCCTTGAGGGCTGAGAGCTACCGGCAGGGTTCCCACTTCCTCCCATCGCCCGGATACCACCCTTCCCCCGGTGACCTCAGCCAGAAGTTGGCCGCCCAGGCATATCCCCAGGAAGGGGATGCCCCCCTCTACGGCACGGACGATGAAGGACTTCAATCCCGCGAGGAAAGGGTGGCTGTCGTCGTCATTGGCGCCCATGGAGCCGCCCAGGACTATCAGGGCGGACACATCTTCCGGTTCCGGCAGGGGGTCCCCCCGGTACAGGTGATGAACAGGGGGTGCGGCCTCCAGGATTTCCAGGATGGCGCCGGGCGGCACGGCGGGGTCGTTCTGGATTATGTGCGGCATGTCATTTCTCCTTCAGCCGTTCCGTCGCTATTTCAGCGCATCATCTCGAAATTCCTGTCATCGCAGGTCTCGTCCACGATGTCGATGAACTTGTTGCAGATGGCGGTAAGCATGTTGATGGCGCCCTGGTAGCCAATCACAGGGGAGCGGTGCAGGTTGACCCGGTCGAAGACCGGGAAGCCGAAGCGGAACAAGGGTATCTTCGCGTCACGGGCGATGAACTTGGCGTGGGTGTCCCCGATGATAGCGTCCACAGGGTCGGTCATCACCAGGCTCCGCAGGTGCCACAGGTCCTTGTTCATGAAAATCTTTCCTTCCTTGCCATAGGGTGACGTATCCAGAAGCGCCTGGATCTCCTTCTCCAGCTTCTTGCTCCCCTTGCTGCACAGGATGTGGCGCGGCTTCGCCCCCATCTCCAGCAGGAAGGAAACGTAGCCCGGCAGGTAGTCCGGGTCGCCGTAGAGGGCGAATCTCTTGCCGTGGATATACTGGTGGGCATCGGTCATGGCGTCCACGGCCCGGCCGCGCTCCGCCTTCAGGGATTCGGGCACGGGCTTGCCCGACAGTTCCGCCAGCTTCATGAGGAAAGCGTCGGTCTTGGCGATGCCGAAGGGGGTCGGCATGGAAACGTGTCTGCCGGAATAATTGTCCTTGATCCAGGCAAAGGTCTTGGCGGTGGCGTAAGGCGCGAGGGTCAGGGTCGCCTTGCCGTTGATGGAGTCGGCCGCCTCGTCCAGTTTCGTGCCGCCCGGATACATGCGATAGGTCCCGTCCAGGGGCGCGTCGAAGACGTCGGAGATGTCGGCCAGCAGGGTGTACGGGATGCCGAACTCCTGGAGGATGCGCTTGTATTCCCGGTAGTTGCCGGTGTTGCAGTCAAATCCCGCTATCAGATTGAGCTTGCCGGTGCAGCGCCCTTCCACCTGCTTCCCCCCGGTCAGGGTCTGGAGGATGGACAGGAGCATGGCGTCGTAGCCATGCACGTGGGAGCCGTTGAAGCTGGGGGTGTTGGCGTAGGGCAGCGGGAAGTCCGTGGGGATGATCCCCTTCTGCCTGGCGTTCTTGATGAAGGCGGTCAGGTCGTCGCCGATGATCTCGGGCATGCAGGAGGTGAAGATGGCCATCATCTTCGGTTTGTACAGGGCATAGGCGTTCTCCATGGCCTCGTGCAGGTTGTTCTGGCCGCCGAACACCGCGCCGTCCTCGGTCATGGCGTCGGAAACGGCCGGCGCCGGCTCGCGGAAATGGCGGTTGAGGGTACTGCGGTAGTAGGATGCGCATCCCTGAGAGCCGTGCACGAAGGGGAGGGTCCCCTCGAAGGCGTGGGCCGCCAGCTCCGCGCCCAGGGGCTGGCAGGCGTGTGCGGCATTGACCACCAGGGCCTGGCGGGCAAAGTTCTTTTCCTTGTACTCTTCACTGTTTATCCATTCACGGACCCGTGCTACCTCGTCGTCGGAGTGTTCGGTCACGGGCTTGACCGCAAGTCCCAGATTGTTTGCCATGGTATATTCTCCTTCATCCGGCCGGGATCCCATATGTCCACGGTCCGGGGTTGTTTTTTTCAACCCCTCCCATCCTCCCCTTATCAGGGGAGGGGCGGAATTCGATTTTTTATTTTCTTCCCCCCTGACAAGGGGGGACCGAGGGGGGTTAAAACGGCGCCTTCACCAGGCCCCAGGTCGGGCTGTTCACCGCCATGTCGACG
>CAYMFO010000154.1:0-2212 GCA_964389825.1 uncultured Geobacter sp. | reverse complement strand
CTCTCCTTTCATTTCATAGGGAACGAGTCCCGAGTGTGCGCCGGCATGTTTTTTTTGAACAATCTACGAATTACAGCGCTGATCGAAAACGGAATCTGAAATGCCGTATTTCAGTTTTCAATATCAATTCAACATCCGGCTGGAACTTCAGATTTCCTTATTACCGACCAATAATCTTCCTCATCTCCCCATCAGGGACCTCAACCCCAAGGAAGAGCCGGTAGAACTCCCGCGCCTCCCGCACGATGTCCACGGAGCACTCCTTCGGGTAGAGTCGCTTCATTACCCATTTCAGCCCGATGAAACGCATGAAGGTGGGAGGACGATCGAACCAGTTGAGGGGCTGGTCCGGAATGAGGTAGACCCTCCCCTCCCTCACCGCCCGCACCCTCCGCCAGCGGGGGTCTTGCCACACCCGCCGGTAGAATCCCCTGTCCATGGCAAGGATCACGTCGGGGTTGTAGATGAGCACCTGTTCCAGGGTCACCTTCTCCATGCCGAAGAGGTTCCTGGCCTTGCAGCGATGCACGTTCACCCCTCCCGCCAGCCTGATGAGTTCATTGTGACGCGATTCATCGCACTCGGTGGTGAGCCCGTCCACTCCCTCCGCGTAATACACTGAAACCCTTTTATCGTTCGGAATGCTTCGGGAAAAAGCGGCGGACTGCGCAAGCGTCTTCCGGCAATAATCGCTCAGCTTTTTCGCCCTCTCCTCCCTGCCGAGGACCCGGCCCATGCGCAGAAAGGCGCCGGGGTAGTCGGCGGGCCGGGCAAGGGTCATCTCCAGGACCGGCCTGTTCAGAATCTTCATGCCCTGGTTGACCTTGAGGCTCAGACTGGTCTCATCGTTGGACACAACCACCAGTTCCGGATTCAGCCGCAGCAGCGTCTCCATGTTCGGGGTCGACGCCTCGCCGAAGGTCCCTCCCACAAGGGGAAGTCCCCAGACATACCGGTGCAGGTATTTCCTGTCCTGCTCCCTGATGGGAATGTTCAGGCCCACAAGCATGGTCGGGTCCAGGGCATACAGCAGCCAGGTGTCGGGCGGCGAGGCGCTGTAAACCTTCCGGGGATGGTCCGACAGGCTGAAACGTCTGCCGAACATGTCGGTTATTTCGCGCGCCTCGACGCATGCCGGCAGGCATAACAACAATAAAAGCGCCGTGACGGTCCGGCGCGACAACCCTAGCGAACAGACACCCTCCATGTTCAATCTCTCGCCTCCTTATCCCACCACATGACCGCCCAACTGCAAGTCCTTTCGTATGGAAGCCGCCACATTGCTCCCGTATAGAGCAGATTTTCCAGCATATAGTCCTTGATTCTATCCTCTTCGCTTTCCGTCAGATTGCCGAACATCCATCTCTGGGCATCCAGGGCCTCGTTGAAGGTCTCCCAGGCGTTCACATGGTCTTCCCGGACAAACGCCACGTTTGTCTGTATTCCCATGCGGTGAAGCAGGTTGTAGTAGTAAATGTAATCGGGGTGCTTGGTCAAGGCCCTGCCGACGGCCTCGAAGAGACGCCGATCGAAGGGGCCGTCACCCACGGCGGTGGATATGAACACCTGTTTCCCGGCTACCGCGTTCAGCTTGGCAATGGATGCGCATACGTCATCATCAAGAAGGGAGCGCGAGGCAATCGCCACATCGTGCGGCCCTATGCCCAGTTCGTCCCAATCATCCTCCCATCGGCCATGGACAGTCCTGATGTTGTTTATGCCGCTGTTTCGGCATCGCTTCTCAAGGATACGGAGCATATTTTCGGAGAAATCAACCGCTGTTATTTCTTTCACTTTTCCCGCCAGAGGAATGGCAAGCGTGCCCCCTCCGCAGGCCATATCGAGAACGGTCCAGTCCGGATCAATGTTCATGATTTCCAGGAAGCGCTCCGCGTATCCGGTGCATGGCGCATATTCCGCAAAGGAGGATGCCCGCCTGTCCCAGAAGCTCCGGTCAGGGGAGGGCGCCGTACGAAACGAACACAATTCCCCGTTTTCTTTGTCAGATTGATGTATCACTTCTTCCATGGTTTTCTCCCACAAAGCACTCCATCTATTGGTGACCCGCCGGGTATTCGAAACCCGGCGGGTCATGTAAATTCACCTTTCCCCGCCGTAAAAAAGGCGGCCGCCGGAAGGAGGCTCAACCGGCGACCCATCACAACCGCTGGCGGAGGAAGGAACCAGCCTTTTGCTAAAACCTGGCGGTGAT
>CAYMFO010000153.1:0-2307 GCA_964389825.1 uncultured Geobacter sp. | reverse complement strand
GTCGATGAATTCGTCCGTGCTCATCAAAAATGCTCCGTTTGTGGGCTCGCTGAAAGAAGCGGCTGATGAAAAATCCGGAATGACGGAAGGAGGTATCCGTTATGAAATCCGATCACAGACCCGGCGTAGCCGCTGTGCTCTTTCTTGTCATCCCAGGTATAGGGCAGTTTTACAATGGGGCCTTCCCGCGGGGTATCTAGGGAATCTATGAGAGCGCCACCGGACCGGACGCGCTCCTCCTCACCATGGGTCACTATGATGCAGTGCGCCATTTTTAATCCGTCCATCGCCTGATTCGTATGCGCCGGGATCGGGTTTTCAAACTTTTTGTCTTTTTGACAAACGGTTGTCATAAACATGTCCGATACTGACGGCGTCGAATGAACGATGATGCTGAACGAACGATTCAGCACACGAAACAAGGAGAGAAAAGATGCTGGTGGAATTCAGATGCATATGCGGCTACAGGACGGTTTTTCCCGGTCGCTACGACCGTCATGCGCGTGATTGCGAAACCCTGAAAAAACACAGGGCCGAGAACGGTAGCCAGGTGGATGAACTCAAATACCTGTAGGTTTCTTCCCGTTCTCCCCGGTGGACCAGGTCGGAAACAGGAGTTGATTCCCGCAACCCGAAACAGAAAGCGAGCGTCCGTATGGTACTGAAAAGAGAAAAAAAGCAATCTCCCGACCTGTACAAAACGTTTACCTGCGAGTGCGGCGTGGGGCGCCGCTTCCCGAACTACGTCTTTCCCTACTGGGAAGGCATCGCGAGCAGGTCCTGCACGTGCGGCAGGACCCACTGCATTGGCGTGGGAGAGCCCGGATCATCGACGTTGTTTTCCTCCCCGGGCAGAGTATGAGGACCGCCCTCCGGCCTGTTCCCGCAATCAACGGGCTTCCCGGTCCGCATCTGCTCCGGGAAGCCCTTGACTTTCTTGAAATCCTCGACGCCTCCGGCAGGGTTGTCCTGGAGCGTCTCCCCTTTTCCGCAAACGATACGACCGCCGGCACCGAGACCGAGCTGCAGGTGGCGGTGGCGGGCGAAAAAAACGCCGTGGATCTGCCGCTGACCATCGAATTGTCCAACTATTATTCCAATGTGGTCCGGCGTACCGCCACGGGCGACCTGCCCCGCGGATCCGTGGGAGCGCTGGAGAGAATACTCAACGGCAATAGCGAAAACATCTGGGAAAACAGCTGGGTGCGTTTCGACCGGAGCGTCCTGTGCGAATACGCCGCCCGCACCTTCGAGGGGGATCTGCGTGCGGACAAGTCGTCGCCTTCCGGGGAACGGCGGACGGATGTCTCGAGATTCCTCTTCACCGGACCGGATGGCCGCGAGATGGCGCGGGCGCCGGTGAGTTACCTGGTGAAACTGTCCATGGCGCAATTCATCGGCCGCGGCAGGGACCTTCCTTTCCTGATCCGCTCCACCGGTATGCGCCTCATGGATCACTACCTGAACGACAATACCTCGCCCGAGACCTTTTCGTTCCATGTTGTCCCTCTTTCCCCCTCTTCGGGCATGGGACTCGCCGCGGCGAGGGAAACCTCCAAACGGATGCTTCTGACCCAGCTGCTGGTGATGTACGCCAACCGGGATTTCGGACTCAGGGAGAGCGGTCAGAACGCCGTGATCTACTTCTCTCCCCATCCTCCCCTGCGGCAGAAGTCGCTGAACGAGCTCATCTCCGACTCCTTCTACCGCGACCTGTTCATGAGCCCCTGCCTTTCCGGGTGGGACCGGGGGGAGGAGAAGTACCGCTACATGCGCCTCTGTCACAAGGTGCTCAGCAGGAGCCAGCTCAATGCGGTGGCAAAGCTGAAACACGCGGGCATCATCGTGAACAACCTGGTGGTCCTGCCTTCCACCTCCAACGTGAGTCTCGCCAACAACGGCACCCACGTCAGCCTCGGCAGCAGGAGGCTGACCGGCGCCATGGCCGCGGCGGGGTCGGGGTTTCGCCACGTCCACGAGAAATATGTGGGGGATCTGGTCATCAAGATCACCGAACATTTTCTACCCCTGTTCGTGGGTACGTACAGCGCGGCGCCGTACCGCCTCGGCTATACGGATTTCCATCCCGAAAAGGCGCTCGGCTTCCTGGCCCACGAACTGGACTATACCCAGCTGCGCATCCTGTGGAGGAAGTGGAAGGGCAAGGCGAAGATCCGTATCTTCGGCACGCCGGTCACCCCGTTCGGCCCTGTATGGCTGGACCGTCTCCTCAGCGGGATTTTCCGCCTTTCCGGGGATTTCGTGAACGACTTCCGCCTCCTGGACTATCTGGTCTCCCTTCTCGGC
>CAYMFO010000152.1:0-2323 GCA_964389825.1 uncultured Geobacter sp. | reverse complement strand
AGACGGTAGACGCAGGTGACGGTGCGTTCTTCCGGTTCGATGATGAGGGTGTCCAAGTTGACCTTGGCGGGCAAAACCGCGCCTTCCTCGTATCCGACCAGCAGATAGGGAACATGGCCGGGTAGTTGAAAGGAGAGCTTGCCTTCTGCTGTGAGGTTGGTCAGGGTTATCGTTTCGTCGCCGGTGAGGTAAGGTATCCGCATGTCGGGGTGGGCGCAGTTCCAGAAGGTAAAGTCGAAGTCGTCGGGGAGCGGTTTGCCGCTGTTTAAGAAGTCGTCATCAACCGTGCCGCAGAGTTTCCTGCGCGGCAGCCAGCCTTTGCTGATGGCGCCGAATCCCTGTGCCGGATACTCCTTGCCGAATTCCCGTATCGGATCATCGGGTGCTTCGATTTGCGGGGCCGGGATTGTCCGGGATTCGGCGGTCGGCGGCGACGAGTCTCCGACAGGTTCCGGAAGGGGAGGAAGGAACAGAAGTCTCTCTATCAAGCGATCCGTGAAGCCGCGCCGCGGTTGCGGCTGCTTGTGGGGTTGTTGCGCAAGCCGCGGGTTTTCCGGCCTGGTCGCCTCCAGATACCACGGTTTCATAAAGCCCATGCCGACGGGGTTGGTTGCGCAGGCGACTTGAGCCGCCGGCGCGTTGTCCGGCCCGGCCGGGCACCGCGCCCTTTGCCCGGGGGTGAGCAGGTGTTTCGCATCGAGCTTTTCCGCGGCGGGATCACTCTTCTCAATCCTGCATTCTCCCCCGTAGGCGTATTCATAACGAAGGGGAAGAGAAGCAATCGGCTCAGGTTTGGTCATCTCCCATTGTTTGCCCTTTTCCTTCCAGTAACGGGGCCCGGTTACGTTGAGGGTTTTATCCAGAAGCGCCGTTCCGGAATTGCCGGTTATCCTGACGCCCGCTTCAAAGGAGGGAACGGCCTTGCCTCCTGGAGAGTAAGCCGTGGCGTTGACGATAACGTCGCATTTCGGCTTGAAGGGCGCCAGGTCGCTTTCCTGCCTGACGCTGCTCTTGTTCAGTTCGCCGAAGTATTCATCAGTGACCGCCAGCGGCGCCTGCTCTTCGCTGAATCGAAGCGCGCCTTCGTCCGCGATCTCCATCGTGGCGCGCATTACCACCACGTGGTATTCCTTTTTATCCCAGTCCAGCATCTGGAAGGCGAGGGCGGGAAAGGGTGTGTGGTTCCTGAATTCCATTGCCGCCCCCCTAGTTGATGTCCACGTCGTCGCCGGTTATCTGCACGTGGCCGGACGCCTCGAAGTCGAACTTGGCGCCGGAAATGGTGACGTTTCCCTCTTTGTCCATGGTGAATCCGGATGCTCCGCAGGTGATGGAGAAACTGTCGGCCACGGTGATGTCGAAGCTCTTGCCCACCATCACGGTCTTGTTGAGCCCCACTTCCTCGAACCGGGCCAGACCCACCGCGGTGTTCATGGCGCCGCCCACGGTAACGGTGTACCCTGCTCCGATGGTCAGCTCCTTGGCTACGCCGACTGTCTCGGCCTTGTTGACCCCGACGAGGACCGTCTCGTTCCTGCCGATCTTCTCGGTCTTGTTGTTCTTGATTAGGATGTTCCAGTCCTTTTCTCCCTGGAGATATATCTCTTCAGACCCTTTTTTGTCTTCAAACCGGAGTTCATTGTAATTATCCGGATTGCCGCCCGGTGAGCTTCTCGTCCTGATGCCGCTCTGGGTCTTGTTTGCGGGGAGTGTATAGTTGGGCATCTTGGCGGCATTCACGCCGCTTCCGATGACTACCGGATAATCCATGTCGCCGTTGATGAAAGAAACGAGCACTTCATCGCCGACCCGGGGGATGAACTGGCTCCCCCAGGTCGGACCGTTCCAGAACTGCACCACGCGGAGCCAGCATGAACTTTTTTCGTCCATCTTGCCTTCACGGTCGAAGTGGAACTGGACATTGACGCGGCCGTATTCGTCCGGCCATATTTCTTCGCCTTTGGGACCGGTGACGATGGCGGACAGGAGACCGGGAACCATGGGTTTTTGATGCCGTTGTTCGGGCCGGTAGGTTACGGAGGAGGGGATGACCATGAAGATATTGCTGTACCCAGGCGTGACATCATCAGGCGCCTGCTCTTTCAACGCACCCGGTTGTTTGCCCCCATGCGCAACTCCGACCAGCAAGTATTCCTGATTACATTCCTGATTATTGTGGCCGGTTACCTGAAATACGGCACCGACTGTTAAACGGGTGCTGTTGCTTACACCTCTTCCCTTCCACTTTAATGCTGTTATTGTTTCCATGCGTATCTGAGCGAGGAGATCGCCTCTTTTCGGTTCGCCGTAACTGCCGGGATAG
>CAYMFO010000151.1:0-2510 GCA_964389825.1 uncultured Geobacter sp. | reverse complement strand
GGATTGACTATTATCAGCAAAATTTTTTTCTAATTAGTATCACATATTGTTGCAATGTCAAAATATTTTCATGCGTGTCGCGCCTGGCGCTTCGGATTCCGGGAAAAGGTCACGGACACAGCGTTTCAGCCATGGCCCAGACCGTGGAAACGACATGCCGGGGTGGCATGCCCGGCAAATCATGGTAAACTGTCCGCCATGCGCCAGTCTGCATCAACAAAGGGCTCATACAACTTCTGGTTATACGGAGAACGCACATGAGAGATCTGCTGGGAATCATTCTCGCCGGTGGGGCCGGCGAACGTCTCAAACCCCTGACCCAGGTAAGGGCGAAACCGGCCGTTCCCTTCGGGGGAAAATACCGTATCATCGATTTTGTCGTAAATAATTTCATTAATTCCGGCATTCAGAATGTGAAGATTCTGGTTCAGACGCTTTCACAGCCGTTAATCAATCACCTGAGCAGCCTGTGGCCTTCAGTTCCCGTGTACAACTTCTTCGTCCAGGCCATACCCGCCCAGAAAAGGGTTAGCGAAGACTGGTACAAAAGCACGGCGGATGCGGTTTTCCAGAACCTCAACATCTTCGCCGACAATCCATTCTACAGGCGGGTGGCGATCTTTTCCGGGGATCACGTCTTCAAGATGGATGTGGGCCAGATGGATCGTTACCACCAGGAAAAAGGTTCGGATTTCACGATTTCCGCCATGGCGATCAAGGCCGAGGACGCGGGGAGGTTCGGAGTCCTGGAGGTTGACGAAAACAACAGGATCATCGGTTTCGAGGAAAAGCCCGCGAATCCCAGGGAAATCCCAGGGAAGCCCGGCTACTGCCTGACCTCCATGGGAAACTACATCGCGGAAATACAGGCCCTCAAGGAGGCGCTGATTGAAGACTCTAAAAAGGAATGGTCCACCCACGATTTCGGAAAAGATGTCATACCAATGATGCTGGCCAGGGATAATCAGCTGTATGCCTATGATTTCGGGGAAAACCAGGTGCCTGGAGAAGAGCAGGTATACTGGCGGGACGTGGGAACCATAAGGTCGTACTGGGAAGCGAACATGGATCTGGTAAGCGTCAGACCGGAGTTGAACCTCTACAACGAACTCTGGCCCATCAAGACTTCACCCGACTTCACTCCTCCGGCGAAATGGGTTTTCAGCCAGTCGCTGGTTGACAATACCATTATTAGCGGCGGTTGCATCGTAACCCGGGCCGAGATCAGCAATTCGCTGATAAGCAAGAGAGTCCGGGTTGAGAAGGGCGCCATGGTACGGGAAAGCGTGATATTCGCGGACGTAAGCATCGGTGAAGGCGCAAAGGTAAGAAAGGCGATAATCGACAAGAACGTTCATATTCCGCCGAACGCGCGCATAGGGTTCTCGGAGGAAGAGGACACGGCCCGCGGATTCAAGGTCTCCGACGGCATTACCGTGGTTCCCAAGAATTACGTATTCCCCTCCTGAGACCGAAAGACGGGATCAGCGCATGACAACAATCCCTTCAGCCGCCGCGAAGGACAGAAATTCCCGCGCCTCATTTGCCGGTATCCCGAAGCGCGCGGCTGTTTCTCCTGCCGGTGATTTTCCGTCAAGGCGCTCAAGAAGCCGGTAGTATGGTTCAGCCAGGGACTCGGTATAAACCTCGCCCCGGCACGGATAGATGGCGGCGAACGAACCTACCGGCCGGAGGCTTCCGCTGAGACGCGGCAGATCGGGTTCGCCGCTTTCCAGAAGGTCCAGGATATCGTAGCTGAATGCCGCCAGACGCGTGGATCGGGCTGTCGCGAGTGGCCTTTTCGTTAGATCGGAGCTCCTCAGTTCCCTTTTTGCGGGAAGCGTTGGAGAAACAGCCATCAGAGCGGCCGCGTAATGGAAGTGATAATCGACGAAGTCGAGAGCAGCGGCCAGAAACCTTCTTGCCTTCCCGCGGGAAAATATATCCGCGAGGAAGTCCCGCTGCATCCTCCAGATATCCTCATCACTATAGTCCACCTCCGAAAACTCGCCGCCGGCCCTCTTCGTCAGCCATCCCGCGAATTCCGCCAGAAACGAAGAGGGAGTAAGGCGCAGAGAAGAAATCACGCCGTTGAACCAGGCAACGGACTTGCCCCGGCTGTAAAAGATGTCGCATGCGGCCCCAAGGCGCCTCGCCACGGCCATATCCTCCTCCGGAAAGGTCGGGGAAGAAATCAACGTATACGGTGGGCTCTTCATGTGGCGAAGCCCGATCCTCGCCGCCCGTGCGGAGAGGGGTGTGCCGGGAAGGAGCGCCAGGGGAAAGATATCCAGGCTGTTCGGGTATAAGCGCAAGGCGAAATCGAGGGTTTCCTGAAAGCCCATCCTGCCGTCTCCAGGGAGCCCGTATATCAGGTCTAAGCCGAATGCCACCCCTTCCCTGTTGAGGAGATGGATCTTCTCCGAGAAAACCCGCCGGTCCAGGGAACGCCCCACAGCGGCCGACACCGATGGGTCAGCGGTCTGAAGACCTATCTGCAGGGAACACTT
>CAYMFO010000150.1:0-2530 GCA_964389825.1 uncultured Geobacter sp. | reverse complement strand
CCGGATTCCTTGCATCTATCGCGTCCACGAACCGCCGGACCCGGTGAAGCTCAATGAGTTCAAGGAATTCGTCAGGCCTTTCGGTATCGCCTTCCGCGCCGGGAGCGGACCCGTCTCTCCAGGGGAGCTGCGACGGCTGCTGGAGATGGTGGAGGGGAGGCCGGAGGAGAAACTGGTGAACCAGATCCTCCTGCGCTGCATGAAACAGGCCCGGTATGCGGCTGATAACATCGGCCATTTCGGCCTTGCCTCTCCATGCTACCTTCATTTCACCTCTCCCATACGCCGCTATCCCGACCTTGTGGTCCATCGCGTCCTCAAGGAGCGCCTGAGCGGCGGAATGAAGAAGGAAGACGCACGGCTTGCCGCGGCGCATATGCCGGAGACGGCGGAGCAGTCCAGCAGGCGGGAGCGCATCGCCATGGAGGCGGAGCGGGAGATCGTCGACCTGAAACGGCTTCAGTACATGGAAGGCCGGGTCGGCGAGGTGTTCGAAGGTTTCATCACGGGGGTTGCTTCTTGCGGGTTCTTCACGGAGCTGGAGGAATTTCCCGTGGAGGGGCTTGTCCATATAAGCGCGCTTCCCCATGATTACTATATCCTCCTGGAGAAGCAGCACGCGCTTATCGGGGAACGGACCGGACGCAGGTTCCGGGTTGGAGACCGGGTGACGGTGCGGGTGGAAAATGTAAGCATGGAAAGGAAACGCATCGGGTTTGCGCTGGCGGAAGCGGCGCAACCAGTCCCCGCCAGGCGGGGGACAAGGCAGGCAAAGGTCTTTCCGCCGCCGCCCGCGCCCTTTCGCGGCGCCAGAGGGAAGGGCCCGAGGCCGGGACGTCCCGGAAAGAAGCGGTGAAAGCGGTTGCGCATCATGGCCGCGTCATGGTAAAGTTCCACACTTTTCCCCCCTGCCGGCCCGCGGCCGGAAGAGGGAATACCCGGAGGCGAGCGGACCATGGCTGATGAAAAGATACTGCCCCTCGTGGAGCACCTGGTCGAGCTGCGTAAGAGGCTGATTATCATCATCGTCGCGGTGGTTATCGGCATGGGAATAGCCTGGAACGTCTCCGAAGATCTTCTTTCTTTCATCGAGCGTCCCCTGACCGGCAAGACCTATCTGAGCGACCTGAAGGTCCGCGTCTACGGGGAGATGAAGAAACGCTATCCCGCCGCATATGAGAGATACGGCCTGGAAAAGGAGGCGCGGGTTCCGGACGGGGATCGCAAGCTCAACTATACCGCGCCCCTGGAGCCCTTTTTCATCCAGTGCAAGATCGCCCTTATTCTGGGATTTATCTTCGCCTTGCCCGTGGTTTTCCATCAGGTATGGCGTTTCGTCGCGCCGGGGCTTACGGCCGGGGAGAGACGACTGGCCTTGCCCTTCGTTTCCTTCTCCACCGTCAGTTTCTGCGCGGGCGCGCTGTTTTTCCTGGTGGTCATCTGGCCGGTGATCATCAATTTCTCCCTTTCCTACGAAACGGAGGGGTTGCGGAGCTGGTTCAGCCTGAGCGCATATGTCAATTTCTGTCTCCGCCTGATCCTTATCTTCGGCCTGATATTCGAACTTCCCGTGCTGACGATGCTGCTGTCCAGGTTCGGCCTCGTCAACGGAAAACTGCTGGCGCGCAACAGGAAATACGCTGTTCTGGCCAGCGCCATTATCGCGGCCTTTCATGCCGATCTGATCACCATGTTCGTCGTGATGGTCCCCCTCTACCTGATGTACGAGGTAAGTATCTGGGTTGCGTATCTATTCGGAAAGAAGAGGCCGGCGGTCGCCGCCTGACGGAATAGACATGATTATTCGCAGAAACATGGACGAGATTCCAGCCGGGCTTCAGGGCGCGGTGGTGACCATCGGCAACTTCGACGGCGTGCACCTGGGACACCGGGAGATCTTCCGCGGGGTCTGTTCAGCCGCGTTTGAAACGGGCGGAAGCTCGGTTGTGGTAACATTCATTCCCCATCCCATGAAGGTCCTGGCGCCTGATCGGGATTTCCGTCTCATTACCACCTATGCGGAAAAAGAGAGGCTTATCGGCGAGTCCGGGATCGACTGCCTGATTACGCTTCCTTTTTCCAGGGAGTTTGCCTCTATTCCGGCGGAACGCTTCGTCCGGGATGTGCTTGTGGGGCGTGTCCACATGAAGAGGCTGATCATCGGCTATGATTACGCCTTCGGCCGCAACCGGGAGGGTGATGTACGCCTCCTGCGCCGTCTGGGCGAAGAACTTGGATTTGGAGTGGATATGCTGGAACAGATCGGCAACGGGGAGACGGGCTTCAGCAGCAGCGCCGTCAGGGAAAGGCTCACGGCAGGCGACGTCCGGGGGGTGGCGCGTTTGCTGGGGCGTCATTTTTCGGTGGGAGGCCTGGTGGTCCATGGTTTTCACCGGGGACGCACAATCGGTTTCCCAACGGCCAATGTCCAGGTGGAGGAAGAGATACTGCCGCTTCCCGGAGTGTATGCCGTAAAGGTGGAGGGCGAAGGGTGGATGCGTGACGGGGCGTGCAATGTGGGCGACAATCC
>CAYMFO010000149.1:0-2541 GCA_964389825.1 uncultured Geobacter sp. | reverse complement strand
GGATGAAGCATGGCCATCTCTTCCGGCCGATGCGCATCCAATGCGGATGAATTGCGGGTTGTGACGTTGTAGTGGTACAGGATGCGGCCGGTGGAGAGGAGATACGGATATTCCTCGTCAGGCATTTCCGCCGGCGGTGTATGCTCGATACCCTTGAAGAGACCCTTGCCGCGAGCGAAGCTCTTGGTGTGGAGGACCGGGGTACCCGGATGGTCGAGGGTCGGGCAGGGCCACTGAAGACCGATATGCTCGATTCTCTCGTAGTTGATGCCGCCATAGGCCGGCGTCAGGGCCGCCATCTCGTCGAATATCTGCTCCGGATGGGTGTAGTCCATCTTGCAGCCCATGCGGTTTGATACCTCGCAGAGGATCTCCCAATCGGCCTTGCAGTCCCCGATGGGCTCGATTGCCTTGCGCACGCGCTGTACGCGACGCTCGGAGCTGGAGAAGGTGCCGTCTTTCTCAGCGAAGCTGGCGCCCGGGAGAATGACGTCGGCCAGCTTGGCGGTCTCGGACATGAACAGCTCCTGCACCACCACGAATTCCATGGCGTTGAAGGCCTTCTTGATGTGGTTTGCGTCCGGGTCGGTCATGACGGGGTCTTCACCCAGAACGTACATGGCCTTAAGCTTGCCTTCCACGGCCGCGTCCATCATATCCGGGATGGTAAGACCGGGCTTGCCGGACAGTTTCACGCCCCAGGCCTTTTCAAACTTGGCCTGGGCCTCGGGATTGGCGACCTTCTGGTAACCGGGATAATCGCCGGGGAGCGCGCCCATGTCGCATGCGCCCTGAACGTTGTTCTGGCCGCGCTGCGGGTTCACGCCGCAACCTTCCTTGCCCAGGTGGCCGGTGAGCATCGCTATATTCGCGGTACTCATAACGTTGTCCACGCCGCAGATGTGCTCGGTAATGCCCAGGGTGTAGCAGAGCATCGCCTTTGCGGTGGTGGCATAGAGGCGGGCTGCCTCATAGAGGAGTTTTTCGGGCACTCCGGTCATCTCGGAAACCTTGGCCGGGGTGTACTTTTCTACGGTGGCTTTCAGGGCCTCGAAGCCTTCGGTGCGCTCTTCTATGAATTTCTGGTCGTGCAGGCCTTCCTTGATGATGATGTGCATCATGCCGTTGAGAAGGGGGATATCGGTGCCTGGGCGGTGCTGGAGCCAGATGTCCGCGATATCGGCAAGCTCGATGCGGCGCGGATCGGCCACAATCAATTTGCTCTTGCCGCTCATGACGGAAGACATGATCTTCGCGCCCGCCATGGGATGGGCTTCAGTGGGATTGGAACCGATAACAAAGAAGAGGTCGGTGTTGAGATAATCAGCGAAGGAGTTAGTCATTGCGCCGCTGCCGAAAGAAGTAGCCAGACCGGCTACAGTAGGAGCGTGTCAAGTTCGGGCGCAGTGATCGATGTTGTTGGTACCGATCCCCGCGCGCATGAATTTCTGCATGAGGTAGTTTTCTTCATTGGTGCAGCGGGCGGAAGAAAGAGCCGCTATTGCATCGCTGCCGTACTTGGATTTGATCGCGCCGAGCTTGCTGGCGACCAGGTCCAGGGCCTCATCCCATGAAGACTCGACGAATTCGCCGTTCTTCTTGATCAGGGGCTTGGTGAGCCTGTTGGGGCTGTGCACGAAATCGACGCCGAAACGACCCTTTACGCACATATCGCGTCCGTTGGTCGGGGCCGCGGCATTGGAGGTAACGCCGATAACCTTGCCTTCCTTGACGTTAAGGTCGAAGTTGCAGCCCACGCCGCAGAACGGGCAGGTGGTGCGGACCTTTTCCACTTCCCACTTTCTTGCCTTGCCGATCATAGCCTTCTCGGTCAGGGCGCCGGTGGGGCAGACGGCAACGCAGCTTCCGCAGGATACACAGACGGAATTGGCCAGTGTCGTATCCATTGCGGTGGAGACCTTGGTGCGGAATCCGCGGTATGCGAAGTCGATGACCGCGCGGCCCTGCTTCTCTTCACAGGCCCGGAGACACTTGCCGCACAGGATACACTTGTTCATGTCCCTTACGATGAACAGGTTGTCGTCCTCGATTTCCAGATCCTTCTTCGCGCCGCTGAACGCTCCCGGCCTGACGTTGTAGAAATAGGCGTAATCCTGGAGTTTGCAGTCGCCTGACTGGTGGCAGGTAAGGCAATCTTCAGGGTGATTGTCGAGCATGAGCTCAAGGATGGTCTTTCTGGCTTCGATAACGGCTGGAGAAGCGGTTTCCACAACCATGCCTTCGGCAACCGCGGTTACGCACGACGCGGGCAGGTTGCGGGCGCCCTTGATTTCGACTACACAGATGCGGCAGGCGCCCGGGTTGCTGAGCTCGGGATCATGGCAAAAGGTGGGGATGAATGACCCCACTTTCCATGCGGCTTCCAGGACAGTTGTTCCGGCGGGAACACTAACCTGTTTGCCGTCTATGGTCAGAGTGACTGTAGACATTGATGATACCTCCTTTGAGTTTTACGGTAATATTTGAAAAAAGCTAAGCCTTTACGATAGCGTCGAACTTGCACTTGGCGACGCAGGCGCC
>CAYMFO010000148.1:0-2821 GCA_964389825.1 uncultured Geobacter sp. | reverse complement strand
CGGGCTTACCGGGATTGCCCTTACCAAGCTGGATGTGCTGAGCGGGTTCGAGACCATCCGAATCTGTACCGGCTATGACTGTGAGGGCGCTATCCTGACCGAGGTCCCCGCTTCCGTTGAGAAGTTGTCCCGTTGCCGTCCGGTATACGAGGAATTCCCCGGGTGGAAAGGGGATATCAGTGCGGTCAGAAGGTTCGAGGACCTTCCGGAAAATGCCGTAAAGTACGTAAAAAAACTGGAAGAGCTTGTCGGATGCCCCATTATTCTCGTGTCCGTGGGGCCGAGAAGGGATGAAACCATCATCCTGCGAAACCCGTTTCACGGATAACGAAAAAAAGTGGGAAAATGAAAAAAACCGCTTGACGCGCTTTGTCGAATATATTATAAAACACGTCTCGTTACAACGAGCCGCTAGCTCAGTCGGTAGAGCACCTGACTTTTAATCAGGTGGTCGTTGGTTCGACCCCAACGCGGCTCACCATGTCCCCTTCGTCTAGCCCGGCCCAGGACACCGCCCTTTCACGGCGGCGACGGGGGTTCAAATCCCCCAGGGGACGCCAAATCAAAAGAAAAGGGTCAACCGCAAGGTTGGCCCTTTTTCCTTTCGCGATTGACCCTCCTTTTCAGGTCTGCTAAGAATCCCGGAACGGGACCTTTTACTGCTTCGACAATAAGCGATGCGTTCATTGTGTCGGCCTTCCGCCCATTTATGGGCGTTATCGGTGTTCTTCTTTCTCCAGGCCGCGCCGGGAAAAATCGTGACCCTTTGTCACTGCGAGCAAGGGGGGGAATTTTTATTGATGAAATTGTTGCGAAAAGGTGAAAATTGTGGATAATGTGCAAACGAGTTCCTAAATAGAACACAATGTTGTAATTCCCTGAACCCTTTGTTGTTGGAAAATCAGGGTTTTTGGGTGGCATGTAATTTGCTTTATCAGAACGATGTTTTGGTTTATACCAACACAGGAAGGAGGTGTGAGGCGATCCGGTCATCAATTTCTGACCGGAGAGCGTTTTCCTCGACGGTGAAACCTGATGCTCCTTTCGTTCAGGTGTTCTCCGGCTTTGGTGGTATTTGCGATGATGTTTTGAATGTCGAGGGGGAATGAAGCTATTGATACCATGGACTGAGGTAAACGCTCTTGGGCGGACTTTTGTTGTGTTTTGTAAGCCTTCAGGCATGCCGGCTTTTCCGCCAATCCGGAACAGTCGGCTGTAGTGGAGCGAACTATTTATTAATTACCATGAGAAGGAGGAAAAGGATGAAGAGATTTAGACTCAGTAGCGCTATTTTGGGATTGGTGGGGTGCGCCGCTCTTGTGATGTCGGCCGCTCCCGCGAAGGCCGCTTTCGTGGTCGGCGGTGAGAACGGCTGGCAGTTCAGCACGGACGGTATGATCAACGTGTTCATGGTTTATGATGCTCAGAGCCAGTTGCATTTCAAAAATGGTCATGCTCTTCCATCTGTACCCAATACACGTTCAGCAGGCAATGGTTTTGCAAGTGAGAGGCAGTCTTTCCGCATTCGTACTGGCCTTCTGCCTAGTATATTCGCCTTCAATGTGAAGTCACCTACAATAAACGGCATTGATTATGCCGCTAGGATCGGTCTTTATCCTCAGATTCAGAACAATGGGACCAGGGTAGGTCTTGGAACGTATGGTGATGGCGGTACTTCCATTGATATTCGAGAGGTGTTTTTCACTGCAGACGGCAAATTTGGCCAATTCCTTATCGGCCGTGCTCTGAACCTCTATGAAGGGAAGAATATTCTCACTGACATGACCCTCATGGGCAATGGTGTTCCCCTAAATATGACAGGCGGCGGTGTTGACCTCGGCCATATCGGCTATGGTTATACGTATACCTCTTTTGGTCCCCAGTTCCGTTACACCACCCCGGACATGAGCGGCTTCAAGGTTGCATTCGCCATTGCTGATCCGAGTAATATTGGTGGAGCAAAAACAATCAATCAGCCTCGTTTTGAGACGGAAATCTCATATGCTAAGGATTTTGGTTCTTGGAAGCTGAACAGCTGGCTTGCTGGCCTTTATCAGGAGGCCAAGTTTAATGCTTCTCAGTCCCCGAATGGAACTGAGAAAAAAGTCTGCTCTCTTGCCGGTGCAGGCGGTGCCCAGGCATGGTTTGGCCCTGTTGAGTTCCTTGTTTCTGGGTTTGGCGGTCAAGGCATAGGGATTCAACTTACTCAGGTTGATGGTGCAACTTTGGATACGCATGGTAAGGAAAGACTCACATATGGCGGACTGACACACCTGACCTATACAATAGGCAGTGCCAAGATCGGCGCACAGTATGGTATCAACTATGCCGAAAAGGGTGCTGGCACCAATGAACAAATCAAATCTAAGCAAGCGGTTACCGGTGGCGTATACTACAACCTCAACAAGTACCTGCTGCTGGTCGGCGAATACACCTATGCCGTCGATCACTACTATGACAACGCCCGTCAGACCCAGAACATAGTATCTCTTGGCACCATCTTTACCTGGTAAAAAGAGATATTTCCATCTGATTCATTTGAGAGGGGCCTGGAATTCAGGCCCCTTTTTTTATGGGCGGATTGTCTCGGAAATGATTGCCAGGCCTTCAAACACAAGGCCAAGGTGGTTCATTTTCTTTGACTTTCTTCCGTTTCTAGTGCTATACAGGGCTCTGACGTCAAGTCCTTTGCCGTTTCGTATGGGATCGTTAATTCTGTTTCGCTGATTCCATTCCCGGACGGCGGATACACTTTCACAAGGAGCGCGTAATGAAATATGCCTTTTCCCCGGTTTCTTTTCCATCGGCTTTACGGAGCCTG
>CAYMFO010000147.1:0-2851 GCA_964389825.1 uncultured Geobacter sp. | reverse complement strand
TTGAGACTACGGAACATCGTTTACCCCCGCGGGATGAAAGGTGTTGTATTCAGCTGGACTCCGGATGAGCCCCTGCCTTTTCATGAGTTCTGAAGCCCTGTTGTAATCGGCCCGCCCAAGGGCGCCGATCTTCCAGGGGTCCGAGTGCCCGGGAAAGATGCCGGGCAGAATCTTTTCCAGCATCCATTTCATGTGGACCCGGTTGGTGGGAACTCCCGCCTCCTGTACCCGGCGCATGACGCTCTCCAGGGCCTCTTGCTGGTGTTCCCGGGCGTAGCGCCACCCTTCCATGGTTGCTTCCGCGAAAGCGCGGCACCTTTCCGGGTGTCTCTTCCATGTGGTTTCCAAGGTGTATATGCCGTCTTCCGGGAGGTTGCATCCATAGTCAGACAGGGGGAATGTCACCAGTTCATCCTCTTCCAGTCCGGCCTGGTAAAGCACGTGGTATTCGTTGTAGTACATGGCGGAGCAGGCATCGACCCCGTTGTGGAGGAAGAGGGAGACCGAGTAGTTCTGCGTGAACCGCCGGCCGGGGGAGACCCCGTTGGAGGCGAAGACCGCTTGGAAGGGAATTGAAAAGTCACCACTCCAGATGCTTACACGACGACCGTTAAGGTCCCTGAGGGTCCGGATGCCGCTTGTTTTTCTGGCGATCAGCATGGCGGTGGAACGATTGACAATCTGCGTGATGTTGACCAGGGGAAGGCCCGTATCCCGGCGGCGGATGGCGGAGGTAAGGAAGGTGGTCGCGAAATCAGCCGATTTCTCCGCGAGCTTGTCAATGGAGTTCTTTTCGGGACCGCTGTGAGCTATGGTCACTTCCAGGCCCCGCTTGCGGTAAAACCCCTTGTCCAGGGCAATGTAGTAACCCGCGAACTGGGACTGGGGGAGCCACTGCAGGGCCACGGTCACCTTTGTCGGGGCCGCTGAAGATATGGCCGGCGCCCACATGGGAAGGAAAAGGGCCGCCAGCAGAACCGCCATAGTCCGGAATAATGAATGCATCGTGCGGGGTCCTCCAATGGATTGGTAATCGGGGGCGCCGCGGGAAGAACGCCATGCTCCCGTGCCCGTTCCCCGGATGATCCGGATGTCTCACGTCAAAACGCCCGCAGTGTAACAGAGAATGCCATTCATTGAAATCGCATATCACGAACCGTTTTCTTCCTTGCCCGGCCAGAAACGCCGGGATTGCCCCGTTGAAGAAGATATGCTATGGTCTGTCCCGGCTTTGCCGGAGAGTCTCCGGAGGCGCCGGATAACGGAGTGAAACCATTACAGGAGCAAACAATATGAACGGCTGTCCTTGCGGAAGCGGCATTGCCTATTCCGAATGCTGCGAACCGGTTATTCTCGGGTCCCGTACCGCCGAAACGGCGGAACAACTCATGCGGGCGCGGTACACCGCCTATACCGTCGCGCGGGTCGATTTTCTTTTTGAATCAACACATCCCGCCCACCGGGAAGGGTACAATCACAATGGAACGAAAGAGTGGTCCGAGCGGTCGGAATGGCTGGGACTGGAGATAGTCGGCACAAATAACGGCGGACCGGACGACGCAGTGGGAGAGGTGGAGTTCATCGCCCGTTTCCGCGAGTCGGGCGTGAAGCGAGAGCATCACGAGAGCGGCCAGTTCAAAAAGGATGATGGTCGCTGGTACTTCACCGAAGGTTCCATGGTGAAAGGGAGGCCCGCTGTATCCAGCAAGACAGGCCGCAACGAGCCTTGCCCTTGCGGGAGCGGCTTGAAATACAAGAAGTGTTGCGGTAAGTGATAAGCCTTGAGATAGTTGTGTCGTTGCCTTTTTGAATTCAATAGAGGGAAGAGGTTCCGCGGAAAGAGTCCTCTTCCCTGTTTCCTTCCTTCCTTCCTTCCTTCGTTTAGTTCCTTTCCTTTCGCTGTTTCCGGTTCGCGGGGTTTCGCCATGAACACCGGTTCAACCCTTGGCGGCGCAAGTCCGTCAAGCGGCCGGCATGGCCCATATCTTGGAGGTGGCTTCACCCCATTTCCCGCCGCTGGAAAAACGCTCCAGAAATAAATCGAGATCTGTTACGCGGGTAAAACCTACGGCATCAACGCCTAGGTCGAACACGGTGTCCGGCAGGAAACCCGCCGTAGGTCCCATCATGACAACGAAGGCGTCAGCGCAGTGGGGCATAATTTGCGGCAATGTATCGTTCAAAACGCTTGTGGCCGTTATGAGCGCCTTGTCGCATCCGCGCAGCGACTCGGGGTTGTCGGTTATTGGAAAGGGATACGATCCTTCCGGCAGTTTCCCGGAAAGTTCGACCACATGCATTTCACCCGCCTTTTCCATCATCATGTTCATCATCGGGCCGAAAAAACCGACTACGCCAAGCCGGGTCGAATTGTCCAATTGCAGGAGATCAAAGAGGTCTTTTTCCGAGTCCATCCGGTAGGCGCCGGGGTTATTGTTCAGAAAGTCCTGCGACAAGGCGTTGAGCGCGGCAAGCCCCGCGGTTTTTTTCAGGGTGTCATCGGAGAGGAGCCACGAGATGATTTCGTCGACCGGCCGGTTCTCTATTTCGCCGGTATCCCACTCCAGATAGCGTTGCATGGCTTTTTCATCGTGGTAAAACAGGTTGTAACTGAAACCGACGGCGCCGTTTTCCAGAATAACCACGCTGAACGGCGGCGCCTTTGGTGGATATTTTGTATCGCGCACCGGCGTTTTGACGAAACGCTTCACCTTGACGGACAAATTTTCCGGGCATTTGTTCCGGACCGATGCGATCAGGTTTTTTTTCAGCTGCATGGTGTTTTCTCCTTGTGGGTATCTATTCTCATTACCATTATGCCAAGGCATGATTGTTCTCACGTTTCGCTAGC
>CAYMFO010000146.1:0-2947 GCA_964389825.1 uncultured Geobacter sp. | reverse complement strand
CCGCGGAACTTGAAGACAGCGTTTGCGTGCTCTATCACTTTGACAAGGACCTGGAACTCAGGAATATCAAGGTGTATGTTCCCAAGGGCAGCAAGATATCGAGTGTGGCATCGGTATACTCCTGCGCCTTTCTCGTGGAAAATGAAATAAAAGAGCACTTCGGTGTTGAATTCGACGGCATTCCCCTGGATTTTCAGGGGATGCTGTACAGTGATGAAGAGGTACGGAAAACACCTTTCTGTAATATCGGCATCAAGAGGGCTTGAGCGCGGGATGCCGCGGCAAGACGCCGGGATATGGCAAAGAGTGAAATCCATGCGCGCTGTTCAGGAATAGGAGGCATACTACATGGCTAGGACGGTTTTACCTTTCGGGCCGCAGCATCCGGTTTTGCCGGAACCGCTGCATCTGACCCTTTCGATTGAGGATGAGATTGTAAAAGAGGCGATTCCCAAGCTGGGCTATGTTCATCGCGGGCTGGAAAAGCTCGCGGAGATACGGGATCACAACCAGATGATATATATCGTGGAGCGCGTGTGCGGGATCTGCAGTTGCATGCACGCCCTCTGCTACTGCCAGGGAATAGAGACACTGATGGGCCTGGAAGTGCCTGAAAGAGCCAGGTATCTCCGCACAATCTGGGCTGAGATGCACAGGATCCACAGTCATCTTCTCTGGTTGGGCCTGTTCGCGGACGCGTTCGGCTTCGAGAGCCTTTTCATGCAGTTCTGGAGGATCCGGGAGAGGATAATGGACCTCCAGGAGGAGACCGCGGGAAACCGCGTTATCCTCTCCGTTAATCAGGTGGGAGGCGTGAGAAGGGATATTTCCGACGAGGCCGCGAAATGGATACTGGACACAATCAAGATTGTCGAAAAGGAAATCCTGCAACTCAAATCAACTATGCTCGATGATACAACGGTAAAGCTCAGGACGGTGGGCAAGGGGATCCTGACAAGGGAAAAAGCCTACGAACTGGGCGCTGCGGGCCCGACCCTCCGCGGGAGCGGGATCGCGCAGGATATGAGACAGACGGGTTATGCCGCATATTCGGAGCTGGATTTCGCGCCGGTGGTGGAAAGCGATGGTGACTGTTATGCGCGCACGGCAGTAAGATTCAAAGAAGCGCTACAGTCCATCGACCTTCTTCGTCAGTGTTTTGCCAAGATTCCTCAAGGTGAACTGTCGGTAAAACCGAAGGGTCTCCCTACCGGTGAGGTGGTGAGTCGCGTTGAACAGCCCCGAGGCGAGTGTTTATACTATCTCCGGGGGGCTGGCAAGAAGTTTCTTGAGAGGGTCAGAATACGCACACCCACGTTCGCGAATATTCCCCCTCTCCTGGAGATGCTGCCGGGGTGTGATCTGGCAGACGTCCCTGTCCTTATTTTGACCATAGACCCATGCGTCAGTTGTACGGAACGCTAATCAACGGGAGAGCTTGCCATGTTTATGACTAAGATAGTTTTGAAAAATCTCTTCACTAAATACGCCACGCGGCTTTACCCGTTTCAGAAAAAGGAACCTTTTCAACACTCGAAGGGTGAGCTGAAGATCATCATGGAGAAGTGCATCCTGTGCGGCGTATGCCAGATGAGGTGTCCGTCCCAGTGCATAAAAGTGGACAAGCAGGCAAAGACATGGAAGGTAGACCCCTTTGCCTGCGTCTATTGCGGTGTATGCGTGGATGCATGTCCCGTGAAGTGTCTCTACCAGGAAAGCCAGTACAGGGCCCCGCTTCCTGAAAAGGACACCGTTCTCCATGCGCAGCAGCCCAAGGAAGCTGTTGAGCCGGTGAGTTGAGCATGCACGAATTATCAGTTACGGAAGGCCTGATCCGGATTGTCACCGACGAGGTTAAAAAAAAAACCTTCCCAGGGTCACTGCAATAACCTTGGTCATCGGTGATCTGGCCAGCATCGTTGACGACTCGGTATCCTTTTATTTCAATATCATGACCAGGGGCACGCCCCTGGAAAGCGCTGAACTGCTTTTCAAGCGGGTTGCGCCGGAGTTTCAGTGCACAGCCTGCAATCGTGTCTTTACCGGGCGCTCCATAGGCATTCTCTGCCCGGATTGCGGCGCAAGGACCATCGTGGCCGGCAAGGGGCGGGAATTCTACATTGAAAGCATAGAGGTTGAAGATGGCGCGGATTGAGATTAAAAGAAATATCCTTGAGGCCAATGATAACATGGCCCGACGCAACCGGGAGTTTTTTCTCGACAACGATGTGCTGGCGGTCAATATCATGGCGGCGCCGGGCGCGGGCAAGACCAGCGCTATTTTGAAGACAATCGAATTGCTGACGGATTGCTATGCCTTCGCTGTCATTGAGGGAGATCTGGCATCCAGGATAGACGCGGATGTGATGGCAGCGAAAGGAATACCGGTGGAGCAGATCAATACCGGCAATATGTGCCATCTGGATGCAAACATGATAGGCGCCGCCGCGAAAAAGTTTTCATACGGGCGCCCGACCGTTCTTTTCATTGAAAACGTCGGCAACCTGGTTTGCCCCTCGGAGTTTTCCCTTGGGGAGGATCTGAACATCGTCATTGCCAGCACTACCGAAGGACATGACAAGCCGTACAAGTATCCGTCCATCTATCTCAGGGCGGATGCCGTACTCATAAACAAGACGGACCTTGCGAAGGCCATGGAGTTCGACGGGAAGATGTTTCGCGAAGGGATTACCTCGGTCAGGCCTCTTCCGCCAATATTCGAGATCTCCTGCAGGACCGGAAGCGGTCTGGAAGATTGGGCTACATGGCTCTCCGGGCAATGTGGGTTGAAATTCGGCCCACGTGGAAAACAGGCAGAGAGATAAGCAAAAATATCTTCAGAGAGATAATCAAAAAACTTGACACATCGGAACGCATTTCCTATCATGGACGTTCACTTTACGGGCCTATAGCTCAGCTGGCTAGAGCTACCGGCTCATAACCGGTA
>CAYMFO010000145.1:0-3210 GCA_964389825.1 uncultured Geobacter sp. | reverse complement strand
GGGGTGGTACACTTTTCGTTACCATTTTTGGCGCATTATTGCATTACCAGTGACAGGTAAAGGTCAACGCAGTCTATATGTCACAGTTCCAGTTGATCCCGTACGCTCGCGTTGAAGACTATTTCCGGGATGAGCTGCGGATACCGATCAGTGTCGGCTCGATCAACAACTTTAATAAGGATGCCTTTGACCGCCTTGAACTATTTGAACAGTGGATTAAGAAAGAGCTGGCACAGCAACCGTTATTGCACTGTGATGAAACCGGGATCAACATCTGCGGCAAGACGAACTGGCTGCATACCGTGTCAAACGGACAGCTCACCTACTACTATCCCCATGCCAAGCGTGGCACCGAGGCAATGGATGAGATGGGTGTCTTGCCAGAGTATCAGGGTATTCTCTGCCATGATCACTGGAAGTCCTACTACCGTTATGACTGCACCCATGCCCTGTGTAATGCCCATCATCTGCGAGAACTGGAACGGGCCTTTGAGCAGGATGGCCAAAAGTGGGCTCAAATCATGGCTCTTTTTCTCAAAGAGATCAACAAGGCGGTGCATGCGGCAGGTGGCCGCCTTGAAGAGGCAGAATCACAGCAGTTCCGCATGCGGTACCGGGAACTGTTGAAGGAAGCAGAGACCGAATGCCCTAAAAACACAGAAACAGAAAAAAAGGGCAAGCGGGGCAAGATAGCGCAGACCAAAGCCAGAAACCTTCTGGACCGCCTTAAGGACTTTGAGGATGATGTGTTGAGATTCATGGACAATGAAGTAGTCCCCTTCTCAAACAATCAGGCTGAAAATGACCTGCGTATGACCAAAGTCCAGCAGAAGATATCAGGATGCTTCCGGTCCATGGAAGGCGCCAGGATGTTCTGCCGCATCAGGAGCTACATTTCCACCTGTAGAAAGCAAGGCGTTAGTGCGTCTGAAGCATTGCGATTGCTATTTCAAGGAACATGGCCAACGTTTATGCTGCAACAAGGTGCTGAATAGTTACATCTCGTCTTTAGTTCCCGTTTCGGCTGGCTTGGAGGGTTGAGCTTCAGCGCCTCGGCCTGGCGGTTGCGTCGTCGGGACGAGTTCATCGGGTGGAGCGAAGATGCCCGGCAACACAATCTCCAACTCGTGGTCAACAACAGCCGTTTTCTGATTCTACCCAAGGTAAAGGTACCGGGGCTCGCCTCCCACGTCCTGGCCCAGTGCGGCAAGCGGCTTGCCGACGACTGGCAGGAGCGCTACTCCTATCGCTCTGTTATGCTTGAGACCTTTATAGACCGGGGCCGGTTCTCGGGGACCTGCTACCGCGCCGCCAACTGGCAACATGTGGGCGCTACCACCGGGCGAGGTCGCCAGGGTGACGGCGCCACGACCAAAGACGTTTACCTCTATCCTCTCTGTGACGACTGGAAGCCGCTACTTTGTTCGTTGCCCGACGGCGCCCTTTCGACCAGACCCCAACCGCCCGTCAGCGAACCCGCGGACTGGACTGAGGAGGAGTTCGGCGGCGCGGCTCTGGGCGACAAACGTCTTGTAGATAGACTGATGCAGTTGGGCGATTCCTTCTTCGCCATGCCCACGGCCAATATCCCCCAGGCCTGTGCTACCCAGGCCGCCACCAAAGCGGCATACCGCTTCTTTGATAATGACCAGATCAGCATGGGGGCCATCATTTCGCCCCACTTCGAGGCCACCGAGGGCCGCTTGCGCAATCACGAGGTGGTTTTAGTGGCTCAGGACACCACCATTCTCAATTACACCCATCATCCAATGACTGAGGGTCTTGGCCCCATCAACACCACCAAGGACAAGAGCACGGGTCTTATCTTGCACGACACTATGGCGTTCACTCCAGAGGGAACCCCCCTTGGCCTGCTCGATGTCCAGCTCTGGGCAAGAGACAAAGACGAAGCCGGCAAAAGACATCAACGTCACAGTAAAGTCATCGAAGAAAAAGAAAGTTTCAAGTGGCTCCAGAGTTACCGTAACGTTTGTCAGGTCCAGGCGCGCTGCCCCCGGACCCAGCTCATCGTGATGGCTGACCGCGAGGCCGATATCCATGAACTCTTTGCCGAACATGTCCTGATCCGCAACAGCGCCCAACTCCTCATCCGGGCGGAGAAATCACGCAACCGCAACGTAACCTGCGAGGAGCAGCAGATCTTACAGCTGTGGCCTTTCATGGAGACCATCACGCCCGCCGGTACCGTGGAATTGCTGGCGCCTCCGCGTAAAGACCGGCCTTCACGACTGGCCACACTGGAAATCAGCTTTGCTCCGGTCACCCTCAAGGCGCCGCGCCGCAAAACCAAACTTCCCGACGTACCGGTCTGGCTCGTCCATGCCAATGAGATTGGCGCTCCTCCCGGGGATGCCCCACTTGAATGGATGCTTATCTCCACCCTGGCGGTGACCTCCTTTGAAGAAGCAAAGACTGCGCTTGCCCGCTATGCCCGACGTTGGGGAATTGAAATCTACCACCGTGTCCTCAAGAGCGGCTGCCGTATCGAGGACCGTCAACTGGGAGCCGCCAGACGCCTGGAAAACTGCTTGGCTATCGATATGGTGGTGGCGTGGCGGATTCATCATCTTACCTGGCTCGGCCGTGAAACTCCAGACGTGCCCTGTACCGTCTTCTTTGACGATACGGAATGGAAAGCGCTCGTCGGGTTTATTAATCAGACTCCCGTGGTCCAGTCCACACCACCCACCCTTCGTCAGGCCATGATCATGGTCGCGACTCTGGGCGGTTTTCTCAATCGCAAATCGGACGGGGAACCGGGTACCGATACCATTTGGCGCGGGCTTCAGCGTCTGGATGATATAACCAAGGCCTACATTGCCTTCTTCCTGCGACCTCAACAGCAATCCCCCACGGTCTCTTGCAACCCAGGTTGTGGGTAAGGATGAGCCCTGAACGGGGAGGGTTCTCCCGCTTATATTATAGATGATTCGATAAGGCTTGAAGTGGAGTTCCCGGTATTCGCGTATACCAATTCGTTCCAATTCGGGCGGATAATGGCCCCGTTCCGGCATGCGGCCGAGGCCCAAAATAGTCTTTTCCAACCCGTTTAGCAAATCGTCCGCACGCTCGGGGGAGTCATTTACCTCTACCACTAAGCCGCGCAGTGCTCCTTCCATAGCTGAAAGCTTGGGGGGTGGTGAAGCGCGGCGGTTTAATCTTCTCCCTGCTGTTCGATGTATTGTTTGA
>CAYMFO010000144.1:0-3334 GCA_964389825.1 uncultured Geobacter sp. | reverse complement strand
AGGCGTGGTCCGGCCCGTCGTAGAGGGTGGTAATGTGTTTACCTTTGGCATCCTCGATGAGCTTGATGCCTTCATCTCCCTTGGCGCTGGACCACTCATAGCCTAGAAACTGCTTGATCTCCTTGGTACCGGACGGGCTGCGGATGATCAGCACCGGGTTGGCCTGATCCGAAGCCATGACGAAGTGATAGAGCTTGTCACGCTCGATACCCTGCACATAGGCCAGATAGCGCTTGGTGATCTCAGCCTTCTGCTCGGTTTTGCTCAGCGCCTTGAATTTCTTTTGCTTGCGCAGGTTGACCAGTTCGGTGCTCTTGTCGAATCTGTCGTGGTAGGGCTGGAAATGATCCTGCTGCTTCCAGCTTCCTTCCGCCTCGCCCCGCAACAGACTCTGGTAGTCGGCCGGCGGCACGCCCACATGGGCGCAGTACTGTTCGATCAGGTGCTCATCCTTGTAGATTGCCTGCTTGCGTTTGCTGGCGGAGCCCCCCTTGAACCATTCGTCCACCCGCTCGCGGTAATGTTCGGCGGTGTCCGGCTGGGTCGGCTTGCGGCGCAGGAACAGGGTCACGGTGTTGGTGCCGGTCTTGCCGAAGGTGCCGCTGCCGAATTCAGCGATGGCGATAATGTCGAAATACCGCAACAGGATTTCACGGGCGCGGATGTAGGTGGCGCCACCGTTGGAGAGGATTGACGACGGCAGGATGATTGCGGCCACTCCTCCGGCCTTGAGCAGTTGTTTGGCCCGCTCGACAAAGAAGGTCTCGATGCTGTTGGCCGTCTCGGCGTCGTTGATGGTGTCGGTGAGAGAATAGGCCTTGCGTTCCTCCTCGGGCAGGGTTTCGAGAAAGCCGCGCACGCTGTAGGGCGGATTAGCGACGAGCAGGTCGAAATTGCCGTCGCGGATATCGGGAAAGGCCTCGTGGCTGTTCACCAGCCCGTCGCCGTAACAGATCTGGGTGCCTTGCTGGCCGTACATGAAGGCGGAGACCTTGGCGACCTTGGAAAGCCGGTATTCCTTTTCGATGCCGATCATCGACTTGTGGTATTCGGCCGGGCTGGCGTGGGGCTTGTATTCCAGCAGTGGCTGAAGTTGCAAGGCCAGTTCGGTGAGGAAGTGCCCCGCGCCGCAGGCATAGTCGATGACCAGGGGGGGAGCGGCATTGTCGTGGATCAGTCTCTCCAACGGGAGACTCATAATGATGAAGCGGCAGATGGGCATTGGGGTAAAGAACTGCCCCTCGCTCTGCTTCACCCCCTGATCGAGGAAACCTTCGAACATATCTCCCAAAAACTGGTTATGTCCGTTGGGGTTGGTGAGACGGATATCCTGCCACATCTGCAGGATTTTCAGCAGCACGTCGGCGTTCTGGTAAAAGAGCCGCTCGTTGTGGACGTCGATAAAGGAAAAGTCGTTGTTGGTAAAAAACTTCTGCTGGATAAACAGGTTCCACACCGCCCGCTGGGTTGCGTCCGGATTCTGTTTTATGAAGCGCAGGGCGTTGTTGACGTCGTTCTGGTTAATATAGGTGATGTCCTCACCAAGGAACTTGCCCATGCCTGCCTGATAGAGTTGTTGAATTCGGTCCATCAGGTCGAAATGGCTGTCGTAGGCAACCCCTTTCCAGTAAAACTTGAGGTCGTCCGGATTTTCGATCTCATCCACCAGTTTGCAGAGAAACAGATTCACCAGCTTGTCGAAGGCGTTTTCCCGTCCGGAAACATTGTGCTGACGCAGGATGGTGGCGAACTCATGGTATTTCTTCTGCTGGTCCGAGGCGGAAATGGCGTGCAGATCGTCGAGGGAATACTTGTCTTTGCCGATCTGATAGGGCTGAATATTGTCCTCAAAAATCCCCTTGGTGGTATAGTCGAGCTTGTAGGTATCGCACCACACCGTGAAGCGCTCCTTGACATCGTTTACGTCGCGGAAGGGCTTGAAATGGGGATTAGCGACCAGGTACTGGTCGTTGTCCCGATGGGCGATGATGTGGCTCAGGTAGGATACCTCGCCGTTTTCAAAATCCGAGGTGTAGAGACAGAGGAACTGGGTTTCGCTGATCTGCTGGGCATAACTGAAAAGCTGGTCGCCGTCTTGCTGGGTTTTGTTCCAGGCTTTCTTGAACTCGCTGCCAGCCGTTTTGCATTCGATGATAAGCAGCGGTTTGGCGAAATTGTCCTTGACCAGAATATCGGCACGGCCGCCGCTGGCGCCCCTCCCCAGTTTCCATTTCGGTTCCAACTCAATATGTTCGGGCTTATATCCCTTTTCCAGCAGCCGATGGACGCATTCGAACACGACAAAGTTTTCATTCGCGGAAAAGTTGCAGGTCTGGCGCTCGTTGACAACCAAGCCGTCGGACTCTGGATAGTAAATTGCTTGTTTGGAAGCATCGACACTTAAAGAGGTTGCGCCAATCGTCTTGCTGTAGATGGATTTGTTCTTGGTGAAGCCGAGGGACTCCAGCAGCGCAGTGAAATTGTCCTGACTGATCATGCCTTTGATCCCCCCCTGCCGGTGGCGTGCGCTTTCATCCACCGGTCAATCTCCTCCCGGTCGAATCTCCATTGGTTGCCGATTTTCGAAGCGGGAATTTCCCCGCGCTGGGTCATGCCGTAGAGCTTGGTCCGGCTCATCTTTATGTAGCCGGCCAACTCGTCAATGGTCAACCACTTGTCGAATGTGTCCATGATCTTCCCGTCTCGGAATAAATTTGTAGTGATAATTTGCTAACAAAAGATAACTGATGACAGGAAGAATGACAAGAACATAACTGGGATAATGGTGTCAATTCTCCAAGTTCTCGAGATATTGTTTTTCTGTTCCGGCAATCAGCAATGGTGGGTAGAACGATCCTGTTCTATTCTTGCCTGGTTGTACGGCACTATAGAAATAGGTTGTCATGGGAAGCACGGATGAGTAGTCTGTAGGCAGGAAAAAGTATTGTAACTAGAGGTAGTTATGGAGAAGTGCGAACACAACGAAAATGATGTCACCCTGGAAGCGTCAGGCGGGAGCATTGCCCGATGGACCGAAAAAGGCAAACTCTCTACAACAGTCATTCCCGGCCTGTCGCTGTATCGGCGGGAGGATCCGATCAGGTCCCTTGGACCCCACCTTCAGGGCGCCGGTTACTGAAAGTCTCTGACGGACAATGCCACATTTACCGGACATCTCGGCCGGCTATGATGCGTCTACCCTTCATAATCACCAGAAAAAGGAATCATCCAGTCCCATTTCCACCTGCGCCTTGCGCAGCGACACGTAACGCGCGACCAGTCTCTTTTTGTGATAACCACCCGAAAAATCGAAGTTGAAAACCGTTGTGGCGCC
>CAYMFO010000143.1:0-3344 GCA_964389825.1 uncultured Geobacter sp. | reverse complement strand
TCCACCTTTCATCAGATCACATCAGGCAAAATCCTTGACCCTCTTCACCTCAACCCCGCCGGAAGCATGAGTCCGCCTGGCGAAAGCGGAGGAGAGCAGTCCCCAGATAACCCCCGCGCCGTAACATATATGAAGTAGGGGAAAGACAATGGGAAGAAGGAGGGCGGGCGCCGCCTTTCCCCCGCCGATCCCGGCTGAACACGAGAAGAGGAGCGCCATCCCTAGGTAGCACAAAAGGGGGATATAGTAAACAGGCTTGTCCAGGAAGGGCAATACCGCCAGATAGAGAAGGAAGAGGGACGGGACAAGGTTCGCGACGCCGCAACCGCCTCCCAGCAGCATCTGCTGGGCGCGTCCCCTCCCGTAACCGAAAAGCTGCCTCGTAAAAGCCTTAAAGGAGGTCCGCTGGCTGCGCAGGACCGCCAGACCGGGATCATGGAGCAGTTTCAACCCTTTCCTCTTCAACCTCACCAGAAGCTCGTTCTCTTCGTTGGGATAAAGCCTCCGGTCAAAACCGCCCTCCTCCCGGAAGACCTTCGCGGAAATACTCAGATTGCAGAGGATCAGTTCATGATCCCCGGTCTCCCGCACGCTCCCGCACCGGCGATAGCGGTTTCTCACCCCGCCGCCGCCGAAGGGAGAAGCAAGGGCCAGGCCGAATGCCCGCTGCAAAAGGGTATCGCCGGGCGGGGTCAGGGAGGGGCCTCCGACAACGGCCGGGGAATAAGCCGCATAGCAGGAGGCGGCCAGTCGCAGAAACCCAGGTGATACAAGGGAATCGTCGTCCAGGAAATAAAGGTATTCACCCCGGGACTGCCGGGCGGCGAGATTTCGCTGAAGGCTGGGGCGCGTCCCCTCCGCAACCAGCACCTCGAAGGATTCCGCGGGATAATCTACCCGCATCAGCGGCTCCAGGGCGCGCACCGCCCCTCCCGGCTTGACTGGAATAATAATGCTGAAAGTCGGGCATGACATCGGTATTGGTTTTCCTCATTTCTCCCGGCGCCCCTCGAGGTGAACCGGGTTCAGCCGTCTTTAGAGGAAACAGGGGATTTTTTCTCCAGGGCGAGGCGCACGGCCATGGACAGTCCGCGGGAAGTAAAAGGCTTCTGGATGAAGTTCACTCCCTCGTCCAGCACTCCCCTGTGAGCTATGACGTCCGCAGTGTAACCCGACATGAAGAGGCAGGCAAGGTCCGGGTAGAGGGAATGGAGATATTTCGCCAGTTCACGGCCGTTCATCTCCGGCATTATTACGTCTGTCAGCAACAGGTCAATCATCCCCCGACGCTCCTCCACCAGACGGATGGCATCCGCGGGGGTCCCCACGGCCAGCACGGAATATCCCAGGTTCTCCAGCATGACCCTGCCGATCTCCAGGATAGCCGCTTCATCCTCCACCAGCAGTATCGTCTCATGGCCGCGTCTCAAAGGTTCCGGGGCCGCGCCCCCGCATTCGGCCTCCGCGGCCCCGTGCCGGGGAAGAAATATCCTGAAGGCCGCGCCCAGTCCCGGTTCGCTGTATACCTTGATAAAACCGTTGTTCTGCTTCACGATACCGTAGACCGTAGCCAGTCCGAGACCGGTCCCTTCCCCCACCCCCTTGGTCGTAAAGAACGGGTCGAAGATTTTTTCCATGGTGTCCCCGTCCATGCCGCCGCCGTCGTCACTCACCGCCAGCATCACGAACTCGCCAGGTGAAAACTCGGCGTCAACGGCTTGATATTCCTCGCCAAAGACCATATTGGAGGTCTCAATCACGATCTTCCCCACACCGGAAACGGCGTCTCTGGCATTTACACAGAGATTGGTCAGTATCTGATCAAGCTGGGACGGGTCCATCTTCACCGTCCAGATATCTTCTCCGGGATGCCAGACCAGCTGGATATCCTCGCCAATGAGACGTTCCAGGATCACGAGCAACCCTTCCACTGCCTCGTTCAGGTTGAGCGCCCTGGGCATGATGGTCTGTTTGCGGGCAAAGGCCAGGAGCTGCCGCGTCAGGTCCGCGGAGCGCTCCGTGGCCTTGAGAATCGCGCTCAGGTGGGACTGGAGGGGATGGGTGTGATCCAGCTTCATCAGCGCCAGTTCCGCGTGCCCGAGAATGACCCCCAGCATGTTGTTGAAGTCATGGGCCACCCCGCCCGCCAGCCGCCCCACCGATTCCATCTTCCTCGCCTGGTCCAACTGGGCCCTCAGTCTCTCCTGCTCCTCTTCGGCCCGTTTGCGTTCGATTATCTCCCATGTCAGGTCAGCCAGATAGGAGACGATCTCCACGTCACGGTCCAGGTACTCCGTTGGCTTGTTCCCCACGCCGAGGACGGCCTTCACCGCTCCATCACGCACGATGGGAACCGCCAGATGGCGGATAAACTCCACGCGCCCTCCCGCCATTTCTTCTCCGGGCGCCTGCCGGCGGTCGTTCCTTACTTCCGCCTTTCCACTCCTGACGGCATCCTCCCATATGTCCGGCCGCCCGATGGAGTATCCCGTTTCCAGGCCGCCGGCGCCGCGAGCCACCTTAACGAAAGAGTGCGACCCCTGGCGGAAGAAAAGGGTCCGCTGATCCGGAACGACGAAATGATAAAAACCTGCCGGACTCTCCACCATTCCGCCGATGAGGTCCAGCGCCCTGGCCAGGAAATCGTCCAGTGAATGAGTGACCTGATATTCCAGAAGTTCAAGGCGGGCCGACTGAAGGCGCTGGGCGTTGCGCTCCCCGGTCCTGTCACGGAAAGCCAGGACCACTCCGGACACCTCCCCTTGCTCATCCCGTATGGGAGCTGATGAAACGGCTATGGGTATCTCCCTGCCGTCCCTCGTGATCAGGAGGCCATTACCGTCATATCCGGCCGACGCCATCTCCTTTGCCCCTCCGTTGAGAGGGGAATCAGTTTCGGCGCCCGTCTCGGCGCCGGCAACCCTGAACACCTCCGAAAGCGTCTTTCCCTCCGCCTCTTCCGAAGACCAGCCGGTCATTTCCTCGGCCACCGGATTCATCAATTCCACCCTGCCATCCGGGTCCGTGGAGATAACCGCATCCGCGATGGCCCTCAGGGTGATGCCATGGCGCTCGATCGTAGCGTTCAGCCGGGCCTCGGCCAGATACATGGCCTGGAACCGGGCCTTCCGGTGGCGCTGCCAATAGGCGTGTCCGACCGCCGCCAGAAACCCCGCCAGCAACAGAAACAGGACAAGGAAGAGAAGCGAACGCTGGTTCCACTCCTCGTAGACCTCATCCGCGTCTATCTCCGCCACCAGCAACCACGAAGATTCGGGGACCCTCATAACGGCGGACATGACGTCAATTCCCCGGTAGTCCCTTGCCCGGAAGACACCCTGACC
>CAYMFO010000142.1:0-3553 GCA_964389825.1 uncultured Geobacter sp. | reverse complement strand
CTCGGCGGCCATTTCATTGACCGTGGAATAGGCGTGGCCTGAGGCAATGGTATGGGTATGCATATCAGCGATTAATATCATGGCGGCATGATTCCACGACCCGCCTGAAATGTCAATAGACCCCGCCGGGCGCGATTACCCTTGCCAAGCGCCGTCGGCAAGGATGATACCGCCGGAATGTAATCAATAACCCTGAAAACGGCATTTCAACCACAGGGCCACAGAGGACACAGAGATATAATAGCGAAAAAATGAACTACCAGACTCACCATAAAGGTGACGATTGCATTATCTTTGTTTTGGAGTAAAGACTTGAAAATTATACAAAAATCCTCTGTGTCTCCGTGGTAATTGCTTTTTTTAGGATAACCCGATTCCGGGAGTAATGAATGATGACGGACTGGTTCCCCTTCGCTCTCTTCGCCCTGATCCTGATGGGGTCGCAACGCTTTCTGTACAAGGTGGCAGCGGAGCGTCAGCTCCAAACCGCGCCGACAACCTTGTGGTTCATGGCCACGGTAACCTTCATCAGCGGCGCGGTATTCATTTTCCGCGGCGCGACGGTACCGGACCCGCGCTTTCTCCTGCTGGTCAGCCTCGCCAACAGCATTTCCTTCCTCACGGCCACGGTTTCCCACATGGAGGCCCTGAAGCGCCTTCCCGCCGGGATTGCCTATCCCCTGATCCGGTTGGACGTGGTTATGGTCGTCCTCATATCCCTTGTCTGTTTCGATGAGCGGATCTCCGCCACGCAGGGCGCCGGGATCATCCTCGGTTTCGGCGCCGCCCTCATAATCGCCCGGCGGCGAACCGGGGGCATAGCCTCCATCGTCTCTGTCCGGGGCTTCCTGTTCGTGGCGATCGCCGTTATCGCCGGGACAGGGTCCGCCGTGTCGAGCCGCTTTGCCGCCATTGCAACGGACAAGACCGCGTTTATCGCGCTATCCTACGGTCTTTCCACCATGTTTGTCGCCGGTTTCGGCAAAAACCGTGAACAGAGGAAAACCGGGCATGGGAGTGGCGGCCCTTTTCTCATCGGCGTCAGCATGGGGCTCCTCAATGTGGCCGGATACTATGCCTACCTGGAGGGTCTCTCCAGAGGCCCCCTGTCCCTGGTAACGGTAATTACCGGCATGCATTTCGTGGTGGCGATACTGCTGTCGATCCTTGTCTACCGCGAAAAGATGACGCCAACCCTGGTGACCGGCATCATCCTTACCGTCCTCTCCCTGATACTGCTCCGCGCCTGACAAGAAGGCTTGCATTGACCACTCCGCATGATAGAAGTAGGGAGACAATCCGGGAAAATGCGCGTCCAGGCGCCCGCGTAAAGAGGTGTCGCGTCTGAATATTTACACTGCACGCCACCTTATTTGTTAATGTTTAGACCTGACACTTATTCCTTCAATTTGGAGAAAAACATGAAGTTAGCGTTGGCCGTCACTACTAAACGTATGTTCCTGTCCATGGTTATTTTCGCATTCTTTACCGGATGCAGTTCCTCCCAATCTCCGGCGCCCAATCCATCCCCGCTGCTCGCGAGTGACATAAACCTGATATTCGTAGTCAGCCAAGATCTGGATTATTCTGGACAAGGTGATGTCAACCCGATTACCGCAACCCTCACCGTTCAAGGATTACAGCGGTCGCTGGCCATGGCTACTTTTTTGCAAAAATCGGTATTAGGAGGGAACAACGTCAATGCAATTTACGCTCTTGAGCCGACAACTCATCTGCAAACCGTAAACAATTATCCGGATATGAATGCGTTAATGGCTGTCCAGCAGTTCGCGCTTCTTAACCAGATTACGCTGTCGAGCGACCCTACCGGTGGTTCTCCCTATACTGGCCAGAACTATCCGATCAATGTCTCGTATGCTGCCGGCGCAGTGCCGAGCGGAGTTGCAGTGCCAGCGCAATTTTATCCGACGTGCCAAGGTCTTGATTATAATGACACCAACGGCAACAACGAGATCTTAATCAACGGCATTATCAACACAGGAACTCCTGGTTTCTACGTTTTTTCTGCACCCTGGAAAACAATCAGAGGTATGCTTGCGAATCTGAATACAGATCACAACTATAACTTGTCAGTTCCAGCCAACTATGCAGGCCCAAATTCTATTTATGCGATTTCAATCACGCCCGGTTCTACGGGATCGCCGCGCCTTGTCACCTACGACAGCCAGGTTAAGCCAGCAGCTACATACCCGAAATTGGATCCAGCAGCATTCGTGAGCGCGGCATGTTCTACACCGACACCAGCCAGTATAACCATAACAGGTGGCGTTGGCGGTGCTATGATCCCGGCAAATATAAACAAGAATGAGACGATCTACCTTGTGCGGCACGCGGAAGCGCACCCGCATGGGTATTGGTCTGATAACAATTATGTAGGCGCCGGCCAATGGCGGGCTTTGAATCTCCCGTATGCGCTACTTGGCAAGATTGCTCCCGATCAAGTGTGGTCACTGGACCCAGCTCAGTCAAGTGTTGGCACGATAAGCGCCGCTGGCTTGTCCCAGTGGTCAAGTGTCGCACCTGCCCTGACGGTGCAGCCGTATGCGATTGCAAACGGTCTCCCGTTTAACTTGGTATCGTCTATTGATACAGGTTTATCGTCAGCACCGGCGAACCTTGGTAATTTTTTCTTTACGGGCAACACATTTTCGAACCACAAACTACTCGTCGGATGGATGTACACGCAGAACCCAATGATTGTTAATGCACTGCTCTCAAGTTATTTCCCGAACGGCGGTGCACCGACAGCTCCGGCGTGGTCTCCGCTTGACTACGATTCTATGTGGGTTATCAAGATAGATGCTACCGGAAACCTGTTGGTAGATTTCTCGCAATGCGAAGGTATGAGTTCTTCTGCTTTGCCTGGGATGCCGCCGATATTCTGACGCTCTCTGAATCGCCACTAGTTTCCCGGACACTCCTGGGAAAACCATTCGGGTCAGGGTCAGGCCTTGCAGATTTGAACTTTCTGTAACTCCTGCTTCAACACATCGACTTTTTTGGCAAGCCTTGGATTGTTGTGGAGTCGAGCCTCAAGCCTGGTTGCTGCGCAGGTCAAACTTGATGGATTCCGTCTTAGCACCATCGCGAGCTCTGCCAAGGTACCGCTGCTCAACTCACGTGTTGCCCACGCTGCGATTGCCCGCACCTCCGATGCTGTCCGTATTTGTCCATATTCCGCCAATTGCTCCCTGCTTATCCCGAATAGCCTTTCGACTGTTTCTACAATTCTAGGCACGTCCGGCCGTTTCTGCGGTACTGCCTCTGTCCGGCCGAGAACATCTTCGACGAACCTGTCATCACCGAACAGCCGGCTATCCAGACTCTTCTCTCCGTGAAATTCACCCCTGTGCCCTAGGCCAGTTTTCCCAAAAACGAATGAATCGAACATCGTAGCCGCTTTGCCGGCTTTCTCTGAAAATTGCGAAAGTACGACGGTACAGTCCAGCCATGGATAAGTCTCTTTCCCGAGATACGCCCTGTGACTACTCCACAGATACTGTTCCGGTCGTTGGACAATCCTTGCTCGAAC
>CAYMFO010000141.1:0-3618 GCA_964389825.1 uncultured Geobacter sp. | reverse complement strand
GTGCTCATGCCCATAACCGACGTCATCCACCTGGTTCACGGCCCCATCGCCTGCGCCGGCAATTCCTGGGACAACCGGGGCGCCCGCTCCAGCGGCTCCCAGCTCTACCGCCGGGGCTTCACCACCGAGATGGCGGAAAACGATGTCATCTTCGGCGGCGAAAAGAAGCTGTACCGGGCCATCCTGGACCTGGCCTGCCGCTACCCCGAGGCAAAGGCGCTGTTCGTCTACGCCACCTGCGTCACCGCCATGACCGGCGACGATATCGAAGCCGTCTGCAAGGCGGCCGAGGACAAAGTCCCAATGCCGGTCATCCCGGTGAACACCCCCGGCTTCATCGGCGACAAGAACATCGGCAACCGCCTGGCCGGCGAGGTCCTCTACAAATACGTCATCGGCACGGCCGAGCCTCCGGAGCTGGGCGAATACCCCATCAACCTCATCGGCGAATACAACATCGCCGGCGACCTGTGGGGCATGCAGCCGCTCTTCGACCGGCTGGGGATCCAGATCCTCTCCTGCATCAGCGGCGACGCCCGCTTCGAGGAACTGCGCCATGCCCACCGGGCCAGGCTCAACGTGATCATCTGCTCCAAGTCCCTCACCAATCTGGCCAGGAAGATGCGGAAAAACCACGGTATCCCCTACCTGGAGGAGTCGTTCTACGGCATGACCGACATTGCCAGGGCGCTCCGCGACATCGCCCGGGAGTTGGACAACGCGGTCAACGGCCAGGAAAAGCGGGTCATGCGGGATCGGGTGGAAGGGCTGCTGGAAGAGGAAGAGGCCAGGTGCCGTGAACGGATCGCACCGTACCGTTGGCGGCTGGAAGGGAAGCGAGCGGTCCTCTTCACCGGCGGGGTCAAGACCTGGTCCATGGTCAACGCCCTGCGGGAGCTGGGTGTAGAGGTCCTGGCCGCGGGCACCCAGAATTCCACCCTGGAGGACTTCTACCGCATGAAGGCCCTCATGAGCGAGGATGCCAAGATCATCGAAGACACCTCAACCGCCGGACTCCTGGGGATCATGCGGGAAAAGATGCCGGACCTGATCGTGGCGGGCGGCAAGGTCAAGTTCCTGGCCCTGAAGACCAGGACCCCCTTCCTGGACATCAACCACGGCCGCACCCATCCCTACGCGGGGTACGAGGGGATGGTGACCTTTGCCAGGCAGCTGGACCTGACCGTAAACAGCCCCATCTGGCCGGCGCTGAATGCCCCGGCGCCCTGGGAAAGGCCGGCCGCTGAGCTGGCGGCGCAAGCGGCCCTGTCCGAGGCTCACGGGGAGCGGTTCTTCAGCGAAGACCTGTCCGCATCGCGGGTCAAGGTTCCGGCCAAACCGGCAACCGTGAATCCCCAGAAAAATTCTCCCGCCCTCGGCGCGACCCTGGCCTTCCTGGGCATCGACCGCATGCTCGCCCTGCTGCACGGCGCCCAGGGGTGCTCCACCTTCATCCGCCTCCAGCTGTCGCGGCACTTCAAGGAATCCATCGCGCTCAACTCCACGGCCATGAGCGAGGACAGCGCTATCTTCGGAGGCTGGGAGAACCTGAAGAAAGGGATCGGCCGGGTCATCGAGAAGTTCAGCCCCGGCATCGTCGGGGTGATGACCTCCGGTCTCACCGAGACCATGGGAGACGACGTGCGCAGCGCCGTCAGCCAGTTCCGCGAAGAGCGCCCCGAGTATGGGACAGTGCCCGTCATCTGGGCCTCGACCCCCGACTACAGCGGTTCGCTCCAGGAGGGCTACGCCGCTGTCGTGGAAGCGATCCTGACTACATTGCCGGAGGGAGGCGAGACCGTCCCCGGCCAGGTTGCACTGCTGCCCGGATCCCATCTCACCCCGGCGGATGTGGAGGAACTCAAGGAGATCATCGAGTCGTTCGGCCTGACCTGCCTGGCCGTGCCCGACATCTCCACGGCCCTGGACGGACACATCGAGGCCGAGGTGTCGTCCCTCTCCACCGGCGGGATCGGCATCGACGACATCCGCCGCGTCGGGCGCAGCCGCGCCGTCATCTATGTGGGAGACTCACTGGCCAGGGCGGGCGGCATCCCGCGGGAGCGCTTCGGTATCCCGGCCTACGGCTTCACCTCCGTGACCGGCCTGGCCGAGACGGACCGGCTCATGGACGCGCTGTCCCTTATCAGCGGCAGGCCGGTCCCCGGGAAGCTGCGACGTCAGAGGAGCAGGCTCATGGACGCCATGGCGGACTGCCACTACCAGTTCGGAGGCAAGAAGGCGGCGCTGGCCCTGGAGGCGGACAACCTGAAAACCCTGGTCCCGTTTCTCCACGGCATGGGGTGTGACATACAGGCCGCCCTGTCGGCCACCCGCACCCGCGGCCTGGACGCACTGCCTGGCGGGAACGTGCAGGTGGGCGACCTGGAGGACCTGGAAACGGCCGCCATCGGCGCCGATCTGCTGGTGGCCAATTCCAACGGACGTCAGGCAGCGGCAAGACTGAAGATCGGCGCCCACCTGCGGGCCGGCCTGCCGGTCTTCGACCGTCTCGGCGCCCACCAGAAGATGTGGGTGGGCTACCGGGGGACCATGAACCTGGTGTTCGAGACGGCCAACCTGTTCCAGGCCAATGCGAAAGAGGCGCGGAAACTGGCGCATAATTAAGGTAGCGACAACGTTGACCGGGCCGGGGCGGGGCTTTCACGGAGACTCTCGTACGGCTTCCATGCAGGAAGGCGGATCGATGGAAAGCTCCGGAATCAGGCACGCAGTATTCCCGTGCAAAGGATGGTGACCGATTACGAGAGGCTTTGGGGAAGTTCCGCCCCGGCCCCATCCGATGCCGACCGATGAAAAGGATTACCTCATCTATACATCTTCAGAAAGGACAAGCCATGAAAGTAGCCTTCACCAGCAGTACCGGCGAATACATCGACCAGCATTTCGGCCAGTGCCGGAGCTTCCACATCTGGGAGATCGGCCCTGACATGGCGCAGCCGTTGAACACGGTCAGCGCCGTCACCACCGCGGAAGACGAAGAAGACCGCATCACCGCCCGCGCCAACGCCATCAGCGGCTGCGCCATCGTCTACACGGTGCGGATAGGCGGGCCCGCGGCGGCCAAGCTGGTAGCGAGGAAGATCCACCCCATGAAAACGAATACGGAAATCGAAGTGTCCGAGGTTATCGGCAAACTGCAGGAGGTCCTGCGTGGAAATCCCCCGCCATGGCTCAGAAAGTCCATGAACAGCGGGAAAACAGGATCATTTATCGACGAGGACCAGGAAGGACATTGGTAGCATTACACCAGGAGATGACAGGTTTTGAAGCCCCGTCAGGGGCGACGGATAATAGCCGGGGGATTCATCCCCTGGAAAATATTCCGGCCGGGGGATTGATCCCCCGGAATCGATACAAACAATCACACCAACGGAGGAATAGGAAAATGGGTTACATTACCGGAACACGCAGAAACAAGACCGAATACACGCCGCAATTCGTCATGAGCATCGACGAGGAAACCTGCATCGGCTGCGGCCGCTGCTTCAAGGTCTGCGCCCACGACGTCCTGGCCTTCGAGGAGGTGGAGGAGGACGATTCCGCCAAGATGTTCATGAAGGTCGACAACCCCGGCAACTGCATCGGCTGCCAGGC
>CAYMFO010000140.1:0-3655 GCA_964389825.1 uncultured Geobacter sp. | reverse complement strand
TCCCTTGGCGAGTTGTATCTCTTCGGCCTTGCCGTGCACGTGGTCATGATCGCCTTGATGTTTCTGCTGCCCGGTTACCTGGCGGCTGACGCCATGATGCGCATCGGTCCGGCGGTTCTTCTTGTCTACCCAGTGGGGACGGTCCTTCTGGGGAAGATGATGTCGTTCCGCCACCGGCGCGTCCGGGCCGAAGAATCACTGCGCGAAAGCGAGGAGCGCTTCGCCTTTGCCATGGAAACGACCCGGGACGGGCTGTGGGACTGGGACGTTGTTTCTGAAACGGGGTATTTCAGCCCCGGCTATTACCGCATGCTGGGCTACCGTCCGGAGGAGTTTGCGATTGTCAGGGAGACGTGGCTGGATATGGCCTTCCCGGAGGACCGTCAGCGGGTTCTGCAAGCGTTCGACGACTGTGTCAATGGCAGAAGCGACTCTCTTGATGTGGAATTCCGGATGTTTTCCAAGACCGGGCAACTGCTCTGGATGCACAGCAGGGGAAGCGCGGTTGCCAGGGACGCCGCGGGCAGGGCGCTGCGGCTTGTGGGCACGAGCGTGGACATAACGGAACGGAAACTGGCGGAGGAAAGGATAAGGGAAAGCGAGGACCGGTACCGCACCCTCTTTGAGATGGAGTCCGACGCCACCTTCCTCATCGATAATGAAAGCGGAGAGATTATTGATGTGAATGAAACGGCGGCCGGCTTGTACGGCTACTCCAAGCGTGAACTGGTCGGCATGAGAAATTACGGCCTTTCGGCGGAGCCGGATGAGACCCGTTGCGCGACGGAGAACCGCCTGACCGCTATCCCGGTGCGCTGGCACAGGAAGAAGGACGGAACGGTATTCCCGGTGGAGATAGCCGCTGCCCACCTCTCCCTGAAGGGGAGACCCGTCCACATCGCTTCCATCAGGGACATCACCGAGAGGATGCGCCACGAGGAAGAGCTCAAGGCCCTCCAGTCCCAGCTTTTACAGTCGCAGAAGATCGAGGCCGTCGGACAGCTTGCGGGAGGGGTCGCCCATGACTTCAACAATATCCTCACGGTAATATTCGGCTACACGGATTTGCTGCTGAAGAAGATCGAGCCGGACAACCCGCTCCGCTTCCCCACGGAGCAGATCCAGTCCTCGGCCGTGCGCGCCGCTGAACTGACCAGGGGACTCCTGGCCTTCAGCAGGAAGCAGATCATGGAACCGAAGCCGCTGGAAATCCAGGATGTGGTGCGGGAGATGGATAAAATGCTCGCCCGCCTTGTCCGGGAGGATATCGTTCTGCGCACGGCGTTTGATGAGGCGCGGATGGTTGTGAACGCCGATGCCGGGCAGATCGGCCAGATGCTGATCAACCTGGTGACCAATGCCGTGGATGCCATGCCCGAAGGCGGCGTACTCTCCATAAACGTTTATCGGGGCGTCATTGACGCCGGGTTTATCGATAGGCATGGCTTCGGTGAGCCGGGCGAATATGCGTGCATATCGGTTACCGATACCGGGGCCGGCATGGATGAAGAGACCCTGCGCAGGATATTCGAGCCGTTTTTCACCACCAAGGAGCCGGGCAAGGGGACCGGGCTGGGTCTTTCCATCGTGTACGGGATCGTGAAACAGCACGGTGGTTTCATAACGGCCGGGAGCGGGCCGGGAGTCGGCACGACCTTTCACGTCTTTCTTCCCCTTGCCGGCGTGGAGGCGGAAGGGGCGGGTGATTCAGCGCCCGGGCGGGATACGCCCGAGGCTGGCGGGGAGACGATCCTTGTAGCCGAGGATGACGAAATTGTCCGGGAATTGAATGCTTTGACCTTTTCAGAGGCCGGTTACCGGGTGATCACCGCCGCAAACGGTGAGGAGGCGGTGCTCAGGTTCAAGGAAAACAGCTCCTCAGTGGACCTGCTTGTCTTTGATGTGGTGATGCCCGGAATGGACGGCAGAAGGGCTTATGAAGAAATAAGGGGCATTGTCCCGGACGTCAGGGTGCTTTTCATGAGCGGTTACACCAGGGAAATAGTAGTCCTGAAAGGCGTGCCGGAAGACGATGTCTTCTTCATCAGGAAACCGTTCCGTCCGATGGACCTGTTGCGGAAGGTCAGGGAAATACTGGATCGCTAGCCGTCCCTTCTTTTACTCTCCTGGCCGCCTTGTCGTATTCATTCCGCATCTTTGTCGCGCATTCCGGGCAGATGCCGTGGGTGAAGGTGGCCTCCGAGTGCCTGTCGATGTATGACTCCAGTTGGGTCCAGTAGCCGTCGTCGTCCCTGATCTTCTTGCAGCATGAGCAGATGGGAAGAAGCCCTTTCAGCACCTTTACCTCCGACATGGCGTTGTTCAGCCTGGAAAACTGTTCCTTCAGGGTTTCCTCTTTGGCAACGAGCTCCTCTTCCAGCCGCCTGCTGTTCATCATGAGAAAAAGGAGCCCGAACCATACCTCAAATACCAGGACGGATAAAAAGAAGGCGGCGCTGTAAAGCGTATTGTCAAAAATACCGACGGGAGAGTCAAGGAACCAGAAGGTCGTCCGTACGAGTGATGTTGTCCCATAGATGATGGCGATTGCGCCCGCGATGGGGTAAAAAGGCTTCTTTTCCCTGAAAGAGGCATGGATGAATATCGCGGCAATCCACCATAAGCATGGGCAAGCGCAGGCGGTCATTATGGCGAGCCTTATGTCTATGCTGTCATGGACAAAGAAGAAAAAGCCCGCGAACGCCATTTCCAGAGGAGCGATTGCATAGAGAATTCTGTTGACGGACTTTCCCTGTACAAACCTCGCGACACCATCCAGACGGATGATAAAGGCGAAGACGCTTGTCCCGTTTACCAGCAGAACACTGGTCCATTCCGGGATTATCCCACGCAACGCGGCGGCGGCGAAAGCGAAGGACGCGGCCAGGGAACCAGCCGTCCAGTGCTTGAAGCCTGGGTAGGTCTTGTAGGTTTTGCCGTAGAAAAACAGCGCCAGACTAATTAAGGCGGTTATTAATGCGTCCGCGATGAATATTGTTCTTACATCCAGATTCATGATTATTCTCTATTGAATGTGCCTGGTTATGGGGTGCGCGGGTTTTTGCCCGCCTTTAAATTTTAATTAAGCAAAGAGCGGGCCAGTTCATGGGGGCGGAATCGGGTCGCACGATGTCTTGACAGAATCCGGCCAACCGCGATAGGCTCGGCGGAAAAATTACTCAAAAAAGGAACGACGATATGCCGGAAAACGATGATCTTGAGCAGACAATGGAAGAAACAAGTTTCGCCAGACTCCTGGAAGAAAGCCTCTCCAGCCAGAGTGGAATGCTGGAACCGGGTCAGAAGGTTTGCGCGCGGGTCCTGAAGGTAAGCGCCGAATGGATATTTATTGATACCGGCCATAAGGGGGAAGGGGTTGTTGACCTGAAAGAGTTTATGGGTCCTGATGGCGCCATAACCGTAAAGGAAGGCGACACCATAGACGCATATTTCATCTCCTCAAGCCGGGGGGAGATGCGCTTTACCACCAAAATCGGCGGCGCCACTTCGGGCGGAAGACAGCTGGAGGACGCCTGGCGCGCCGGAGTGCCGGTGGAAGGGCTGGTGGAGAAAGAGATCAAGGGGGGGTACGAGGTGCGGCTGGCCGGCTCGGCCCGGGCCTTCTGCCCCTTTTCCCAGATGTCGCTGCGCCGCA
>CAYMFO010000139.1:0-3676 GCA_964389825.1 uncultured Geobacter sp. | reverse complement strand
CAGAGGTCACAGGGAACACAGAGATATAATAGCGAAATAATAAACTACCAGACTCATCATAAAGGTGAAGATTTTAATATCTTTGTTCTGGAGTAACTGCTTGAAAGTTCCACGAAAACCCTCTGTGTTCTCTGTGGCGATTGCTTTTTTTTCGTTTATCGCCGCTCCATGTGCGGGATATCCGCAAAAGGAACGGTAAGGCGGCGCATATCACCGGCAGGCGCGCAACCCCGTCAATAGCGGGCCTGGAAAACGGTTGTGGCCGCCGAGCCCTTGCCGTCGGAAGTGGCGAAGGTGATGACCGCGGTGCGGCTCTCCCCGGTGGTGTTCGGATCCACCGTCACATAGACGCGCGGATTGACTCCCGCGCCGCTGACCGGCTCCACCCGGAGCCAGGACTGGTTGCTGGAAGCGGTCCAGTGGCGGGAAACCGCCAGGTTCATCTGCTTGTACTGGCCCGCGGCGCTGAAATCCAGATTAAGAGGCGCCACCAGCAGGGGAGGATAGCTCAGGGGAACCTCAAATTTCCATTCGCCTCCCTGGAAAAGGTAATGGGACGCATCATCCGCCAGCCAGAAAATACGCGGGTAACCGCCGATACTCTGAATCAGGCCCGCGGTGAAACTGGAGTAAAACCAGTTTTTGTTTGCGTTGCGCACGGACGGCGAGAATTTCCAGAGCCACTGGTTCACCGGCTGAAAATTGGACCGTGAAAGAACCGGCGGAGGGTCCAGCGCCGTATAGCCGAATTTGGCCGATTGGTCGGCTCTTTTGAAGTCATAGCTCCAGCTTGCGTTGTTTACGTTGTCGGCGGATCTGTTGTTCACGGTGCAGTCACTTACGTTCAATGTCGTCGAGTGGCTGACTGTTACACCCGCGTTCAGTCCGCAGTTCACTCCACCGCTCTCTCCTCCCTGATAACCGATGGAACCGCCGATATTGTAACTGATACCGCTCGTTACCTGCGCCACGTTGTTGGCGTTCTGGGGTTCAGCCGCCATAAGCGACACCCCTCCGGTGGCGGTGGTCAGACCCTCCATCCAGTTGTCCATGACATAACTACCGATGTAGTAATGGACCTCACTGCGGTACATATCCTGATAGTGTGTCACAATCCCCTTGTACGCTCCCGATGCGTTGAATATCCCTTCCTGGCGCACGTAGAACCAGTCATAATCCAAGGCATCGGCGGCGTTAAAGGAATGACACGCATAAATGAAGTAGCTGATCTGATAAATATTCCCCTGGTTGGAGAATATCTTCGTCATTACGAAGCCATTGGCGACATTGGTCAATTCCGCGCTATCCGCCTTGACGGCGGCTACAAGGGACTTGACGGCCTCCCGGCGGCGCGCCTTTACCTCCGGCGTAACGCGCATCGTATCTTCATCAATCCACCCGTGGAATATCTCCGCCCTCTTCATCTGATCCACATCGTCGTCCACGTCCGTCTCCGGAGACGGCGCTCCGGAGACGGACGACTGCTCGGCGCCGTCCCCGGGCGGATACATGGACCAGATAAAGACATGCCCGTCCTCTTCCCTGTCCACGGCGAACAGTTCCGCATAGCGCCTGTCACCGGGCAGGCCTTCCGGCAGGACGTAATTCCGTTCCAGTCCCAGCATGCCCAGCAGGTCGTTAATCTCCGTCCCGGTGCAATGCGCCAGCACGATGGGGCGCAGATTCAAGAAACTTTCCACTATGCCCTTCCGCACGTCCGGGGTCATTTTATCCATGCTTTGCGCGGCTATGATGATCGGCATGTCCGTGGATTTTCCGTCATAGGGGACGCGGTTGATGAATATTTTTTCGATCTCGTCCGCAAGCGTTCCGGAAAGGCCGCCCACATACGCGACCTTTTCGGCGTGAATCTCCGATGGCTGGACTACCGGGGCGGAACTCCCTGAACCGCACCCGGCAATGGTAAAGGCCGTCAGAGCGGCCGGCAAGCACGCGGCAAGGATCAGGTATCTCCACAGGACAATATTTCTCAAGGTTTCAACCTCCTTCGTGAAAATATTCCGGGGTCTCCCGGGGAAGCCCCGGCGGGAACAGAGGTTCGTTTTGAGCCGGAACCGTCAGCTCCAGAAAGACAGGGCGCCGGGTACAGCGGCCGCGCCGTCAACCGAGACATCGACAAAGGGATTTGACATTTCCGCGCCCACCAGAACCGTGCCCATGCCAAGCTCCTTGGCGATTTTCAGGTTCTCCGGTGAGTCTTCCACCATGATGCAGCGGCCGGCCGGCACGCCGATGCGCGAGAGAACGGCTTGATAGGGTTCCGGATACGGCTTCGGCAGATAGCCGGCCACCCTGATATCAAATATTTCCTCGAAGGCGCCGTCGAGCCCCAGGGCATTGAGGACGCGTCGGCTGTGATCCATGGAGCTGTTGGTGAAGACCGCCCGCCTCAGGGGAATACTCTCCAGGGCCAGACGCAGTTCAGGATCGGGGCGCAACCTCGACGCCACGTCTATATCATGGACAAAGGCGAGATAGTCCTCGGGATCGATACCGTGATGACGCATCAGGCCTCGCATGGTCACGCCGTAGCGTCTCCAGTATCCTCGCCTGAGATCATCCACCTCCGCCGGCGGGATGCCGACCACCTGGACCATATACAGGTTGATGCGCCGGTCAATGAGGGTGAAGAGCTCCTGTTCCGGCGAATAGAGGGTATTATCCAGGTCGAAGAGTATGTATTCCATATGTGTCATCCCTTTCCTATGATCCTTTCCAGAACCAGCGCCAGATTGTTTCCGGCCTTTTTCCCGTTGCGCGCCAGGCGGATCATCTGCGGAAGGATGCGCGGATTGCGCGCAATGGCCGCAAGCGCCCGCCGGATACTGATGTTCAGGTCCCTGTCGGTGATCTCCTCAATGGAAAAAAGGAGCTCTTCGTCCCAGGCATCGCTTATGGACCTCACGGCAAGAAACGGTATCCCATCCCTCGAGGCAGCTTCGGCCACGGCCGCCGTCTCCATATCCAGGACCGGATGGTCAAGACCTTCGGGGAGCAGCCGGCGCACTTCCGATTTCCGCCATATTCCGCGACCGGTAATGACGCAGCCTTCCACAATCCTGAAGGCGCTCTCCGGAAAACTCTCCCTGAGATATTCGAGCATAGGGGTGTTGTCCATATGGGCGACGGAGGCAACGGCATCGCCCGACAGGGACATTATCCTACCCGCCAACACCACATCACCGGTTGCAATCCCTTCCCTGACGCCGCCTCCGAATCCGGCGGAAACAATGAGGCGGGGACGATGGGCTCGGATGAGCGAAGCGGCCTCGGACGCCCTCTTCCACCCCATGCCGGAGCGGACAAGCCAGACCTCCAGCCCTTTAGCTCTGAAACGGTACAGTGGAAAGGCGCCCAGCATTTCCCTCCGGCAAGGGCCGAGCCTCCGCGCAATAGGCCGGACCTCCTCGGGCATGGCGACCAGAACGGCAATCACATTCCTTGCTTCAGACATCCGCTGAACCCCTTTTCCAATCCCTCGCCTTTGCGAAAGCCATTACCATCAGTTCCAACAAGCCGCCTATAGACCTAAAAAAAGCCAGCTTTGTCCGGTTAAGTTTTTGCGTAATGCGATAATCCCCCTCATCCGCCCCTGTGGGGCACCTTCTCCCCAAGGGAGAAGGAACATTTTTGAAACCCTCTCCCAGCGGGAGAG
>CAYMFO010000138.1:0-3748 GCA_964389825.1 uncultured Geobacter sp. | reverse complement strand
GTCTCTTTTTGTGATAACCACCCGAAAAATCGAAGTTGAAAACCGTTGTGGCGCCTTCGGCGCCGTTTCTGGTGTTATGGACCCGGCAAGGGATCTCGATAAAGCGGTCAATTCCTTCGATTGGCAGCGCGAACGCGAGCAATACCCGGTCTCCGGCCGCAAAGGGTATACCATCATGGGACACGGCAACGCCGCTGATGGAGATATCCTTCAGCGTTCCCCTGTCTTTATCTTTTCCCATGGCAAGAACCGGTATGCTCCCAATGGGCTGGACACGGATGTATCTCCTGGAATCGGCATAATCGTCACATTTCACCACCACCCCATTGCGCAGGGAAACGGTTTTTACCGGCTTGGAATCATAAAGGAAAACCTCATTATCCCGATAGCTGTAAGAGACGGATGGCTCTCCCATTATCCGGTCAAGCTCGCCGGCGGTTTTCCCGAGAACTCTTTTGGCCTGTTCCCGCCTGATTCCATTTCCCTTTCGAGCATAATTCATAGCTGCAGTTCTCCATGCAAAAGCAAATATCAGGGTTTCAACAAGGGTCCTTCCTCAAGCCCTCCTCGAATATTTCGCAAATCCTCTCTTAATTAAAAATTGCCATATCCGTGCCAAGATAAATTCGCGTAACATATAGTTATCACTAAACAAATTAATCTCCAGAAAAACAGTTTGTGTTCAGGATGTAAACAATTGCGACCACGACTGGCTATGTATCCGGAATCACTACTCAAAATATTTGATCAAATGTTTGGCGCGTGTTAGATTCTCCGCAAACATGGCGCTTATCGCCATTATCGGGCACTTGCGGAATGTCACTTTTTTTTACACATATTCTGAATCCGCAAGGTTTTCCGACACTCCGGGCGCCTTGCCGGACAAAGACGCATGGGGTAAATAGCAAAAAGGCGAGCCTGACCCCAGATTGGAATGGTGATGAGAATTATTACGACGCTTTTGATTGGGCTGTTTATTTCAGGAGTTTCGACCGCTTTCTGTTCCGGCGAGACGCCGCTTTCCCTGAACCTGGCGGCCGGCAAGGTTGAAGAGGAGTTCGGACGCCTTGACGCGGCGCTGAAACGCGCAGCCGCGACCCTCGGGGCATCGGGGCTGGAGGGTGAGACGGCGCGCTCCGCGCTTCGGGAACTATGCGGCGCGTTACCCTACGCGGTTGACTGTTCCGCCATCGACGGCAGGGGAAAAATGGTAACCGTCGAACCTGCCCCATTCCGCCGTTTCGAGGGGACGGACATCAGCGGCCAGGAACAGGTCAGGCGTGTAAGGGAATCCGGCAAACCGGTCCTCAGTTCCGTGTTCAGGGCCGTTGAAGGTTTCGAGGCCGCGGACGCCGAGTATCCGGTTGTCAACCCCGGCGGCCGCTTCATCGGTTCGGTGAGCGTGCTCTTTTCACCGGCCAGACTGCTGGGCGACATCATTCATCCTCTTGCGCAGGGCGCGCCCCTGGATATATGGGCCATGGAAAAGGAAGGGAGAATCCTCTATGACGTCGATCCGCACCATACCGGCCTTAATCTCTTTTCATCCAGGCCTTTTTCCCGGGACAGCCGCTTTCAGCGACTTGCCCGGAACATCTCGTCCCTCCCCCAGGGAAGCGGTTCCTACTGGAGCAAATACCCCTCCGCGAAAAAGGCCGTCAAAAAAACCGTTTTCTGGCGGACGGTCTCACTCTACGGCGCCCAGTGGCGTCTCATGGGCATGAGGGCGGAACACGACGCTTCAGGGAAACGTATCCCGCGCGCCGGAACGGCGGAAGCACCGGAGCAGGCCCTGGAATCACTTGCGGCGAACACCTCGCTCATCGCCGCCTTGTCGCTGGATGAAAAAAAGATGGCCATGGACATGCTGAAGGGATTCTACGACAGCGTCCCGGCCATCTATTCCGTTCAATGGGTCGATGAAAACGGCGTGAACCGCTTCGGCTATCCCCCTGAAAACAGCCTTACCGGCTACGACTACCACAAAGCCCTGGCGGACAGCGACTCCGAGACTCTCCGGATTGTCAAGGAAAGGAAGCCGGCGGCCATGGAGGCGCGGCTCTTCGAGGGAAGGACGGGTGTTTTCACGTTCAGGCCCGTATTCAGCGGGGAACGGTACCTGGGAATGCTGTATTACATCAGGATCAAACCGTAAAGGAGGTTGCGATGGATCTTCAGACCAACTATCTGGGAGTTGCCCTTGACAGCCCGTTCATCCTTGCATCCGCGCCCCCCACGGCCAACGGTGAAATGATTCGAAGGGCTTTTAGAGCCGGGTGGAGCGGCGCCGTCATAAAGACGCTCATTCGCGAACCGGTGAGAAACCTCCACAACCGTTTCGCGGTTTCCCGCGCGGGAGGGACGATCATCGGCTTTGAAAACCTTGAACTGCTGAGCGAATTACCGCCCGGGGAATGGTTCGCCACCATAGCCCGTCTCAAGGTCGAATTTCCGGACAAGGCCGTTATCGGCAGCATCATGGGCGACGCCCGCGTCCCTGACGACTGGCTGTTTCTCGCCAGAGGTTGCCAGGAAGCCGGGGCGGATCTCCTGGAGCTGAATTTTTCGTGCCCCCACGGCTGTCCGGAAAAGGGAAAGGGCGCCGCCATCGGGCAGGACGCCGGATATTCCGCCCTCATCACCTCATGGCTGAAAGAGGCGGCCGACATCCGGTTGCCCATAGTCCCCAAGCTGACGGCGGCGGTCACCGACATCCAGTCCATCGGGGAAGCGGTAGCAGGCGCCGGGGCCGACGGCATCTGCGCAATCAACACCATTCCGTCACTGTTGGCCATCGACCTGAAAAGGCTTCGGCCCCTGCCCGATATCGGCGGATTCACCTCATGCGGAGGCTATTCCGGGCCGGGGATAAAGCCCATCGCCCTCCGGGCGGTAAGTGAACTGTGCAGAAAGCCCGGTTTGCCTGTCATGGCCTGCGGCGGGATATCGGGCGGCTTTGACGCCGCTGAATTCATGCTCCTGGGGGCGCCCGTGGCGCAGGTCTGTACCCAGGTCATGCTGCGCGGCTTCGACGTAATCGGCCGCATGAAGGAAGAACTGCGGGAGTTCATGTCGTGGCACGGTTTCTCGCGGCCGGATGACTTCATCGGCCTCTGCCGCGACAGGGTAACGGCATTCTCCGCCCTTGACCAGGAATACCGCGTCATGCCACGGTTGGATCCCGCGAGATGTACCCACTGCCGGGCATGCGTGGTGTCGTGCCGCGACGGCGGGTTTCAGGCCATAGAACATGTCGAGGAGATCCGTTTCGACAGGTCCAGGTGCTCGGGATGTTCGCTTTGCGCCCAGGTGTGCCCTTCCGGGGCAATCAGGATGGAAACGGACGAGGCATTGACCGACCGCTGAACATTCAACCTAAAAAAAGCAATTACCACAGAGACACAGAGGACTTTCGTATAACTATCAAGTAGTTACTCCAAAACAAAGACAATGTAATCGTCACCTTTATGGTGAGTCTGGTAGTTCATTTTTTCGCTATTATATCTCTGTGTCCTCTGTGATCTCTGTGGCTGAAATGCCATTTTCAGGTTCAATGTTTAAGAGCTTGTTCGTAAATAACGTTACACCTAAAAAAAGCAATTACCACAGAGACACAGAGGATTTTTGTATAACTTTCAAGTAGTTACACCAAGACAAAGATAATGTAATCGTCACCTTTATGGTGTGTCTGGCAGTTCATTTTTTCGCTATTATCCCTACAACGCAACATAGTACATTTTGAATTGAT
>CAYMFO010000137.1:0-4002 GCA_964389825.1 uncultured Geobacter sp. | reverse complement strand
TCATGTCCAGTTGCAGGTTGGATTTGTCCAGAAGCCGCAGGACGATCTTTTCGCCGAACAGGGTGGGCAGGACCGAGACGCGGAAGTCCATGTCCTTGCCTCCCCCCAGTTTGATCTTGATGCGCCCGTCCTGGGGCAGACGGCGCTCGGCGATGTCCAGTTCGGCCATGATCTTGACGCGGGAGGTGATGGCGTTCTTCAGCTTCAGGGGCGGCTTCATCACCTCGTACAGGACTCCGTCGATGCGGTAGCGTACCCGGAAGGTGCGCTCATAGGGCTCTATGTGGATATCGCTGGCCTTGCGCTTGATGGCGTCGGAGAGGATCATGTTCACCAGCTTGACGACCGGGGCGTCCTCGGTGGCCCGCTCCAGGGAGGTGACATCCACCTCCTCATGGTCCGCCACCACCTCCATGTCCTCCATGTCCAGATCGCTCATCATGTCGGCCAGGGACGCCGACTGGTCATAGAACTTGTCTATGGCGGACTTGATGCCGGAATCGGACGCGACCACGACCTCCACGTTGTAGCCGGTCATGAACTTTATATCGTCGATGGCGAAGATATTGGAGGGGTCGCTCATGGCCAGGATGAGCGTGGAACCGGCCCGGTTCACCGGTATGGCCTGGTACTTCTGCACCACGTCGCCGGGGAGCAGCTTGACCACCGCCGGATCGATATCGAAGTCGGCCAGATTGATGGAAGGGACGCTGTACTGCTTGGAGAGGAACGCGGTCAGCTCGGACTCTTTGATATATCCGTCCCTGATCAGCACCGTGCCCAGCCTGAGCTGACCCCCGGAGTTTTTCTGCTCCTCCAGGGCCTTCATCAATTGTTCTTTAGTTATCAGGTTGCTTCGAACGAGAAGTTCGCCCAGTCTGCTTGGCTGCATGAAGACCTCGGTTTTTGATGGCGCGTGTCATTTCAGCGGCTCGATACTATTTTGAATAAAGACTAATGTCAATATTTTGTTAATTTTCCAAGTTCTTCTGACAGGACATTTTTCATGAAATCAGGAGGCGGCGCCATTCCGGTCCAGATACGGAAGGCCTCTTCGCCCTGTCCGGCCAGCATGCCCGCGCCGTTTACCCGGTCAAGTCCGAGTTTCGCGGCTTCCGCCAGGAGGGGGGTCTCGGCCGGGACGTATACCATGTCATAGACGCCGCCACCGGAGCGCATTCGTGAAAGTTTCAATATATCAAATTTCGTGCCATCCATCCCCACGGATGTGGTGTTGACCAGCAGTTCAGCGCACTCCAGGACGTTTGTCAACGCATTCTCCTCCAGGGAGGATACGTCAAAGCAGACCCGGGGGAAAAGGCGCGCGAATCTGTCCACCAGCCCCCGCGCCCGCTCCACGGTCCTGTTGGCTACGATTATACGGCCGGCGCCCGCCTGGGCAAGCGCCGCCAGCGCGCCCCGGGATGCGCCGCCCGCGCCCAGCAGCAGCACCGTCAGGCCGGCCGGGTCACGGCCCAGGTCATGGCGCAGCGAGGAGAGGAACCCGGCGCCGTCCGTGTTGTGCCCTACAAGGAGTTCCCCGTCCCGGTACACGGTATTTACCGCGCCCGCCAGCTCCGCCTCCCTGGTGATCCGGTCAAGAAAGGGAATAACGGCGGTCTTGTGGGGTATGGTGACGTTGAAGCCCCACACGCCGATGCGCCGCAGCCCCTCGATGGCCGCTCCGAGAGCCGACGGCGCCACCGGAAACGGCACATAGACATAGTCGATGCCCAGGGCCTCGATTGCCGCGTTGTGCATGGCAGGGGAAAGGGAATGGGCCACCGGCCGGCCGATGATCCCCAGGACCCTGGTTTTTCCGTTTATCCTCATGGTTCACCTCGCTCCTTGTTCCCGTAGTATCCGTTCCGCCTCGCCGCGCATCGCGGGAGAGAGCCTGGCGGAGATGCGCAGCTCCTCCATACCCTCCCCGGTCCTGCCCAGGGAGATCAGTGTCCTGCCAGCCTCGAGACGGCTGTAGGCGTAGATCTGGACCGCCTTCTCCGAATCCAGGTCCCGGAAGAACAGCCTTCCGTCCAGGACACCCCTCAGGGAGTAGTCGGCCCACACGCCCGTGTCCGGCGGATACCCCTCGCCGGAAGCCGCGGGCGCTACCCTGAAGACCATTCCCCGCTGCTGAATGGCCGGTGGACCAAGGTCAAGGGAGTGGCGGGCTGAGAAATCCATAAATACCGGCCTGTCGGAGATCCGCTCTTTCACCGCGAGAAGAAACACATCCCTGATGGGCAGTGAAGAGACCCCTTCCCTGAGCAGGATACTGTCCGTGAAGAGGCCGGGGAAGGAATCCAGATACCAGCGGAAGTGGAGATGGGGGATGTGCAACAGGGTCAGGTCTTCCCTCATCCGCTCCACGCCCTGCATGTACCAGAGGGGAAACGCGCCGCTGTCCCCCCAGGTAAAGAGAACAGCGCCCTCGGGCAGGGAGCGGAAGGTATTTACCGCGTAGTCATGGGCCAGATAGTTTTCGTACTGGTCGTTTTCCAGAAAGTTGGTCGCGCAGAGAGAGGCCGGAAGGAGGGCCATCAAGGGAAACAGAGAAACCGGAATCCAGCGTGCTGCCACGGGGAAACTCCCCACTGCCCGACCGGCCCAGCCCGCTACCGAATACAGTCCCAGACCGACAAAGACCGCGCCGACGAGATAAAGAGGGGTAAAGAATTCCTCCGTGAGGAAGATGGTCTCTTCCGGCGTGTTCTGGTAACCGGCGATATATGCGAGAAAAACCACTATGGCGATCCCGTAGGCGACGATGAAGGCGCCGGCGCGGCGGCAGGCAAGGATCCCGGCCAGGAGCAGGAAGAAACCGGCCACGGAAAATTCGTTGACCAGATTGAAGGCGTTCAGCTGTTTCATGAGGAGCGGCAGGTCGCGATCCACCCTTTCCATGGGGTAGCCCTTGCGCAGAAAGGACCAGAGAAAGGCGGACAGGGTCTTGGGATCGCCCCAGTTGAGCAGGGGGTTGGTCATTGCCCGCACGGGGAGGTGGAGATATACGGAAAAACCGACGAGGAAGGAGGCGCCGGCCAGCAGTTGCTCCCTGACGCGGAGGATAAGCCTCCAGTCGGCATGCAGGATCAGGAAGACAAAGGATGGGACAAGAAGGACTATCAACTGATGCGCCCCGGTGGCCAGACCGCAGAGGAATGCCGCCAGGTAGACTAGTCCAGGAGTTTCCTCCCCCCGCCGGTATTTGTCCCGCCAGGCCAGGATCAGGCAGAAGATAACCGCGGAGAGAAAGGCCAGGAGCGGATAGGGTTTGTCATGGTTGGACTGGAGCCAGAGACGCGGGGTAAAGGCAAAGGCAAGGGCCGCGCACAACCCGGCCGACCGGCGAAGGAATCGCGGCGCGGGGGAACCGCCGGCCTCAATGAGCGGGATCAGCCGCATCGTGAGGAGGTAGACGCCCAGGCACGCCAGGGAGGCCGACACGGCTGTCGCGAAATTGACACGGAAGGCGATGCTCCCCAAAGGAAGCCAGGTGAACGGCTTGGCGTAGTTGACGAAAAGGGGATAACCCGGAGAATGGGGGATCCCGAGGGATGAAACGGCCGTAAGGAATTCCCCGCTGTCGAAAAAGGTGACGGACGGGGCAAGGGTAAGGAGATAGACGAACAGCGGCAGGCCAAAGGAGAGGATTGCGAAGATGTCCATGGAAGCGGGGAATGTTTTCCGGCTCACTGATATTTTCCTCTCTGGTGGTTAGCGCTGTCCGGCGCAACATTCAACGTGACACTGTTGCTATCTCGCCGTGTTATCTCCCAGTCTTTTCCCCTCATCCGCCCCTCCGGGGCGCCTTCTCCCCCTAACCCTTCTCTCCCAGTCCCGACAGCTTCATCCCTCCGCGCGCCAGGTGGTAGAGCCCGAGAAAGGTAATGGGGAAAAAGTTGACGGCGTGGATGACCAGGGCCACGCCGAGGGCCTTTTCGCCGGTAACCCCGAAGACCGTCAACGCCTGGTAGCAGGCATAGTGATAGGTGCCGA
>CAYMFO010000136.1:0-4028 GCA_964389825.1 uncultured Geobacter sp. | reverse complement strand
CTTTATGGTGAATCTGGTAGTTCAAATTTTCGCTATTATATCTCTGTGTTCTCTGTGACCTCTGTGGCGGAAATGCCTTTTTCAGGTTTATCCATTATGCCCGCGCGCGGTTTCCCTCAGTTGGTAAGGGACTGTATGGGCGCCGGAATCCTGCCGCCGCGGGCGATGAATTCTTCGGAGCTGAAGTTGTGCACCGGCATGACCGGGGCGGTCCCCAGCAGCCCTCCGAACTCCACCATGTCTCCCACCTTCTTCCCCGGCGCCGGGATGATGCGCACGGCCGTGGTTTTCCTGTTGACCATGCCAATGGCCATTTCGTCCGCGATGATGGCCGAGATGGTGGCGGGAGAGGTATCGCCTGGAACCGCTATCATGTCCAGGCCGACGGAGCAGACGCAGGTCATGGCCTCCAGCTTGTCCAGGGAAAGGGATCCCCGTTGAACAGCCCGGATCATGCCTTCGTCCTCGCTTACCGGGATGAACGCCCCGCTCAGTCCGCCTACCGATGAGGAAGCCATGGCGCCTCCCTTCTTGACGGCGTCGTTCAGGAGCGCCAGGGCGGCGGTGGTGCCGTGGGTGCCGCAGCTTTCCAGTCCCATGGCCTCCAGGATGGCGGCCACGCTGTCGCCGACGGCCGGGGTCGGCGCCAGGGAGAGGTCCAGCACGCCGAACTGGGCGCCGAGCCTTTGCGCCACCTCCCTTCCCACCATCTCGCCCATGCGGGTAATCTTGAAAGCGGTCTTCTTGATGCACTCGGCGATATCGCCCAGGGTGGGATTCTGAAGAGAGCGCACCGCTGCGTTTACTACGCCGGGACCGCTGACCCCCACGTTGATGACGCAGTCGGGCTCGCCGATGCCGTGGAAGGCCCCGGCCATGAACGGGTTATCCTCCGGCGCATTGGCGAACACTACCAGCTTGGCGCAACCGATGCCCCCCCGCTCACTGGTCAGTTCCGCGGTCTGCTTGACGATACGCCCCATGAGGGAGACGGCGTCCATGTTGATTCCGGCCTTGGTGGTGGCCACATTGACCGAGGAGCAGACCTTTTTCGTGTTCGCCATGGCGAGTGGAATGGAGTTGATGAGCCTCAGGTCGCCGGGCGTAATCCCCTTCTGCACCAGGGCGCTGAATCCTCCGATGAAGTCGATTCCCGCATCGTGGGCGGCCCGGTCCAGGGTTTCGGCCACGGAGACGAGGTCATCGGCCCGGCAGCTTTCCGCTACTATGGCGATGGGGGTGACCGAGATGCGCTTGTTGATAATGGGGATGCCGTACAGGCTCTGGATGGCCTCGGTGGCGCGGACCAGGTTTTCGGCGCGTGACAGGATGTGAGAGTGGACCTGTTCGTTGAAGACCCTGATGTCGGGATGGCTGCATCCGCGCAGATTGATGCCCATGGTGACCGTTCTGATATCCAGATGCTCGTTGGTCACCATCTTGATGGTTTCAAGTATCTCTTCCGGATGGATAGGCATGTCAGGTCCTCCTCAGATTCTGTGCATGAAGCGGAACGCATCTTCATGCTGAACGATAACCCGCACACCCAGCTCTTTTCCGATGGCGGCCATGGCTTCCTGGAAGGCCGCCAGGTCAAATCCCTCCGACTTGACCTCTGCCTGCATGATCATCGTGAAAAGGTCCTTCATGATGGTCTGCCTGATGTCGGCTATATTGACGCTGTGTTCGGCCATCACCCTGCTGATGCCGGCAACGATACCCACTCGGTCCAGTCCTATGACCGTAATAATGAAACGACTAGATGACATATGGTTGTCCTTTGTGTTTGGTGTTCGGAAGCAGACTTAATCCGTGATGCGAGCATGACGCGCGATCCCCGGTTTTGTTCCGGAGGGCGGAGCATATCATATTCGCGGGACTCCGCACAACCAGTTGCGCCTTTATGGCCCTTGATCCGGCGCGGGGCCGCGTTTTCGTCTGGCCGCGCGCGTGGTTTCCTCGCTTCTTTCCGTTGCGTGAAGGGGGCTTTCCTTATAATCTGGCAAGGTATTGTCACTTCAACCCGTCAGTGAAAGGAAGACGACATGCAACGCAGCTGCACCTTCATCATAAATCCCCTTTCAGGAGGTTTCTCTCCATCGAGGGTAATGGAGGCCATATCCGCTCTGAAGAAGATGGGTTTGGACCCCCGGCTCGTGGAGGCGAAAGAACCCGAAGAGGCCGTCCGTTGCTCTCGCAGAATATGCCTCGAAGAGGAATGCCCGTTCATTATCGTCGGCGCGGGTGACGGTACCATCAACAGCGTTGTCAATGGACTTTCTCCGGGCACGGCCACCCTGGCGGTCATCCCCTTTGGCACGGCGAATGTGCTTGCCAGGGAGGTGGGCATAACCAGCCCCTCCATGGCCCTGCGGAGGATAGCCGCCGGATCTTCGCGTGAGGTTTCAGTAGGCGTTATGGAGAAGGACGGGACGGAACGGCGCTTTCTCCTGATGGCCGGCGCTGGCTGTGACGGTGAGGTAGTCAAAGGGGTGCGCGCTCCGGAAAAGAGGCTGTTGCGCAAGGGGGCTTACCTCCTGTCGGCGTTGCGCCTGCTTCGCGCATGGGATACCGGTCGGCTGCGGGTAATTTCCGGAACCAGCGAAATTGATTGCCATTCGGTAATAGTCTGTAACGCGGCCAAGTACGGAGGGGAGTTTGTTATCGCTCCCCGCGTCTCCATATTTGAGCCGGGTTTCAGGGTGATCTGCCTGGTGGACGGAACAAGGATGGCATTCCTGGGGCTTGCCCGGCGTCTTTTGCGGAACAAGGGTCTGGAAGGGGAGGGGGTGGCGGTTTTTGATGCCCTGGATCTGGCTATCCATGGCGCTAAGCCCGTGCAGGCGGACGGCGATTATTATTGCCAAGCGCCCGTCAGAATACGGCGCCTGGCGGCCTGCTTCCGGCTTGTTGTGTAGCCGGGCCGCTGATGCGTGAACTCAGGTATAGTCTTGAAAGCGGAAAGGGCTTCCTCTCGGGAAGCCCTTTCCGCTTCGGTTATTGTGGCGGTACACATTATTCTCTGAATCTTCTTCTCGGAAAACCGATACCCGCGATACCAAAGCCCATCAGGACAATGCTTGATGGCTCAGTCGTCTGGGATGCAGGTGAAAAAGTATGTAAAAGCCTGATCTGGCGATTATGGATATATGTAAAATAATTCGACACAGTATCCTTTTTCTGGCTTTCGGGAATTGTTGTTGGTAGTGGCAGGGCTTCGGATGGTTTCGCACCGTTATTTTTATTGGCGTTATCCTTTCCGGAAGCGCATTTCAATGATCAATCATCGGTAATCCTTGCCTTGGCGCCGTGCCGGAGCCGGTATGGAAAATGGTCGGATAGATGCCAGTCATTCCGTCGAATATTTTTACAAAATTATTACTGAATAAATATTTGTCTGATTTTATGCAATAATTTCAGTTGATTATTGTATGGTATAAATATTGCAAATATTCTGCGTCCTGCTTGAAACAATCAGGGAAACTCAATTAATGGAGGGGCGCAAGAGATGAAAAAAGTAAGGATTGCATTGTTGGTGTTGTTGCTGTTTGCCGTTACAAGTTCAAATGTCTGGGCAAAAGCGCTACTGGTGGAGGATGCCCTGCCGTGGGATTATGATTCAAACTCCCAGACTCTGTCCAACATCGGAATTGAATTCAAAAAGATCGATTCTTCGCAGCTTGCCTCGGAGAGCCTGGGAGACTATCAGTTCGTGGTGTTTGCGTCCACCCAGTACCAGCCTTACTATGACAACATCGCCACCAACTTTTCCCTGATCGACAATTATGTCCAAAGCGGCGGCATCCTGGTCGCCCATAGCGCCCTCTGGGGGTGGCCGGGCAATGGTGAATGGAACGCGGGTTCGTTTCTGCCGGGCGGTGTCGGCCGTGTTTCCGAGGCTTCCAATAGCGTGAATATTACCGACAACGCCAGCCCTATCGTCTCGGGTCCCTATGGCACGCTTAGCGAGGAACAGTTTCAGGCCTGGAACTATACAACCCATGGTTACTTCACCAACCTGGTGGCCG
>CAYMFO010000135.1:0-4157 GCA_964389825.1 uncultured Geobacter sp. | reverse complement strand
CAATGCCTGACAGTGTTGCGAGAATAGGTGATCTGAGCCCCGTATCGGGAAGCGGAGGCGGCTCCGGCAGGAAGAGGGGGACTGCTTCCCGCAGACATTATCATGGCGAGGAAGAGCATGATACCGTCACTATTTCCGATGAGGCCAAAAGGCGCGCCCTGACCGATGAATTCGAGGAAGAGGCGGAGGGGAAGTGATCTGATTCGCGGGGAGAGACCTGAAACAGGTCGTAATCGCTCATGATGCAAGGGCGTGGCCGCGGGGGCTGCATGGCCGGAAAAACAGGTCTACCTCAAACAAAAAAGGGTCCGCTGAGGACCCATTTTTTTGCGACGCGACCGGATGGTCCACGCTTTGCGATCTCTAAGCCGCCACGGTCATGTTGCTTTTGTCGTGCTCGTACGCATAGCGGAAATCTTCCAGCATCCGCATGATGGTTTCCTCTTCGAGTCCCAGGAAACCGGCCGCCTTTGTTCCGGCAAGGGGCATGTCTTCCTTGGGGTAACGCTGGCCGATTCCCAGCTTCAGGCAGAACCGATCAGCCAGGTTCACCACTGATGTGAGATGAAGTAGTGTCATGTCGCTCAGGTCTTCGAAGGCGAAGGTGTGATGACGCAGCACCGTTTCCGTGAGAGTCGGCGGAAAATTCCACTTCTTTATGACCAGGGAGCCCACTTCTTCGTGGGTGTACGGGTAGGAGAGTTTTTCCGCTTCGGTGAAGAGCAGGTCTTCGTTGTAGCACCTCTCCATGACCATCTGGAATTTCGCCCTGTCATGGTTGTTCATTATGACCTTGCCGATATCGTGGAAAAGGCCGGCGAGAAACGCTTCTTCCTCGTCTATGCCCACGATCTGCGAGGCGATGGCGCGGGCCGCCAGGGCGGCGCCGAAGGAGTGCTCCCACAGCATCTTTTCCGTAAGGCCGAAGGGCTGGTATACCTGGCGCACGGAGGCGGTTACGACTATGCTTTTGAGTGTGGTGAAGCCAAGCAGGACGATTGCCTGAGACAGGTTCTGGATGGTTCCCTGGCGGCCGTAAAAGGATGAGTTGGATATCTTGAGCACTCTGGCCGCAACCGCCGGATCCGTTGATACAACCTTCGACATCTCTTCAGCGGTTGCCCTGTCGCTCTCTATGAGCTGCATGACTTTGGTGGCAACCACTGGAATGGTTGGCAGGTCGCCCGCTGATAGTATCGTATTTTCCAGTTCGCTGTTCATTGGTCACTCTTTCCTGTTCCGGTATTATTTCAACGTCTGCTGTTCTCCGCAATCTTTGTTATCTCGAAACCAATCTGATCCAGGGGAAGGACCACGTCGGCCACACCTCCCTCGACACAGGCCCTGGGCATGCCGTAGATGGTGGAGGTGGCTTCGTCCTGGGCCACGGTGATTCCCCCCTTGCTCTTCAGGTGCTGCATGCCCTTGAAGCCGTCGTTACCCATTCCGGTGAGCACAACGCCCAGCAGGGCGCCTCCGCACGCATCCGCCAGAGAGGTCATCATCAGGTCCACTGACGGTATGTATGTATGCTTCGGATAGTCGCTTGTGGGTACCTGATTAACGGTTATCCCGCCGGCCCGCCGCGATAGTATGGTGTGCTGCCCGCCAGGCGCGATAAGCGCGGTTCCCGGCTTCAGTATCTCTCCATCCGAGGCCTCCTTGATGGTCAGGGAGCACTTGGCGTTCAGGCGATCCGCGTATGGCTTGGTAAACGCCTTCGGCATATGTATGGCAACCATTATCCCGTAAGGAAAGTTGGCCGGGATGCGGGACAGTACCTCCTGGAGGGCGACCGGGCCTCCGGTGGATGCGCCGATGGCCACATAGCTTATCCGTCCTTTCGGTATTTTCGCTTCCGATACTCTCTTTACCAGCGACTCCCGCTTTACGGGAGTAGTAACGACGGCCCTTCTGGTACCGGCCGAGCGAACCGACCCTTTTACCTTGCGCAGCAGTTCTTCGCGGAAGATGTCCTGGGCGACCGCGGAGTCGGTTATGTTCTTGGGTATGTAATCAACCGCGCCCGCTTCCAGGGCGTCGAAGGTCGCCTGGGCGCCTTCGTTGGTCAGTGTGGAAACCATTATAACCCGGGTCGGCTCTTTTGCCATTATCTGTTTCAGGGCGGAAATGCCGTCCATGACGGGCATCTCCACATCCATGGTAACCAGATCCGGTTTGAGCTCCAGGGTCTTGCGCACGCCGTCGGAACCGTCGATGGCCGTGCCTATTACCTCTATGTCAGGGTCACGATCCAGGATGCGCCTGATGGCCATCCGCATGAAGGAAGAGTCGTCAACAATGAGGACGCGGATTCTGTTTTTTCTGGGAGGGTTCATTATGCCTCACTTTGCCTTGCTTTGTCTCATTTTTTTATCATACCCTCAAAGAGGGAGTTCACAAGGTCATGTACTTCCGTGACCCGTTCGTCAAGCTCGTAGCAGAACCTTTCCACATCGAAATCGCCGAAGCTGGGTGAAAAGGATTTCAGTATCTCCCATGCGGGCTGTTCCGCCAGATTGAAACTTACCCACTCCCTGCCCCCGTAATCCAGGTGTCGCACCGAGCAGAAGAGGTCGGCCAGGTTTACTATGGCCGCCAGGGTCGGGTCGCTTTTCGCCTCTCTGGGCGAGTGGTGGTGGGCTATTACGTCGCAGTAATCTTCAGGGAAATTCCAGTTTTTCGCCAGGCAGTAACCCAGTTCGCAGTGGGTAGTGCCGAGAAGTTGCTCTTCCACCTCGATGAAGCCGCGGGTGGTCCCTTGCAGTTCATCGACCACCTTCTGGAACATGTCCTTCATGTAGAAGCTCAGGAAGACTTCGCCGATGTCGTGGACGATCCCGATGATATAGGCCTTTTCTACCTCCGGATAGCGGATACGCTGGGCGATTATCTTGGAGACCACCCCGACGCCGAATGAATGCTCCCAGAAGGTTTTTATGTCGAAAACCCCGTTCTTCCCATCGAAGGCATCGATGATGGAGCAGGTGAGCGCGATATGCCGTATCTGCCGGAAACCCAGGTAGATGAGCGCCCTTTTAAGGGACTTTATCTCATGCAACGGCTTAAAGAAAGGCGAGTTTACGATCTTTATAACTCTGGAGGCCATGACCTGGTCCACCAGTATTGTTTCAGCCAGTTCCTCCAACTCGACATCAGGCTGGTCGAACATGTCCAGAACCCTGGTGGCGATTTCAGGGATTGTCGGAAGTTCGTGGATTCCCTTGACCAGTTCTTTGGCGGTTGCCAGCTTGCTGTTTTCTTCCACGTGAATCCTCCTGTTTTCTACTTTTTGTAGGCAAAGCCGCCAGGGAAGTGGACGGTCTTGAATTTGTCGTTTACGCCGTGCAGTGATTCGGATTGACCGACGAAAAAGTAGCCATAGGGTTGCAGATTGTTGTAAAAGTGCTGCACGACCTTGGACTTTGAAGCGGTATCGAAGTAAATCAGAACGTTGGCGCAGAAAATAAGGTCGAAAGTTTTCATGAATATCATCTTGTTGTCGTCATAGAGGTTCAGGTGCTGGAAGGTGACCAGCTTCTTTACCTCGGGAGAGAGGACAAAGCGATCCATGGACTCTTTCTTGAAATACTTCCTCATATAGTAATCCGGCACGTGGCGGACCGAATAGGAGTTGAACACGCCCTCCTTCGCCTTTGCCAGCACCTCGTCGTTTATGTCCGTGCCCACGATGTCGAAAACCCAGTTTTTCAGCAGGTTTTCGCGTTTTTCCAGGAGCACCATCGCAAGGGTATACGCCTCTTCTCCTGAAGAAGAGCCGGCGCTCCAGATACGGAGTTTGCGGAAACCTATTTTTTCCTTGGGGGTTGCGACTTCCGGAAGCAGCTGGTTTTCCAGGGCTTTCAGCTGGGGCGGGTTGCGGAAAAAGTATGTTTCATTTGTCGTGAGATCATTGAGCAGCTGCTTCAATTCAGAGGATCCTCCCGCCCCTGTTTTCAGGAAGCGGAGATATTCGCCATGCACTTTGATGGCAAGCTTTTCCATCCTTTTCGTTATTCGGCTCTCCACGAAGTATTTCTTCTGGATGCTGAAATACATTCCACAGGTGGTATAGATAAAATCTCGAAGTAACTCGAAATCCGCATCGGTAAGTTTCATTTTTTTCCTGTCTGGGTCATTGCATTGTATTTATTCTT
>CAYMFO010000134.1:0-4167 GCA_964389825.1 uncultured Geobacter sp. | reverse complement strand
TGTTCTCCGTGGTAATTGCTTTTTTTAGGATTACTGATTACTGGGCCTGTACGGCTGTGATGGCGGCAACGCTGACGATGTCTTCTACCGAGCAGCCGCGTGAGAGATCGTTTACCGGCTTCGCCAGACCCTGAATGACCGGTCCGATTGCCTCGGCGCCGCCGATCCTTTCCGTGAGTTTGTAACCGATATTTCCAGCGTCCAGGTCGGGAAAAACTATTACATTCGCTTTGCCCGCAACAGCACTGCCGGGCGCTTTTTTCGCGCCAATGCTGGAAATCAGGGCGGCATCGGCCTGGAGTTCGCCGTCTATCAGAAGATTGGGGTCGATCTGCTTTGCGATTTCCAGGGCCTTGGTGACCTTTTCCACATCCGGGTGGGAGGCGCTTCCCTTGGTGGAGAAGGAAAGCATGGCGACTCTCGCGTCCACGTCCAGGAATGATTTGCAGTTCCGGGCGGTTGCTACGGCAATCTCCGCCAGGGCCTGGGAATCCGGGTTGGGGTTCACGGCGCAATCGGCAAACAGCACTATACCGTCTTCGCCGAATTTCGCGTCTTTTGTAATCATTATGAAAAAGGAGGAAACCGTCTTGATACCGGGGCTGGTGCCGATTGTCTGTATGGCCGCGCGGAGGACATTGCCCGTGGTGCTGGTGGCGCCGGCAACGCAGCCGCCGGCGTCGCCCATGCGGACCATCATACCCGCGTAATAAAGGTAGTCCGGCGCGGTAAGGAGCTTTCGGGCATCTTCAGGCGTAAGCCCTTTCTTTTTGCGTAACTCAACAAGCTCGGCCACATAGGTATCAAGCTTCGAGGATGTCGCCGGGTCGATGATATCGACTCCCTTCAGATTAACCCCTTTTGCGGCGGCGGATTCATTCACCTTTGCGGGGTTTCCGAGCATCACGACCTTTGCCAACCCCTGGGCGACGATTTTTTCAGCCGCGAAGAGCATTCTTTCGTCATAGCTTTCAGGAAGGACAACTATTTGTGGATTGCTTTTCGCCTTTGCTTTGATTTTGTCGATTAGATGCATGGCTTCCTCCTTTGGATTATAATAATCGCTTTTTTTCAAGTCCGTCAGTATGACATTCAGCACAAACCCACGATGCTATAACATATGGGGTATTGCCGGTCAACATAAAACCGGATTTAACCCTTCGTACAAATTGATAAAATTGAATCCCGCCTCCTGATCGAGGCAGAGTCCCGGGCGGTGGGACTTGCTTTGTCTCGGGTTTGATGGATCCGCGTTGCGCTGCTCCAGAAAATTAGGCAGGTGCAAAATATTTTAGTCATGGTAGAATATTTCAGTATTACAAAAAGAAGTGATTGTGTGGCGATAAGATTAAATATGAAGTTTAAGAAATAAATCAGTAAATTAACCGTTAGATTTGGAAAGATACGGCGAGTCAAGCCTTTACTTAAACTAAAAAAATAAGAAATACAGCAGGTTATGCCATTTTGTCTGGGAAAAATTGTTTGACAAGTTTTGACCTATTGTGTATTCTTGCGATTGCGCTTACCGGGGTCTGTCCGGTGCGTCTCGCATATGCCAAGCAGGCTTTCCACCTCGTACTCAACTCGCGATTTTCAGATTTTATTACCGGCATCGCCGTCGTCACACGGGCTACCCATAGGTATTGAATTGTTATGCGATGAGCAATTCACCTAACACTAACTTAATGGAGGTATGTCATGGCAGACGTAGTACAGAAGATTGATGAAATGGTAGCAAAGGCACGTAAATCGGCCGATATCATGAGGGAGATGACCCAGGAGCAGGTTGACAAGATCTGCGCGGCGATGGATGTCGCATCCGTTGCCAACGAGCAGAAGCTGGGCGAGATGGCGGTTGAAGAGACCGGCATCGGCCGCGCTGACCACAAGGCCATCAAAAACCACCTCGGCGCTCACGTCGTCTATGAGTACTTCAAGGACAAGAAATCCGTGGGCATTATCAAGGAAGAAGACGGTGTTGCTTATGTCGCCGAGCCGTTCGGTGTGCTTGCCGCCGCTACTCCGACTACCAACCCGACCTCTACGGTTATGTTCAAGGCCCTGATTGCCTTGAAAGCCCGCAATGTCATTATTTTTGCCTGCCACCCCCGCGCACAGAAGTGCAGCGTTGAAGCAGCCAGGGTCATGCGTGACGCAGCGGTTTCCGCCGGCGCTCCCGCTGACTGCATCCAGTGGATCGAAGAGCCTTCCATCGAGGCGACCAACCTGCTGTTCAAGCACCCGGCTGTGAACCTGATCCTCGCCACCGGCGGCAACGCCATGGTTAAGTCGGCATACAGCTCCGGCCACCCTGCTATCGGCGTGGGCGCCGGCAACACCCCGGTTTTCGTCTCCAAGACAGCAAGGCTGAGCGTGGCCGTGAACAACGTCATCGCCTCCAAAACCTTCGACAACGGCACCATCTGCTCCTCCGATCAGTCGATGATCTTCGATGACAAGGCTATCTGCGACAAGGCCGTGCAGATGATGATCGAAAGAGGCGCCTACCTGGTCAACGCGGAAGAGAAGAAGAAGCTGGAAGCTGTCATGTTTGACAAGGAGCGTGGAGTACCCGCGGTTGCCATCGTGGGCAAGTCTCCGCAATACATCGCCAAACTTGCGGGCTTCGAGATTCCCGAAGACAGGCAGCTGCTCCTGGTACCCCTGACCACCATCGGTCCTGAAGACTGGTTCAGCCATGAGAAACTCTCCCCGGTTCTGGGCTACATCTGCTATAACAGCACCGACGAAGCCATCAATGCCGCCAAGAGCCAACTCCGTTGGGGCGGCGCGGGCCACACCGCCGTTATCCACGCTCAGGACGACGCGGTTATCAACAAATTCGCCCTGGAAATTCCCGCCAACCGTCTGCTTCTCAATCAGCCGGCGGTTCACGGCAGCGTAGGCCTTATCTACAACCATCTGCCGCCTTCACTGACCCTTGGTTGCGGTACGGACGGCAACAACTACCTGGGCAACAACATCAACTACAGCGACCTGCTCAGCATCAAGACCGTTGCCAAGCGTGTTGTTGACTATGAGAGAGACGAATAATATCTCTTGTTAAGAGAGCACTCAGATGTATGACCTGGCCAATCAGGCCAGGCATCTGAACGTGAAAGCCCCTGAGAAAATCTCTCAGGGGCTTTTCGTTTGAGCGCAACCAGAAATAGTGTTCAGCATAATTGAAGTATGTTTTATTTCAGGTAAAATAATCTTGACTTTTCCAGTTGAATTCAGTTTTAATAAAACATAATCAGTTTGGATGAAATGTGTTACATGCTGAACCAGCATGTTTTATATTCGTCTTCGTTTAAGGCATGGCTTCACTGGACGGGTGGTGAGGCGGGCCTTATTGGGGCAGCAAAACGAGTTTATCAAAGGAGGCAGACATGAAAGACGAAAAAAGGTTTATGCAGGATGTGGGAATGACCGACTTGCCGTTTCCCATGAGGGTCTTGTCGCGAGACCATAAAGAGGGTCAATTCACCATCGCCAAGATTTCCATTGCCACTCGCATTATGCACGAGTTCGAGGCCCGATGGATTGACAAGTTTATTCATATTATCCATCAACATCGCGACCAGATAGGGACTGAATCGCTGAAGGCGAATATTCTTGATTATATGAAAGAGCTGAATGCAACCAAGGTGAAGGTTGATTTCAATTATCCATTTTTCATTGAAAAACAGACGCCCGTCTCGAACGAGAAATGTCTTGTCTGCTATAACTGCACCTACTCCGCGAGTGTCGCGAAAAGTGATCTCAAGCCGAAGGTCTCCTTGAAGATCTCCGCGCCCTGTCTTACGACATACCCTGCTTCCTCTCCCGAAAAACCGGGCGGACTTTTCGGACAGATGAGCAAGGTGGAACTCGAGGTTCAGTCACAAAAAGACATCTTTCCCGAAGACCTTATCGAAATAGTGGATAATCATGCGCTCGTACCGATCTATTCTTTCCTCACGGAGGAAGACCAGGAATTCGTAATCAAGAAGATCCACAACGAGCAGAAGACGAGCGTGGTCATGGTTGACGAGATCAAGGAAGAGCTTGCGAACATTCGAGATATCGAAGGCTATTCCGTAAACTGTTCCAACTTCGGCATGCTGCATTCCTACAGCACCTTTATCGGAACCGCGAAAAGCATGTGGATACCCTTGAGCTAGC
>CAYMFO010000133.1:0-4179 GCA_964389825.1 uncultured Geobacter sp. | reverse complement strand
TAACCCCTAACCCCTAACCCCTAACCCCTAACCCCTAACCCCTAACCCCTAACCCGTCTCACGCAAAGCCGCGAAGACGCAAAGAAAGGCGTGGTTCATGGAGGGCGCGGGCGCTTTTTGATGAGGAATCCGCTATATTGCGGCGGGTTTACATCCAGCAAGTTTGTGGTATATTAACGACCATAATTCGTTAAGCTTTCAGCCGGTATTGCCCTGAAGGGTTCCCGGCTTTTTTGGTGGCTATTGTCCGGCATTTAGGCCCGGCTTGGAGGATGATTTATGCAACTTATTAAAAAACTTATGGAAAAACGGTCTTTTATCCTGCTCTTGTTTAAGGTCTGCCTTGTTTCCATTTCCTTTCTTTTCGCCTTTCTGTTGTGCTACGACCTTCATGCCGTTGCCGCTGACTGGGATCTGTTCGGCCGGCTGTTTTTGCCGATTCTGCTTGTAAAACTGCTTGTATTCTGGCGGATGGGGCTGGGTCACGGCTGGTGGCGTTACGTCTCCATACCCGATGTGGTGACGCTTTTTTTCGCGAATCTGGTCGCTTCCGCCATTGTGCTTCTTTATGTTGTCTTTATCCACGGCATTGCAGGGGTGCCCCGTTCGTTGATTCTCCTTGACGCCATGATCTGTTTTCTCCTCAGTTGCGGTGTCCGGCTTCTCACCAGGGCCTGGAGGGAAAACTACCTGCCCATGGGACCCGATGCGCGTTGCGATGGAAAGAGGGTTCTGATAGTTGGCGCCGGCTCAGCGGGCCAGATGATCGTCAAGGAGATGAGGGTAAATCCTTCACTTTCTTTAAGGGTAGTCGGATTCGTGGATGATGATCCGGACAAACAGGGACAGCGTTTCCAGGGTGTGCCGGTGCTGGGCGCTCACAAGGAACTCCCCGCCATCTGCCGTGATAATTCCGTCGAAGAGGTTATCATCGCTATTCCGTCGGCGACCGGAAAGGAGCTGAAGCGCATTGTCGAGAGCTGCAGCAGCGCGAAAATCAAATTTCGTACATTGCCCAGCGTAGGCGAGCTGATTGACGGCACGGTTACTGTGCAGCAGATAAAAGACGTGGACCTGGAGGACCTTCTGGGCCGTGAACCGATCTCACTTGATGTTGAGGGTATAAAAAGCTATCTGCAGGGAAAAAGTATCCTGGTTACCGGAGCCGCCGGTAGTATAGGCAGTGAGATGTGCCGTCAGATCGCCAGGTTTCGTCCCGCGCTTCTTATTTTGTTTGACAAAGCCGAAACACCTCTCTTTTTCATTGAACGTGAACTCAGGGAGCGATTTCCGGATATCCCTCTGATACCTCTTGTAGGCGATGTCCGTCACAGGGCCCATACAATTTCAGTGTTCGATGATTATCAGCCCGAGGTCGTATTTCATGCCGCGGCGTACAAACACGTCCCACTTATGGAGGCGAATCCCGAGGCCGCCGCAAACAACAACGTGCGCGGCACCAAGATTCTGGCGGACGCGGCCCACTCCCATGGTGTCAAACATTTTGTTATGATATCGACGGACAAGGCCGTAAATCCGACTAACGTTATGGGCGCTTCCAAGCGGGCGGCGGAGCTCTATGTGCAGAACCTGGCCCGATTCAGCAAGACCCACTTCGTTACCGTCCGCTTCGGTAACGTACTGGGTAGCAACGGGAGCGTGATTCCCATATTCAGCGAACAGATCAAGAAGGGCGGTCCCTTGACGGTCACCCACAAGGATGTGATCCGCTATTTCATGACGATACCGGAGGCATCGCAATTGGTGCTTCAGGCGGGCAGCATGGGCAGAGGTGGGGAGATATTCCTCCTTGACATGGGAGAACCGGTCAAAATCGTTAAGCTCGCGGAGGAGATGATAACTCTTTCCGGACTCAAGCCATATGAAGATATCGATATTGTCTTCACCGGTCTGAGACCGGGTGAAAAACTTTTCGAAGAACTCCTCCTTGCCGGTGAAGGTATCAAGGCCACGGCTCATAAGAAGATCATGGTGGCAAGGGCTGAGCATTGTGACTGGAATCTTCTCAACCGTCAGATAGAGGAGTTGTATGAGGCCACCCGATCGCTTGATACGGAAAAGATACTGGACACCTTTGAGGAAATTGTCCCGGAATTCCGTTGCCAGAGAAACAGTCCGGGTGTCCAGCCGAAGAAAGCCGCCGTGATGTCCGCCCCCAGGTCATCCAATCTCCCTGCTTCGACCGTACCGGGGATATACAGCCTTCATACCGTATGATCATCCTTGTGTCTTCACGTGTCCCCGGTCCCCTGAATATCCAGGCGTGACGGGGACATGTGGTGGAAGCAAGCCAGCCGTCCCATCTCCCCGGTTGACGCACATTCCCCATATAGACTATAGTCACACCGGCAATGAAATAATGAAGCAGGGAGTGTCTGTCATGAAAAGGAAATTCCTTTCCCCGTGGGGTGTTCTGTTTTTTGTCCTTCTGGGTTTTTCGTCTCCTTCAGGCGCCTGGACAGTCGCGTCCAACAACGTCCCTCTGGACAGTCCGGTTTACCAGTGGCTGGAGAAACTGGGAGGATTCGGGCTCATCTCTTCGGATATCAAGGGCATCCGTCCATTTGCCCGCGCCGAGGCGGCCAGGCTTTTCCTGGAGGCCGAAGAAAACCTGTCTAAAAATACGGAGGCGTCCGGAAACCCCTTTGTGCGGGAAATCATGTCCAATCTCAGGCATGCCCTGCAACGGGAGACGGGTCTGTACCGCAAGCCTCAGGATGCCCCTGCCTTTGATTATCTGCTCCTTTCTTCCGCGCGGGCCCGTTATGTCTATCTTGACGGTGTGCCCAGGAGCTATGAGCGGCCGGTGCACGACCCGGGCAATGACGGCGTTTTTGGTATAGGCCATGGTCTCCGTCCTCCGAATCCATACCCTTCTCCGGTCCGGCAGCACGGCACGGAAGGGGCGCCTCTCCTGGAGAACAACGAGGGTGTCGTCTATCGCCGCGGCTCCAACGCGGACCTCCGTTTTACCTCTGAGTTCTTCCTCGGCAGTTACGCCAGCGCCCTTGTGGAGCCGATGGCGCTTTTTACGGAACGTGGCGGCATGTTCCAGGCCCGCATCAACAAGGGGTATCTGAAGGTCGGCAGCGACGCGCTGGAACTGGAGCTTGGCCGTGACGCCAACTGGCTGGGCCTGGGCTACAGGGGAAACATAACCCTGACCAATAACGCCATCAATTTCGACCAGATAAAACTCTCCAGCCCTGAACCGATACTCCTTCCATGGATCGGAGCGCTGAAGTATTCCGCCATCTTCTCCCGTTTCGATGATGTCACGACAACCCAGGGCCGCCGCCAGCCCTATTTCTTTTCCACCAAGTTTTCCATAAAACCGGCGGATTTCGCCGAAGTTGGTCTCAATCTGGGCCGGCAGGTGGGAGGACCGGGGGTAGACAACTCCTTCGGCAGTCTCCTGAGGGGATTCATCGGTGGCACCAACAAGGACAACTCCAATTCCATGGCCGGGCTGGAACTCCGGTTCCGGATCCCCTGGCTGCGCAATACCGAGGTATACGGCGAGTTTTCCGGTGAAGACGCGGCCGCGTTCTGGCCAATCGTGGAGAGTTATGTGGCGGGATTCTATATCCCCCGTCTTACGTCCAGCGGCAAGGACGATTTCCGCTTCGAATACTTCCTGGGGAACGCAATCCTCTACACAAGCGGCACATTTCCCGAGGGCTATATTTATAGAAACATGCCCATCGGGCACTCCCAGGGCGGCGCTGCGGAGGAATTCTTTTTTCGCTACAGCCACTGGTTCAACCCGCGAAACAATCTGGCACTGGAATACTGGCACGGAGAGCGAGGGAACATGGGGCGGCTCGAGGTCAACGGAGTCATGCAGGCTCTGGAGAAAAAGGATGCCGCGCGCATTATCTGGAGCCTGCCTCTCTACAAGGATTTTGATTGCGGGATTACCTATGGATTTGAAAGGGTCCGCAACAAGGACCTGGCGCCGGGGGAAAACCGCACCAACCATCTGGTGAAGCTGGAGGTCAGTTTCCGCTATTGGTAGATGCCAGGAGGAGATTGAGTAATCCTGCCGAGGTACAGTCTCAAAACGGAGGTTGCCCATGTTTTTCCCAGCATACAGAGCCCGTCGCATCAGGGGCAGGGATGTCTTCCGGCGGATGGTGCGCGAAACGGACCTCTCGG
>CAYMFO010000132.1:0-4206 GCA_964389825.1 uncultured Geobacter sp. | reverse complement strand
CGCCCGGCATGTGGACCTTGACGGCGAAGGTCTCGCCGTCCCGCTGCACGATGGCGCCCTTTTCGGTGATGTTCTGTTTCACGCTTTCTCCCTCCCGAGGATTTTTTTAAAAGGCATTATGAATGTATCTCCGGATTTGGCGGTATGTGGCGACAAAGGAACTCCGGGCTGTTATAGTATAACACCATGACGTTATCAAGAGGTTAAGAGGAGGAAAACATGAATGTGCCGGAACTTATTGATATCTTTCTGGACGTAAAGGCGTATGGGGTTGTGGGCGCTTCCGCCAACCGGGACAAGTACGGCAACAAGGTTTTACGTTGCTACCTCCAGAACGGATACAGGGTAATACCGGTCAACCCGAAGGAGAAGGCGATCGAGGGGGTCCCCTGCGTGGCGTCGGTCATGGACCTGCCCGATGATGTGAAAAGCATCTCGGTTATCACCCCTCCGGCCATAACCGAAAAGGTGGTTGAGATGGCGGCGCGCAAGGGGATCAAAAATATCTGGATGCAGCCCGGCGCCCAGAGCGACAGGGCGGTGGAGTTGTGCGAGCAGAACGGTATCAATGCCATTGCCGACGGAAGCTGCATCCTGGTGGTGCTGCGCTACCACGAGGAATAAGTCAGCCTGTCGAAACATCCGCTTCCACGGCGTAGCGTTTGATCTTGCGGGTGGTGGTCTTGGGGAATTCGTCCTCGCGCAGGGTGAATTTCTTCACCCTCTTGTAATCGGCCAGGCCCTTTCCGGCGGCGAGCACCTCCCGCCGGATGATCTCCTCCACTTCCGGCTGGGAGAGGGGGCCCCGGTTCCTGGCCCGTTCCAGATCGTCCAGCGCATCCTGGCAGGGGAAGACGATGGCGTGCACCTCCTCTGAAACGGCGTCTATCTTGTGGCCGTAGACCATGGCCTCGGAGATTAGGGGGCTTTTCAGGAGTTCAGCCTCCACCTCTTCAGGGTATACGTTCTTGCCGTTGGGCGTGACAATCAGGTTTTTTACCCTGCCGCGGATGAACAGGAACCCCTCTTTGTCCAGCTTTCCCAGGTCGCCGGTGCGGTACCAGCCTCCCGCGAGGGCCTCTTCCGTGGCCTGGGGATTCCTGTAGTATCCCTGCATGACATTGGGGCCGCGCACCAGGATCTCGCCAATGCCGTCTTGGTCGGGCCGGTTTATGCGCACCTCTATCCCTTCCATTACAGGACCCACCGAGCCGAGGCGGGTTCTGCCCGGGCATTCCGCTGAAATCACCGGCGAGGTTTCGGTAACGCCGTATCCCTGATAGATGTCGAATCCCATTTTTATCAACCCGCGCGCGATGGCCGGGTCAAGGGCCGCGCCTCCGCTGATGAACATTACTCCGTCGGCAAAATTGGCGCGGATGCCCGATACCACAAGGCGGCGCGCCAGGGGGAGGGAAAAGAGGAGGCTTGAAACCTTCTTTGACCTGATGTTTTTCAGGATACGGTCGTGGAACATGCGGTACACGGCAGGGACGGCGGTGAAGAAGGTCGGGCGCGCCTCGGCCAGGTTTTCCCCCAGCTTTTTCAGGGATTCCGCGAAGGATACCGTGCCCCGGACCGACAGGGGGAGGAGGAGGCCGCACACCTGCTCGAAGACATGGTTGATGGGAAGGAACGATAGCGTATGCATGGTTTCGTCCACCTGGAAATGGGTCGCGGCGGCGCGGATGTTGGAGACTATATTGCCGTGACTCAGCACCGCGCCCTTGGATCGGCCGGTGGTGCCGGAGGTATACAGGATCAGTGCGGGGTCGCCGGGGGCATGGGTCGGCGGTGGGAGTTCCACTTCGCGGGAGAACTCCGAAAGGCTCACAATGCGCACGGTTCTAGGGGGCTGTTTTTTGTTGGCGCGGTTGGGGGAAACCGGGTTTTCCGGTTTTCCGGCGGCCGGGAGATCCGCCTTTTCCGCCAGATGGGAGGATATCCTGGTGGCAACGGAGCGCAACCGATCACGCAATCCGGGTGGTAACGAAAGGTCGTCCGGCAGTTCCTTGATGAGATCATTGACTTCACCAAGAAGCATGAACTCCGGCGGAAGGGGGGATTCTTTACAGAGGGGATCGTCGAAAAGGACGATGTGCTCCAGGCTGGTCAGGTCGTTCTCCTTTTCCAGGAGGTTCTCCAGGAAGGATGGATCTATGAACAGTATCCGGGTCTCGCTGTCCGCGAGGATGTGGCGTACTTCGGCGCTCTTCAGTTCCTTGTCTATGGGAACGACAATACCCCCGACCCGCAGTATCCCGAAATAGGAGGCAACCCACCTGGGGGAAGAGTGCCCTATGATTGCGGCCCGGTCTCCGGCCTCGAACCCGGCGGCGGCGAGACCCGAGGCGATTCCCTCTGCTTGGGCATGGAGGTCGCGGTAGGAGATTTCACGCCAGGCGCCCGCTTCCTTGTGGCGGATGGCCGTTTTCATGGGCGCCGCCGCAAGGCTGTTCCTTAACAGGTCATCGATGGTTGTCATGTCGCTCTCTCAATCAGGTTAATGAAAGCATGGGTGATTATTCCCGGGAAACGAGGGAAGAATAGTAACCCAAGACTCTCCGGCACGCATCTGTTTTTTCCTTTTTCCGTGCATATCAAAGGTTTTTCTTCCTCTTGAAGCCCATTCCTTTCCTTTCTTTTGCTGAAATCCATGTATAATGCCCTTCCGGAAGCCTGAATACCTTCTCAAGAAAATCGCCGTGAAAACCGATATGGTTCATGAAAAGCTCGGTCCTGTTCCGGGGATAATGGATGAGAATACAGGGCCTCATTTCGGGACCCGGCGATTCAGAGGGATACTTGCATGAAATCCGTTTTCGCTATAGATGACAATGGCCGGGGGATGGAAGAGGTCCGCGCCTTTCTGCGTGAACGCGGTTACGAAGTGACCGAGTTCAGCCAGGAGTATTGCGAAGAGTTGCGTTTCAACCGGTTCGCGGTTGAATGCGCATCCATACAGGTGTTCTGGCTGGATTACGAGCAGAGAATTCTTTATGTAAATGACTCTGCCTGCCGCGCGCTGGGCTACACGCGCGAGGAGTTGACGCGCATGTCGGTCTGCGACATCGATCCGGGTTATCACGGACTGCATGAACCTGAACGGTCCGCGATATGGAACAGGTTTCGGGAAATGGGGCATGGCAGATTCGAGACCAATCACCGCGCCAGGGACGGCCGTGTCTATCCGGTGGAAGTCCAGTGCAATTTCCTGGAATTCGAAGGGAGGGAGTGCAGTTGCTGTTTCGCGACCGACATCAGTGACCGCAGGCGAACCGATGAGGCCTTGTGGATGAGCCGTTTCATCGTTGATAACGCCTCCATTGGTATCTACCGGGGGGATGAGGATGGAAGAATCCTCTATGTCAACGAATGCGGCGCGCGCATGCTGGGATATACCAGGGAAGAGCTCTGTTCCATGAGATTCTCCGACATCGCCCCGGCCCTTGCCGGGGAAGGCTGGAAAGAACACCGCCGACAGTTGCGCGGCAAGAAAGGAAATAAGTTCGAGGATGTTCATCGCCGCAAGGACGGGACAACGTTCCCGGTAGAGGTCACGGTAAACTACCTGGAGTTTGATGGCGCTCCGTTCAGTTGCTCCTTTGTCCAGGACATTACCGGACGCAGGAAGATGGAGGATGCCCTGCGGGAGAGCGAGAAGAAATTCCGTCTCCTTATCGAGGTCTCTCCCAATGCAATCATCGTCATCAGCGGAGAAAAAATCGTGTATGCCAACCCCTCGGCTACGCGCATTTGCGGCTTCAGCGCGGATGAATTGTCCGGTATGGAGTTCTGGAAGTTCGTCCATCCCGAGTCCAGGGATCTGGCGCGCGAAAGGGGATTGGCGCGGCAAAGCGGCGCGGCGATAAACGGCAATTTCGAATACCGGCTGATTACCAGAAGCGGTGATGACAGTTGGGTGATTGCCTCGAGCGTGCCCATGGAATATGAGGGAATGCCCGCCATCATGGTCACCTTTGCCGATATCACAGGAACCAAACGCACCCAGGAGGCTCTGCGTGATAGCGAGGCAAGGCTCAGGCTGGCCATGGAGATGGCGAACCTGGCGCATTGGGAGTTTGACGGCGCCACCGGAATGTTTCGATTCGATGACCAGTTTTACACCCTGTACGGTACAAGCTCGCAACGGGAAGGCAGGGTCTTCATGTCCCCCGAGGATTACGCCCGCAAGTTCGTTCACCC
>CAYMFO010000131.1:0-4451 GCA_964389825.1 uncultured Geobacter sp. | reverse complement strand
GTTCCGGCCTCGCCTCGGGTCTCAGCCACTTCAGGATTTCCTCCAAGTCGCCCCTCGCAACGGCCGTGCAGCCGGTGGTGGCCCTTCCGTTACCACGGCGTATGTGCATGAATATGCAACTGCCGTTGCCCGGTATCGGCGGCCGCGTGTTGTACTCCACAACCAGAAGAAGTGGGTACACCTCGGTTTCCAGCCACATCCGCTCCGAGGATTTCCACGGCCCCGCGGAACGGCCCGGCGTCTCATCCTCACGGACAATGCGGTTGTACCAGGGCGAGGCGGGATCGTCAACGCAGTGGACACCCGGTTCGATGTTCCGGAAAGGAATGGATAGACCCTCCGGCCGGTCCGATGGGAATCCCATGGCGACGGAGAGCGGGAATCTCCCGGCGGGAGCGCGGCGATCCCCCTCCCTCTTGGGGACGCGCAGGCGTTCCCGCTCCGGGGCCGCCGGGTCCCAGGCAAGCCCCTTTTCCCCGACCACCGCGGCCATTCCGGTCCCCACCATCCGCCACTTGCCGTCTATTCTTTCGAACCGGCGCACCACCGCGGCGCTGTCATCCCAGCCGCTGGTAACTGACAGAAGCAACTGCCGCGCGGGCGGTTCGTCCATGGAATAGGAACGGGGCGCAACCGTCAGGCACAGAATGGCGATAATCGGTGGAAAAAGAGGTTTCCATTTCATAATCGATCGACCCTCACGCATGGCGCCGGTCAAAAGCCAAACCAAGCCGGTCCCTGAATGGGCGCGCAATTTTCCCTCCCATGGTCTCGACATCCTTGACACGGCTGTCCGGAGATAATAACTTTGCGACACCCGACTCCGGAAAAAACGGTTTTGCCGGGGATATCCCTCTCCGCCTGACGCCTCCGGATGGAGGACAGGGTTCCGGATTAAAAGATTGCGAGGAGCACCATACCATGAAAAACGAGCATTGTGGACAGGAAAGCCGCCAACTGATCATCGTGGCGGCCGGCGACAGCCTGACGGCCGGTTTCGGGGTTGACCCTTCCGTTTCGTATCCCTCGCTGCTGGAAAGGAAACTGCGGAAGGAGGGAATCCCGTGCCGATTGATAAACGCAGGAATCAACGGTGAAAAGAGCGGCGAACTTCTGGCTCGCATCGAAGATGTCCTTTCCTGGGGACCGGACATCGTGATCCTCCAGACCGGGACCAATGACGGGTTGCGCAACGTTCCCCCGGCGGAGATGAAGGAAAACATCCGGAAGGCCGTAAGGTCTTTCAAAGACAGGGGAATTACGGTGGTCCTGGCGGGAATGAAAAACCTGAAGAGCCGCAAGGGAAACTTTGACGGGATTTTCGCCGGCGTCTACCCGGAGATCGCCCGGGAAGAAGACGTCATACTGGTCCCCTTCTTCCTGGAAGGGGTAGCCGGCGTGGCGGAACTGAACCGGGGCGACGGGATCCATCCCGCGGAAGAGGGTTACCGCATCGTTGTGGAAAACGTCTATCCCTGCGTGCTGAAGGCAATCGAAAAGGCGCGGTAAACGGCCTTATCTCATTCAACCTGAAAATGACGGTCTCACGCAAAGCCGCAAAGAACGCGAAGGAAAATCAAGAACCTGTCAGATGAGACCATTCACCTGACCGGCGATACCAGCCTGTTCCGCGGTTATTTGTATTTCTTTGCGTCTTTGCGCAATTAAATACCGTTTCCAGGTTCAACGGGACAGTCCGCGGAATCCGGCGCTCCGCCGTAGAGGCTTATGTTTTCAGGTCGGCGGGGGGTCTTGTCTTTTCGGGAAAATCCTTGTTCATCTTGCGGATCTTCGGGTCGATAACCACCTGGCAATAGGCCTCCTCCGGATATCTCAGGTAATAATCGCGGTGCCGGGAATCAGCGGGGTAGAAAGCGGCGCACGGAACGATCTCCGTAACGATGGGCGAAGGCCACAGGCCCGAGGCGTCCGCCTTCCTCTTCGACTCCTCCGCCATGATGCGCTGCTCCTCGCCATGGTAGAGGATTATCGAGCGATACTGGGTTCCGGAGTCATGCCCCTGCCGGTTGCGCGTGGTCGGATCATGGGTCTTCCAGAAGACATCCAGGATCTCGCCAAAGGAGATCACTTCCGGATCAAAGGTGATCCTCACCACCTCCGCATGGCCGGTGGCGCCCATGCAGACCTGTTCATAGAGGGGATAGGCGACATGTCCGCCCGCATATCCCGGAGTCACGCTTTCGACCCCTTTCAGCCGCTGGAACACCGCTTCCACGCACCAGAAGCAGCCGCCGCCCAGTGTCGCGATTTCCTGTTTGCCGCTCATTTTTCCTCCTTGCCCGGCCAGATCCCGCTCCCTTCCGTCACCCGCGCTCCGGCAGGTACTCTTCACGCACGGGGGCGAAGACCTCTACCGCAATGGAACTCTCCAGTATCTCGGCGGCGTGCCGGGTATCCCCCGGAATGAGCCAGCTGTCTCCGCGTCCCACATCAAAGGTCTCGGACCCGATGGTCAGGCGCATTCTCCCCTCCACCAGATAACCGGTCTGTTCATGGGGGTGGGCATGGGAGGGAAGGGACGAGCCCGCCTCCATCCTGAACTCCGTCATCAGGGTCTTATCCCCGTACACGATGGTCTTCATCCTTATTCCCGGCAGGGCTTCCCTGTATCCATCCGAATCAAATCTGGCGAACATTAACCCATCCTTCCTTTCCGTTTCATTTTCCGTCCAGGGTTTCCCGGACGATCTTCAGCAGGAGACCCGGCGCTACTGGCTTGGGGATAAACGGGACTCCCATATCGAACACCCCGCTCCGATCGATGGATTCAGGCGTGTACCCGCTGGTAAAGATAACCTTCACATCCGGACGCAACCCGCGGATATCATTGAATGCAGCCATTCCGCTCATCTTGGGCATCACCACATCCAGTATCACCAGGTCGATCCGTTCCCCTTCACGCCGGAACACCTCGACCGCGTCCATGCCGTCAACCGCTTCCAGCACCCCGTATCCATTGTCCTCCAGAACCAGGCGCATCAGCCGTCTCACCGAACTCTCATCCTCGCAGACCAGGATGGTCTCGCTCCCGCGACGGACTTCCGGAAGGGCTTCCCATTTTTCCGGTATGGGCCGCTCCGCCAGAAGAGGGAGATAGACGAGAAAGGCAGTGCCTTTGTCCGGAGAGCTCTCCAGCCTGATGTGCCCCCCATGCTGCTGGATGATCCCGTGGACGATGGAGAGCCCGAGACCGGTCCCCTTCCCTGCGTCCTTGGAGGTAAAAAAGGGCTCGAATATCTTTTCCCTCATGTCGTCCGGGATCCCGCAACCGGTATCGGAAAAAGAGATCAGGGCGTAATCTCCCGGGCGCCCCCATCCGTAAACACTCATGAACTCGCGATCCAGGCGCACGGATTCGGTGCGTATGGTTATGGTTCCCCCTTCGGGCATGGCGTCCCGCGCATTGGTGGCCAGGTTCATCAACACCTGCTCCATGCGGCTGACATCACCGTTCACGAAAAGGGGCGCCTCTCCCTGTTCCACCTCCAGCTCCACGTCCTCTCCTATCAGGCGCCGCATCAGTTTGGCGATGTTGTCAATGATGACCCGCACATCCACCGGCCTCATTTCCAGCGCCTGCTTGCGGCTGAAGGCCAGAAGGCTCTGGGTGATGCCGGCCGCCTTCTCGCCCGCGGAGCATACCATCTCCGCGAAGCCCCGCAGCTCCGAATCAGCGGAAAGCTTATTCAGAATAATCTGGCTGCAGCCGATGATGGCGGTCAGGTGGTTATTGAAATCATGGGCGACCCCTCCGATGAGGCGGCCGATATCCTCCATGCGCTGGGCGTGGTAGAGCTGTTCCGTCAGCTTTTCCCTTTCCTGTTCCAGTTGCTTGCTGACGGATATGTCCCGCAGGATGACGTGTATGTCGTTTTCCCCCTTAAGCGAAAACGGCGCCGCGATCACCTCCACATCAACGGCCTTGCCGTCCAGCCTCACGATCTTCTCCTCCATGAGCGGCACAGGTTCCCCCCGCTCCCTCAGAAGCCTGATCCTCTCCCTGATCTTCCCGTGAAAATCCGGATGAAACAACTCATAGGGAGACCTGCCCAGCAGTTCCTTCTCGTCACGGGCGCCAAACAGGGCAAGGCACGCATTGTTTGCCAGGACCACCCTGTCCCCGCTGTTGACAAGGACGGCAAAGGGTGAACAGGAAACCAGGTTCCTGTATCTGTTTTCGCTTTCGCGGAGAAGGCTTTCGGCGGATTTCCGATCCTGGAGTAGTCTCCAGTTGCTCATGGCCGACGAAACCGTCTGGGGAAGAGAGGAAAAGGCCTCGGGTGATTTCACGATGTAATCCAGCGCGCCCGCCTTCATGGCCGCCACGGCCAGGGCCTCGTTGCCGAAGGCCGTCATGATGATAATGGGAAACGGCCCGTCCTCCGGGGGCCATACGAGCGCCTCAAAGGCCTTGCCGTCAGGCAGGTTCA
>CAYMFO010000130.1:0-4681 GCA_964389825.1 uncultured Geobacter sp. | reverse complement strand
TGGCAATGCGGCAGAGGTTTACGGCAAGCCCCTTCAGCGCTGAGGAGAGTCCCACAAACGGGTCCATGTTCTGGGTGGTTTCCACCAGGTTGTCTGCGTTCCGCACGGGAAAACCGGTCCTGGCGCGGATGGCCTCCACTACCAGCTGTATATAGCGCGCCTCGGCGTTGAGCCCGGTGCCCACCGCCGTCCCCCCGATTCCCAGCTCCAGGAGGCTCTCCCGGCATCGCAGGATGGCCGAGATGTTCTTGTCGATTGCATGGGCGTATGCCTCGAACTCCTGGCCCAGTCTGATGGGGACCGCATCCTGGAGATGGGTCCTGCCTGATTTTAGAATGCCGTCGAATTCCGCTCCTTTAGAGCGGAGGGAGTCTCTGAGCCCTTCCAGCTCCGGTGTCAGCATGGTCATCATGCGCAGGGATGAAAGGCGCATGGCGGTGGGAAAGACATCGTTGGTGGACTGGGCCATGTTTACGTGATCATTGGGGTGGGCCTTTGCGTACACTCCCCGCTCTCCGCCCAGGATCTCTTCCGCACGGTTCGCCAGCACCTCGTTAACGTTCATATTGTGGGAGGTCCCGGCGCCGGCCTGGAAGGGGTCTATGATGAACTGGCCGTCAAGGCCGCCGCTGAGGGCCTCGTCCGCCGCCTGCGCGATGGCGTCCCCGGTTTCCCTGGACAGGCGCCCTGTGGTCATGTTCGCCACGGCGGCCGACGCCTTGATCATCAGTGTCGCCCACACCAGGGCCGGATGGGGTTTCAGCCCGGAGATGGGAAAGTTGCGGATGGCGCGCGCCGTCTGCGCCCCGTAATAGGACTCAGCCGGAACCTCAAGGGTTCCGAGGGTGTCTTTCTCGATTCTCGTCGCGGCTATGGGCCCGCCGGGCGGGGATGCGCCGTCGGTTGATGAAAGATTCACTGTAGCATTCAGGTTCTGTTCGGTTTCCAATTCTAGTCAGCCTTTCGGGGATAGTTTCTTTGCAAGTTCAGAATAGTTTGACGGCGGACCACAAACTTGATGTTCCCGCATTCTCCCCTCACCCGGCCTTCGGCCACCCTCTCCCACGGGGAGAGGGTTCTTCTTTCCCCTCGCCCTCCGGGAGAGGGGCAGGGGTGAGGGGCTCTGGTCCGGTACCGGGAGGATGCTGGAGTTGGGTAGGAAAATGATGTATAAACCTGAAAAAGGCGGTCTCACGCAAAGCCGAAAAGAACGCGAAGGAAAATCAGGAACTTGTAAAATAAGGCCATTTACCTGCCCGGTGATACCGGCTTGTTCCGCGTCTATTTGAATTTCTTTGCATCTTCGCGTGATTAAATGCCGTTTCTAGGATAAACTACCGCCTGCCGCCGGTAAACCGTTGTGTATCCGCCATGAATACGGATTGTAAACTATAGAGAACGGCGTTTTTTTTGTCAATGCGCATTGTCGGCCGAGCCGGTCCGGCCGTCCGGATTGGCCCGCCATCCAAAATGATAATTGATACCCATTGCCATCTTGACCACCCATCGCTGGTGAAGCGCCTGGCTGGGGTCCTTGCCTCGGCCAGGGCCGCCGGTGTGGGGAAGATCGTCGTGCCGGGGGTCGGCCCTGAAGGGTGGCCGGACATAGCCGCCCTGGCCGACGGCGACGGGGGCATCTTCCCGGCCTTCGGCCTTCATCCCGTGCTGGCCGCTGGGTATACGGAGAGCCTTTTCGAAGAGCTCGAACGGTTTTCATCCCGCGCCGTGGCCATTGGTGAGATCGGTCTGGATTATCGCGTTCCCAATGTATCCAGGGCGGACCAGGTTGCGGCCCTGCGCGGCCAGCTCCGCCTGGCGATCCGGCTCGGTCTGCCCGTGCTGCTTCACTGCGGAAGGGCTTTTCAGGACCTCCTGCTTGTCCTCAAGGAGGAGCGGGTCAGGGAGGTGGGAGGCGTCATGCACGCCTTCTCCGGCAGTCCGGAAATGGCCCTGGAATTCATCAGGCAGGGTCTTCTCATCTCCGTCGCCGGAACCATCACCTACGGAAACGCCGTAAAGCCCCTGGCCGTGGCGGCGCGGGTTCCCCTTCATCATCTGGCGCTGGAGACGGATGCGCCGGACATGACCCCCGAACCCCACCGGGGGAGGGATAACGAACCGGCGTTTCTCCCGCTAATCGCGGAGAAGCTCGCCGCCATAAAGGGGATCCCCCTGGATGAGGTGGCGGAGGTAACCACCGCAAACGCTCAACGGTTGTTGCGAATCTGAAGGCGTCTGACGAAGATGATTCGCCGGGTATTTTTCGCGGCCTGTTTCAGACCGTTTTCCCCTCACCCCCGCCCCTCTCCCTGTGGGAGATGGTGGCCGAAGGCCGGGTGAGGGGGATTATCGCATGATGCGAAAACTTAACCGGACAAAGCTCACATTCTCTACCACAGGAAAAATAATGCCTGAACTTCACCGCTTTTCCCGCACCGAGCTGCTCATAGGCCGGGACGGACTGGAAAGATTGCGCGCTTCCTCCGTGGCCGTCTTCGGCCTTGGCGGGGTAGGCGGCCATGCCGCCGAGGCCCTCTGCCGGGCAGGTGTGGGCCGTCTGGTCCTCGTGGATTTCGATGAGGTCTGCCGGAGCAACATCAACCGCCAGATAATCGCCCTGGATAATACGGTCGGAAGGCCCAAGGTCCAGGTAATGGCGGAAAGGATGCGCCTCATCAATCCTGAGGTGGAGGTCATCCCCTGCCGGGAATTCTACGACGCCGGGAACAGCGCCGTTCTTCTGGCGGAAAGATACGATTACGTTCTGGACTGCATCGACCACATAACCAGCAAGCTTCACCTCATACGCGGTTGCCGGGAGATGGGCCTGCCGGTTGTTTCCAGCATGGGGGCGGCCAGCAAGCTGGACCCCGCTCGTATCCGCGTGGGCGATATCTCCGCCACCCACACCTGCCGCATGGCGAAGATCGTCCGCAAGCTCCTGAAAAAACAGGGGATAGAGCAGGGGGTGACGGTCGTCTTTTCCACGGAGGAGTTTTCCGCGCCCGCCGCGCCCGATGTGCGCTGTGGCGAGGGTTGCGCCTGCCCCGACAGGGATATCCCCGGTGTCTCCTGCCGGAGACGTATTGTTACCCTGGGGAGCATCTCCTACATACCAGCCATTTTCGGGCTTACCATGGCGGGGGTGGTGGTGAATGATCTGCTTCGCCGGACCTATGACGAGGTGAGTTGAAAAACCCTTTTCCCAAGTATTCAGTCAATTTTTTAGTCTGGTGAAATAAGGGCTTGACTTTTCATCCACGATTATTTATGTTATGCGGCAGTATATATAGTGTTAACCCCTTGAAATAAAGGGGTTTTTTTGAGTAAGGCCTGTTTTGTGGCGATATGCCGCTTTCCGTGCCTGAACGATGTTTTACTGCCGAGAAACGAATAAAAAAACAGGTTTTTCGGGCCAACATCAAGTCGAAAAAGGAGGAAAAAGTGAGCAAGAAATTTTTAGCAGTTGGGGCAATTCTGGCCGCCGCCGTTCTGGTGGGCCAGGGTGCGCAGGCCAAGACCCTGGAGGACATCCTCAAGGAGAAGGGCGTCATCACCGAGGCGGATTACAAAGAGGTCACCAAGAGCAAGCCGCTGGACTACAAGCTGGGTAAGGGTTTCACCTTTACTTCCGCTGATGAGAAGTTCCAGTTGAGCCTGGGCGGCAGGATTCAATTAGGCTACACGTTCCTGGACAAGGATGGCGGCCAGGATACCAGCAAATTTGATGTTTCTAAAGTCAGGCTGGTTGCACAGGGCTATGTATTCGACAAGAACCTGACCTACAAGATGGAGTTTGATCCGCGCCAGTTGGCGTCCAGCAATACGAAAGGTGGACTGCAGGATGCATTCATCAATTACAAGATCATGGATGAATTGCAGTTCCTGGCTGGCCAGACCAAGGTCAAGTACGCCTATTCCATGATCCAGGCTGACTCCCAGTTGATGTTTGTCAACAGGGTACCGTGGATTGGTGTCTTCGCGCCAGGTTATGAACTCGGCGCATTCGCCTATGGCAAGGTTGCCGGCGGCATCGTGAATTACGCCATATCCGGCACTAACGGCGACGGACAGACCAATGCGGCCAACACCAACCACAACGCGTTCGCGGCGCGTGTCGCTCTCAGCCCGCTCGGCAACATGGCCATGGACGAGCCGGACCTCGCCATCAGCAAGAAGCCGCTTTTCACTGTCGGCGCGAACTACTTCTATAACAACCTGAATGATGGTGAGAACAGCTCCGCGTATGGTGGAAAGTGGAATAACCATTCAGACCTGCAGAACTTCGGCTTCGACGCCCACTTCAAGTGGATGGGTCTGGCCCTGCAGGGCGAGGCGCTCTGGGCCCAGGGCGACAAAAAGGCTACCGGTGAAGGCGAGCGCGCCATGGGCTGGTACACCCAGCTTGGCTACAACATCACGCCGAAGATCGGTCTCGCGGTCCGCTATTCCCAGTATGACCCGAACCGCGCGGTATCCGGCGACCTGCAGACCGAGCAGATTGGCGCTGTTTCCTACTACTTCCAGAAGCACAACCTGAAGGTTCAGGCTGACATTGGAAACATCCACAATCAGGTTAGAGCAACTGGCGCTCGCACCGACGACATGCAGTACCGTGTCCAGGCGCAGCTCGTATTCTAGAACACTCTCAGAGACGGCTCTCATGACTTGAGCCTTCTTC
>CAYMFO010000129.1:0-4821 GCA_964389825.1 uncultured Geobacter sp. | reverse complement strand
GCCGGGTGAGGGGAGATATTATTTAATCAATTGATTCAACTGGAAGATAGGCAGGAGCACCGCAATCACCATGGTCCCTACCACAACGCCCATGGCCAGTACCAGCAGAGGTTCCAGAAGCGACATGACGCGGGTCACAGCCGCGACGAATTCTTTTTCGAAGGCCGCGCCCGCCTTTGCCAGCATGGCCTCAAGGGTGCCGCCCCGCTCGCCGACCGCAACCATATGCACCAGAAGAGGCGGAAAGAGTTCCTTGTCCCGCAGGGATGTGGAAAGCCTCCCCCCCTCCGCCAGTTCCACGCGGGCCTCCGCGAGGGCCTTCCGGTATCTGCGGTTCACCACCACCTCGCCGGTGATCTCCAGGGCGCGGATAACCGGCACTCCACTGGCCATGAGGAGACCCAGAATCCTCGAGAACCGTGAAAGGGTGAGCTTTGCCAGAAGAGGACCCATGAGGGGTATCCGGAGGAGCCAGGAATCGCGCCGGAAGCGGAAGGTCTCCCGCCTGACGAGCTTGCGATACCAGTAGACGAGGCCGCCAGCGGCAATGAGTATCGCCCACCACCCAGTGCGCAGCAGCGTGCTGGTCTTGATAAGCATCACCGTAATAAGCGGGAGGGCCGCCTTGTTCTGTTCGAAGATGACGACGATCTTGGGGATGACGAAGGCAAGAAGGAAGAGCATCACGCCGGCCCCAACCACAACCATGAGGGCGGGATACGCAAGCGCCGTCATGACCTTGCTTCTGACCGCCTCCTGATCTTCCAGAAAATCCGCCAGGCGATCCAGTATCGACTCCAGGGCGCCGCTCGCCTCACCGGCGGCCACCATGCTGACATAGCTCTCGCTGAAAACCGCCGGTTCCTCGGACAGGGACCGGGCCAGGTTCGCCCCCTCGGCGAGCCGGATGCGGACACGTCCCAGCACCTCCCTGAGCTCACCCTCTCCTTCCTGATCGTAAAGGGTCGAGATGGCCTCGTAGACGGGCACGGAAGAACCGAGGAGGGTTGAGAGACGCCGGGTCATGAGAGCCAGCTCCGGCAGAGGGACACCCTTGCGGAAGAAACTCTTCACCTTCCCCTTATCCGACGCGGCGGCCTCGGCCAGCTCTCTTGGAAACAGTCCCTCCTTCTTCAGAACGGCCCGCGCCTCAAAGGAATTGGAGGCCTCGAGCACACCGGTGACTGGAGACCCGTCGCTCCTGAATGCGCTATAACGAAAGGTCGGCATAATCTTCCTGCGTAACCCTCACTACTTCCTCGATGGTGGTAATACCGGCGGCCGCCTTTTCCAGGCCATCCTCGCGCAGGGTCTTCATCCCCCTGGAAACAGCGTATTCCTTGATCTCACCCGCCGGCGCCCTGCGGATGATCATGGAACAGATCTCCGAATCTATCAGCAGAAGCTCGTAGATCCCGGTGCGGCCCAGGGTCCCCAGTCCGAAGCAGGCATCGCAACCCCTGCCCCGGTAAAGCCTGGGCGGCAGGTCAATGCCCGGATAGGAGCGATCCGGCGCATACTCCTCGCGGCACGAGGGGCAGATGACCCTCACAAGCCGCTGGGCGAGAACGGCGGACAGGGAAGAAGCGACGAGAAAAGGCTCGATGCCCATGTCCGCGAGACGGCTGACGGCTGTTGGCGAATCGTTGGTATGAAGGGTCGAGAGGACCAGGTGTCCGGTGAGGCTGGCCTGGATGGCTATTTCCGCGGTCTCGGCGTCGCGGATCTCGCCCACCATGATGATGTCCGGGTCCTGGCGGAGGATGGAGCGGAGGCCGTTGGCGAAGGTCAGGTCGATCCTGGGATTCACCTGTATCTGGCCGATCCCCTTCAACTGGTATTCGATGGGGTCCTCGATGGTGATGATATTCTTCTCCGGAGAGTTGAGACGGTTCAGGGCGGCATAAAGGGTGGTGGATTTACCGCTGCCGGTCGGTCCGGTTACGAGGATGATGCCATTGCTGCGCGCCAGGAGGCGCTCCATGGTGTTCACGCCGGAGGCGGACATGCCCATGTCTTCCAGGGAGATGAGCCCCTTCTTCTTGTCCAGGAGACGGAGGACCACCCTCTCGCCGTAAAATGTCGGTATGATGGAGACGCGGATATCAACATCACGCCCCGCCACCACGACCCGGATGCGTCCGTCCTGGGGAAGGCGCTTTTCGGCGATGTTCAGTCCGGCCATGATCTTCACGCGGGAGATCATCGCCTCCTGAACAACCTTGGGCGGGGTAAGCATCTTGTAGAGGATGCCGTCGATGCGGAAACGCACCTCCACCTCCCGCTCGTAGGGCTCGATATGGACGTCGCTGGCCCTCTCCTTCACCGCCTGGAAGAGTATTGAATTAAGCAGGCGGATAACCGGCGCCTCGTCGGTCAGGTCCAGGAGGTCCTTCGGCTCGCTCAGCTCGGTGGCGATGGTGGAAAGGTCCTCCCCTTCCAGCTCCTCCACCACCTCCTGGGCCGAGCCGGAGAGACGGGAATAGAGGTGGTTGACGGCCTCAAGGACAGACTGTGGAGTGGTGACCACCATATCCACGGGCATGCCGTAGACCCCCCTGAGCTCATCCAGCGCCCCGAAATTAGCGGGGTCGCCGCAGGCGACCAGGAGCCTCCCCTCCTCTTCGCGCAGGGGAAGGACATGATTGGCGCGGGCGAAGGCCAGCGGGAGCCGGCCCAGAAGGGCCTCATCCACTGCGTTGGCCTCTATCCGATCCAGATAAGGGAGTCCCAGACGGGCGGCCAGCGATTCCATTTCCATCTCCGGGCTCATGGCTTTCCTTTCAGCTCCTCATTCCGGTTCGAGCCCGCGGGAGGGGGAAGGAGTCCGCCACGCAACTCCTTGTCCAGATCAAGGGGCGTCTCCGAAGGAACGATGGTCTCGAACTGGGTCTTCTGATGCCTTGAGACCTCGGCCATATCGGCCGCGTTTCTGATGATACGCGGGGTGAGCAGGATTATCAGGTTCGTCTTCTTACGCTCGGTAGTCTTGGTCTTGAACAGATAACCCAGGAGCGGGATATCGCCCAGGAACGGGATCTTGTCGATATTCTCCTCGTCGCGGGTCTGGATCAGCCCCCCGATAACAACGGAATCGGTATCCTTCACCACCACCGAGGTCTTGGCGGAGCGCTTGGTGGTCACCAGGTCCGCGGCCTGCCCCTTGCTGTCCTTAACCGCCGATATTTCCTGATAGATATCCAGCTTGATGTACTCCCCCTCCGTGATCTGGGGGGTAATCTTCAGCGTGATACCGGTGTCCTTCCTTTCCACGGACTGCTGGGAGAGGCCAGTGGAGGATAGGGTGGTGGAAGAAACGAATGGCACGTTCTCGCCCACGAAGATCTCCGCCTCCTTGTTGTCCGAGGTAAGGATATTGGGCGTGGACAGGACATTCACCGCGCCGTTCTCGTCCAGCATTTTCAGCACGGCGGAGAAATTCACGTTCTTGCTGAAGCCTTCCAGTATCTTGATGACCGACTGCTGCTGGGCGTTGGAGGCGCCGATAAAGCTGAAGGGGTCCAGAAGCCCGGCCGCCGCGATGGTCCCGTCCGTCCCCGCTGCGCCCACGCCAAGCTGCATGCCGATCTCGCGCGCCTTGTCCATGGATACCTCGGCCACCAGGGCCTTGACGAACACCTGCCTACGGCGGCGGTCCAGCTTCTGGATCACCCTGATCAGGTTCTGGTAGTCGTTGGGCGAGGCCATGATGACAATGGAGTTGGTGGCCTTGTCCGGAGCGATGGATATCCTGGAACCCTCAAAGGCCACCTGCTGCTGGGCCGTGGTCCCATGGGAAGAGGGACCGGAGGTGGCGCCCTTGATCATGGTGTCCAGCACCTTGCTGACATCGGTGGCGTCCGCGTTTTCCAGGTAATAGACATTGATCTTGCTGGATGAGGTGGGTGGCGCTATATCCAGCATGGCGATGAACTGCTTGATATCCGCCTTGTCCTGTTCACTGCCGAAGATGATCACGGCGTTGAGGCGGTTGTCGGGAACCAGAAGGCCGCCGACACCGGCGCTCTGGCCGGAGTAGGACTGATTCTGGATTGTCTGGACACCTGATTTGTTGGAGCGGTCCCTGCCATAGATCCACTCGCGCACGATGTTCGCCACGTTGTCAGCCGAGGCATGCTTCAGGAACACCAGTTCGGCGCCGTGGCGCCGCAGGTCTCCGTCAATGGTCTTGATGATGTCCAGAACCTTCTGGATGTTGAGGGCCGAATCCACCACCAGCAGGGTGTTTGCCGGCCCGAAGGAAGCGACGTAGCCGTCCTTGGAAACCACCGGTTGCAGAAAGTTGGCCGCCTCCTGGGATGGAATGCGCGAAAGGGGAATAACCCTCGCCATATAAGTCTCGTTAACCGGTATCCGATCCTTGCCGGACAATATCTTCATTCCCGACTGCTTGGCGGACGAGGTGGGCACTATCTTGTAGACCCTGCCGGTCTGGACCACGGAAAACCCTTTCAGGTCCAGGACCGAGGTGAAGACGTTGAAGGCCTCTTCCCTGGTCAGCATGGAGGGGGAAAAAACGGAGATCTTCCCTTTCACGCGGTCGTCGAGGATGAAGTTCTTTCCGGTCAGGTCGCTGATGAACTTCACCATGGTAGAAATATCCACATCGCTGAAATTCAGCACAATGCCCTTTGCCGAAGCTGAAACGGGCATGGCGGCCAGAACAAGAAAGGCGGCCGCCACAATGGTTCGAGCGATAGTTTTCAATGAAAACCTCCAGCTTTTTTCATCAGGCGCGGTCCGGACACCGTGCGGCATTTCCGGCGCGCATCATCGGATGTCATAATTGAGCGTCAGGGG
>CAYMFO010000128.1:0-4996 GCA_964389825.1 uncultured Geobacter sp. | reverse complement strand
ATAGCCGATACCCGGGTCAAAGAGCGGCTGCTCCAGGGTGAAGGCGGTGCGGAAGTCGCTGGTTGAAGAGGGATGATTCAGGTTATTGATGAGAAAATCATTCTGGGAGAAGCGCCCCTGGTCCAGTTTCATCATGAAGACGCGGGTCGGGGCATTGGACGCGGAAAAGGTTTCATCGAAGAAGATGCGGGGGAAATAACGGCCGCGGCTGGCGGCGACACCGTGCTCCGCGGCGTCTTTCCGGTGCCGTGCCGCCTGGAGCAGATTATTCCGCTCCAGGGACAGGCGTATGGCTTCCCTGAGGGTCACGGTATCCTGCCCCGCATGGAGCAGGGCAGGGAAAAACAGCAGCAACGCAGCGCACAGACACCAGACCTTCAATCGGCGCCTCCTGGTTCTTGAAGAGATGGATGGAACAGGCGGGAGGAGTCAATGGGAATCTTTTACTCTCCCAGCCTTTTGTCGGGAATCAGGTAGTTTCTCACATAGTCCGCAACGGCGTCTTCCAGCGTTGTGCCCGCCCCGGCATACCCGGCAGCGCGGAGTTTCGTCATGTCGGCGCAGGTATAGTACTGGTATTTGGGACGGATCGCCTCCGGCATGTCCACATAGGTGACATTCGCCGGCTTTTCCAACGCGTTGAAAATGGCCGCGGCAAGGGAGTTCCAGGTGCGGGCCTCGCCGCCGCCGATATTAAAGATGCCATTGATATCACTTCTGTCCAGCAGAAACAGGGTCATTTCCACCGCGTCCTTCACATAGATGAAATCCCTCATCTGTTCGCCGTCGGCATAGTCGGGGCGGCAGGACCTGAACAGGACCATGCCTCCGGTCGAGACAATCTGCTCGTATGCCTTCAGAACAACGGAGCGCATGTCGCCCTTGTGATATTCGTTAGGGCCGAAGACGTTGAAATACTTAATCCCGGCAATCCTCTCCGAAACACCGTTGCGCAAAGCCCACAGGTCAAAAAGCTGCTTGGAATAGCCGTACATGTTCAGGGGGGTGAGAAGGTGAATGGCGGATTCATCGTCGCGGAAGCCGCGGCTTCCGTCCCCATAGGTGGCCGCGCTGGAGGCATAGATAAAACGGGCGCCGATGTTCAGGGCAAAGAGCGCCATCCGTTTCGAATACTCGAAGTTGTTGTGCACCAGATAACTGGCGTCCTTTTCAGTGGTAGAGGAGCAGGCGCCCAGATGGATGACGGATTCTATCTTTTTTCCCTTCAGGGAAAGGCGCGAGGAAATCCTGCCGTCCGCGATCATTTCCAGAAAATCATCCTTCTCGCAATAATCCCTGAAACGGAGAGGGACGAGATTCCTCCACTTATCGCCATTGCCCAGGTGGTCGACGACCAGGATGTCGTCCCTGCCGAGTTGATTCAGTCTCCAGATGACGGCGCTGCCTATGAGACCCGCGCCACCGGTTACGATGATCATATAACCTCCTTTTGCCCGTCCGGGCAGGCTGCGAAACAAGGTAAAAAGTAAAGAACGTCGGGCACGGTGTCAATGCAAAATTTCTCCGGCAAGCCGCCGTTTTCCGAGACCGCGCCGGGTCCGCCAAGACCCCGGAAAATCAGTTGACAGCAAGAGCCGACGGGTTTTAGACTTGCGCGACTCAGGAGGTTGGACCACTTGATAAACAAAGAAAAGCTGAAAAAACGGGCAATGGACATCCTCTCCCTGGACAGTCACCCGGGACATATCTCGGCGGGCTTCGCGGTGGGGGTTTTCATAAGTTTCTGCCCTTTTTTTGGACTGCATACAACGCTGGCCCTGGCGGCGGCCTTTATCCTCAGGATCAACAAGATAACCTGCATCACCGGAACATGGGTAAACACCCCGCTAACAGTGGCGCCGGTGTTCATCGCCAGCTACGAAATCGGCGAATTCATCCTGGGCAGGACCCCGCAGAAACTGGTAATCGGGGATCTGACCCTCAAGCATTGCCTGGAACTGCTGGAAATTCACGGGCTGCCGATCCTCATCGGGACATCACTGATCGGCTTCTTTGCGGCCATCATCTCATACGCTGTACTCTACTGTCTCATCGTCCGCTTTCGCCGCGGGAACGAGGCCCAGAGCTTCCTGACCCGGGAAATGGAAGAGACCGGCGAAGAGCTGAAATGAAAGACACCGGGAAACTGTTTCCGCGATCCTCAACTTAACAATGACTCCATCTTTTCGGCTCAAGCCTTCGATTTCTCCGTTGAAGCCGGCGGTCACTCCGGTTCAGTTGTTGTTGGCGGTTTTATTTGCCCAGAAAAGGGCTCAGCGTTTGATAGGTGACGAATGAGACAGCGGCGGAGGCGGGTATGGTCAGCACCCAGGCAAAGACGATACGATAGGCAATCTGCCAGTTCACGGCGGAAAGCCGCTTTGAAAGGCCGACCCCGAGGATGGATGAAGTAATGACGTGGGTGGTGCTGGTGGGCATGCCGAGCGCGGAGGCCCCCAGAATAACCCCGGCGGAAGCGGTTTCCACGCAGAAGCCATGCACCGGCTGCAGTTTCACGAAATCATGACCGACGGTCTTGATGATCCGCCAGCCGCCAATGGCGGTTCCCAGCGCCATGGCAAGGGCGCAGGCGACCATTACCCAGGGGGGAACATGAAAAGTGGCGATATAACCATAGCTCACAAGGGAGAGGGTGATGACCCCCATGGACTTCTGGGCGTCCGCTGTGCCGTGGGAAAAGGCCATGAAGGCCGCGGACAGGATCTGCAGCTTTCTGAATGCCTTGTTCAACCCATGTGGAGACTTGTTCCGGAAGGCCCACAGCATGATGACCATAAAGATGAAGCCAGTGGCGATGCCGATGAGCGGAGAGAGCACCAGTGCGAGAATTATCTTCTTGAGTCCGGCTCCATGGAGAGCGGCAATCCCGGCATGCGCTATCACCGCGCCCATGATGCCGCCGATGATGGCATGTGAGGAGGATGAAGGAAGACCATAGTACCAGGTAATAAGGTCCCAGATAATGGCGCCGATGATGCCGGCCAGGACCACCATCTGGGTGACATTGGATGGGTCGACGATCTCCTTGCCGATGGTAGCGGCCACCTTGGTGGAAATCATCGCTCCCGCGAAATTGAGGCCGGCGGCCATTATGATAGCCGACCTGATAGACAACGCCCGGGTTGAGATGCAGGTGGCGATAGCGTTGGCGGTATCGTGGAAGCCGTTGATGAAATCAAAGACCAGCGCCGCGCCGATTACCAGGAACAACAGGAGCAGCGCGGAATCAAGCATTTTTCAGCACCACGCTTTCCAGGATGTTCACCGCATCCTCGCACTTGTCGCAGGCCCGCTCCAGGGTTTCATAGATCTCCTTCCACTTGATGAGCTGGATCGGGTCCTTTTCCTCATCGAACAGGCGGCTGATGGCCTCCCGGCAGACTCGGTCCGCCTCGTTTTCCAGGGAATTCACCTCCACGCAGTAGCGGTTAATCTGCTCAAGGTTACCCCCCAGCATGGATATGGCGCTTTCCAGGGCCTGGCATGACTTGAGGATCAGAAAGGCCATTTCCTGCGCCGTGGGGGTGGGTTTGTCCACGTTGTACATGACAAAGCGCTGGGAACATGCGTCTATCAGGTCAAGGATGTCGTCCAGGGCGCTGGAAAGGGCGTAGATGTCTTCCCTGTCGAAGGGGGTGACAAAGCTCTTGTTGAGCTTTTTCACTATGTCGTGGGTCAGGATGTCTCCATTGTGCTCGATCTGCTTGATCTGCTTCTGGCTCGCCACGGGGTCGTTGAAATCATCCAGCATCTCCTTGAAAAGGCGCGCGCCTTCCACGATATTCCGCGCCAGGTCCTTGAACAGCTCAAAATACTTTTCATCCTTTGGAATAAGTCCGAACATGTTTCCTCCACTCCCCGGCCGGGAGGCTGGGGCGTAATAAAAATCGATTACAAATAGCATACTTTCCCCCCTCATTTATACAAAAAATGTTGCGGACGTGTTACGGAGACAGGGCGGTCCATTTCCCCTTGATATCCCCTCTCTGTTCCAGTATTGTCGCGAAGCGCCTGTTTTTAACATCTTAGGGAGTTACAGGAGATTTCATGACGGCTTTTGACGCAATTATTCTCGGCATCGTCGAAGGGTTGACGGAGTTCCTGCCGGTTTCTTCCACCGGCCACCTCATCCTCGCCTCGGAACTGCTGGGTCTGGACCAGACGGATGCCCACATGGTATTCGAGGTGGCGATCCAGCTCGGCGCCATCCTGGCGGTGGCATGCCTCTACTGGCGAAAACTCGCGGCACGCAAGGACCTGTTCCTGAAGCTGGCGGTCGGCTTCCTCCCCACCGGGGTAATAGGACTGACCCTCTACAAGATGGTGAAACAACTGTTTGATCCCTCGGTGGTAAGTATCTCGCTCATCCTGGGCGGCCTCGCCTTTTTCGTCATGGAGTATTACATGAGAGACCACCGACCGGAGGTTCACGACGTGGCCGACGTCTCCTTCCGCGCCGCATTCACCATCGGGGTGGTGCAGTGTCTTTCCATGGTTCCGGGAGTATCCCGCTCCGGCGCGACCATCATCGGCGGCCTCGTGTGCCGCATGGACCGGAAGGCGGCCGCCGAATTCTCGTTTCTCCTGGCCCTGCCCACCATGCTCGCCGCCACCTGCTACGACGTATACAAAAACGCCTCCGCCTTCAAGGGGAGCGACTGGAGTAACCTCCTCATCGGCTTCATTGTCTCTTTCATCTTTTCCATTGTAGGCATCAAGGTCCTGGTGCGATTCGTAAGCAATCACACCTTCATCCCCTTCGGCATATACCGCATCATCGCGGGCGCCCTCTTCCTCCTGTTCGTGATCAGGTAGCCGCGGCCGGAGAGTTCCTCCGCCGCGGTGTCTCCTTCACTCCCATAAACCTAAAAAAGCAATTACCACAGAGACACAGAGAATTTTATTATAATTTTCAAGTATTTACTCCAAAACAAAGATAATGCGATCGTCACCTTTATGGTGAGTCTGGTAGTTC
>CAYMFO010000127.1:0-5316 GCA_964389825.1 uncultured Geobacter sp. | reverse complement strand
ATGGTCACGCGCGACAGGGTGGTGGAGGCGATTTCGCCGCACATGAGGGCAATGGCGAGCCCCTGGAAGATGGGGTCGAAGACGATGACGAAGCTGCCCACCACCACGGCCGCGCCGGTGAGGAGCATGGGGCGGAAGCGCACGGCGCCGGCCTCGATGATCGCCTGATCCAGCGGCAGACCCTCCCGCCGTTTCAGCTCGGCGAAGTCGATGAGGATGATGGAATTACGCACGATGATCCCGGCCAGGGCGATGAAGCCTATCATGCTGGTGGCGGTGAAGAAGGCCCCGAACAGCGCGTGCCCCGGCAGGATGCCGATCAGGGTCAGCGGTATGGGGGCCATGATCACCAGCGGCGTGGTGAAGCTGCGGAACCAGGCCACCACCAGCACGTAGATGAGGACCATCACCGCGCCAAAGGCAATCCCCAGGTCGCGGAACACCTCGTAGGTGATGTGCCACTCCCCGTCCCACTTGATGGCCGGCCGCTCCTCGCTCCAGGGCTGCCGGGACGCCAGCTGCCCGATCCGGTAACCGCCGGGAAGCGTGATCCTGTCTATCTCCTTGCCCATTTTCAGAATGGCGTAGACCGGCGCCTCTATCTCGCCGGCCACGTCGCCTGTCACGTACACGGCATTCTTCAGGTTCTTGCGGTAGATGCTCTTGTTTTCAACGCCACGGGTCACCCGGACCAGCTGGGACAGGGGAATGTTTCCTCCCGGCGACGGAACGGAGACGGAAGAGAGCGCCTCAAGCGAGCTTCTCCGCTCCACCGGGAGCCGCACGGTGATAAGCGTCGGCTCCTTTTCCTCGGGCAGGTGCAAAAGCCCCGAATCCATCCCACCCAGGGCGACCCGCAGGGTCTGCGCCACGTCGTCGGTGGAGACACCGGACAGGGCCGCCTTCTCCCGGTCCACGGCAAAGGTATAGATAGTCTGGTCGTCTTCCAGGTACCAGTCCACGTCCACCACGCCGGGGGTCTTGGCGAATATCTCCCTGATACGGCGGGCGATTTCGATCCGGGTCCGCTGGTCCGGCCCGTAGACCTCCGCCACCAGGGTGGAGAGCACCGGCGGGCCGGGCGGGATCTCGGCGACCTTGACGCGGGCGCCGTAGCGATCGGCGATCTTCTTCAGCACCGGACGGATACGCCGGGCGATGTCGTGGGACTGGTCGGAGCGCTCGGACTTTCCCACCAGGTTGACCTGGATATCGGCCAGGTTGGCCCCGCGCCTCAGATAGTAGTGGCGCACCAGTCCGTTGAAATTGAAGGGGGCGCTGATGCCGATATAGGTCTGGAAATCGGTCACCTCGGGAACGCGCCGCAAGGCGTCACCCATCTCGGAGACCAGCCGCGCCGTCTCCTCCAGGGCCGTTCCGGTGGGCGCGTCCACAATCACCTGCAGCTCGCTCTTGTTGTCGAAGGGGAGCATCTTGACCGTGACGACCCTGAGCAACAGCAGGCTCACCGCGACCAGGAGCAGCGCAACGACCCCGGCCAGGAAACCGTTCCGGACCTTCCGGTCATGGAGGAGCCTGCCCATGATTGTCCGGTAGAAGCGGGTAAGGCGAGACTCCGCGGCAGGAGCATCGCCGCCGGAATGGGACTCTCCCTTCATCAGGCGGTAGGCGAAATAGGGGGTCACGATGAAGGCGATGAGCATGGAAAAGAGCATGGCCATGCTCGCACCCACCGGGATCGGCCGCATGTAGGGGCCCATGAGCCCGCCGACGAATCCCATGGGAAGGATGGAAGCAACCACCGCGAAGGTGGCGAGCACCGTGGGGTTGCCGATCTCGTCCACGGCCCGGACCGCCGCCTCCAGGGGGTTGAGGCGGGTGGTGGTGAAGTAGCGGTGGATGTTCTCCACCACCACGATGGCGTCGTCCACCAGGATGCCGATGGAGAAGATCAGGGCGAACAGGGTGATGCGGTTCAGGGTATAGCCAAGCAGGGAGAAGGCGAGCAGGGAGAAGGCGAGCAGGGTCAGGGCCAGGGTCACGGGGATGGCGATGGCCGCCACGGCCCCGGCGCGCCATCCCATGAACAGGGCGATGAGGATCGTCACCGAGATGGCGGCCAGGAACATGTGGAACAGGAGTTCGTTGTTCTTCTCGTGCGCGGTCTCGCCGTAGTTGCGCGTCACCGTGACCTGGATGTCGGACGGTATGACCGTGCCCTTGAGCGATTCCACCCGCTTCAGCAGGTCCTCCGCCACCCAGGTGGCATTGGCCCCTTTCCGCTTGGCAACGGAGACGGTGACCGCGGGATAGTTCCTCCAGGGATCACCTGTTATTCCTTTTGCGTTCGCGGCCGGACCCAGGCCGAAAAACAGGTACTGGTCCGGCTCTTCCGGCCCGTCGCGGACCTGGGCCACATCGGCCAGATAGACCGGGCGGCCGTCATGCACGTTAACCACCAGTCGCTTCACCGCCTCCGCGTCCACGAGAAAATCGCCGCCGGCCACCAGGTAGTCCCGGTTCCCTGCCGGAAAGTCTCCGGAACGGACCGAGACGTTTCCCTTCCGCAGTGAAGCGACCACCTGTAGAGGCGACATGCCGTACCCGGCCAGCCTCCCGGGATCGAGGCTCACCCGCACCTGACGCCGAAGTCCCCCGGTGATCCCGGTTTCGGCAACCTGGACGCCCTTCTTTAACTCGTCGCACAGTTCGCGGGCAACGCGGCGCAGGGTGTGGTGGTCGTACCGCTCCGACCAGAGCGTCAGGGTGAGGATCGGCACGTCGTCGATGGACTTGGGTGAAACCAGCGGCTCGCCGGCGCCCGGCGGGAGGATCCCCCGGTTGCTCATGACCTTGTTGTAGAGCTTGACCAGGGATTTCTCCATGTCTTCGCCCACCAGGAAGCGGACCGTCACGACCCCCATGCCCGGACCACTCATGGAATAGACGTACTCAACCCCCTGAATCTCCCACATCTTCCCCTCGAAGGGCTTGACCACCCGCTCCTCCACCTCCCTGGGGGTCGAACCGGGCAGGGGAAGATAGATGTCCACCATGGGCACAACGATCTGCGGCTCCTCCTCGCGCGGGGTCACCAGGACCGCGTAAAGGCCGAGGAGCAGGGACGCCGCTACGATAAGCGGCGTCAGCTTGGAATCGATGAAGGCGCGGGCGATGGCGCCGGCAATGCCGAGTCTGTCCATTAAAACTCCATCAAAATGAGGGGGCAAAAGGCGAATGGCGGGGGAGTAACCTTCAGCCATCAGCCTTCAGTCTTCTTCCTGATTACTCTACTTTCGCCCCGTCGGTAACTTTCTCGACTCCGCCGACCACGATCCGCTCACCGGCGGACAGTCCGGCGAGGATCTCCATCCTGTCGCCCAGTGAAGTACCCGGCTTTACCAGCCGCATGCGGGCGATATTCCCGTTGTCAACGGTCCAGACAAAGGTAAGCTGCCCCCGTTCCACCACCGCGGTTTTCGGAACCAGGATGCCCCGTTTTTCACCCACCGGCAACCGGGCGCGCCCGAACCGCCCCGAGTGCGCGCCGGTGGACGGGATGTCCAGCTTGACCGGGAAGGTCCGGCTCACGGGATCCACCTTCGGCACGATCTCCGCTACCCTGGCGACAGTGTTGTCCACACCGCCGTCAAGCACGACCGGCACGGAGGCGCCCGCGCTGACCCTGCCCAGCAGTGATTCGGGAACCGCAACCTCGAGGCGGTACCGTCCTTCCTCTTCAACGGTCATCAGCGGCATGCCGGGAAAGACCGTGGCGCCCGGATCAACCGATTTCGACGTAACGACACCGCTGATGGGAGCAGTGATCCGGGTATAGCCGGCCACTGCCGACGCGGCCCGGGAAGCCTCCCTGGCCCTGGCCAGCGCCCGGTCGGCCATATCGCGCTCGGCCCGGCGGGTATCCAGTTCCTGGCGGGTAACGGCCTGCTCCTCGAACAGCCGGGAAAATCTTTCATAGGTCACGTCGGCCAGCTTCTTGCGGGCCAGGGCCTCGGCCGCGGCATGTTCGGCCCCGGCCGCCCCTGCCAGGGCTTCCCGGGCGTCGATGGTCATCAGCAGGCCGCCCCGCCGCACACGGTCGCCTTCCTTTGCATGAACACCGGAAACCGTCCCGGAGATGCGGGCCGCAATCGGAGCCTGATTCTTAGCCTTCACCGTACCCGACACCTCGAACCGCTCGGGAACGGAAACGAGCCGGACCGTTTCCAGGGCCAAGCCCCTGACAACGTGACGGGACTCCTTCGCCTCTTCGCCCCTGTCCGGGCAACCGGATGCGCAGGCAAGCATGACGGCAAGCATGGCGGCGACCCCTGACGGCACTATCCTCATTTCATGACCTCCCGGAGAAAGATCCCCGCGCTGTACCAGACCCGCGCCGTTGCCAGGGCATACCCGGCCTCATGCTCCACCACCGAGGCCCTGGCCCGGTTGAAAGCGGTCTGGGCATCCAGCACATCCACCAGGGTTGAGAGGGAGTTGGCGAAACGCCTCGTGACCAGACGCACTGCTTCCTCCGCATCCCGCAGGGAAGACCGGGCAATCGACAGCCGCTTTTCCGCTTCTTCCCGGCGCAGAAGGCTCTCCTTCACCTGAAAGACCACCTCGCGTCGTTGATATTCCAGGTATTCACGGGCGGAATACTCCAGAGAGCAGGCACGGGCGCGTTCATCGAAACGCCGCGATCCATCGAAGAGTTCCCATCGGAGATTCGCCCCGGCGATCCAGGAGTCGTTATCCCGGCCGAATGGGACATCCCGGTGATTCATCTGGTAGCCTGCGCTTCCGTAAAGGGTCGGCAGGAAAGCGCTTCCAGCCAGCTTGACACCGACCCCGGCCTTCTCCACAGCCTTTTCAGCCTCTTTCAGGTCCTTGCGGTTTTCAAGGGCCAGGGTAGTGAACTCTTCGCTCCCCAGCGACAGCGGCGACAGCGGTTCCGCGATATCGAGGGATTCCCCCGCCCTGCCTCCGGCAGCCAGGGCCAGCCTCATGCCGGCAAGCACCACATTGTTCCGCGCCGTGATATGCTGCTGCTCCATCTCCGCCAGGAAGGTGCCCGCCCTGAGCTCGTCGGATTTCAGTCCCATGCCGTTCGCGTTTCGCGCCCGCGCCAGCCGCCGGTGCTCCCGGGCGTCGCGTACCGCCTCTTCCGTCGCGGAAAGCATGGCCCGCGCCCGCTGCGCCTCGAGGTACGAAGTGAAAACAGCAAACGCGACCTCCTCACTGCGCCGGCCAAAGGCGAGACCCTGCTCTTCCGCCTCCTTCTCCGCCAGCGCCGTTCCATAGCCGATACCCGGGTCAAAGAGCGGCTGCTCCAGGGTGAAGGCGGTGCGGAAG
>CAYMFO010000126.1:0-5394 GCA_964389825.1 uncultured Geobacter sp. | reverse complement strand
GGGCGACCCGGCGGGTCGCCCCTACGTGCAATCATGACTTATATTGACCTTTATCAATCGGGCCGGCTTCGCGAACGGGTCAAAGCCGCATATGACCGGCTTCGACGCTGCGACCTCTGCCCCCGCGACTGCGGCATTGACCGCATCTCCGGCAAAACCGGTTTCTGCGGCGCGGGCCTGAAGCCGAGGATCGCCTCGGCCAACGTCCACCGGGGCGAGGAGCCTCCCATCTCCGGCACACGGGGGTCCGGCACGATCTTTTTCTCTTACTGCACCCTCCGCTGCCGCTTCTGCCAGAACTATCCCATCAGCCAGATGGGAAACGGAGAGGAGATTACCACCGGCCAGCTGGCGTCGCGCATGCTGAAGCTCCAGAAGCAGGGCGTCCACAACATCAACTTCGTCACCCCCGGCCATTACCTTCCCCAGGTCCTGGCGGCGCTGCTTCAGGCGATTCCCCGCGGGTTTCGTCTCCCCATCGTCTGGAATACCAGCGGCTACGAGAAAACGGACGCGCTGCGACTCCTGGACGGGATTGTGGACATCTACCTGCCGGACATGAAGTACGCTGACGATGAACAGGCGATCCGGCTCTCCTCGGCGCCCGGCTACCGGGAATACAACCGGGCGGCGGTAAAGGAGATGCTCATGCAGGTGGGGCATCTGAAACTGGACGAAGAAGGAATCGCCGAGCGAGGGGTCATCATCCGCCACCTGGTCCTGCCTGAGGGAAGAGCCGGAAGCCGCGAAACCCTGCGCTGGATCGCGGAAAACCTGGGAACCGAGACCCATATTGCCCTTATGAACCAGTATTTCCCCGCCTACCTGGCCTCGGAGACCCCCGGCATCGGCCGCGGGATCACCGGCGAGGAGTACAGGGAAGCGGTGGACGCCCTGGATGAGCTCGGGCTGGAGAACGGCTGGGTGCAGGAATTGTAGGGACAGTCAACCGCGCAGGCCCGAAGGCTTGCGGCTACGGGAGGCCGCCTCAACGGAACTTAATCTCAATGAGAACAATCTTTCTATTACTCTTGTCCAACATTTTCATGACCTTTGCCTGGTACGCTCATCTGAAGGACCTTAAAAGCGCGCCCTGGTTTCTGGCGGTTCTCGTCAGTTGGGGACTGGCCTTTTTCGAGTACATGCTGCAGGTGCCGGCCAACCGGGCCGGATATGGCGCCTTCTCCCTCGGCCAGTTGAAGATCCTTCAGGAAGTCATCGCCCTGACGGTCTTCGTCCCCTTCGCGGTGTTCTACATGGGGCAGCCGCTGAAGCTGGACTACCTTTGGGCCGGGTGCTGCCTGGGGGGAGCGGTCTTCTTCATATTCAGAAGCTAGAATCTTATTTCTCCCTCACCCGGCGCGTTGCGCCGCCCTTTCACCCGGAGACCGGGCGACTTCCGCTGGCGCGTCTCAGCGCTCCGGCGCGCGGGCGCCAGGGGGCGGATGAGGAGAGATTTCACCTTTTTCAGAATCATCCATAAGGAGTAGAAATGCCCAAAAGAACCGACATCAAGAAGATCCTCATTATCGGCGCGGGTCCCATCGTCATAGGCCAGGCGTGCGAGTTCGATTATTCCGGGACCCAGGCCTGCAAGGCCCTGAAGGAAGAGGGATACGAGGTGGTGTTGCTGAACAGCAACCCGGCCACCATCATGACCGACCCCGACTTCGCCGATCGGACCTATGTGGAGCCCATCACCCCGGACTTCCTGGAAAGGATCATCGAAAAAGAGCGTCCGGACGCCATTCTCCCCACCCTGGGCGGCCAGACCGCCCTCAACACGGCGGTGGCGGTGGCTGAAAACGGCGTGCTGGAAAGATACGGCGTGGAGCTCATCGGCGCCAAACTCCCGGCCATCAAGAAGGCGGAGGACCGCACCCTTTTCAAGGAGGCCATGGAGCGTATCGGCCTGGAGGTGCCCAGGTCCGGATTGGCGCACAACCATGCCGAGGCCATGGAGATCATCAGGACCGTTGGCTTTCCGGCAATCATCCGCCCCTCCTTCACCCTGGGCGGCACCGGCGGCGGCATCGCCTACAACCTGGAGGAGTACGAGCGCATGGCCCTGGCCGGCATCGAGGCCTCACCCACCGGCGAGATCCTGGTGGAGGAATCGGTCATCGGCTGGAAGGAGTTCGAGCTGGAGGTGATGCGGGACACCAGGGACAACGTGGTGATCATCTGCTCTATTGAGAACTTCGACCCCATGGGGGTCCACACCGGCGACTCCATCACCGTCGCGCCCGCGCAGACCCTCACCGACAAGGAATATCAGATCCTGCGGGACGCCTCCCTGAAGATCATCCGCGAGATCGGCGTGGACACCGGAGGCTCCAATATCCAGTTCGGCGTTAATCCGCGCGACGGCCGCCTGGTTGTCATCGAGATGAACCCCCGGGTCTCCCGCAGTTCGGCCCTTGCTTCCAAGGCCACCGGTTTCCCCATCGCCAAGATCGCCGCCAAGCTGGCCGTCGGCTACTACCTGGACGAGATCCGCAACGACATCACACGGGAGACCCCGGCCTGTTTCGAGCCGGCCATCGACTATGTAGTTACCAAGGTCCCCCGCTTCACCTTCGAGAAGTTTCCGGCCGCCGACGCCACCCTCACCACGCAGATGAAGTCCGTGGGCGAGGTCATGGCCATCGGCCGCACCTTCAAGGAATCCCTGCAGAAGGCGCTCCGCTCCCTGGAGATAGGCTCCCGCGGTTTCGAATCGCGGCTTTTCGACCTCAGCGATGAGACGAGGCGGGCACTGACGTACAAGGAACAGTCCCTGCTCATGGAAAAGCTGCGCATACCCGGATGGGAGCGCCTCTGGTACCTGGGAGACGCCTTCCGCTACGGCATGCGGGAGCGTGAGCTGTATGAAATCACGGCCATAGACCCATGGTTTCTGACCAACATCCGCCAGATCATCGAGATGGAAGATGAACTGAAGACGGCCCGGCGCCTGTTCGGAGAAAAGGCGCCCGAGCTGCGGGAGACCCTGAAAAAGGCCAAGGAATACGGCTTTTCCGACCTCATGCTCGCCAGCTTCTGGGGCGCCGCGGAAGAAGATATCCGTAAACTCCGGATATCCATGAACATCATTCCGGTGTTCAAGCGGGTGGACACCTGCGCCGCCGAGTTCGTGGCATACACCCCCTACCTCTACTCCACCTATGAGGAGGAGTGCGAGGCCGAACCAACGGACAGGAAGAAGATCATCATCCTTGGGGGCGGCCCCAACCGCATCGGCCAGGGAATCGAGTTCGACTACTGCTGCGTGCACGGCGTGTTCGCCCTTGCCCGGGACGGATACGAGACCATCATGGTCAACTGCAATCCGGAGACGGTCTCCACGGACTACGACACCTCGGACCGCCTCTACTTCGAACCCCTCACCTACGAGGACGTCCTGAACATAGTCGAAAAGGAAAAGCCGGACGGGGTCATCGTGCAGTTCGGCGGTCAGACACCCCTCAAGCTGGCCGTGGCCCTGGAAAAGGCCGGGGTCCCCATTATCGGCACCTCGCCCGACTCCATAGACAGGGCCGAAGACCGCGAGAGATTCCAGGAGATGCTGCACAAGCTCCACCTGCGTCAACCGGAGAACGGCACGGCCCGTTCCTTCGAGGAGGCTGAAAAGATCGCGGAACGCATCGGCTATCCGGTCGTGGTCCGCCCCTCCTATGTCCTGGGAGGCCGGGCCATGGAGATCGTCTACGATGTGGATGACCTTCGCCGCTACATGCATACCGCGGTCCAGGCATCCCCGGAACACCCCATCCTGGTGGACAAGTTCCTGGACGCGGCTATCGAGATCGACGTGGACGCCCTGTGCGACGGCCGGGAGGTGATTATAGGCGGGGTGATGGAGCACATCGAGGAGGCTGGAATACACTCCGGAGACTCGGCCTGCTCCCTCCCCCCCTACTCCATCTCCAGGGAAACCATGGAGGAGATCAAGAGGCAGACAAGACTGATGGCCATGGAACTGGAGGTCAAGGGTCTCATGAACGTGCAGTTCGCGCTGAAGGACGGAGAAATCTACATCCTTGAGGTTAATCCCCGCGCATCCCGCACCGTCCCCTTTGTCTCCAAGGCGACCGGCAGGCCGCTGGCCAAGCTGGCGGCGCGCGTCATGGCGGGCAAGACCCTCAGGGAACTGGGGATAGTGTCGGAGATCGAACCCCGGCACGTGTCTGTCAAGGAAGCGGTCTTCCCCTTTGTCAAGTTCCCAGGCGTGGATACCATCCTCGGCCCGGAGATGAAGTCCACCGGAGAGGTGATGGGGATCGACTACGATTTCGCCAGGGCCTTCGCCAAGGCCCAACTTGCCGCGGGGGTAAAGCTTCCCATGTCCGGCGCCGTTTTCATAAGCGTCCGCGACAGCGACAAGAAACATATTGTCTCGCAGGCTAAAACACTGTATGATAACGGCTTCCAACTGGTAGCCACCAGGGGGACCGCGGCATACCTGGAGGAACGGGGAATCCCGGTTCGGGTGGTGAACAAGGTTACCGAAGGCCGGCCACATATCGTGGACGCCATCAAGAACAACGAAATCAGCATGGTGCTGAATACGACCCACGGGGCCCAGGCCGTGGCCGATTCCTTCTCCATCCGCAGAAGCGCCCTGGTGGGCAATATCGCATACTTCACCACCACGGCCGGCGCCAAGGCGGCGGTAGACGGAATTCTCGCCATGCTTCGCTCCCAACTGGAGGTAAAACCTCTCCAGGAATATCTGTAGAGGGTCCGGAACTCATTTCGGACATTATTTATAATGAAAAAAAGAAAGGGGCGGCCGATTCGGCTGCCCCTGACGTTTTAGGAGGCTTGCACCACAATGTCACAATCAGTACCCATGACCAAGGAAAGCTACGACAAACTTCAGGAAGAACTGAAGCGCCTCATAAGGGAGGAAAGGCCCAAGGTTATTCAGGACATAGCTGAGGCCCGCTCCCACGGCGACCTTTCCGAAAACGCGGAGTACGACGCCGCCAAGCATCGCCAGGGCTTCATCGAAGGAAAGATCCAGGAACTCAAGGACAAACTGGCGCGCGCATACGTGGTAGACCTGTCCAACATGACACCGGACAAGGTCGTGTTCGGCGCCACGGTTACCCTCTACGATACGACACTGGATGAAGAGGTGACCTACCGTATCGTCGGCGAGGACGAGGCGGATATCAAACTAGGCAAGATGTCCTGTTCGTCCCCGGTGGGAAAGGCCCTTATCGGCCACCGCCTGGACGATACGGTGCGGGTGAAGGTTCCTTCCGGCCTGAAGGAGTATGAAATCATAGATATCAGCTACGCGACGTAGGGACGGCCCGATGCAGCCGCCCCGTTTCCGGCGGAACGCCCCGGACGTCAACTATCCTGAAAACGGCATTTCAACCA
>CAYMFO010000125.1:0-5415 GCA_964389825.1 uncultured Geobacter sp. | reverse complement strand
TCGAAGGACTGCACCAGACCTTTGGCCTTGTCCAGGGCCTCGGCATCGAAACCGGCCTCGATCACCTCGTCGGCGCTGACCGTGTCGATGACCTGATCGGCCCGGGCCTGCAGCTCCAGGATCTTCTCCCGCAGTTTCGGCTCACAGAGCGGCTTCACCGCCTGCCGGATCAGCGTGATAGCGGCCTGTCTGACCTGCTCCACGGTCGGGTCGCTCACCCCGAAATCGGCCCTGGCCTGCTCAATCTGCCGTTCCGGGTCGATTGAGGCTATCAGGTCGCCGGTCAGCTCCTTCAATCCCCTTCCATTTGTCAGTTTCTCGATGTCCGCCTTCCCGGCAGGGTCGAGCTTTCGCTCCAGCCGGGCAAAACGACCGGCAATGGAGGAGATTACCTCGCTCTCGGAATTCCCCAAGGCAACGGCCTGGAGCAGCTTTTCCAGGGATACGGTCGGTTTCTTCTCCAGCGGACGGGAATCGGTCTTGTCCTCCTCGCAGACACCCACCGCATCGACAATGACGAAGTGGTCCTTGGCCACGGCATCGGGGGTGACCGCCAGCAGGTCGTCCTTGTTGATGACCCGCACGCCGCGCCCCTTCATCTGCTCGAAGAAGGAGCGGGAGCGGATCATGCGCATGAAGAAGACTATCTCCAAGGGCTTTATGTCGGTACCGGTGGCGATCATGTCAACGGTGACCGCAATGCGCGGCATGGGACTGGTGCGGAACGCAGCGATGAGGTCTTCCGGCTTCGCTCCGGTGGTGCGGTAGGTTATCTTCTGGCAGAAGTCGTTCCCCTTGCCGAACTCCTCGCGCACGATCTTGACGATGTCCTCGGCGTGGGAGTCATCCTTGGCGAAAATCAGTGTCTTGGGAACCCAGCTGCGGCCGGGGAAGATCTCGGTGAGCACCTTGTCGCGGAAAGTCCGGACCACGGTGCGAATCTGATCCACGGCCACCACGTCCCGGTCCAGCTGACCAGCCTCGTAAGTGAGATCCTCGTCCAGCCGCTCCCAGCGGACAGCACGTGTCTCCCGCTCGCGGCGGTCCACGTAGTGTCCGGCCTCCACGACTGAGCCCCCCTGGGTGATCCTGGTGCGGATTCGGTAAATATCGTAGTTGACGTTGACCCCGTCGGCCACCGCCTCCTCATGGGGGTACTCCATCACCAGGTTCTGGTTGAAGAAGCCGAAGGTCTGCTTGCTGGGGGTGGCGGTCAGTCCCACCAGGAAGCCGTCAAAATATTCCAGCACCTGGCGCCAGAGGTTGTAGATGGAGCGGTGGCACTCGTCGGTGACGATCAGGTCGAAGGTTTCCGGCGGGATGGCCGGATTATACACCACCGGCGGCGGTTCCCGGAACAGGCTCTGGTGATCGAAGAGCGACTCCTCCTCCAGTTCAGGCGCAAGCTCTTCGCCGCGCAGGATGGAGTAGAGCCGCTGGATGGTGCAGATGCAGACCCGCGCCGTGCGGTCCAGGCGGTTGGACTGCAGATGGTTGACGATATATTCCTCGGTGAACTTGAAAGGTGTATAGGGCGACTGGTACTGCTGGAACTCCTTCAGGGTCTGGCGCCCCAGGTTGGCGCGGTCCACCAGGAACAGCACCCGCCGGGCATTGGCGAACTTGAGCTGACGGTAGATGAAGGAGACGGCGGTAAAGGTCTTGCCCGAGCCGGTTGCCATCTGCACCAAAGAGCGGTGACGGTCAGCGGCCAGGGACTTTTCCAGGTTGCCGATGGCCCTGAACTGGGCAGGCCAGAGCCCATCACTGTGCAACGGCGGCATGCAGCGCAGGCGGCTGCGGTAGCTTTGCGGCGTCCAGACAGGGCTGTCCTCCGCGGCGACGCCCGGCTCAGTGGGGCGCGCATCCATAAGCCAGTCTGCCAACGTCTCGGGACGGTGGAAGGAGAAGACATCGCGGGAACGGGGTTCGGGGTCGAGGCCGCTGGTAAAATGGGTCTCGATGCCGGTGGACTGATAGCAAAAGGGAAGTGGGCGAAACCAGGCAGGAAGCGCTTCGGGGAGACCGTGCTTGTACTTGTCAGATTGGATTTCAACACCGGAAAGGGTGTATCCGGCAGGTTTCGCCTCGATTACTCCGCACGCCTGCCCATCAACATAGAGGAGATAATCGGCTTCGCCATGACCTGATTTCAAGGGGAATTCCCGGATGGCGACACCACGGCAGGCATGGATGTTCGCGTCCTTGAGGTCGTGAATCTGCCAGCCGGCCTCGACCAGCATGCGGTCGATCTCGATGCGCGCTTTCTGCTCCGGTGTCATGTATCGTGCCTCAATAAATTAAGCGATTCCGGACGCTCCTTCATTAACTTGAACATTAATAACAGAACCCGGCACCCAATTTCATTAAAATTATTTCAATTAAGACCTGACTCCTGACGACAGACGGTTTGTATATTACTTGAAAGCGAATGGACAGCCATACTCAAAACAGGCCAGCCTCACATCTTCACAACATATCATATTGCGGCGCCACCCCCAGTCCTCTAAGAAAATTTCCACGTCGCGGTTCCACCCTGGAAGGGGGTCTCGCAAATTTGCGCCTATAACTATATATTCACATACTGGACTTTAGACTTTCGCGTTCTTTGAAAAAAGTTGCAGAAGCACAAAATAATTCTTGACATGGAGGCCCAAATCGTTGGCCGCGCCTTACTCGCGACTTTATGTTTGAGAGCGAGTAAGGCGCGGCCTCTAGAGGAAAATTCATTTTCTCTCTGGAGGCCGCTATGGACTACAAGGGATACCGACATATCCCCAGAGCCCTGTTTGATGCTATCACATTTCTGGCAGGGGCTCTCCCAAAACGTTCTGTCCCAACTTTTCTGGAACTGCTCTTCGGGGCAATGCTGACACAGACCGGGTTTGTGACCGACGTCTACCTGGCGATCGATGCCGTCAGGCACTGGAACAGTTATTACAAATGGCTCCACTTCGGAAAGTGGTCATGGGTTGCCTTAGGGCGTCAGACGGTTCGCCTTGTACTGCAGATGTTCCCGCGTCGACGCTGGTTTCTCATGATTGACGATACGATTGTGTTCAGATCGTCAAATATAGCTCCCGGTTCAGCCATCCATTATGAACATGGGAGAAAAACCAATCGCCCAGCCTTTGTCAGAGGGCAGCGCTGGGTTACCTTGCTGTTTTAAGGGATTTCTTTATGAATGATGAATTGAAGAAATGATGCAGATCAGATGGTACTCGAACGAAGTAGTAGAAACGTCCTTGCCTGGTGATTAGGTGAGATGTTCTGCTCATACTCTACCTCATAAAATGTATACCAAAATGTATACCAGTTATGAGGTAGCAGCTATATTGTAAGTAATTTTAAGTACTTAGAGTAATGGCGGAAGCGCATGGGAATCGAACCCACCCGGGAAGTTTCTCACCCCCCACACCGGTTTTGAAGACCGGGCGGCCCACCAGCGACCGACGCGCTTCCTTATTCAATTTGGATTAACCAAGCACTCTCCGGTTCTCCTGTAAAGCAGTGGAGCCGATACTACCTTAACAACGTAAATTATGCAACACCTTGAACTTAACCCATCCATAGATGCCTTTGCGATAGCGACTGCCATCATGGTTATTCAAAAAGCAGATGGACTTGCATCAGGGTATCAATATTATCAATTTGACTTGACGAGCTGTTTCGTTGGAGTATTTCCAACCGTCTTTCAAAGCCTCGAGCAATTCAGGCGCGGATAAACCTAGAATCTCCCGGTTGTCACATGCGGGAAACATGGTGGCACATTAATTAACTTAAGGGGAATCAATATGAAACAAATAGACTGCAGAAACATGGCATGCCCCGCGCCGGTGATAACAACAAAAAGGGCCCTTGAAGAGGCCGCTGGCAAAACCATTCAGATCATCGTGGATGCAGGGGCGCCCCGTGAAAACGTCACCAGGTTTGCAACGGGCCGCGGCTATGCCGTCCATGAAGCTCCTTTCGAGAACGGCTTTGTCCTGACCATCGGAGGCGAAGACGCGACGCCAGCCGCCACCCCCTCGGAAACGGAACAGCAGCGGAAAAGGATCATCCTCATTACCTCCGACCAATTGGGAAACGGAGGCGAAGAATTGGGCCGCGTGCTGATGAAGAATTTCATCATTACGCTTCTCGATCTGGAACGCCTGCCGGATCGGATGCTTTTCCTCAATTCCGGCGTGCTGCTGACATCGGAAGGCTCCGAATCGCTGGAAGCCCTGGAAACACTGGCCGACCGGGGAGTCGAGATCCTGTCGTGCGGTATTTGTCTCGATTTCTACCATAAAAAGGAAAAACTCAGGGTTGGCGCGCCAACCAACATGTTCACCACCGTGGAAAGCCTCATGGAGGCGGATTCAGTGATACGGCTGTAATGAAAAAAGTACAGACAAACACACTGAGCGCGGGAATCGACATCGGTTCCACCGCAACCAAGGCGATTGTCTTCGACGGCCGCATCAGGGGCGCGGCCATGGAACTGACGGGATGGGACCCCGGGGAGGCCGGGCTGAAAGCCTTGCGGACAGCGCTGGACGTGGCCGGCGTCCCAATGGACCGGCTCGGTCCGATTGTGGGCACCGGGTACGGCCGGATCTCCCTTCCCATCTTCACCGACAGGGTAACGGAAATTACCTGCCACGCCCGGGGCGCCCACCACCTCAATCCAGGCACGAGGACAGTAATCGACATCGGCGGTCAGGACTGCAAGGTCATTTCCCTTAATGAAGACGGTTCGGTCGCCGATTTCATCATGAACGACAAATGCGCCGCCGGCACCGGCCGTTTCCTCCAGGTCATGGCCGGTATTCTCGACGTCTCTCTGGACGAAATGAGCGAACTGGCCGTCGGCGCGGAACCTGTTCCCCTTTCCAGCATGTGCACGGTGTTCACCGAATCGGAGGTCATCGGCCTGCTGGCCCGAGGGGCCTCCAAGGGAAACATCGCGGCGGGCATCATCGACACAATCGCCCGGCGCATTCAAGGCCTTGCCTGGCGGGTTTCACTCCGGGAAGCCGTTACCTTTACCGGCGGGATGGCCCGGAACAACCACATCCGCGAAGTAATCACCTCACATCTCGGCACACGCCTGCATGTTCCGTCGGAACCCCAGTATGTCGGCGCCCTGGGCGCGGCCCTGATTGGCCGCGAAGGGTAAAAACAAAGGGTGAAAAGTAAAAAGCAGGCGGAAAATAAGATAATGTGTCGAAAGGACAAACACATGACAAAACCAAAGACATTTACGGAGATTTCAACGCTTCGGGATCGTAATGTCCTTGCCCTGAAAGATGCAAAGGAAAAGGGCCTTCGCGTGGTCGGCACCTACTGTCTTTACTCCCCCGTCGAGATGGTGGTGGCGGCCGGCGCGATTCCGGTGATGCTGTGCGGCACGAGCCAGAATCCCGTTCC
>CAYMFO010000124.1:0-5418 GCA_964389825.1 uncultured Geobacter sp. | reverse complement strand
CATCTAATAGTTTGTTTTTTAGTGTCGCTATCGCGGTTGCGCCATAAATAGCTTCTATATCTACAAAGATGGCGGAGTTACAAATGATGAAATCGATCTCTCTGTGCTGCACTGCGGGCAGAATATCATCGAAGGCTAGAGGGATAAGTTCAAATTGATAAGGGGGAGCTTTCTTTTCAAGATAGCGCATTGTGGGCTGCCATTTCTTGACGCATTCATGATATCCCCGATTTGCCAGAACACCTACTTTGACCACATCCCCAGCATTTGCAATTACAGGAAATAAAATAATTAAAAAAAATATAATTATGGATTTGTATTTCATGGTATTCCTTTGACAAATTCTATTAGGCATAAAACTCTATCACCTTATTATAATTGCACGACATTCAAAGTGTTACTGAAAAGGTGTCCTTTAATCACCAAGTCGCTTTGCATCAAGCTGCAGAGATGAAATCATCAAGAACCGAGGTGAAGATCAACGAATTAACCAAGGCTGACGCTAAAGGTTTCCCCATGATTGACCTGGACGGCTTCATGACTGTGCTGCTATCCAATTATGCCTGCAATCAAGCAGGTGGTGCACGCGTCCTTCATTTCGTGATCGGGACAGGTGCTTGACATGGGTGAATGGTATAACTTATAATTCGTCCTGAGTAAAGGGGAGTAGTCATCGGCCACCGACAAGGCCGACCTGGATTCCGTCAATACGGTCGAAAGACCCGGGACCGGGGCGCAACAACGCAGACAAGACCTTTATCCTGGCATCCATTTCCAGGGTAGAGGTCTTTTTTTTGAGCAACCATATTTTGCCCGGGGAGTAAGGAAAGCGGGAAGCCCATCACTTGTCAAGGATGCTGTAGCGCGTCCAGAAAGAGACATCAATCAAGGAGTCATCAACCACATGAAAAAACACCTCGTCAAGGCATTTGCAGTACTGGCCGCCGTAATGTTTATGAGTATCACCCTGATGGAACTCACCGCACACGCCAGGGCAGGCGGTGGTCGTTCGTTCGGAAGCCGCGGTTCGCGCAGCTACTCCAGACCGGTATCTCCCTATTCCCAACCCCGCCCGACACGGCAAGGGACAGCGCCCGCCCTTAACCCCTACCGCCAGACGCAGCAGCCTGGCGGTGGTTTCATGAGAAGCCTGGCGGGCGGAATCATGGGGGGACTGCTGGGTGGTTTACTGTTCAAAAGCCTCGGTTTCGCCGGCTCCGGAGGGCTGGGAGGCGGAGGGATAGGCCTGTTCGACATCCTGCTTCTGGCAGGGATAGGTTACCTGATCTACCGCTTTGTAAAGAACAAAAAAGCCGTCGCGCAGCCCGCCTCGTATACACCGAGCGGATATCAGGGCGAACCTGAGATCCCTGTTTCTCGCGCATGGGCCGATGAGCAGGCGCCGGACGAAGCGGATACGGGTTTGGACCATATCCGCCAGATGGACCCGTCTTTTGATGAGAGCCGTTTCAACGACACTGTCATGGACATCTTCTTCAGGATCCAGGGGGGCTGGATGAACCGGGATCTGTCGCCGGTATCCGGGTTGCTGACCGACGAGATGAAGCAGAGTATGCAGGCAGACGTGGACCGGTTGCTGCGGGAAAGGCAGATCAACAGGCTGGAGAACGTCGCCGTCAGGAAGGTTGCGATCGTGGAAGCGTGGCAGGAATCGGGACAGGATTACGTAACAGCCCTCATTTATGCCAACCTGCTTGATTATACGACCGACGACGCAACCGGAGCGATTGTATCCGGCAGCAAAACCGAGCCCGTGAAATTCCACGAGTATTGGACCTTTACCAGGCCCGTGGGAGCCAATCCATGGCGACTGTCGGCGATCCACCAGCAGTAGCATCCCGCCAAAAATAAATTCTGTGACACGCCCGCTCCAGGTAAAGGGCGCTGTTTCTCAGTAAAGTGAAGTAGCAAACGGCAGTAATGGCTGGCCCTGAGCCCGCCATTACTGCCGAATAACCCGGGATGGGGGCAATAAACGTCGTCAGCAAGACCTTTATCCAGGCAACCATGCCGGGGGTAAAGGTCTTTTTTATAGCTACAGATGCCTGCGGCCGTGACCGGTCCTCTCTCGACGATGAAAGCGGCAACGGCGTCAGGATCAATGGTTGCGAGTTCGGGGGCTCTGAAAGCTCTCCGGAAAAACCGGAAGCCTCCGGCTTCAGACTGAAACCGCATACCCATAGCTACTTGTGACCTTCTCCAAGCATTAAAATGCCCGGTGTCTGTTTGCATCAATCTTTGCTTCATCGACTACGACAAGAAGCGGGACGATCATATGGTCCTGCTACTCGGCGTCACCAAAAAGGCTTGAAGGATCGCCGGCTACCCAGGGACCTGGGAGCCACGGCGCAGAGCGAGATATCACTTCCCTATCGCCTATTTGTCTTTGGGAGAGGCGTATTTCATGATCTCGCGGGCATCGAAGGTATTCTGGTTGTTTCCCTCCGGCCGGCCCGCCGACAAGCGTATGGTTGCCGAGGCTATCGGGCTGCTTTTCGTCGCCGTGTAGCCGGGGGTGTAAACATAGGAGGTCTTTTTCTTGTCGCCGGACCCGGTAATGACCGTGTTCATGTGCCCAGGTACATAGTACGACTGCTGCCTGATATCATAGGTGTGATCGATCATGGTGAAATAGTCGAACCCCGAGTTCACGGTCAGTTCCGCGCACCTCCTGAACAGGTAGCCGTCGCACAACGATTCCGGTGTCTCTCCACTGCACTCGAAATCCACCCGAAAGATATTGGCCCCAATCCTTGCCTCCGAATATCCCTCACCCAAAAAGTTCCGAGGTCCGTACTCCGTGGCGCATCCGCCCAGCAGCATGGTTAAGAAGACAGATACAATGATAACGACGTAACCTGGTTTCATTTGTTTCTCCTTTGCAATGCGGTGTCCCGGTCGTCCCGGAACCTCTCCGGGCGCGGGCCGTATCTTCTCTTTTGCGACCGGATAGCGATTTGCGCCAACCGGTTAACAGATACACCCTTTTCATGCCGTTTTCCATTGGCGCATGAGCAGCCCGCGTTTTTCCGGGTACCCGCCGGCCGTGTCTCGCGCGGCTTTCAGGGCAGGCAGATTGCTTCCGTTGACCCGGTTCGGCGCCTTCCAAATGACCTGGTCGCAACCGTTCTGGCAGGTCTCCCGGCCAACTATCGGGGTGATGGTCACCGGCGGCAACCGCCGACAGGGATGGTCAGTGTTGACAGCTGGGGCAGTATACCGTGCTCCGGTTGCCGAGCCGGATCTCTTCCAGCGTGCCGCCGCAGCGGACGCAGGGGGCCTTTTCCCGTCCGTACACCGCGAAGTTCAGCGGATGGTAGGCTACCGTCTCCTCCGTCACCCGATAGGTGCTTCCCTGGTCAATCGACCCCTGGAGCACCTCGCGGATGGTTGTGACCAGACGCCCGCATTCGGTATGGCTCAGGGATGAGGCGGGCCGGTCGGGGCGGATGCCGGCACGGAACAGGGCCTCGTTGGCGTAGATGTTGCCGACCCCGGCAACAATCGCCATGTTCATGAGCAGCTGTTTTACCGCGACCCGTCGCGACCGGGTCGCCGCGAAGAGATAGTTGGCGTTAAAGACCGGGGTCAGAGGTTCCGGCCCGACACCCGCCAGGAGAGGGTGGGTTGCGGGGGCGCCCGTGGTCCAGACCACGGCGCCGAACTTTCGCGGGTCGTTGAGGCGCAGGAGGGGACCGTGAGCAAAGAGGATGTCGAAGTGGTCGTGCTTTCCGGGGGCGGTCATGCCGGGGAGCAGCCGGAGAAAGCCGGTCATTCCCAGGTGGACGATGAGCCAACCGGCCCCGCAGTCGAACAGAAGGTACTTGCCCCGCCGCTCCACGGAGCGGACCACCCGTTCCGGCAGGCAGGACTCCAACTCCGCGGGAATCGGGAACCGGAGCTTCGGCGTCCTGATGATCACCTGTTCGATCCTTCTGCCATTGAGTTCCCGATCCAGCCTGCGTCGAGTCAGTTCCACCTCTGGGAGTTCCGGCACGCCGCCTCCTTCCGGATTGTACCGACGGCCCGTTTTTAGGTCATGCCGGCGTCACGATGCCCCGCCACCTGCACGGCAGCGGCCGTCGATCTGCTACATGACCCCTTCGGCCATCAGCAATAGAAAAGTTAAAACCCTAACCCATCATTAACACCAGCAAAAAACTTCCATTGACTACCCCCTTTTGAGAAGAATGGCAGTAATCATCCCCCGGCAGAGCCAGGGGATGATTACTCCTCCCGCGTTGACCGAGTTTAATTCTTAACAAACGGATTCTACTTTTTTTGTACCTGCTTCCGGGAACTCTTCGGCATTACATGCCGTTCCGTCACTAGCCTTATTGCCCCTCGAAAATGCAGCGTATACCTTCTCCTTTTAATGTGGGTCCGAAACAACCGTTGCAATGAATACAAGCTGCCGGAGCAGTATCTCCATCCTTCCAGCGATTAATCAGGTTCGGTTCACGGATCAGCGGGCGGGAAAGGGAAACATAATCAGCCAAGCCGTCATTTACCAGTTTTCTGGATACTTCGGGCGAGCGAATACCGCCCACCAGCATTAATGGCACGCTGATTCTCGCTTTATAACGAGCCGCCGCATCCTTGTAATAAACCTCCTTTTCAGGGGAATCCAGGGCGCCAACCCTAAAACACGAGAGAGCCCCCGAAGCATAAACAGTCCCTCCACTCATCTCTATCGCATCCACGCCTGCCTTTTCGAGCATTGCAGATACCAGAAGCATTTCATCTTCAGCAAGACCACCTTCGACAAAATCCTCGGAATTGATTTTAACGAAGACGGGATACTCCCCACCGACTTCATTTCTGACAGCTTTAAATGCTTCAAGCAATATTCTTGCGCGATTTTCAATACTGCCACCGTAATTGTCCGTCCGTTTGTTGAAAAAAGGGGAAAGAAACTGGCTTAGCAAATAACCATGAGCCGCATGCAACTGAACACCATCGAAGCCTGCTTTTTGTGCCCGCCCAGCAGCCTTTCCAAAGGCTTCGACAACTTGCTTAATTTCCTTCAAGGTCATTTCCCGGCACGGAGGGAATTTATCAGTGTCGTTAGAAGATGCTCCCAATGGTTCATGCCCGGTTAGAGCTGAAGAGGCGTAACAACCTCCATGAGCCAATTGAAGGACAACCTTTCCCTGGACATCGTGAATCGCTCCAGCCATTTTTGCCAGTCCGTCGATGTATTCATCACAGCATGCAGCCAATTGCCACGGCGCAGCTTTTCCTTCCGGATTTACGTAAGCCATGCCGGTGATTATCAAACCCACGCCTCCACTTGCTCTTTCCACCAACATGTCGATGTTTCTTCGAGTACAGAATCCATTGTTATCGGCGCATCCATCCCATGTTGCCGAATATATGAATCTGTTTGCGAGAGAG
>CAYMFO010000123.1:0-5432 GCA_964389825.1 uncultured Geobacter sp. | reverse complement strand
ATTAAAGGAGCAACCATTGGACAACGATCTCATCCTGCTTGGTCACGGCAGCGGCGGGAGGCTCTCCCACCAGTTGCTGGAAGAGCTTATCATTCCAACACTGTCCGGCATGCCGCCCTCGGGACTGAACGACGCGGCAATACTGGAACATGAGGGAGCGCGTCTTGCCTTTACCACAGATTCCTATGTGGTGGACCCGATATTCTTTCCCGGAGGCAATATCGGCGACCTGGCGATAAACGGCACCATAAACGACCTGGCCATGGTAGGGGCGATGCCCCGGGCCATCAGCGTCGGACTCATCCTGGAGGAAGGGTTCAGCAAAAGAGAGCTGGGCGAAATTCTCCGCTCCATGCGGGAGGCGGCTGACCGGGCCGGGGTCGCCATTGTGGCCGGTGACACGAAAGTGGTTCCCAGGGGCAAGGCGGACCGCATCTTCATCAATACCTCCGGCATCGGAACCGTCCGGCGCGGGCTGGAGATCAGCGGCGCCAATGCCCGGGTCGGCGACCGGATCATCATCAACGGCGCCATCGGCGACCACGGCATTGCCGTGATGGCGAAACGGGAAGGACTGGAACTGGAAACGGAGATACGCAGCGACTGCGCCTCTCTGAACGGCATCGTGGCGGACATCCTCTCCGGGGGAGAGGATGTCCATGTGCTGCGCGATCCGACGCGCGGCGGCGTTGCCACCACGCTGAAGGAGATTGCAATCCAGTCGGATGTCACCATAACCCTCCATGAAGCGTCCCTCCCCATAAACAGCGCGGTGCGCGGAGTATGCGCCGTCCTGGGTCTCGACCCCCTCTACGTGGCCAATGAGGGGAAGGCGCTGGTCTTTGCCCCAGCGGAGGCCGTTGACGGCATCCTTGAGAGGATGCGCCGCCATCCCCTGGGAACAGGGTCGGCGGTGATTGGTGAAGTTACATCCCCGGGAGGCGGCAAGGTCAGGATGGAGACCGTGGTTGGAGGCATGCGGGCGGTGGAAATGCTGTCGGGAGAGCAGTTGCCGAGGATATGCTGAACATGCGGACGAGGAAACCGCGCCCCTTTCTTCAATATACGTAACTATTCAACACAATACGAAAATTCGGATAAAGGCCCCCGCGCCGAATCGCTTGATTCATCATTTGCAGTCAAGTCGGCGCTTTTTCCCCTCACCCCCGACCCTCTCCCGGAGGGCGAGGGAAAATACGAACCCTCTCCCTGTGGGAGGGTGGCCGAAGGCCGGGTGAGGGGTTATGGGGGAACAGCAAGTTGTGCTCCGCTATGAAACTATTTTGAATAGTTACCAAAAAACAAATGGATCAGGAGGCAGACATAATGGCGGTATGGAAATGCGGCAAGTGCGGATTTACCAAGGAAGGTCGTTGCACGCCCCGGAAATGTCCCCAGTGCCGGGAAAAGGACGCATTCGAAAAACAGGAATGAACCGTCGAACCGCGACACAGTTAACCCGGTGGCAGGGAATCGGGAAAAATATTATTGGCTGTTCTTGATTCATGTGATATAAAAAAGTCACTGCTGCAATTCCAATCCGCCGGTTTTTATGAAAATATCCGGACAAGAAGGAAAACAGATGCAACCGTTGTCCGCGGGAATATCGGAAATACGACAAAGGGTCCTTCTCCTGAAGGAAATCCCGCCGCTTCCCATGATTGCGCAGAGGATTCTTTCCTTGCCTCCGGAGGCCGATGTCCGGGAGATGGCCGAGATTATCGAGCAGTCTCCCGAGTTGTCCGCCAGGCTCCTGGGAATGGCCAATTCCGCCTATTTCGCCTGGCCGGGGGGCGTGCATACCATCCATGACGCCATATATAAAGTCCTTGGATTCAAGCTGGTGAAGAGCCTTGTTCTGGGAGTGACGTTGAGCGAGGTTTTCGATATCAGGAAGTGCCGGGGGTTCCGCGTGGAGCGCTACTGGTTCACAGCCATCGCCACGGCCCAGATGTCCCAGGGACTTTTCCAGTCACTCCCCCCGTTTCTGCGGTGGAATCTGGACAACATTCATATGAACGGCCTGCTCCACAACCTGGGAATGGCTGTTCTTGCCCACCTCTATCCCGGAGATCTTTCGGCCGCCCTTGAATTCCGGACCGAAACGGCCGAATTATCGACAACCGAAAAGATACGGAATGTCCTGGGACTTCTTCCGACCCAGGCCGGGGGATGGCTTGCGAGGAAATGGCATCTCCCCAGGGATGTGGTTCTTGTCATGGAGCATCACAAGGAGAAGGAATACAGGGGAGATTTCTGGCCGATCTCGCTCCTGGTGGGCTACTGTGAACGGCAGGCTCAGCGGCTTTTTACGGGAACGGGAATATGCCAGGAGCCTGAGACGGAGGCGCTTCTCGGGATTGATCGGGAGATTATCGACAGGATGCGTCTGAAGATTGACGGACAACTGGATAATTTGCTCTCCATGGCGTCATACATGGCAACGGGAGAACGGAATGGATAACCATCTTTCAGAATCCGCCATCACGGACCTGAATGAACGTCTCATCTCCCTGCTCGACTCCTTTTCCGCCCTGAGCACCCTTAGCTCCCTCAGCATACGTCAGCCCAACATTAAAATCATGCTTCGCAAGGCTCTCAAAGGACTGATGGAGAACGTGGACATGGAACGCTGCTCCATTTTTCTCCTGGAGGGGAGTCGCCTGGTGAATTGCGTGGGAATGGACTGGGACAGGGTGATGAACGAGGACGAGGGTGACGGCCCGGATTCCCGCTCCGACTTTCGCGACGCATCCATCGGCGTAGGGATCATGGGACTGGCCGTACAGACGGAAACCCTCCAGCACTGCCGGGACTGTTTCGCGGATCCCCGCTTCAAGGTCGCTCCGGGTCCGCCCATCGGTTCCCTGATCAGCGTTCCCATCTTCCAGATTGGAGGCGAGGTACTGGGCGTACTGAATGTCTCCCATTCGCTCCCCGATTTTTTCAATGAATGGCATGAACGCCTCCTCCTGGTATGGTGCAATTGCCTGGGCCAGATCATTGCCGGAAACCGGCTGGTGACCCAGATGGACCGGGAGATCGACAAGAGAACGGCTCAATTGCAAAAGGCGCTTGTTGAGGCGCAGACCGCGGAACGTGAGCTGAGAGTGAGCGAGAAACGGTTGAAGCTGGTCCTGGAAGGGAGTAACGACGGCTTCTGGGATTGGGACATGGTTACCGGGGAGATAAAGTTGAGCCCCCGGTGGACCGAGATTCTCGGCTATGCATTCAACGAGGCCGAGCACATTTACGGCAGGGGAAAGCAGCTTGTCCACCCTGAAGACGAGCCCTACGTCAGAAATATGCTGAGACGCCATCTGGAAGGCTCAACCTCCCAGTATGCGGTGGAATACCGGATGCGGGCACGCTCAGGCGACTGGAAATGGATCCTCGACCGCGGCAAGGTGGTGGAAAGGGACGAATCCGGCAGGCCACTCCGCATGACGGGAACCACAACGGATGTAACGGACCGCAAGCTGGCCGAGGAAGAAAAGAGGCGACTGGAAAGCCAGTTGAACCACTCGCAGAAGCTTGAGGCCATCGGCCAGCTGGCGGGAGGGGTGGCCCATGAATTCAATAATATCCTTACGGCAATAATAGGTTTCAGTCATCTTATGGTGATGAAGACGGAAGAAAACAGCCAGCTCCGCCACTTCTCCTCACAGATTCTTACCTCGGCGGAAAGGGCGTCGACTCTCACCCGCAGCCTCCTCACCTTCAGCCGCAAACAGATTTTCTACCCGTGCCACGTAAACATTAACGAAACCATAGAAAAGATAGGAAAGCTCCTGTCCAGGCTGATCCGGGAGGATATAGAATTCATCACGGAACTGGAGCATGAGAAGATCATGGTCCTGGCGGACGAAGGCCAAATGGAGCAGGTCCTGGTGAACCTGGTGACAAATGCGCGGGATGCCATGCCCAGAGGCGGCAGGGTGACGGTACGCACCAGGGTCGTACATCTGGACAGGGAGTTTGTTCAGACAAGGTCCTCGGGAGAACCGGGTAATTATGCGCGCGTCTCCGTAATAGATACAGGCGCCGGTATGAATAGCGCCGTCAAGGAAAAGATATTCGAGCCGTTTTTTACGACCAAGGAGCCGGGAAAGGGAACGGGCCTTGGTCTGGCCATCGTCTATGGCATCATAAAACAGCACAACGGCTTCATAGATGTCTCAAGCCGTCAGGGAAAGGGAAGTGAATTTTCCGTTTATCTTCCGCTGGCGGGGGAGGGAGAAACCGCGAGGCTGGAATCGACGCCACCCGATGTTCGGACAGGCACCGAGACTATACTCATAGCCGAAGACGATGAGGATGTGCGCCGGCTTAATCGGGAACTTCTGGAAGAATGCGGATACAGGGTTCTGGAGGCGGCCAGCGGCGTTGACGCCCTGGACGTTTTTCTGGAAAACATTGATGCAATAGACCTGCTGCTGCTGGATGTCATTATGCCCAGGATGAACGGCAGGGAGGTCTATGACGAGATACGCAAGATCCGTCCAGGGACAAAGGCGCTGTTTACCAGTGGATACACGGGAGACATCCTCGGAGGGGCGGCGGGCATCGATCAGGAATTCGACTTCCTGGCCAAACCCCTCAGTCCGGACGTGTTACTGGCCAAGGTTCGGGATATACTGGACAGGACGTAGCTTCCCCATTGAAACCTCGGGGTGGAGACAACCCCGGCGGCGGGACGGCTTGAATTACGCGTCCGGATGGGCCGCAAGCCTCAAATGTCCGGATTCTCTTTTATTCCGAGGAACTCCATCAACCGGCTGAAGGATGAATTCACCACTTGATCTTCGGCGACTCCGGCCTTCTCCAGCACGGCAATCGCGTCGCCGAACTCTCCCACCCCCTGCGCGATGTGGGCGTCGCTTCCTACCACCACCAGAGCCCCTTTGCGGGCGATCAGTCTTGCCAGCTGTTCGCAGTTATGCCTGCTCCCTTGCCTGCTTACGGAAAGGGACGAGTTGTTGATCTCCAGGGCCGTCCCGGTTTCCACGGCGCCCTGGACAAGGGCCTCCAGATCCACCTGGTACTCCGGGTTTCCGGGATGGGCTATCCCCCGGACAAGTGGGTTCCGCATGGCCAGCAGCGCCGCATCGGTATTGGCGGCGCGGCCCATGTCGTCAAAGCCGCATCCCGCATGAAAACCAGCCATTACATAATCCAGCCTCGCCAGGTAGGTTTCAGGAAGGTCGATGGCGCCGTCGGCGCCCGTGATGTTCGCCTCCGCTCCCCGCAGTATTCTCACCCCGGAGATCCAGGGGGGAATGAAGCGCATGGCGCCGAAGTGATAGAGATGGGGTCCGCCCGGCATGGCGGGGCCGTGATCGGTCAGGGCAAGGGCCCGCAAACCCTTGCGAGCGGCCTCGGCGGCCATTTCATTGACCGTGGAATAGGCGTGGCCTGAGGCAATGGTATGG
>CAYMFO010000122.1:2324-5508 GCA_964389825.1 uncultured Geobacter sp. | reverse complement strand
GAATAGTTGTAAACGTATCGCAACACAGGAGGTGTTTGATGAAAAACGTATTGAGGAGCAGCGCCGGTTTTACCCTTATTGAAATAATGGTCGTCATCGTGATCCTGGGCATGCTGGCGGTGCTGGTGGGACCCAAGATTATCGGCCAGACCGATGACGCCAAGATCGCTGACGCGAAGGTCCAGATAAAGAACCTGGAGACGGCGCTGAAGCTCTATAAACTTGATAACGGCGTCTATCCCAGCACCGAACAGGGCCTTCAGGCCCTGGTGAACCAGCCGACTACCGGTGTTCTTCCAAAGAAGTACCGGGAGGGCGGCTATCTGGAAAGCAAGAACGTGCCCAAGGACCCGTGGGGCAACGACTATATCTATCTCTCCCCTGGTGAGAACGGCGACTTCGACCTTTCCTCCCACGGGCCGGACGGCGTGAGAGGGGGGGAAGGCAAGAACGCGGCGGATATCGAGAGCTGGAATCTTCAGTAGCCGTGTTCCCTTCAGTATGACGTCGCGCTCCCCTGCCTTACCCTTTACCCGGCCTTCGGAGAGGTCCAGGTTTTCACCCCTCGCCCCTTGCGGGAGAGGGGCGGGGGAGAGGGAAAAAGGGTCCTCTTGACTTCAGATCGGAATTTGCATACTCGCCCCGAGGGGCGGACAGGGGAAAAACAGCCTTTGATTGGGACCAGGAGAATCAAGAGCATCGGCGGGTCCGCGGGCTTTACCCTGATTGAACTGGTGGTGGTGATAACCATCCTTTCCGTGGCGGCCCTGCTGGTGGTTCCGCGACTGCCGTTCAGTGACGAGGGCGACCTGAAGACCTCGGCCCGCTCGCTGGCCGGAACCATCCGGTACATCCAGGACATGGCCATCTCCACAAAACAGTATTACCGTCTTCGCATCACACTGCTGGACGGCGCGCTGCGGGTTACCCGCCTCCTTCCCGACGACGAGGAGGCGGAGGTCACGGACGGACTCCTCCGCAATCTCTCCCTCAAGGAAGGGATCTATTTCGCGGACGTGACCTCTTCCCGCCTCGGCAAGATCTCCGAGGGGGAGGCGGTCCTGGATTTCAGCCCTCTGGGCGCCGATGATTTCCTCCTTTTCCACCTGAAAACAGAGGACGGCGACCGCTTCTATACCGTGGCGGTCTATCCCGGGAGCGGCCGCGTGGAGCTGGCGGAAAGCTACACCGAGGGGGTCCTTTCCGGTACGGACCAGGACCGGGTTTTCTCCCTGGAGGAGAAGGAGGAGGTCCGTTGAGAGGCTTTACCCTGCTGGAGGTGATGGTGTCCCTGGCTATCATGGCCGGGGTCGTGCTTACCGTGATCTCCGCGGTAAATTACCATCTGTCCATTGCGGCCCGCGACCGGGAGGAGACCATAGCGATTCTCCTGGCAAGGGCGAAGATGGAGGAACTGGATGTTCCCGACAGCGGGGAAGATACCCGAAAAACCGGGGGTACCTTTGGGCCGGAATGGCCGGATTACTCCTGGAAGACGGCGACCGCGGCCACTGCCGTGCCGGGATTCAGGAGTGTGACCGTCACGGTGAGCTGGGGCGGCGACAGGAGAACGCTTTCCCTTGAAAAATATCAGGCCCACAAGGACTAGAGAGGGGTGGCCGCGCCAAGGCGCCGAAGGCGGCTTTACGCTCATAGAGGTACTGATAGCCATGGTCCTGCTGGCGCTCCTCACCATCGCCCTCTACGGCACGTTTTTTTCGGTGATGCGCGGGACCACCGCGGTCAGGGAGCGCGGCGAGCCCCTGCGCGACGCGAGGATTACCCTGGATATGCTGCGCAGGGAGCTCTCCTCCGTTTACTTTGCCAAGGACAAGGAACGGTTCCGTTTTCTTGTGGAGGATCGGGATGTCTTCGGCATGCATGCCTCAGTCCTGGAATTCTCCTGCTTTACGGTTCCCGCTCGCGGCAGCGTCCCTTCATCGGACATCATGCGCGCGCGTTACGAACCCCTGGAGCAGATCGGAGACCGGATCATTCTCTCCCGCCGGACCAGAGACGTTTTCGTGGAAGGGAAACCGGTTTCCTACCCCCTTACGGGTATCATAGACGGTTTTCTCGTGGAGTGTTATGACGGGGAATCGTGGGTCAAGAGCTGGGACACGGAATTGAACGGCAGATTGCCGGCCGCCATCCGCGTCAGCGTCTTCCTTCCGGGCGAGGACGAGAAAACTCCTCTCACCGCCGTCATAATTCCCAGGATGACCGGGTCATGAAAGGTGAAAAGGGCTTTGCCCTGGTCATAACCCTCATCGTGTCCGCGCTCCTGGTGGCGGTTACCGGAGAGTTCGTCCATGATGTCTTTATCGATACTTCTCTGCGCCAGAGCTTTGCCGATGCCCAGCAGGCCGGCCTTGCCGCCGCCTCGGGCGCGGAGGTCGCGATGAAGCTCCTGAGCGCCGCCCTGAAAGAGAATGAATATACCTCTCTTAATGACCAGTGGGCGACCCCCCAGAAGCTCGAAGACGAAAAAGGGACCCTTACCGTTACCATCACCGAAGAGACGGGGAAGCTGGATCTCAATTCCGTTGTCTTTGCCAACGGAACCATAAATGAGCCGTATTACGAGATCCTTCAGAGACTCCTGGAAGGTCTGAAACTGGCGCCGGACCTGGCGGACAAGCTGGCGGACTGGGTCGATACCGACGACATCCCCCGCTCCAGGGGCGTCGAAACCGGGTACTACAAATCGCTGACGCCTCCGCGCGAGCCGGCCAACGCGCCGCTGGTCACCTACGAAGAGTTGCGGATGGCGTCCGGTTTCAGCGAGGCGATACTGACGAAGCTCTTTCCTTACGTGACCATCTACGGCGACGCCGAGGGGGGGACGGCTTCCAAGGTGAACATCAATACCGCCCCGGCGGAACTGCTTGCCGTTCTCGACCCGGCTATGACAACTGAACTGGCGGGACGGATCATCGACTACAGGAAAAAGACGCCCATCAAGAGCGCGGCGGAGGTAGCGGGGATATCCGGGATGGAAACGGTGGGGATTGCCCTCCAGGGGAAGATCGTTGTCAAGGGGAGCGTGTTCCGCATCCAGTCCCGCGCCCAGGTGGGTGATACCGTCCGGATTGTGGAAGCGGTGGTCAGGACCGGGGATTCACGGACAAAGGTTCTGTATTGGAGAGAATTGTAATGGATATCCTGATTATTGAAGAAGGTC
>CAYMFO010000122.1:0-2224 GCA_964389825.1 uncultured Geobacter sp. | reverse complement strand
GCGTCGTTTCCTGACAGGGGAACCGCGCTGGAACATGCCGGGGCATGGGCGCTGGCGTGCTCAACCCTGAGGAGCGAGCCCGTGAATTTCCGGCACGGCCCGCTCGCCTATACCGCGGGCCGGGAGCTTCTTAAAAGAAAACTGCGCCTGACCGCGCTCCTGGCCGGTCTTCTGCTGCTGCTGCTGATCGGAGAAACGGGACTTCGCTTCTATTTTGTCCACCGAGACCTCTCTTCACTGAACAAATCCATCGGCCAGATATACCGGGAGGTCTTTCCCGCCAGAAAGAAGGCGGTGGATGAGGTGTCCGAGCTGAAGTCCGAGATCCGGCGCCTGGGAGGCGGGGTCTCATCCCGGAATCTGCTTCCGACCATGAACGGCATAGCCCTGGCCAAAGGCGAGGATATCGGCGGAGCGTACGAGCTGGAGATCGACGGGCAACAGGTCATCCTGAAGGGAGACGCCCGCTCCTACCAGGCCGTGAATGATTTCAAGACCAGGCTTGCCGGGCTCTTTGCCTCGTCGGAGGTGAGCGAGGTGAAATCCAGGCCGGACGGAAGCGTTTCGTTTTCCTTCCGGGGAACCCTCGCGGAGGAAACGAAATGAAATACCTGGACCTTCTCAAGGAGCGCTACGAGAATATGGGGCAGCGGGAGCGTCTCGTCTGGGGCGCTGGTATAGCCGCTGTCCTGCTGCTTCTCATCCTCTTCACCGCCGCAAACGAGCGGATTGCCTCCATGGAAAAAAAGCGCAAGGCCAGGGAGTCGGATCTGGTGGAGATGATGAGTCTGAAACATCGCTACCTGACCGCGAAGACGACGTCCACGCAGTTTGCTGGACGACTTGCGGCTGTGCGTCCCGATGATTCGCCCGCCAGGATCATTGATGAGGCGGGGATAAAGGGTAAATCAAGCCGCGTCACCCCTCTGAAAGGAGAGGCGCGTGAAGGTTTTACCGAAGATGCCGCCGAGGTGAAACTGGAAGGCCTTACCGCAAACGAGGCCGTGAACCTCCTCTATCGGCTGGAGAATGGGGACCGGCCTGTTGTCGTGAAGAAGGCGAATCTGAAGACCCGGTTCGATGATCCGGCGCGTCTTGACCTGACGCTGGTAATCGCCCTTCTGAAAGGGGCGCCCCAGGGGCCGAAGTGAGAACAAAAGCCATTCTGAAGATATGCTGTTACGCCGCCGGAGCGCTTCTGCTCTTTCCGCTACTTGCCATTCATCTTGTTCCCGCCTCGCGGATCGAGGAGGCCCTTGTCAGGGGGCTTGAAAGGCAGGGGTATGCCTTTCGCGCGGACGGTTTCCGCAAGTCGTTTCCACTGGGAATCAAGGCGAAAAACGCGCAACTGGGCGACAGGCGGGGTGTTTTGCTGAAGCTGGACCGCGCGTCAGCGCGCGTAAAGATCCTTCCCCTCTTGATAGGCCGGGTTGCGGTGGATTTGCGGGGCCGGATTGGAAAAGGAGAGTTCCGTTTGGGTTATCAGCCCCGGAGCGGTGCCCTTTCCATCCACGGTTCAGGAATCCGACTGGAGGATATCCCCTTTTTCCCGACCGCCACCGGCGCCCATGTGAAAGGCGGGCTCTTTGTGGAGGGTTCTTTCAGCGGTAAAGGGAGCAGGATGCGAGGGGAGTTAAAGCTGGATGCGCGGAACACCGAGGTGAGTTCCATCAAGGTCGGCGAAATGCCGCTGCCGGACGCCTCCTATTCATCCGTCAGGGGTATGTTCAGGGTCGCGGAAGGAAAGGGGAGGCTGGAGAGCCTTACCTTCCAGGGCGACGGGATCTATTCCAGGCTGAGCGGCACGTTGCCCGTTTCCGGCCAGTTGGCCAACGCGCCCCTTGATCTGACCCTGGAACTGATGCCGAAACCGGAATTTCTCGAGCGCCAGAAGTTCGTCTTCATGCTTCTCTCCCGGTACCAGGCCAGCCCCGGCTCTTACCGCATCCCTGTAAAAGGGGTGCTGACGAAGCCCGTTATCCAGTAGATATGAAAACGGCGGTTGGGGTCATCCGGAGTGAATAGGGATGTCTCCAACCGCCGAGTCTATTTAACCTGAAAACGGCATTTCAACCACAGAGGTCACAGAGAACACAGAGATATAAAAGCAGCTTTGTCCGGTTAAGTTTTTGCGTCATGCGATAAGCCCCCTCATCCGCCCCCGCTGGGCACCTTCTCCCTTGGGGAGAAGGGACATTTTTGAAACCCTCTCCCAGCGGGAGAG
>CAYMFO010000121.1:0-5625 GCA_964389825.1 uncultured Geobacter sp. | reverse complement strand
GTCTCGATTTCACCATTTACCTTTACCATTCCTTCAATGATGAGCAGTTTCGCCTCCCCGCCCGACGCCGCCAGGTTTTCCGCCTTCAGAAAACCGTCCAGCTTTATGAATGGAGTATCAATTTTCACCGTTCCGCCTTTCCGCTTGCAGAAGCTCCTTGTTCAGACCTTGAAAATATACCGGGGATGCCCCTTCGTGCAAGAGCTTTCGCCGGATTGCGCTATTCTGTATGGAAAATGGTAAGAGTTGTTCAAGGGACGGATCCTGTGGTATACCGGAATCCGGAACTCACCGGAGACCAAAAGGAGAGATACCATGCCCTGTTCGGCCCTTCTTACGGACCTGTATCAACTGACCATGCTTGCCGGGTATCACGAAAAAGGCATGTGCGAGTCCCCCGCCGTGTTCGACCTCTTTTTCCGGACCTCGCCTTTTCATGGGGGGTATGCGGTGTTTGCCGGGCTCGATCCGGCGCTCCGCTATCTTGCCGGACTTCGTTTCAGCGATGATGACATCGCCTATCTGACGAGCCTCGGGATCTTCAAGCCCGCTTTTCTTCAGTATCTGAAGGGGTTCCGCTTCAGGGGGAGGGTCGTCGCCGTTCCTGAGGGGACGGTTGTATTTCCCCGTGAGCCCCTTGTAACCGTGGAGGCGTCCCTGGCGGAGGCGCAACTGATAGAGACGGCGCTTTTGAATATTATTAACTTCCAGACCCTTGCGGCCACCAAGGCCGCGCGGATAACAGTCGAGGCGGACGGGAGAGAGGTGATCGAATTCGGTTTGCGGCGCGCCCAGGGTCCGGACGGGGGGCTGAGCGCCGCAAGGGGGGCCTACATCGGCGGCGCCCGGAGCACCAGTAATGTCCTGGCGGGGAAGACCTTCGGCATCCCGGTTAAGGGGACCCACGCCCATAGCTGGATCATGGCCTTCCCCGATGAGCTTTCCGCCTTTCGCGCCTATGCCGATGTCTTTCCCGATGGCTGCGTCCTTCTGGTGGATACCTATGATACCCTCAAAAGCGGGATGCCCAATGCCATAACCGTGGCCCGCGAGCTGCGCGGGAAGGGACATCGCCTGCTGGGGGTGCGTCTCGATTCCGGGGACCTTGCCTATCTGAGCCGGGAGGCGCGGCGCATGCTCGATGAGGCCGGATTTCCCGAGGTAAGGATTCTGGCCTCCAATGAACTGGATGAATACATCATCCGCTCCCTGCGTGAGGGGGGAGGGATGGTGGATATCTACGGTGTCGGCACCAGGCTCGCTACCTGTCACGGGGAAGGGGGCGGCGCCCTGGGCGGGGTCTACAAGCTGGTAAGCTATAACGGCACGCCCAGGCTGAAGGTGACCAGCGATATCTCCAAGAGCACCATTCCGGACCGCAAGCGTCTGCTTCGGGCAGTCAACAGCGAAGGGATGTTCCTGATGGACGTTATGTGCCGGGAGGAAGAATCCCCGTGTCCCGGCGACGTGGTCTACGACCCAGCGAACCCATGCCGCAACAAGCCGGTTCCGGCCCGGTCCAGCCTGGTGGACATCAGGTCAATGGTGATGGACGGGGGTGAACAAATCGCGCCTTCTCCATCCCTGGATGCGATGGCGGACCTGTGCCGGGAGCAGATTCAGCGGTTGCCCGAGGGGGTGGTTCGGCTGGAGAATCCTCACATCTACAAGGTTTCCATGAGTCAGGGCCTGCACGAACTGCGGTCAAGGCTCATTGATGAAGTGCAGCGCGGGTATGCCTGACGTAAATTGCCACGCGTAATGAAACCCCGCGCAGCCGGGATGCAGGAGAAAACGATGGTAAAAGGATCAGCCTTGATTATTGAGGATGTGCAGATTGACTTCTGTCCCGGCGGCAGTCTGGCCGTGCCGGGCGGTGATGAGGTCGTGCCCGTTCTGAACCGCTATGTTGAACTGTTCGAAAGACACGGCCTGCCCGTGTACGCCTCCCGTGACTGGCATCCGGAGGATTCGCGTCACTTCAGGCGGGCCGGGGGACCGTGGCCGGTACACTGCGTGCGGGACACGGAAGGCGCCCGTTTCCATCCGGACCTTCGGCTTCCAGCGGACGTAATGGTCGTTTCCAAAGGGATGGACCCCTCGCGGGACGGTTATTCCTCCTTCGAGGCGTTTACGGAGGACGGCAGGGAGCTTGAGGCTTCCCTCCGGGAAACGGGTGTCACCCATCTCTACATAGGGGGAATCGCTACCGATTATTGCGTGAAGAATACGGTCCTCGACGCGCTGCGCGCCGGGTTTTCCGTTACGTTGCTGATGGATGCGGTGCGCGGCGTGGATGCCGCGCCCGGCGACGCCGAGGCCGCCATAAGGGAGATGGTTGAGGCGGGCGCTGAAGTGTCTTGTCTGGGGAGACTTGAGAGGGCTCTGGCGGGCTGAGGCGCTGACGGGAGCGGCGGGCGCCGCTCCCGTCTGTCCTTTGGCGCTATCTGCTCTGGCGCGCGGTCGACAGATGCAGTCCCTTGCTGAGGGTGGCGTCGGTGGCTTTTTTGATCTCCTCTATGACATTGGAGGGGACCGGGGAGTCCACGGAGAGGATGACCATGGCCTCGCCCTTTTTCTCCCGCCTGCCCAGGTTCATGGCCGCGATATTGATGTCGTGCTCGCCCATGATCATGCCGATTTTGCCGATCATGCCCGGCCTGTCCTGGTATGTCAGCAGCATCATGTTTTCTTCCGGAGCGAAATCCACCTGGTAATCGCGGAGCTGGACGATGCGCGGTATTCCCTCGAAGTGGGCGCCGGCGATGATTCGTTTCTCCTGCGGCCCTTCAATGGTTATCGTGACCATGTTGGAGAAAGTGCCGGGCTGGGTCGTCTTGACCTCTTCCACCGCTATCCCCATGGTTTCCGCCACCAGGTTGGCGTTCACCATGTTCACGTCCTGCTCCACCTTGCGGTTCAGGAGCGAGGCCAGGCCGCAGACGGTAATGGGCGTGGTGCAGTGGGAGGCGATATCACCCTGGTAGCCGAAGGTTACCTTGTTCATGTTGGTGTCCAGGAGCTGGACGACGAACTCGCCCATGATGTTGACCAGATTGAGGAACGGCCGCATCTGCTCCATGAGGGTCAGATCGAAGCGGGGAATGTTGACGGCGTTTTCCAGGGGCTGGCCGTCCAGGTAGCGAATCACCTCGCGGGCCACGTCAACCGCCACGTTTACCTGCGCCTCGTTGGTGGACGCGCCCAGATGCGGCACGGAAACCACGCGTTCGTGGGCGATGAGGTTCCTGATGATGTCGGACTTGGGAGGTTCTTCGCTGTAGACGTCTATGCCCGCTCCTTTAACCTTGCCGCTGTTCAGGGCGTTCAGCAGCGCCTCTTCATTCACGATACCGCCGCGGGCGGTGTTGATGAGAATGACGTCATCCTTCATGCGCGCGAATTCCTTTTCCCCGATGAGGTTTTTCGTCTCCTCGGTCTTGGGCACATGGAGGGTGATGATGTCCGCCGTGGTGATTATCTCATCCATGGAAACCAGCCGGATTCCCAGGTCCTTGGCCCGTTTTTCGGAGACGTAGGGGTCGCAGCCTATGACCTCGCATTCGAAGGCCTGCAGGCGGGAGACGACCCGTCCGCCTACCTTGCTCAGGCCGACCACGCCCGCCACCTTTCCCTTCAACTCGCAGCCCATGAAGGCGGAGCGGTTCCATTCCCCCTTCTTGATGCTGGCGTCCGCCTTGGGGATGTTACGGCACAGGGAGAGCAGCAGCGCGAGGGTATGTTCCGCGACGCTGTTGGTGTTGCCGAAAGGCGCGTTCAGGACGATGATCCCCCTGGCGCTGGCCACCGGCACGTCCACGCTGTCGATGCCGACCCCGGCGCGGGCCACCAGCTTCAGGTTCTTTCCGGCCTCAAGCACATCCCGGTCGACCTTGGTGGCGCTCCGGGTGATGATGGCGTCGTACCCGCCGATGACGGAAATCAGCTCCTCTTTACTGAGCCCGAGCCTGACATCCACTTCCACTCGCGGGTCTTTCTCCAGAATCAGCAGTCCTTCACGGGCCAGCTTTTCGGTTACGATTACTTTCATGTCCACTCCTTTTCATGGGTAGTGTACCAAAACCGAAGAGGTTTCAGTGAGAGTGAAGCATCATATCTTCGCTTGTGGAATAATGCAAGAAAATCGGGCAAAACGGTGTTTTGTCATGCCGGGCGGGGTTCAGTCCCTGTAGCGCTTAACCATGTCCTGGTACTGGTCGATGCGCCGGTCCCTGAGGAACGGCCAGATGCGCCGCACCTCTTCGCTCCGGGACAGGTGGAGGTCGGCATGCAGTATCCGCTCTTCATCCACGGAGGCCCTGACAAGGATCTCTCCCTGGCATCCGGCGGCAAAGCTGTTTCCCCAGAAGCGGATGCCTCCGGAGGAAGGGTCGGGAGAGGGTTCGAACCCGGTCCGGTTCACGCTCAGCACCGGAATCCCGTTGGCCACGGCATGGGAGCGCTGGATGGTCATCCAGGCGTCCAGTTGACGTTCCTGTTCCTCCCGCGTATCCGCCGGGTCCCATCCGATGGCCGTGGGGTAGATGAGCAGATCCGCGCCCGCCAGGGCCATGAGCCGCGCCGCTTCCGGGTACCACTGGTCCCAGCATACCAGCACGCCGAGACGGCCGATGGACGTGGATATGGGGTTGAAACCCAGGTCGCCGGGCGTGAAGTAGAATTTTTCGTAAAACCCCGGATCGTCGGGGATGTGCATCTTGCGGTACCTGCCCGCAATGGACCCGTCCCGTTCCAGGACTACGGCGGTGTTGTGGTAAAGACCCGGCGCCCGGCGCTCGAAGAGGGAAGCGACAATCACTACTCCGCATTCCCGGGCAACCGACCCCAGAATCTCGCTGGATTTTCCGGGTATCGGTTCCGCCAGGTCGAAGAAGCGGGTTTCCTCGGTCTGGCAGAAGTATCGGGTGGCGTGGAGTTCCTGGAGGACCACCAGTTCCGCCCCTTGTCCGGCAGCCGCGCGGATCGCCGCGCAACTGGCGGACAGGTTCGCGTCCTTGTCCTCTCCGCGGGCCTGTTGTACGAGGGCTGTCTTCAGTGTTTTCACGGCAAGACTCCTTTGGGGATCTGCATGGTGACGCAGTGGAGCGACCCGTGCTGCTGAATCAGCGGCAGGCAGTCGATCCCGATGACCTCCCTGCCGGGGAACGCCTCGCGCAGCGCGCACAGGGCCGCCGCGTCGTTTTTGTCCCCATAGGCGGGCGCCAGGACCGCTCCGTTGATTACGAGATAGTTGGCGTAGGTGGCCGGGAGCCGGTTTCCTTCCCGGTCATGGCGGGGCGCCGGCCAGGGAAGGGGGAGGAGGCGGTAACGGCGGCCGTCCCTGGTCCTGAACCCTTTCAGTTCTTCGGCCATGGCCCGCAGGGCCGGAAAATGGGGGTCCTGTTCGTCGTCGCAGGTAATATGGACGATGGTGTCATCAGGGCAGATACGGGCCAGGGTGTCGATGTGGGAATCCGTGTCGTCACCCTCCAGAAAGCCGTTGTGCAGCCACAGCAAGCGTTCCGCGCCGAAATGGGCGCCCAGGAGTTCCTCGATCTCCACGCGCGTCAGGTGGGGGTTGCGGTTGGGCCCCAGCAGGCACTCCGCGGTGGTGAGGATGGTTCC
>CAYMFO010000120.1:0-6273 GCA_964389825.1 uncultured Geobacter sp. | reverse complement strand
GCGATCAGCGCCTTGAACATGACGGTTGAGGTCGGGTTGGTGGTCGGGGTGGCGGCGGCAAGCACGCCGAACGGCTCGGCAACGTATTTTACACCGGATTCTTCCTTGATAACGCCGACGGATTTCTTGTCCTTGAAATACTCGTAGACGATATGCGCGCCCAGATGGTTCTTGATCGCCTTGTGATCGGCCCTGCCGATTCCGGTTTCTTCCACGGCCATCTCGGCCAGTTTCTGCTCATTGGCAACGGATGCGGCATCCATCGCCGCGCAGATTTTGTCGACCTGCTCCTGTGTCATCTCCTTCATGACATCTGCTGACTTTCGTCCCTTTGCTACCAGTTCATCAATCTTCCGTACAACGTCCGCCATGACACACCTCCATTATGTAGTGTTGTGACAGACGCCGCGATCCACCCATTCGCGCGACATCTGTTACCTGAAAAGTATTTCTCGTGAAACAGCGCGCCGCCTGACCCGCGCAACTCCGTTCGCCTGATTTCTTCCATTACTGATATGCTTACTTGCCTCCGTAATAAAAGCGGACGCATGGTTCTCCCTCTCCCGCGAAAAACAAAGCCCAAGGAAAAGCGCGCCGGCTTTTCATTGGGCTTTCTGGGGCCGTACAACGGTCAGCAAAGGGCCAACAACGATATGAGATTATTTCATCGTTCTTTTTGTAAAAAGTTTATCGGACTTGCCATATTCCGAATACACACTGCCGATGCCTATGCCACTGTCACTAATAACAAAAGCCGATGGATATAAACATCCACCGGCCTGTAAGCCCGCAATGTTTACTCCTTTCCAAACATGGGAGGCATCGCTGTTTCCGGCGATACCCACAGCCCGGCTTCCATAGCATACGCCGTAGGAATGACGGGTCGGAGAAACTTATTTTTATGATAATTAACTGTCAGAAGTTTTTACCATATAGAATGAGAGTCAGCATAATGTCAAGTATTTTTTTATATAATGTTTTTATAATATGATTGAATCAAACACAAAAGGCACAACATCTACATTTCAAGCTTTATTTGCTCCGCTTCGATAAGAGGATGTTCGACAATCATTGCTCGAAAGGCGATCACCTCTTCAACCGAGCCAATGACGGCGCCTTTTCCCTGAAAAATGTAATCATGGGCCGGTGTATAAAGCTCCACCCCCTCGGCGCCGTGATTGATTCGCTCCTCCGGTTTATAATCGCGCAGCGACACACCGTCGGGATGTCTGGCGAGCAATTCCCGTATTTCCTCCGCATACCTGCGCGCATAGGCATCGAACCTGAATCTGAACGCCGCCCCCTTTACGACTTTGAACGATTTCACGGCGCGGGAATTCATGAGCGCATCTTTTCCCTTCTTTGAAAGGATATCCTCCAGTATCGTAAAGAGACTTTCTTCCATTACCACATGATGCAGTCCGTGCCCGAGAGAGACCCATTCCCTGATGAGCTCGGACAGGGTTTCGGCCTTAATGCCGGATTCGGAGCTGAAAAAAACTTTGCACGTCGTTCCCATACCGTCCCGCAGCCCCTCCAAATACCCTTTGACAGTGTTATAATGCCCTTCAAAAATTACCTCTACGAACGTCTTCCCCATTATCGGAGCCCCCTTTTCCACCCGCATATATTTGCACGACACCGGATCTTTCAAGCCTGCCAAGAGCCATGTCCAGGAGGTGGCCGGTGATCATGCCCGTCACCAGCGCCGCCGGCAACAGAAAAGCCAGATAGTAGAATATGGAACAGCTCCGCATAATCAGAGCCGCCATGAGAAGCTGGCCGGCATTATGACTCACGGCGCCGGCGACACTAACACCCCGTATACTGAAACATGGAGCGAATCTCAGAAGAAACGCCATGATAATCGTACTGACGACGGACCCGCTCATGCTCAGCAGAAAAGCGGGCGAGAGAAAAACGCCTCCCACCAGGGAACCGAGTATCACCCGCAACACACCGACAACTATGCCGTCGCGAAGGCCGTGCAGGTATACGGCAATAAAAGTCACCACGTTCGCCAATCCAAGCTTCACCCCCGGAATGGGAAAGGGGTTGGGAATCATCCCCTCCACCACATGCAGAGTCGTTCCCAACGCCACCAGGAGCGACAGGAAAACCATTTTCCGCGTGTCTGACATACGATTCGCCTCTGCTTAACGGGTTACTGCATCAAGTCCGTTCCCGCCTTCAATGCGTATCTCCACCAGGTTGGGAAGACAGACGATGCTCTCACCGGGCCTCTCTATCCAACCCCGCAGAATACACGTGCGGTCCGGGCAGGGGGCTTCCCTCATGCGGACCCTGTTTCCGTCGATCTCCACAAGTGCGCTTCCGATCGAACCCTGAACCTGATGCAAGGTTTGTTTCCCGTCCTTGAGAAGGACGATGGTCCGGACAACCCTGCCGCGAACCTTTACCACCGCCCTGGTATCGACGGCTGTATCCGTTCGCAAGAGAATCCCGCGATAATAGATCATCGCCGATAAGGCAGCGACGAGCAGGACCCAGGCAACCAGACAGCTATCGGCTTTGCGCATGGCGTTCCGGAACTCCGGATTGCACAACCGACCGGACCGCCGGGCCCTTGGCGTGAAGTGTTCGACCATCGGCGGTCACCAGAAAAACCTCCACGCCGTACAGCTTTTTCACCGTTTCCAGGGCCTTTTCCGGTGAAAGGACGAACAGCGCCGTGGACAGGATATCCGCCGTGCCGGCGTCCTTCGCGACCACGGTAACACTCGCGTTCTCCATTGCCGGATAGCCCGTGCCGGGATCGAGAATATGGTGGAACCGTTTCCGCCCGGAATCGAAGCTCCGGTAATACCCCGCCGATGTTGCTGCCGCGGAGTCCTGAAGCGTCAGCACGGCAAGTATCCCTCCCTCGCTCGCGGGATTTTTTATCCCTATCCTCCATGGAGCGCCTTCCGCGTTTTTCCCGAGGACCCGTATCGTGCCGCCGGCGTCGATGATGGCCTTTTCAATCCCGTTCCGCTTCAGGACCCGCGCCGCTTTTTCCGTCACATATCCTTTCGCTACTGCTCCCAAATCCAGGCCCATGCCCGATTTCTCCAGAAATGCGGTCCTTTCTTTGCGCTTCAAAAGCAAACGATCGCCGTTTACCAGGGAGAGGCATGTCGCGAGTTCATCGGCTTTCGGCACATGGGGATGCTTTCCACCGAACCCCCACAGGTCCATCACCGGTCCGATGGTTACGTCAAACGCGCCTCCGGCGAGAGGGCGCCAGGCGCGAGCCCCTTCCAGCATTGCGAAGACATCGGGGTCCACCTTGACCGGTCTGATGCCTGCCATGTCGTTGATCCGGCAGACATCGCTCACCGCATGTTCAGCCGTTCCCCTGGCGGGAAACCGGTTCGTCAGGTCCGCGATGCGCTGCATTTCGGCATAGGCTTCCGCCACGGCCTTCCGGAGTTTTTCATCATCCCCGCCGTATACCTTGATGCTTACCAGGGTGTCCATCAGGAACCGGTCGCTCCTGTACTCCACCGGTCGCCGGGGATAGAGGGAAAAACCGACGACGCCCAGCAGGACAAGGATCAGGGTAAGCCATGCGCGGAACCGGCGCCCCATTACCGCTGACAGGCCTCGCACCGCTGACAGCCCCCATTTGCATGCTCCCTGGCCTCCAGGATGACTTCCTCGGAGATGGGCGGAATCATGTCAATGGCCTTGGTAGGACATTTGGTGGCGCATATGCCGCAGTTGACGCATTTCTCGTAATCGATCCGGGCCACCGATCCCGTTCCCCGGTCAACGACATGCACGGCCCCTTCGGGACAGTTCTTCTCGCACATCCGGCACTTGATGCAGGCGGCCGCGCACACGGCCCTGGCGTCCTTGCCCTTGTCCGTGTTCACGCATCGGACGTTGACCAGACGGGATACCCCAACCAGCCTCAGGATTCCCTGCGGGCATTCTTCTACGCATTTACTGCATCCCGTGCACTTGTAGTAGTCCACGACCGGAAGTCCGTCCGCGCCCTGCTCAATCGCTCCGAAGGGACATACAGTGATGCAGGAGCCGAGCCTGATGCAGCCGAAATTGCACGCCTTGGGCCCCTTGAACGCCGCAAGCGCCGCATGACAGTCTTCGATCCCCTTATAGCGATAGAGCATCTTTGCCTGTCCGGCCCCTCCCTGGCAGAGCACCTGGACCACCTTGCGCTCTTCGTAATCGGAGACCTCAGTACCCAGGATGGCTGCTATCTTCTCATAGAGAGAAACGCCGCCCGGCACGCAGGCGTTGGGCCTGACATCACCGTTGACGACCGCCTCGGCGAATGCGGCGCATCCGGGCCGGCCGCATGCGCCGCAGTTCGCCCCAGGCAGCACGGACAGTATCTCCTCGACCTTGGGATCGACTTCAACCATAAATTTCTTGCTTGCCACTCCGAGAGCGCCCCCGAAGGCCGCGCCCATTACCGCCAAACTTGTCACCGCAGCTAACATTCTTTATTCCTCCATACTTTTTAACCTGAACAAGGCAGTCTCACGCAAAGCCGCAAAGAACGCGAAGGAAAATCAAGAACTCGTAAAATAAGGCCATTCACCTGACCGGTGATACCAGCTTGTTCCGCGGCTATTTGAATTTCTCTGCGTCTTTGCGTCTTTGCGTGATCAAATGCCGTTTCTAGGTTTAATGGTCTCGCAAATTCACAAAGAAGTTCCCCAACCCCATCCCATCAAGGAAGGTTTTTGCGCACGCATTATTTTTCAGATGAGCCCGCTGAATCCGAGAAAGGCAATGGACATCAGCGAGGCTGTCACGAGAGAAATGGGCACCCCTTCCATACACTTCGGTATATCGGCGGATTCCAGTCTTTCCCGTATTCCCGCCATCAGGATGAGGGCCAGGGAAAAACCGACGGCGTGGCTGACGCTGTGGACGAGCGTCTTCACAAGGCTGAAATCCTTCTGTATATTCAGGATGGCCACACCCAGCACGGCGCAATTCGTGGTGATCAGGGGAAGATAGATGCCCAGCGCCTTGTACAGCCCGGGGCTGTATTTCCTGATTATCATTTCTACGAACTGCACCAGGGCGCCGATGATCAGGATAAAGGCGATTGTCCGCATATATGCGATATTAAAGGGGTTCAGAATGTATATCTGCACTATCCAGGTAAAGAGTCCGGCCAGCACAAGGACGAAGGTAACGGCCGCGCCCATTCCCAGGGCCGCGCTCAGCTTTTTGGAAACGCCTAGAAACGGGCATATTCCCAGGAACTGGGAGAGCACGATGTTGTTGATGAGTACGGCGCTTATGACAATGATGAAATAATCCTGCATAACCCGGATTCTCCTTTCTCAGGCGGTTTTCGACTGCATCTTGTTCAGGAAACCGAGGAGGCACCCCAGGGTCACGAATCCACCCGGGGGAAGAATCATAATGATCGCCGCCCGGCTTTCCGGAAGCAGACGGAACCCCAGGAAGGTTCCGGCGCCCAGGACCTCCCTGAAGGTGCAAAGAAGCACCAGGGCCAGGGTGAATCCTACCCCCATGCCGAGCGCGTCGAAAATTGAAGGCACGACCGGATTTCTGTTGGCGAAGGCCTCGGCGCGGCCGATGATGATGCAGTTCACGACGATGAGAGGGATGAATATGCCCAATGCCTTATACAAGGCCGGTGAATAGGCATGCATCAACAGGTCGGTCATGGTGACGAAGGAAGCGATAATCACGATATAGACGGGTATCCTGATGCTGTCCGGGATAATCTTGCGCATGGCGGAGATGACGATGTTCGAGCCCAAAAGCACCCCGGTGAAGGCGACGCCCATGCCCAGTCCGTTGTCCACCGACGTGGTGATCGCCAGCGCCGGGCAGGTTCCCAGAACCAGCCTGAACAGCGGGTTTTCCTTGATAATCCCTTTAGTAAACTCATTCAACAGACTCATACGAAACACCTCCGGTGTAGTGTTCTCCCCGCGATTACTCCGGGGGTTGTTTCACAAAGTTCCCGGCGAAATGTTCCCGCGCCGCGTTCACTCCGCTGGTAACGGCTCTGGACGTTATCGTGGACGCGGTTATCGCCTGTATCTGGCTGTCCTTTTTAGGCGGCGTCTTGCAGACTTCCAGAGGGGTAGCGGCGCTCTTTCCCGTGAACCTGTCCTGGAACAAAGGGTCCTTTGACTTTGCGCCGAGGCCGGGGGTTTCGCTCTGACTCAGCACCTTTATCGCGGTGATCTTCCCGTCCGCGATGTCGAATCCGGCAAGGATGCTTATGGGACCGGAGAAGCCCTCAGGCTCAAC
>CAYMFO010000119.1:0-6278 GCA_964389825.1 uncultured Geobacter sp. | reverse complement strand
TTGGGGAGTGCCGGCAGGGTAACCGTGACTTCAGCAAGCTCGCCCACCGGCGGCAACGGTTCGAGACGTTGATCGAATACTACCTTGGCCAGCGTTTCTTCTGTCACTTCGTCGGCAATCGGCTCTACCCGCAGTATATGTCCGGCCAACGCTTGTCCGGCGCGCGAGCGCAGCACGATCCGCACCGGCAGGCCCGCGGCGAGTCCGTGGCCGCCTAGCTGATCGAACCGCACATTGAGCCAGAGGTTCTTCGGGTCGATTAACTCCACCACCGCTTGACCGGCTACAACCGTGGTGCCGGGGTCTACATCGCGCACGGCGACCAGGCCATCGGCAGAGGCGACCAGGCGCAGGTTGTTGCGTTGCGCGAGCAAAGCAGCCCGTTCGCTGCGGGTTCGAGCCAGTTCCTCGCGCGCCGCATCGAGACCAGCCTCAGCCGACTGCAACTCATGTTTTTTAGTGGCGACAATTTCCTCACTGGTTGAGCGCACAGCAAGCAATTGCTCAAAACGCCGGGCCTGGGTTTGCGCAAAGACCTGTCGTGACCGGGCATCCCGCAGCTGTGTCTCGGCATGCTTGACCGCGGCCTCTTGGGCATGGATCCGCTCGTCGAGATCAACCGGGTCCATTTCTCCGAGCAGCTGTCCGGCCTGGACCTGATCACCCACCTGCACAGCCAGCCTGGTCAACCGTCCGGCAAAGGTCGGTCCGATTTTATAGGTATAACGCGATGCGACCGTTCCTATCCCGAACAAACCCGGGGCAACGGAACGCTCCTCCACAGTGCTGACCGTCACCGTAACCGGCGCCAGCGGACCCGAGCGCAGGGTGACATAAACAAAGAGCGCCAGCAGCGGCAAAAGCACTGCCATTATAGCCAGGGTGCGAGTCTGAAAGGGGAGCCGTTTCATTGTGTCCTCCCGATGCCACGTCGAAAGATGGCAAAGGCCTGTGGCGCAACCCGTTGGATGCGCCCCACATCGCCGGCCAACAGCGACTGCATGACCAGACCCTGGACCGTGCCGATAAAGAGAATGGCTCCCGCTTCGGATTCGAGGGAAGTGTCCACGTCACCGCATTCCTTGCCTTCTTCGAGCAGCTGCTGCACCCGTTCGGCATAGCGGCGAATAAGGGATTGCGCCATGCGCTTGGGAGCGGTTGATTCCCCTCGCTGCAACTCTCCAAACAGTATTCTTGGCACACCCGGGTGTTCCACCACAAAATCTATATGTGCCATGAATATCGCCTCGAGTGCAGCCAGCGGCGAAAGACCGCCCTGCAGCACCTTCTCCTGCCTGGAAAGCAGCTTTTCCGCTACCCACTCCATAACTGCCTCGAGGATGGCATCCTTACTAGAAAAGTGACGAAAGATCGCGCCCTGGGTCAACCCCATGCGTTTGGCAATCGCCGCGGTGGTGATCTCGCTGGGATTCTGCTCCGCGGCCAGCGCGACAACCGCTTTAACGGTCACGGCACGGCGCTCCATTGCCGGAAGATGTTTGAGATGTGAATTCATGGTTGGTATCCTTAAAGATAGTAATTGATTACTATCTTATACGATCCAAAGGTTTTGTCAATAGATTTAATGGGGGGGCGTTAGAGCTTCCGTATTACGTGTGACCTAACGATTTTTAATCAGCTTAGGCTATAAGCAGTGCCTGGTAGTGCCTGGACTGAAACAAATAATAATCAGTAATATCAATTAGTTGTATACATTATTGACGATAAAGATTGTAATCTCTCCGGTGATGGTGGCTCATCCTGATGCCGTAATGGCCTGATTTACCCAGGTTCTTCCCACGCTCCCTGGTCTTGCTTGCCTGGCATCGCCTTGCCGTCCCTAATCTTCGCGTCACGAATTTTCCGGAGAGACCATGAGAACCGTCTTGCACTCACAGATGACCCTTGGTGAAGAGGACATTGTCCTGGTTATATCTGGATCCCAAGTCACGCGATGACATCCCGCAATTGCTGGCTGGGTTAAAATATATTTATATAACTCCCGAAGTCCGCCAAGCAGTCTTCAAGATTCTGGAAGAGGTCGTCCCGCGTCGCGTCGGTCCAGGCAAGAGCCGACCGGCAAGGACAGACAGGGGGCGACCAGGAATGGAATAGTGGCGGATTCTTGTTCTGGGCGCCTTGCGCCTGGGTCTGAACACCGACTATGACCGGCTTCACGAACTGGCAAACATCAGGAGATCCTGAATTGCCCTATCATCTGTTGCAGTTCGTCCGCCAGGACCGCAAGCTGGGCCGCTGATTCGGCCGATTCCTGCGCTCCTTTCGCGGTGTCATGCACAACCTGGGTAATCTGTGTTATGTTGCTGGTAATCTCCGCCGTCGTGGCGGTCTGTTGCTCCGCGGCGGTTGCCATCTGGCTGACCTGCATATTGACCGCGTTGATCCTGTCCTGAATTTCCTTCAGGGCTTCACCGGACTTGGCCGCTTCGTTGCTGCCGGTTTCCACGTCCATCACGCGTTCTTCCATGGCGACGACCACTTCCCTGGTTTCATTCTGGATCGCCTTTATCATCTCGCCGATTTCCCTGGTTGCCTTGGTAGTCCTTTCCGCCAGGGCGCGGACCTCGTCGGCGACAACAGCGAAGCCTCTTCCGTGATCCCCGGCCCGGGCCGCTTCGATGGCCGCATTCAGGGCCAGCAGATTGGTTTGGTCCGCTATGTCTTCGATGGTTCCGATTATCTGGCCTATCTGATCGCTCCTGCTACCGAGACTCCCCACCGCCTGGGCTGATTCCTTGACTTTCTCGGCGATCTGGAGCATGGCGGTGATGGTGCCGTCGACAACAGTAGCGCCGGCAAGGGCGGTGTCGTTGGCGGTCCTGGATTCATCCGCGGCCATGCCGCAATTTCTGGCGATTTCGGTGGAAGTGGCGGACATTTCCTCGCTGGCCGTGGCGACCGTGCCCGCCTGGGCCGCAACCTCCTCCGCTCCCGTGGCTATCTGCTCCGATGCCGCTGACAGTTGCGTGGCCGCGGAGGCCACCAGTTCCGAGCTCTTGGTCACCTTTCCAATCAATTCTCTGAGGCTGGAAACCATTTTCTGGAATGACTCGGCCAGTTCGCCGATCTCGTCACCCGACACATGATGGATCGTCACATTCAGGTCGCCTTCCGCAATCTTTTCAGCTTCCTCGGCCAGGATCTTAACCGGTTTGCAGATGACCCTCGCAAGGAATGCTCCGAGAGATATGGAGATGATGAGAGCCAGCAGAATGGAAATTCCGAGGATTAACTTGGCGTTCCTTTCCGTCGTTCCCGCGTCTTTCCCGGACTTCCTGGCCATTTTATCGTTGAATTCGATTAGCTTATTGAGGGATTCGTATGAAGAAAGGAATGATTTCCTGGCGGCAAGCGATAAGTCGAGTATTTTATCGTCGAGGGCGGTTACTTTAGGGTCGTTTATGCCCGTTCCGGATGCTATGAGCCGGTCTTTTTCACGGGACATATCCACCACCCTCTGATGCTCTTTCTTCCATTGCAGCCATAGTGGCGTGAACTGTCGCCACATTTCGTCCTCTTCCGTTGTTCTTTTGATTTTTTCAAAGACATTCCGTGCCGCATCCGCCCGTTTCCAGGCATCGCTGACAAATGAGTACTGGGCGGCCCTTACCGCCGGTTGCATGAACCTTTTAAGGAGCAGGCCGCGTTCTCCCAGCAACACAGCCTTTTGCGCTTCGCTCATTGTGAGGAGGCTTTGTACGGCAGGGAATCTTTTCCCCAGAATCTCGTCATCTACAACGGCCATTATACGGCCCATACCCAGGTATCCCACCAATCCCATCGCAGCGGCGATTGCCGCCACCACAAGAAATCCCGCGATAATCTTGGTTCCCAGTTTCATCCTGCTGATCATGGCATTCCTCCCCTATGCATTTCGCGCACGGATTGACAATACGGCCGGAATTGAAGCGGATCTTCAAAAATCACGAGCCATTGCCTTTGTATTGATCCTGTCATATGAGTTTACAATAAAACTGTTCGGTGTGCGTGGAGAAAACTTAATCAGGAATTTTCCGAGAAAGGGAGTAAAAAAACCTTACTCCCGGGACCGCGTGCAGGGGCTTTTTATGCTATATGCCCTGTTTTATTATTGTTTAACCGAAAATGGGGTGTGGAGCAGCGGGGTTAAGAAGCGGATGTAGCGGGGAGCGGCATTCAAGATACAAGCTTTCCCATTGGCGCCCGTTCCTTTATGGGCTTTTTGTCCGTCGGGGATTAGAATATGGTTATGGCAGACCTGTAACCGAGTCAATCCGCCGGCCCTTTCGAGCGGGCTTTTCTTCGTCGCTGAAGACGCGTACGGCGCCGAATTCTCCGTCATATCCGCCAATCCGGATTACCCTGCCTTCCCTTACGCGGGAAACGGCTTCGGCGAGAAGGGGCCACTCGGCGGCGATCTCTTCCCTGGTCGCGTGGAGGAGCAGGTTGAACTCCGAGCCAAAGCGGGCAATGAGTCCCGCGTAACGGGCAAGGACTGTCTTGGAAGCCGGTCCGACACCCAGGAGCTCCGCCAGTATTTCGGGAAGGGGAACCATGCTGTGGAAGAGCGGGGAGTCGGGGCTGAAAAGGGGAGTGTCCCGATCAGCCAGTTCCATGACCCGGTTCAGGACTCCCACGGTGAGGGCTCTGCCGCATACCGGGCAACGGTTCTTAACGGCGCGGGTTTCCTCCGGTTCCATCCTGACCTTGCAGGCGCGGTGACCGTCCAGGTGGTATTTTCCCTCCTCAGGATAGAATTCCATGGTGCCGCGAAAGGTCTCGCGATTGTTCCGGCGCAGCGCATCGCGCAGCGAGTAGAAATCGAAACCGGTGGAGAACAGGTTCGCCTCGCGTCCGAGTCTGGAGGGAGAGTGGCAATCGGAGTTGGAAATCAACGCAAAACGGTCCAGCGCCGATATCCGGCGGTTCATGTCAGGGTCCGAGGAAAGGCCTGTCTCCAGCGCGAACACGTGGGGGGTCAGGTCTCCGAAACATTCCTCAATCTGGTTGAATCCCGATTTTGAACCGAAAAGAGAAAACCAGGGGGTCCAGACATGCGCGGGAACAAGGAAGCCTTCAGGGGCGTTTTCGAGGACTATTTCCAGCAGGTTCCGGGAGTCGAGGCCCAGGATTGGACGACCGTCTGATTCAATGTTGCCGATTTCCGCAAGCCTGGCGGCAATCCTGTCGGCGGAGGAAAAATCGGGTACGTATATCAGGTTGTGGACCTTGCGAACCGCTCCGTGGCGCTTGTAGACGCACGATATCTCCGCGGACAGAACGAAACGTACAGTCGCGGCGGATTGGGGCATTCCGGGAAGGGGAGGGTGAGTAACTTCATCCTTGAGCCGGAAGAAGCCGGGTTCCGACGGCGTGAGTTTTTCCTTCAGCATGGCGAGCCATCGGGGATGGGTGAAGTCGCCGGAAGCGACCACCTGAATCCCTTTTATCCGGCCCCAGGCGCACAATCCCGCCGGATCGCAATCCTTGCTTGTGGCCCTGGAAAAGGGGGAGTGTACATGGAGGTCCGCGATATAGTCCATACAGGCCTTTCTCCTCGAGTTGTTCTGAGTGCAGAGGGGCAGCCTACACGCTCAGGCCGCCCCATGTCGAGTTGTTTTCAATCAATAGTTATGGCTTTGAATGCCGGGACGCATAAAATTGCCTGAAACAGTCTCCGTCTGGTATAGTTGCTCAAATACCAGCTAATCGGGGGTACGGAGTGGCGAGGGAAATTGAAAGGAAATTTCTGGTTGTAAACGATGAGTGGAAGACAGGGCTTTCCGGCCTGCCTTGTCGACAGGGGTATCTTGCCGCGGATGAGCGTGTTACCGTCAGGGTTCGGTTAATCGGAGACAAAGGGTACCTTACCATCAAGGGAAAATCGGAGGGCGCCGCTCGGGACGAGTTCGAGTATTCCATCCCGGCGGACGATGCCAGGGTCATGCTCGAGACGTTGGTTACGTGCGGCATCGTAGAAAAGATCCGCTATTCCCTGTATGTGCACGGCATGCGTTGGGAGGTGGATGAGTTCCTGGGCGCGAATGCCGGACTGGTGCTCGCGGAGGTAGAGTTGGATCACGAGGAGCAGGAGGTTGCTCCGCCGGATTGGGCTGGAGAGGAAGTAACCGGAGATGTCAGGTACTATAACTCCCGTCTGGCCCGTCAACCCTTTTCCTTATGGGGGAAATCCTGAGCCGGTTTCAGTGGTGACCGACCGCTGTTTTAACCTGAACAAGGCAGTCTCACGCAAAGCCGCAAAGAACGCGAAGGAAAAT
>CAYMFO010000118.1:0-6316 GCA_964389825.1 uncultured Geobacter sp. | reverse complement strand
GGGCCGGAGACGGGGCGTCAAAGCCGTTGCGGCGAAGGAACTCTCCCTTGTCCTCCGCGCCGTCCCAACCGAGTGTCCTGAGAACGTCGCTCCTTGGGGAGAGGTAAGGGTTCTGGAGCGGGTTGATGTCGATGGCGCCACCGTAGCTGTGCTTGGACCAGACACCGGGCTTGCCGGTGACATCGCGGCAGTTGAAGGCCGAGGTGTTGTTGGCCTCCATGGAGCGGTCATCACTGCCGTCGTATTTCTCAATCAGCTCCATCCGCTCGATGGGAAACCCCTCGGTGTAAAGATCGCCGAAAGCCTTGACCACCGGGAGCGCCAGCTTCCGGTGCACCACCAGTTCCCCCACTTTCCGCGTGCCGTCGAATCCACGATGGACGAGCACGAGGTACCTAAGGTCGGAGATCGGCGCCGGACACCCTTCCTTCCAGCTCTTTTTCAGCCGCATCTCGTCCGCCAGGGTTTGCGGCACGGAAAGCGCCATGCCGAAAAATCCGTCCTCTCCGCGGTACTCCACCTGCCGCTCTCCCAGGCCGGCGACCCTGGACCGCACCTGCCTCTCCGGCACATCGGCCTGCTCACCAATGGGCGCCAGGCGCGACAATGCGGGCAGTGTCGCCAGGTCACTACGGTTCGCCATGAGCATCCGCGGTTTTTTCGAAGGATCGAGCCAGGCGAGAATCCTTACCAACTGAGGCTCGTCTATTGCCACACACCCGGACGTCGTTACTCCGTCATCCAACCGGACATGGAGAAAGATCCCACTGCCGAGGCCCTTGACAACGGGGTTGCGGTTGTAGCCGATCACGACCCCGTGCCGGTAGCGGTGATCCGTGCGCTTCATCATCTCGTACGACGCGGCGCCGGTCTCGCTCCGCTTCACCCAGGTGTTGTAGTCAGCCGCATTCACGTCATCCACCCAGACGTCCTCTTCCGTTGACTGGCGATAGGACATGCGGCTGTCGATTGCCGAAGCGTAGCCGAATGCGAATTCCAGAGGGAATACACCGGTAGGGGTCCGTCCGTCGCCTTCCCGTTTCTCCCCCAGTGGGGCGATTCCGTTTCGGCCGACCATGGCCGGAACCGGAGCGCCGCGGGCTTCCCAGCCCGCGGCGGTGCGTTCCAACACGTAGAGACGCGCCAGGGAGGTGTCCGGTGTGTCGGCCACCACCAGCAAGAGCTGGTCCCCTTTGATCTCGGATTCAGACAGAGCCGCCGGGTCATCACCCGGCGTGTCCGAGGAACAGCCGGAGGCGACCAGCAGCGCCAGCAGCAGCAGGAATCCCAGTATATTTCTCTTTCCTCTCATAAAAACCTTTCCTTCCCTTTACCTGTAATGGGTGATCCCGGGATTTCCAGCGTTTCAACTGTCACCTCCCGGAGGTGATACTGTAGCACACCCGGCCTCCATTTTTCCCGGCCAAAACCGGCGGAGGCGGGGTAGCCACGGATGAGCGGCGCCTTTGTCCGCCAATGAACGTTTTCAGCGACCGGGCTTGACATCGGGCCAACCCTTCAGTTAGAATCTTACCAAATCTTACACACAAGGTGATATTATGGAAACCACCCGACTGTCAAGCAAGGGGCAGATTATCATCCCCAAATCGTTACGGGACAACCATAATTGGCGGCCCGGCACCGAATTCATCATCGAAGACACCGCGACCGGCATCATTCTCAAGCCGCGGAGTCTTTTCCCCGTCACGAAGCTCGAGGAGGGCATCGGTTGCACCGGTTACGACGGGCCACCAAAGACCGTGGAGGAGATGGAGGAAGGGATGTTGGCGGATCTCCGGAAACAATGGCGGGAGCAACGCAAATCATGATCGCCGCGGACACGAATGTCTGGGTGCGCTATGTGACGAATGACGATCCACTTCAAACCGGCCGCGCGGTAGAACTACTTGGAAGCGGAGAGGAGGTGTTCGTGGCCAAGACCGTCATGCTGGAGCTGGAATGGGTGTTAAGCGCTGTCTACGATCTGCCTGCCGCTTCCATCCGGCGCGCGATGCGCCACATTCTCGGACTTCCCATGGTGGTCGTCGAACAGCCGGAGCAAATTGCGCTGGCCCTTGATTATTACGAGCGAGGACTTGATTTTGCCGATGCCATCCATTTGGCCGCGTCTCCGGAGGCAGCCAGCTTTCACACCTTTGACCGGAAATTCGTAAAAGCAGCCGCAAGCCTTGGCCTGCCGGTGGAAGAAATCGGATAGGGCGCATGGACCACGACTACCTGGAAAAACTGAAGCAGACCCACCCCACGCTGCGGCTGATAGCGGCCGACAATGCCCCTCTCATCATCAGCTTCCTCTTTCTCGTGTTCATCAGCCCCAATCAACGTTCCCTCCCCCAGACCGAGATTACGTCCCGGTTGGACGACTATCTCTTCCACCTGCGGGAGATCCACGGAGAAGAAAAATACCCCAGGTCGGCGCGCCAGTACCTGGAGGATTGGGCGGGCGGCAGGACCCCTTTCCTGCGCAAATACTACACCGATTCCGGCGACGAGCCGGAATTCGACCTCACTCCGGCCACCGAAAAGGCCGTGGAATGGCTGCAAAGCCTGGAGGAACGCCGCTTCGTGGGCACGGAATCGCGCCTGCTGACGGTATTCAACCTGCTCAAGGAGCTGGTGCGCAAGACCAGCCTCGACCCGGCGGCGCGCATCGCCGAGCTGGAGCGGCGCAAGGAAGAGATCGACGCCGAGATTGAACGGCTGCGGGTCGGCATCGTCGAGACCTATGACCCAACCCAGGTGAAGGAGCGTTTCTTACAGGCGGAGGAGACGGCCCGGCGGCTCCTGGCCGACTTCCGCCAGGTGGAATACAATTTTCGCGCCCTGGACCGGGAGATCCGCGAACGGATCGCCCTGAGCGACCGGCCCAAGGGGAAGCTCCTGGACGAGATCTTCCATGAGCAGGACGCCATCCGCGACTCGGATCAGGGAAAGAGCTTCCACGCCTTCTGGGAATTTCTCATGTCCGCTCCCCGCCAGGAAGAACTGGCCGAGCTGCTGGAGGCGGTCTACGGCCTGGAGGAGGTGCGCGGCCTCAATCCCTCGCCGTTTCTGTCCGGAATCAAGTTCAGCCTCATGGATGCCGGGGAAAAGGTGTACAAGACCACCGGCATGCTGGTAGAACAGCTCCGCAGGTTTCTGGACGAACAGGGTTATCTGGAGAACAGGCGCATCATGGAACTGGTAAAGGGGATTGAGAAAAAAGCGGTGGCGATCAAGGACGCGGCGCCAATGGAACGGGACTTCATCTTCCTGGACGACGTGCGGCCGGAGCTGGAACTGGTCATGGCCCGCGGCCTCTTTGTCCCGCCGAAAAGCGCCGCCATCGGCGATTCCAGTGTCACTGTGGGCGAAGCGGATATCCAGGTGGACGCCCTGTACCGCCGCAACTTCGTCAACGAGGCCGAGCTGCGGGGAAACATCCGCAAGGCCCTGCAGACCAGGTCCCAGATCACACTGTCCCGGCTGGTGGAGCTCTTTCCCGTCCGCAAGGGTCTGGCCGAGGTAGTAACCTACCTGGAACTGGCCCACAGGGAAGGGGCCCTGGTGACCGACGATGTGGAGGAGGAACTGACTTTCAGCAACGAGGCCGGAGAGGTGAGACGGGTTTCGTTGCCACGGATCATATTCGTAAGATAGGAAAACACCATGAACGATTCTTTCAACCTCCCGCGCGCCGCATCGGTCGTCATCATCCACCTGTTCAAGGGTGTCCTCTACCAGGACCAGCGCCCGGAGCAATGGCGCGACCTGCTGCAGAACCAGGCGGCGGTGAGCGACTATGTGGCGGCCATCGGCCTCCAGCTCTATCTGGACGAGGCCGAGGGGTACGCCTTCCTGCGCCAGCGGCCCGAGGGGACGGATGAAGAGGAGGAGACCGAACCCCTGCCTCGCCTGGTCCAGCGGCGGCCCCTCAGCTACCCGGTGAGCCTCCTCTGCGTACTGCTGCGCAAGAAGCTGGTGGAACTGGACGCGGCCGGCGGAGAGACCCGGCTCATCCTCAGCCGCGACCAGATGGTCGAGATGCTGCGCGTCTTTCTCGGCGAACGGAGCAACGAGGCCAAACTGGTGGATCAGATCGACGGCCACATCGCCAAGGTGGCGGATTTCGGTTTCCTGCGGCGGTTGAAGAAGGATGAAGACAACTACGAGGCGCGGCGCATCATCAAGGCCCTGGAGAACCGGGAGGCCTGGCCCGGGGCGCTGGCGGTATGCCGTTTTCTGCGGGATAATCCCAGGCCGGGCCGCTACATCAGGGAGTTGGACATAGCGGGCGTGGACAGCAAGTTCATTGAACAGCATAAATCGCTTCTGCGGGAGCTGCTGGATATCGTCCTCCCGCCGGAGGCCGCGGACCCGGAGAGCGCCTCCCTGTCGGGCCACGGGTTCGAGCGGCGCTACGGCTTCCGCTACGACGAGCCGCTGATCCGTTTCCGCATCCTCGACCCGGAGTGCGCGGGCCCGTGGGGCGTGAGCGATATCAGCGTCCCGCTCCATCAATTTCTCACCCTCGATCCCCCCTGCGACCGGGTGGTGATAACGGAAAACAAGACCAACGGCCTGAGCTTTCCACCCCTGGCAAGGTCGATGGTGGTCTTCGGCCTCGGCTACGGCATCTCGTCGTTGAGGGACGCGGCCTGGCTCGGGGAGAAGGAGATCCTCTACTGGGGCGATATCGACACCCACGGCTTCTCCATCCTCTCCCGGCTCCGGGGCTTTTTCCCCGGCGCGCGCTCCCTCCTCATGGACCGGGAGACACTCATGGAATTCCGGGGCCTGTGGGGGAGGGAAGACGACGACAAGCGCTGCGCCGCCGACCTCGGCAATCTTGTCGAGACGGAACGGCGCCTCTATTCCGACCTGAGAGACAACATCCTCGGGGAAAACATCCGCCTGGAGCAGGAACGGATCGCCTTTGCCTGCTTGAAGAAAACACTTTCAAGCTTAGTGGAGCCATAGATTATGCGGCGCCGTACCATCCTCCACGTCGACATGAACGCCTTCTTCGCCTCGGTGGAGCAGGCAATGAACCCGGCCCTGCGGGGCAAGCCGGTGGCGGTCATCGGCTCGGCCAAGCGCACGGTGATCACCACCTCGTCCTATGAGGCGCGAAGGTATGGGGTGAAGACCGGCATGGCGGTCTGGGAGGCAAAGCGCTGCTGCCCCGACCTGATCCTGGTCGTAGGAGACAATCGCCGCTACACCCACACCTCGTCCGGGATCATCCGGATGATGCGGGATTACACCCCACTGGTGGAGGTCTTTTCCATTGACGAGGCCTTCATGGACGTGACCGGCTCCCTGAAGCTGTTCGGCCCAGCCGAAAACATCGCCATGCTCCTGAAATCCCGCATCCTGCGACGCTTCGGCATCACCTGTTCCATCGGCATCGCCCCCAACAAGATGCTGGCGAAACTGGCGTCCGACATGGAGAAGCCGGACGGGCTTACCATAATCAGGCCGGAGATGGTCGCCTCGGTTCTGGAAGAAGTCCCGGTTGGCGATATGTGCGGCATCGGCGGAAAGACGGAGAGGCGGTTGAGGCTCCTCGGAATCACCACCTGCGGCGAACTGGGACGGTTTCCCGTCGATATTCTGTCAAAGAGGTTCGGGATTATCGGCGAACGCCTGCATCGAATGGGAAAAGGGATCGACGAATCTCCCGTAATACCGGCGGAGCAGGCTGAGCCGGTGAAGTCCGTTGGCCACTCCATGACCCTGGAGCGCGATATAGAGCGGCGCGAGGATATCCTGAGATACCTGCTCCAGCTCTCGGAGATGGTGGGAAGGCGGGCGAGGCGCTACGGAGTAAGCGGCAGAACCGTGCATCTCCAGGTCAGGTATGCCGATTTTTTCAGCAGCTTCGGCAGACAACGGACACTGCCCGATTATGTCAACCTCAGTGACGAAATTTACCGGGCCGCCGTCGGAATTCTGGATTCGGTCACCCTGGAGCAGCCGGTAAGACTTCTGGGAATAAGCCTTTCCGGCCTCCGTCACGGGGAAACGCAGCTGCCGCTGTTCTCCGGAAATCCGCGGAAGGTATCAGCCACGCAGGCCATGGATCGGGTGAACGACCGTTACGGAGACTTTTCCGTTACCTTCGGCACGCTCCAAGCCGATGATGAGGAAAAAGGTTCCTTTGTCATTTCTCCCGCATGGAGACCTGAGGGGATACGATGCGTTGACGTGGAGTAATGAGTAATAAACCTGAAAACGGCATTTCAACCACAGAGGTCACAGAGAATACAGAGATATAAAAGCGAAAAAATGAACTACCGGACTCACCATGGAG
>CAYMFO010000117.1:0-6363 GCA_964389825.1 uncultured Geobacter sp. | reverse complement strand
CTGTCCCTGGAATTCCCTGGGAATTCCCTGTCCCTGGAATTCCGTCCCTGGAATTCCCCCAACAAGGAAAACTTCATCCGCGCCGCGTTCTCCGCCACGTCTTGCGCAGGAGGGCAAGCATAGCGGAAAACATGCCGGCTTCGGCTTTCCCCTTCTTCTCCCATACTGAAACGGTTGCCCCGCGCACCTTGAATCGGGCAGCGAATTACCATCCGCTTCCACATAATCCGAAAGGGAGTTTCTAATTTGTCGGAAGAGTCCGACGGGATTCTTGAGATCCGAACGTAACGCACTATACTCCTGCTGTGGGGTCGGCCCGGAGCATAAAAGGAAGAAAACCACCAACAAAACGTGGAGGCGTCTATGAAATCTCGCTTAATCTCAGTCAAACTATTTCCGGTAGTACTATTGGTGCTGATCCTTACCAGTTGCAGCGGCAGTAATCAGAACGTAAACGATCCCGTGGTGAAGTCTTTTATCGCCATGGGCGACCTGCAGATCGCCTCCGCCCAGTCCGTGCAGGTTAATCCCAGCACTACCAACATTCCCCAGCTTAAACAGAGTGTAGCGGATATCGCGGCTCTGCCCCGTAAGCCCGATTATAGCTTTATCCTGGGTGATCTGGTGAAGGGGGAAGAGTTTGATCAAGGTCAGGCCCTGCAGGCGCAGCTCGATGCCTGGATGACGGTGTTTCAAGGGCTTCCCGGAAGTGCCGTTATCAACGTCATACCTTTGCCGGGGAATCACGAAATGGATTATAAAGATGAAACCGTAAAGGATGAGGCCCCGCTTCCATATTCCTATCCCGTTTGGAGTAACTGGATTGGAACCAATCATTTTTTTCCGTTTGCGGCGAACGGTCCCAAGCCGGAGGGCGCCAATCCGGATAAACTGGTCCAGGATGAAAGCCGGTACACGTTTTCCTTTGACTGGGGGGCCGTGCATATCGTGGTCATCAATACCGACACGTTGTCTACGGTGACGAATCCCGCTACCGGTCTGGCCTATAACGGATGGATTCCGATCAACTGGATCGCTGCTGATTTGGCGGCAGCCCAGGCGAATCCGGCGATCAGCGCCATCCTGTTACTGGGACATCGGCCGATTGAAGCACCTGACTTTGTGGTGCCGCCCCTTTATGGCCACACGATCCTGGCCATGAACCAGTATCAGCTGGCGAGTGACCTCGCTACCTTGCTGCAGCAGACTCCCAAGGTAAAGGCTTATTTTTGCAGCCATGCTCATGCGGTCAGTGCCGCCAGACTAAAGGGCGCTCCACGGGTATGGCAAATTGTTTCCGGCAATGGCGGCGCAAAGCTCGAGGACTCCTGGACGCCGAAAGGAGGCCGGTTCTTTGGATTCTCCGAGGTGCGGTTACACAGGAGCGGCCATATAAGTGTTGCAAATTACGGGCGGAATGTTCCACCTCCGCCGCAGGCGTTCTATGAGGGTACTCCCATCGCTCCGGCTCCGGCGACGCTTCGTGAAGTAATAGAATTGGATTGATATCGGGACAGCCGGCAATGGGGTTTTCCAAGAAGCGATATTTCAAGACCCGCACGCTGACCGTATCTATAGATTTCCGCCGGTTGAAGCACGTTTTAGCAAACCGGGCCTGAAGAGGGGTTGTGTATAGCTGAGATAAATATGGAGGTGAGAGAATGATGAATTTTGCCAAAGTTCTTCCGTATACGATGCTGCTAATTGCCTTATGCACGCTTGCAGGCGGTTGCGGTAACGGCGATCACGGCCCGGCGCCACGGACCGAATTCTGGGTTTCTCCCCAAGGGGATGACGGCGCCGCCGGCACTGCCGATGCCCCGTTTGCAAGCCTGGAGCGGGCGCGGGATGCGATCCGGGCACTTCCGGCGGCCAGGAGAAACGGCGACGTGGTGGTGACGATCCGGGGGGGAACCTACCGGTTGCAGCGGCCGTTGGTGCTGGACTGGCGGGACTCCGGCCTGCCGGAGCGGCCGGTGGTGTACCGGGCTGCTCCCGGGGAGAAGCCGGTGATCGTCGGTTCTCAACCGGTGCGGGGGTGGACCCCGGATACCGGCCAAGGGTTCTACAAGGCGACGGTCGGCCCGGTGCGTTCGCGCCAGCTGTATGTGAACGGCAACCGTGCCGTGCGGGCCAGGACTTCCGACTACCCGGCATCTTTCCGGCCGGGTTTCTTTTATCTGAACGGCGTTGCCCAGCCGGACGGAATCCAGTTCCTGGTTTCCGATCTGAACCCGAGGGCCTGGCGTGATCCGGCTGCCTGGCACAACATCACGGACATCGAGGCGGTACTGGTAACCCAGTGGAAGATGATGTCGGTGCCGCTGGCGTCGGTCATTCCGTACCCCGGCTATACTCCCTATCCCCAGTTTCTGCCCTATGTCCCCCCCGCCGGATACCCCCCGCTCCCGGTGCCTCCCCGAACCGGCCTGATCCGGCTGCAGTCCGAGGGGTGGAACAATGCGAACCTGTTTCTCTCGAGCACGACCAACCAGCCCGGATTGTGGAGCTTCTGGCAGGTTACCCGGTTCGAGAACGCCCTAGAGTTCCTTGACGAGCCGGGAGAGTGGTATCTGGACCGGACCGGCGGAACGCTCTCCTACATGCCGCGCCCCGGCGAAAACCCGGCCGCCGCCCTCGTCGAGCTGCCGTATCTGGATAGTCTGGTGGAGGGGCAGGGGACCCTGGAACGGCCCGTAGCCAACATCCGGTTCGAGGGGCTGACCTTCTCCTATGCCACCTGGATGGACCCCGGCATGCCGCGGGGATATATCGCAGACCAGAGCGGGTTCCATCTGGTGGGAACCGACTACACTCCCAACATATTCGGGCACTACGCCGATGTGGTGCGAACTGCCGGCGCAGTCCGCTTTCGCTACGCCCGGAATATCACCTTCGACGGGAATACCTTTTCGCACCTGGGGGGCGCGGGGCTTGATTTCGACACCGGAAGCCAGGGAAACAGGGTGGTGAACAACCTGTTTTTCGATATCTCCTCGGCGGCCATCCAGTTGGGCGGGGTATCCGCAGACGACCATCATCCCGCCCACCCCGGTCAGGTGACTCAGGACAACGTGATTTCCAACAATTTCATCCGGAGCGCCGGCCGGGAGTTCGCCGATGCGGCGGGAATTTTCGTGGGCTTTACCCGGAAGACCCTGATCAGCAATAACACCATAAGCAACGTTCCCTGGTCCGGAATCGCCGTCGGATGGGGCTGGGGTCTGCTCGATCCGGGCATGTACCCGGGCGTGCCGGGGGCCGTCCGGGGGCAGTGGGGACCCTTCACGACTCCAACCCCCAACAGCGGGAACAGGATTCTCAATAATCTCATCGAGGATTTTCTCCAGGTTACCTGGGACGGAGGCGCCATCTACACCACCGGTTTCCAGGGAACATCAATGCTCGATGCCCTGTTGATCCAGGGGAACGTGGCCCGGGGCAAACGGACGTCCGGCGGCGGCAACGTGTTCTACACCGACGGCGGAAGCCGCTATATCGTGCTCAGGAATAATGTTTCGTACAACAACCCGACCGGATCGACCTGGTTCGGGCCGCCCGCGCAGGAAAAGGATGAACTGAAGTACCCCCCCTACAGCGGGTTGAACAACATACCCTACGGTTTTGACTTCGGCGGATGCAGGACGTATGGCGATATCACTTTTGAGAAAAACTACGTCCGGAACCTCCTGTTTTTCGATATCTGCCCGTACTCGGAGGGTTCCGTCTCCTACCCGACCAATCTGAAGTACGTCGGCAACGTTGTCATTCAGGGTGAAGCGGATGTACCGCGATCCATTCTGCAGGACGCCGGAGCGCGGAATTTCCCCCGGGCGCTGCTTGATACCACCGACGTGGAGTCGGCGCCTTGACGGGGAAACCGTGAGGGGACGCTGGGGACCCCATAACGCAGTTGACGAAGCAAACGTATGGGCCGAATAGGTGTCTACGTTTCCGACAAAAGCAAAAAATGATGTATCCTGATGACAATGGACTCTCACGCTTGGTAACTGCCAAGCAGGAGAATGACAATGAAAAGGCAGCAGCGTTATACACCTGAGTTTCATACTGAGGCGGTGAAACTGGTAACAGAACAGGGACTATCGCAGCAGGAAGCAGCCAACAGGCTTTAGGTTCCCAAGGGGACACTTGCAAACTGGGTGGCAGACTCAAAGGCTTCTACCCTTCCCTTAGCGTCTGGGGCGCTTTCAGCAGCTGAACTGGCGAAGGATAATGCCCGGCTGCGCAAAGAGCTGGCAGAGGTCCGCATGGAGCGTTAAATCTTAAAAAAGGCGACGGCGTACTTTGCCAGGGAGCCGCTGCCCGGTACGCGTTCATGAAACAATGACGACTCCATTTTCCCGTAAAAATCATGAGCCGAGTGCTCGGTGTATCGCGCAGCGGCTTTAACGCCTGGCTGACACGAAAACCCTCACAACGTGCCAAAGAGGATGAACGCCTCAAGGTTGCTATCAAGGCCGCCCATAAGCGCACTCGTGAGAACTACCAGGCCCGAGGCTGAAGCCTCAATCCGGGAGTACATAGAGATATTCTACAACCGCCAACGGCGTCATTCGCGTCTTGGCTATCTGGCACCGGCCGTGTTCTCACAATTTCACACTGTTAAGACAGCGACCGCTTGAGATGAGAGTTTCCATGACAGGACACGTCACCCGGATGTCAATGCACCTCACTGGACATGATTAGGCACTGAACAACAAAAAACCCGCCATTTCTAGCGGGTTTCGTGCTTTATTGAATCAGTTTGGATTTTAAAATGGAGCCACCTGCCGGAATCGAACCGGCGACCTATTGATTACGAAATTGCAAAATGAGTGTTTTTGTGTATTATTACGTTGCATTGCGCTTATCTAATAATTTCGTAACGCGTTGAAATCAAAATATTTTTGCTTATTATGATGCATTGTGTTATATTGCGCTGCATGACGTTGTTTCAGGGGAAAAGGTTAGACAGAGGTTAGACAGTTTTCGAGGGAGAAAGCGCCATGCCCGAAATATTCAACTTCACAGCGGAGAGCATCGAAGCAATACCTTTTGCCGGCAAAGACAAGCGGATCATCTACCGGGACGAAAAGAACCGGTACTTACACGTTCAGGTTTCCCACAAGAACAAAACGTTTATGGTCATCAAAAAGGCTATGGGCCGGACCTTCTACGTTACCCTGGGGAACTTCCCGAGCATGACCGTTAAAGACGCCCGCCGGGAATCGGGGAAGAAGGTTGCTCAACTTCAAGAAGGGATCAACCCAACGCGAGCGAAGAAAGAACGGGCAGAGGCGGAAATACAGCGGCAACGTGAAGAGAAATCGAAACGCTTCACCCTTGAGGAAGCCCTGAAAGAATACCTGGAAGACCGGGACCTGAAGGACAGCACGAAAAACACCTACCAGCGGCTGTTCAGTCTCCACCTGGCCGACTGGCTCGACAAGCCTATTCTGTCAATTAGCAGAGACATGGTGAAGGAGCGTCACAAGCATATCGCCAATGGAAAGCGCAAGCGGAAGACGTTTACAAAGGAAGTTATTTCTGTCGAGGCGGAAGGGGTCACGGTAAAGAAGATCAGGAAGGCCGTTGACAGCGAAAAGAAGATCCGGAGCGCGTCCGCTGATGGGACGATGCGCGTTTTGCGCGCTGTGATGAACCATGCCTTTGCAGACGATGAAGAGGATGGGAGAGAGAGGATCAACCCTGTCCGGATCCTTTCGAAGAAAAAGAGCTGGTACAAGGTAGGCAGGCGGCAAACGCTGATAAAGAATTCGGACCTTCCCGCCTGGTTCAAGGCCGTCAAGACGCTGGACAGTCCTGACATGCGGGATTTCTTGTTGATGCTGCTGTTGACCGGCCTGAGGCGCAGTGAAGCGGCGCGGCTCAAGTGGTCCAACGTTGACTTTGAAGAACGGGCCTTCACTGTTGTTGACACGAAAAACCGGCAGCCCCACACCATGCCCATGAGCACGTATATTCACGAGCTGCTTTCTGAGCGCCTGAAGACAGCGCCGAAGGACAAAAACGGCAAGCGCCTGTCACCATACGTTTTCCCTTCCGGCGGCGAGGCCGGATATCTCCAGGAGCCGAAAAGAGCCATTGACAACGTTACAGAGGCAACCGGGATAGTTTTTTCATGTCACGATCTGCGCCGGACCTTCGAGACCATCGCGGAGAGCCTTGACCTGTCCAAGTATACATTGAAAGCCCTGCTGAACCACAAGCAAGATAAGGGAGACGTGACAGCGGGCTACATTATCCTGAACGTTGAGCGCCTCCGGGAACCGGCGCAACGGATCGCGGATGTTATCATGGAGCGCAGCGCCAGCGGAAAGGCTGGACAAGTTATCCCGTTCC
>CAYMFO010000116.1:0-6417 GCA_964389825.1 uncultured Geobacter sp. | reverse complement strand
TCGGATTTCTTCGCCAGCTTTTTCAATTCGGCGGCCATTTCGGCCACCTTTCCACAGTGCTTGATCTTGGTAATCCCGGTAGGCACCACGGCTATGGCTATGGAGAGGAGGGAAAACCGCTCTTCCTGTCCCTTGCGGTTCGTGCCCATGTAGTAGCCATTGCGCCTTTCCGGCTCATCGAACAGGTCCTGAGCGATCGTGGTGAAATTGTCAATGATGATCCCGCAGACCTTCTCGGCCCTCTCCATGGGCACTATGAAAACAAAGTCATCGCCGCCGATATGACCCGCGAATCCCCCTCCGGTCTCTTTCACCGCGTTGGACATGATGCGGGCAAGCATGCGGAGGACCTCGTCACCCCGGGTAAACCCGAACACATCGTTATATGGCTTGAAGTGATTGATGTCGATATAGCAGACCGCTTTGGGCTTGCCGATGGCGTCATTGATGGCCTGCTGGATGGAAGTGTTCCCCGGCAGCCTCGTGAGGGGATTGTTGTCGAATACCCGGTGGATCCTGCGTATGGACAGGTCAATCCTTGCGAATAGTTCATCATATTTTATCGGAAGGAAAACAAAATCATCCAGCGGCAATTCGTCCCAGGGAAATGAACCCGCGTCAGCGGCATTGATGAGACCGAGAAGGGGAACCACGCTGAAGTAGCTGTCTGTCTTCAGATTTCTGATGAGATTGCCGATTTCGGTGTTGGGCGCCGACATGTCGATGACAACCAGGTCCGGGGGATCGGAATAGACGAAACCAAGAAAGGTCGAGGTATTTTTCTGGATCAGAACCTGGTATCCCTTGCTCTGCAGACGTATTTCAAGGGTGCCGCTGAGAGAGGCGTCATGGGAAAAAACCGTAATCCTGTAGCTACTGCTCATCGGCCGACTGGATCTCCAGACTGAAGTTTTTCGCGTCGACCAGCTTATCCTCCAGCTCTTCGACGATGTCAGCCAGGATGGCCTCCGTCATTCCAAGGCTCTTCCAGGCCGCGGGCTGGATGCGCGAAACGCACTCGTCACCGCTGAAGCCGAACCCCGCCGCCTTGATCAGTATGTCCGCCAGATGAACAACGGCCGTCTTTGCCTGATGAACAACGGTGGATTCCACGTCATGGTGGCAGGTTACCGGAATCGCCAGCTTTTCCGGCAGAAACCAGTTTTTCGCAAGCCACCCCCCCACTTCTGCATGGTCGGTACCGGTAACGGCCCTTTCAGCCTCATGCATGGGAATCCCTTTTTCTTCCGTCATCTTCAGGATATCGACGTACTTGTCCTCCAGCTTCAGGTGAATAATAACCTTCCCTATGTCATGGAGGAGGGCCGCGGTGGATATTTCTTCGCACTCGGGCAAGTGCAACCGTTTTGATATGATGTTGGCGGCGACACCGGCGCCCAGAGAGTGCTCCCATAACCCGAGCACGCTCTTTTCCATTATCTCGAAGATTGAAGAACTGAGCACAAGGCTCTTTACGACATCTACTCCCAGAAGGATCATGGCGTTGGATATGGTCGCCACCCGGTAGAAACCGTAGGATGGCGAATTGGCGAGTCGAAGGATCCGGGCGGAAAGGACCTGGTCGGACGACACCAGACGCGCCATTTCCTGAATAGATGATTTCTCGTTATCAGCCAATGAATTGAGCTTGGTGACAATCCCGGGCAACGTTGGGAGTGTCCTTATATCCATTATGAAACTTCTGATTTCGTCTCGCTGCTCTTCCAAGCTACTCTCCCATGGAACGAATGATGCGGTTCCGGTAAATATCCTTCAGGACCCCGGTCAAAGGGTCATCGGCAACCCGCCGGAAGCGCCTGTCCAGGTCCTTCAGCAACTCTTCCAGGGTCTTGTCCCCATCCATGGACACGGGATGACCTTCGACGGTAATGGACTGGGTCCCCAGATTTCGCAGACGCTCGATAAGTGTCTCATTAAGTTCCAGACCCTTGCCGCATATGGGAGGGCCATTGGGATTATCTCCACGCACCACATCCTTGGCCAGCACCATCCCGGGTTGCGCTAATGAAAAAGGAATTCTCTGCATTTTATTGCCTCATTATACGTTTCGAATGTGCGCAAACACCGTGGGAAGCGGTTCAAAGTACCCGGAAACGCATCCGAACGGCATCATATCCAGCAGTCGCCACCCTCATAACGAAAGTCGTCCTGCTTCGTTTTCGGGCTGAGCTTGAATCTTGCCTCCCGGGCGCATTCCTTGAGCTTTTCCAGGGCCCCTTCTTTTACCTCTCCGATGTTTTCCCGGATCCTTCGGCCTGTCCACGGATTGATAAGAAGCGTGAAGCCGGCAGCCAGCGCGGCGCCCGCGACAAAGGCCGCCACGACCGCCATATCGGAATATCTAGATTTATCCATTTTTTCCGTCCTTCCTGAAAATAGTAGTGACAGGAAAACCTGATTAAGGCCGTTCCTTCATACGTCTCCGAGATCTCTTCAATAAGCATTTTGTTTATTCATATCACATAATTGGAAGCAAGAAAACCCATTCATACCCGACTCAGTCTTTCTCTCCCATAAAATTACGGACGGACCTTATTATCCCTTCCGTATCCAGACCGCACATGGCCCGCAGTTCGCACTGCTCTCCCTGCTCGAGGTAGCGATCCGGATAACCCAGGCGCCGGACCCTGACCCCTTCCACCCCCTCTTCTTCCAGAAGCTCTAGCACTGCGGTACCGAAGCCTCCATCCAGGGCGTTTTCTTCGAGGGTGACTATCGCGCCGGTGCGGCGGGCCAAATCCAGGATCGTTTCCCGATCCAGGGGTTTGACGAATCTCGCGTTCACCACCGAAAGGCTGATTCCCTCCTCCGCCAGAGATACAGCGGCATCGAAAGCCGGGCGGACCATGGCGCCGACCGCCAGCAAAGCCCCGTCCGCGCCTTGCCGGAGCATCTTCGCCTTTCCAATCGGGAGAGATTCAAAGGTATCATCCATGGGAACACCCCGACCGCTCCCCCTGGGATATCTCACGGCAACGGGGCCTTCCATCCGCGAGGCCGTGGCGAGCATGTGGCGGAGTTCGTTTTCGTCCTCCGGCGCCATAATCGTCATATTGGGAAAGGTTCGGAGATAGGAGAGATCAAAGGCCCCGTGGTGGGTAGGGCCGTCCGCGCCCACGACACCCGCGCGGTCAATGGCGAAAACAACGGGAAGGTTCTGCAGGCAGACGTCAAAAACCTGATCGTAGGCCCTTTGCAGGAATGTGGAATAGACCGCGAATACAGGCCTCAGGCCTTCAGCCGCCAACCCGGCGGAAAAGGTGACCCCATGCTGTTCGCATATCCCCACATCAAAAAACCGGTCTGGAAATTCTCCGGCGAACTTCGTGAGGCCGGTTCCTTCAGGCATTGCGGCGGTAACGGCGACAATCCTCTCATCTCCGGCGGCAAGGTTTCTGATGGTTTCACCGAAGACGGCCGTATACGAAGGGGGCGCCCCCTTTGAAGAGCGGACCGCTCCACTCTCACGGTCAAAAGGCCCGACACCGTGAAACAGGGAGGGGTTTTCCTCCGCGGGCCCATACCCTTTTCCCTTCTTCGTGATTACATGGACAAGGACCGCATGATCGAATCTCTTCACGCCTTCCAGCGTGCCGATGAGCCGCTCCAGGTTATGACCGTCTATGGGACCGATGTAATCGAACCCGAAGGCCTGGAAGAGCATGCCCGGTGTGAAAAGACCTTTAAGGGACTCCTCCGCCTTTCTGGCGAGGTGCAGTATCCCGCGACCGACACCGCTGTCCACCCCTTTAATAAACCCTTCCAACTCTTTCTTGATGCGGTGAACAAATTCACTGGTCATGGTCCGGTTGAGAAAGGAGGATAGCGCGCCCACATTCTCCGCGATGGACATTTCATTGTCATTCAGTATGACTATCATATCCCTGTTGAGGTGGCCGGCGTTGTTCAGGCCCTCATAGGCAAGGCCGCCGGTCATGGATCCGTCGCCGATTACCGCAATGACCTTGTTATGTTCTTCCCTCAGATCACGGGCCACGGCGAAACCAAGGGCGGCGGAAATGGAGGTGGAGGAGTGCCCCGCATCGAACGCGTCATGGGGAGATTCACGGCGTTTCGGAAAACCACTCACCCCGCCCAGCCTGCGCAAGGTGGAAAAACCGTCACGTCTGCCGGTAAGAATCTTGTGCGCATACGCCTGATGACCCACATCCCAGATTATCCTGTCGCGCGGCGAATTGAACACGCGGTGGAGGGCGATGGTCAACTCCACGACACCGAGGGACGGGGCCAAGTGACCGCCATTTTCGGCGCAGACCTGGAGAATCTTCTCTCTGACCTCACCTGAGAGCTTCTCCAGATCAGAAACTGAAAGGGATTTGAGGTCTTCCGGTGAATCTATGGACGCGAGTATTTCAGGCATCAGGATTTCCGTTGGACGATGTATGACGCAATCGCCCTGAGAGGCGCCGCCTTTTCATCAAATAAAGACAGGGCGTCGAGAGCCGTTTCCACCAGTTCCGCGGCCCTGCGCTTCGATTCAGCCAGACCCATCACGGCGGGATATGTCGCCTTTCCCCGCGCCTGGTCGCTTCCGGCGTCTTTTCCTATCTGCTCGGTTGTCCCTTCTATATCCAGGATATCGTCGGCTATCTGGAAAGCAAGGCCGATGGACTCTCCATAACGGACCATGGCGGCGAGATCTTCGTCCCTGGCGCCTCCCAGCAGCGCGCCCGTCTTCACGGAAGCGCGGATCAGAGCGCCCGTCTTGTGTGTATGGATATACTGAACCGTTGCCAGGTCTATCTCTTTGCGTCCTTCGCTCTCCATATCCACGACCTGGCCGCCGATCATCCCCCGGGAACCGGCGCAGAGGGCTATTTCGTGTATAACCTTCGCAAGGACGCCCGGCCCGGCGGTTTCCGCGTTCTCAGGTCTGCTGAGGAGAATGAACGCCTCGGTCAGAAGCGCGTCACCGGCGAGAATCGCGGTCGCCTCGCCGAATACCTTGTGGTTGGTGGGATTGCCTCGCCTGAAGTCATCATTGTCCATGGCCGGAAGGTCGTCATGGATCAGGGAATAGGTGTGTATCATCTCCATGGCGCAGGCGGCGGGCAGGGCCATGCGTCTGTCTCCGCCCACGGCCTCACAGGCGGCCAGCATGAGAATCGGGCGGACCCTCTTTCCTCCGGCGAATACGGAATAGCGCATGGATGAGTGAATGGAAGAAGGAAGCTCGTCCTCGGGCGGAAGATACCTTCCCAAATGGTCATCAATCAGTTGCCGCATATCATTCAGGTACTTCTTCAAGTCCATAGTTTCTCTCATTTCAGGTAGTTTCAAGCGCCTTCGTCCAGAGAAAAATCCCTCTTTACAAAAGCGCCGTCTTTTTGTTTCAACAGAACCTCAACCTTTCGTTCCGCCTCGTCAAGTTTCTTCAAGCAGAAATTGGCTGAACGGACACCTTCTTCAAAGAGCTTCAACGACTCATCAAGGGAAAGCTCTCCACCTTCCAGCCTGCGCACCGCTTCTTCCAGTTTCTTCAGGACCGTTTCGAACTTCTCTGTCGCCATATGCCCGTCCAATCTCCGGTTTTCGGTTGTGCCATTATACGGAATCCCCCGCCCCAGTCAAGAATGAGGGCTCAGAGGCACTGCCGCGAGGTTCAACCTCACTGGACTCCACCACGCACCGGGCCGCGCCGCGCCTGAAGGCAAGGTCCAGCCGGTCGCCATGTTGAAGGAGGCCACCGTCCCTTACTGTTTCTCCGTCGGGCAAAAGTCTCGCAATGCAGTAGCCGCGGTCCAGGGTGGCCAGGGGGGAAAGGGCCGAAAGTCTGGCCGCGCTCACGGCCGCACTCTCCCTGGATGAATCCAGGATGCGACGCGCAGCGCTCTCCATCGTGGCTGAAAGGGTCAGAAGACGCTCGCGAAAACGCTCCACCTGGACCTCCGGAGTCATGATCCTCAGACGGTGAGACCTTGACATGAGCCTCTCTCTCCGAAGGGAGTGATGTCTGCGGACTCCAGCGGCGAGACGTTCCGCAAGTTCGTCCACACGTTGCCTCATATGGCCGATAAAAAGCGTCGGGTCCTTGAGCGCGCGGACCAGCGCCTCAACCGCGCCTCTGGCGCCGGAGATCCCCCGCTCCGCGGCAAGGTCGAGACGCCTTGCCAGATGGAAAATCCGCAGGTCCAGTTCTTCCCTGCTCTTCACCACCATCTCCGCGGCCGCGGAAGGAGTAGGGGCCCTCAGATCAGCGACAAAATCAGCGATGGTAAAATCGACTTCGTGGCCCACGGCGGAGATAACGGGAATCCTTGACGCATGAATAGCGCGCGCGACCACCTCCTCGTTGAAGGCCCACAGATCCTCGACGGATCCGCCTCCCCGGCCAACGATGAGGACATCGGCTTCACGCAAGCGGTTGAAATCCCT
>CAYMFO010000115.1:0-6424 GCA_964389825.1 uncultured Geobacter sp. | reverse complement strand
GGGATGAACTGATGCAGGCGCTGGCCCTCATGGTGCAAAGGCTGACGGCCGTGGTCGGAGATGTCATGTCGGCGGCCGATAACGTGGCGGCCGGGAGCAGGGAGATGAGCACGGGGTCCGAGACCATGTCCCAGGGCGCCACCGAGCAGGCCGCTTCGGCGGAAGAGGCTTCCTCGTCCATGGAACAGATGTCCGCCAATATCAAGCAGAGCGCGGAAAACGCCCAGCAGACGGAAAGGATCGCCACCAAATCGGCGGAAGACGCGGAGATCGGCGGAAAGGCGGTCGCGGAGACCGTGGTGGCCATGAAAGAGATTGCCGGAAAGATCTCCATCATAGAGGAGATCGCCCGCCAGACGAACATGCTCGCCCTGAACGCGGCTATCGAGGCGGCCAGGGCCGGAGAACACGGCAAGGGGTTCGCGGTAGTGGCCTCGGAGGTGCGCAAGCTGGCTGAAAGGAGCCAGGTGGCCGCCGGTGAAATCAGCAAACTTTCTTCCACCAGCGTCGAGGTTGCGGAGAAGGCTGGGGAGATGCTTTCCGCGATACTGCCGAATATCAGGAAAACCGCCGACCTGGTGCAGGAGATCACGGCGGCCAGCAGGGAGCAGGATGCCGGCGCTGACCAGATAAATCAGGCGATCCAGGAGCTTGACAAGGTGATCCAGCAAAATGCTTCGGCGGCGGAGGAGATGGCGTCAACGGCCGAGGAACTGGCGGCGCAGTCGCAACAGCTTCAGAGCACCATAGGCTTTTTCAGGATCGGCGACGCAAAGTCGTCCAGGATGAACCGCGCCGTTTCAGGAAAGGCCCTCGTGTCAAGGGCATTTTCCGGAAATCAGGATATGGAAAGAACTTTAGTCAGGAAAGCCGCCAACGGCTACGAGCGAGCGGATGAATTCGGCGATGGCGAACGGAAAGGCCTCGAACTGGACATGCACGGTCATGCGGATCGGCTGGATGCGGACTTCAGCCGGTATTGAACCTGAAAAACGCGGTCTCACGCAAAGCAGCAAAGGACGCCAAGGAAAAACAGGACTGTTTGAAAGGAGGAAAGACCATGTCGGATTCTTCCGGCGCCGGGACGGCTCAATACCTCAGTTTCAGGTTGCAGGATGAGATATACGCCGTTGACGTGGCCAACATTCGTGAAATAATCGACTTCAACACCGTTACAAAAGTGCCCAGGACCCCCGGATTCATGCGGGGAGTCATAAACCTGCGGGGAAGCGTTGTGCCCGTCATAGACATGAAGCTTAAATTCGGCATGCCCGAGACCGGCAGGACGGTAAATACCTGCATAATAGTCATGGAGGCGCCCATGGATGGTGAAATGGTCACGCTGGGTTGTCTTGCCGACGCGGTCCAGGAAGTGCTGGACCTGGAGCCCGGCCAGGTGGCGCCCGCGCCTCGCATGGGCACGAGATTGAATACGGACTTCATCAAAGGAATGGGCAAGCGCAACGATGATTTCATCATCATCCTGGATATTGCCAGGATCTTCAGCGGCGACGAGCTGCATACCCTGATGGAGTGCAATGACGTGGACCCCTCGCCGCGGAGTTCCGGGGATGAGGGGCTCGCCGCCGGCCCGGCGCCCTGAAAAAGTCGGTTACACGGGCGCCGGAAATATGCAATGATAGGGGACGGGGGGCGAAGGTCCGGGTACCCCCCTTGTCCCTTATCAAGCAAAGGGAGTTTGCATGAAGGACAGCTCCAGCGACAGACTCTTGACCATCCCCATCTCCCTTGCCCTCACCGCGGTGATTCTGGCCCTGATAGCCGGCGGCGCATGGTTCTACAATTCAGAGGAAAATGACTACCGGCGACGCACCCTGAACGAGCTTTCGGCCATTGCCCGTCTGAAGGCTGATCAGATTGCCGCCTGGCGGCGAGAACGGCTCGCCGATGCGTCTCTCATCTCGGAAATGGAGTATCTGTCCGGAGACGCCGCCTCCCTCGCGCGCGGTTTAAAAAATGGCCGCGAGAAACTCCTCCTTGCGCATTTCCGTATCATGGCGCGCCACTACGGGTATTCCGATGTATTGCTGACCTCGGCGGACGGACGTGTGGCCCTGAGCCTGAGCGGACGCGCCGGCGCTCACCATGGCTACATGGAGTCCCTTGCCCAGGCCTTTCGCACCCGGTCGCCCGTATTCACCGATCTGCACACCGAACAGGATACGGCCGGCCCGCATTTGAGTGTGCTTTCGCCCCTTTTCATGGAAGAGGGGGGCGAAAGGAAACCCGCCGGAGCAATCGTACTGGTCAGTGACGCCTCCCGCTTTCTCTATCCCCTTATCACAAAATCGCCCTCTTCCAGCCGGACCATAGAGACCCTGCTGGTGGCCAGGGACGGGGATCACGTCCTCTTTCTCAACCAGCTTCGCCACCGACGGGACGCGGCGCTGAAACTGCGTATCCCCCTCAGCAACTCCTCTACCCTGGCGGTGATGGCGGTCCTGGGCAGAGAGGGGGAGGCGGAGGGCGTGGACTACCGGGGCGCCCCGGTGCTGGGATTCATCCAGCCCGTCCCGGACTCGCCATGGTTCATTGTCGTCAATCTGGACGAAGCCGAATACCGCGCCTCCTGGCGCAACCGCTCTATCCTCCTGGCCGCCCTCTTTATGGCCATGACCGGATTTCTCGCCGCAATCGGATTCGCCGTCTGGCAACGCAACAGGTCTTCCTATTTCCAGGCCCTGTACGGCGCGCAATCCGCGCTCAGGGAAAAGACCGAGGAGATCGAGCGCTATTTCACCACCGCCCTGGATATGTTCTGCATCGCCGATACCGACGGCCGTTTCCTGAGGCTGAACCGCCAGTGGGAAGAGACCCTGGGTTACCCCCTGGAAGAGCTGGAGGGACGCCGCTTCCTGGATCTGGTCCATCCCGACGACCTGGAACGGACCCTGGCGGCGATTGCCCGGCTGTCCGCCCAGGAACAGGTCCTGGGTTTCGTCAATCGCTATCGCTGCAGTGACGGCGGTTACCGCTGGATCGAATGGAGGTCTCTCCCCAAGGGAAATCTCATCCACGCCGCCGCCCGCGACATAACGGACCGTAAACAGGCGGAAGACGCCCTTCGGCGCTCGGAAATGGCCCTGAGCCGCTGCCGGGACATCATCATGCAGATCCGCCGCGAGGACGGGCGCATCCTGGACGCCAACGCCGCCGCCGTTGATGCCTATGGATACAGCCGCGAGGAACTCCTCTCACTTTCCATCAGGGACATACGGTTCGACGGTTCCTCGAACCTGACCGCCGAGCAGATGGAGAAGGCCGACAGGGAGGGCATCCTCTTTGAGACCGTGCATCGCCGCAAGGACGGCGCCACCTTTCCCGCTGAGGTCAGTTCCAAGGGGGTAACCATTCAGGGTGAGAGGGTGCTCATCAGCGTGGTGCGCGACATCAGCGAACGCAAGGAGTCGGAGAAGAAGCTCCTGTCCACCAACATGGAGCTGGAGGCGGCCAACGCCAGGGCCCGTGAGCTGGCGGTTCAGGCCGACAACGCCAACCGCGCCAAGAGCGAATTTCTGGCCAACATGAGCCACGAGATCCGCACCCCCATGAACGGCGTCATCGGCATGACCGGGCTTCTTCTGGATACGGAACTCTCACCGGAACAGCGACAGTACGCGGAGATCGTGCGCGGCAGCGGGGAATCACTCCTGACACTTCTCAACGACATCCTGGATTTTTCCAAGATCGAGGCCGGAAGGCTGGAGATTGCCGCCATTGATTTCGACCTCCGTTCCAACCTGGAGGATACCGCGGAGCTGCTGGCGGTAAAGGCGCGGGAAAAGGGGCTGGAACTTACATGCCTCATAGAACCCTCGGTACCTGTTCTGTTGAGGGGCGACCCGGGAAGGCTTCGCCAGGTTCTGGTCAATCTGGGGGGGAACGCCGTCAAGTTCACCAACCGGGGAGAGGTCGTTATCCGGGCCTCCCTGGAGGAGGAGACGGACCGGCGGGCGCGGGTCCGTTTCTCGGTAAGGGATACCGGCATAGGAATCCCCCCGGACAAACGGGATGATCTGTTCAGTCCGTTCACCCAGGTGGATTCTTCCGCCACCCGGAGATACGGGGGCACGGGCCTCGGCCTGGCCATATCCCGTCAACTGGCGGAGCTCATGGGAGGTTCCATAGGCTTTACCAGTGAAGAGGGTAAGGGTTCCACGTTCTGGTTCAGCGCGGTTTTCGGCAAGCAGCCGGACGTCCTTTCGCGGGAACCATCGCCCCTTGCGGACCTGTCGGGAACGCGCGTCCTGGTGGTTGATGATCTGGAAACCAATCGCCTGCTGGTTGCGACCCTTCTGCATGGCTGGGGGTGTGTTTCCGCGGAGGCGGCGGACGGGGAGAGCGCGTTCCGGGAACTGATGGACGCCGCCCTTCGAGGGGCGCCCTGGGATGTGGCCCTGCTGGACATGCACATGCCGGAGATGGACGGGGCGGAGCTGGGCCGCCGCATCAAGGAGACGCCGGAGATCCGGGATACCCGGTTGATAATGCTCACCTCCTTTGGCGAGCGCGGGGACGGAACGCGCTTCCTCGACATCGGTTTCGCCGGTTACCTGACGAAACCGCTGCGTCAGTCCCATCTCCGTGAGTGCCTTTCCCTTGTGATTGCCGGAAGGCGGACCGGTGGCGCTCAGGCGGTCTCCGGTCTTGTGACCCGCCACACCCTTTCCGAACTGCGCCGGGGGCAGGTCCGCCTGCTGCTGGCGGAGGACAATCCCACGAACCAGATCGTGGCCCTGAGCATCCTGCGGAAACTGGGCCTGCGGGCGGATGTGGCCGCGAACGGGCGCGAGGCGTTGGAGGCCTTGCGAAGGATTCCCTATGATCTGGTGCTCATGGACTGCCAGATGCCGGAGATGGATGGATTCGAGGCGACGCGCCGCATCCGCGAACCCGGGGCGGAGGTCATAAACGGCGGAATCCCCATCATCGCCATGACCGCTTTTGCCATGAAGGGGGACCGGGAGCGTTGCCTGGCGGCCGGGATGGATGACTACCTGAGCAAGCCCGTGCAGCCCGATGAGCTTGCCCAGGTTCTGGATCGATGGCTGTGCGGAAAGAGGGGGCCTGACCCCGGGGACGGCCGGGGAGGTGAAATGCCGGCGCCGCCCGTCGGCCGGGCCGGAGAGAACCCGCCGCCTGTCTTCGACAGGGATGGCTTTCTGGAAAGGGTCATGGGCGACGCTGAGCTGGCCAGGGAGGTCCGCGACGCCTTTCTGCGGGACATGCCGGTGCAGATTGCCGGACTCGTCGACGCCATGGCGCGAGGAGACGCCGAACGGACGGAACTCCTGGCCCATGGTATCAAGGGCGCGGCGGCCAACATGGGTGCGGAGGCGTTGAGGGAGGCGGCCTTCAGGATAGAGAAGATTGCCGCCGGCGGAAGTCTCCAGGCCCTGTCCGGGTCCGTCGACGAGCTGGAGAGGCGGTTTTCACGCCTGCGGGACGCGCTGGACAGGCAGGTTTTTATGTGAGGTTTATCAGTCGGCCAGCGGAAACAGGACCCGCACGGAGGTTCCCAGCTCCTGTTTGCTCTCCAGCATGATGGCGCCTCCGTGTCCCTTCACGATGCCGTAAACAGCGGGCATTCCCAGCCCCCTCCCGGTAAATTTGGTTGAAAAAAAGGGGTCGAAGACGCGCGTCCGGGTCTGCTCGTCCATGCCCTGGCCGTTGTCTCGCACATCCAGATACGCGTACTTGCCTTCGGCCGGTTTTTCGGTGATCCTGCTCGATTCCAGTCCCTGGGCGGTACATTCGATTATCCCGGTGGACAGGGTGATAACGCATTCCGGGCCGCTCACGGACTCCAGGGAGTTGGTCAGAAGATTGCGCACCACCTGGCGTATCTGCCGGGGATCCCCCAGCACCTTCACCGGAGACGGATGGATATTGAAAATTATCGGCAAGGCGTCCCGTCTTTCGTTAATGACCATCTCCGCCTCGCTTCGCGCCAGTTTGCCGAGGTCTATGATGGCGCGCTTCTTGTGTCCCTGCCCGGTGAAGGCCAGCATCTGGCCCGAAAGCTCAATGGCCCGTTCCGATGACCGGAGCGCGTCCTCCACGAAGATGCGGGCCGGCGCCTCCGCGTCCAGTTTCCGCAGCGCCATCTCCATATTGCCGTAGACGCCGGTCAGGATGTTGTTGAAGCCGTGGGCGACCCCACCCGCCGCTGTTGCCAGGCTTTCCAGCCTCAATATGTTCTGCATCCGGCGTTCAACCTCCAGGCGTTCTTCCTCCAGCTTCTTGCGTTCCGTAATGTCGGTCAGGGTGAGGAGGGCCATGGTCTCTTTTTCGATGGTGACCAGCGCCGTGGAGATGAGGAATACGAAGGTGACGGGGGCGCCTTCACGCATCACGGTCAGGCGCCCCTCAACGTCGCGGACGTTTTTTCCGGTGTCAAAGA
>CAYMFO010000114.1:0-6444 GCA_964389825.1 uncultured Geobacter sp. | reverse complement strand
CAGATGGCACAGAGGGTTTTAGTAGAACTTTCAAGGAGTTAATCCGAAACAAAGATATTACGATCGTCACCTTTATGATGAGTCTGGTATTTCATTTTTTCGCTCTTATATCTCTGTGTTCTCTGTGACCTCTGTGGTTGAAATGCCGTTTTCAGGTTAAATTGACAAGGGGGTCAGACCGATTGCCTGACCCCCTTGCACAGCACCACTGACGCCGTATCAAATAATCACTCGATCAATCCCCCTATAAAGAGAACAGGTGATGACCAGGTGGCGTTTCCTCCGCCCGATATGGAACCCCATTCCACGGTTCCATTCGTGACCTTTATCAGAACCATAAACTTCTTCCCGCGAAGGACCAGGTCATAGATATTCAGACCTTCTTGGGCGGGAATCTTGTTTATCGCCGCCGCGCAAGGGGCCGGGTTGAATTGGGGCGTTTCCGTGCCCGGAAAGTCATAGGCCTTTCCTCCCGTATACTCGCGCGTATTGAAAAAATAGCTGGTTGTATTAAAGCTGTTATCCGGCGTTACTATGGACATGTTGAAGGAAATTACTCCTGTTTGAGGGTTCTTGTTTCCGGACGGAGTATATGGAGGAGGTGATGTGTTATCGTCGAGCAAGGTTATCGTCAGCCTGTCGATCCTCCCTCCGAGGTCCGCGAGGATATGGTTGTATCTGTCTGTAAACGAAAATCCGTAGGCGCCTGGATAGGTATTGGCGATAATCTTCGCGTATTTATTGTACGAAACGCCCTGGAAGGGAAGGGCTGACCACCATTTGGAACCGTCATTGGCGCCCGGCTTGACGAATCCCAGGTTGAATCCGGTAACCAGGTCCCTGTATACCGCGGAATAGATGTCATTATCCGCCACATGATGCGGCGCCCCGTTCACGGTATATGCCCCGTTGCAGGTATAGATCCCGTTATGGTTTATCAGATCCGTCTTGCTGTACATAAGGCTCGTCATCGGAATGCTGATGGTATCGCCGCCTTCGCTCAGGGTAATTCCCCCGGTTGATATCGAGCCGGTGAAATGGTAGCTCCTGGAGGGGGTTCCGTAAAAGACCCCAGCAATAGTAAGGGTTGACTTGTTCAAGGTGGAAAGATAGGCGTCAAACCCTTCATACGCCCCCGGACTTTTAACCGGGGAGAGCATCCTGACGATCTCGTTCCCGCTTGTCCCGCCCCTGATTACCGCGGAAGAAGGGTCGGACATGATGCCGGCAAGGGCGGCTTCAATACTTTTTCCCGTCTGGTTTCCGGCGAGCGTCAGGTGTTCTATGACGGTTCCCTGGATTGATGTCTCCAGAATCATCGGTATCGAGTAGAAATCAACGGCCGTCAGGTTTGCTTTCCCGCCGTCGCCATAGGTCAGCTCGACTTTGTCGAAGCGGGTCTTGTAGTCCGCGTCGGCCGAATTGGCGCCATCCGGCGCATCCGAAGAAAGGGCCTTGTCGCAGGATATATAGATGCGTCCCGCCTTCACGGAAGTCAGGCTGAAATCGGCGGATTTGCCATTGAGAACCGAATCACTATTCCTGTCGATGTTCAATGGGGCGCCTGTGAATTTGATATGAGCGGTTCTCCCCGACTTATTGAGTATGGTTACCGTCAAGTCTCCTTTCGAGGAACCAAGCTCGACGGTGTCCCGGGGCTCGTCGGAAGAAGAGCAGGCGCATAGACCGAAGACAAAAATGGCCGCTAAAAAAACACCGAATACCTGCCGCATCGTTCCAATCCTTCTATTCATGTCATTGCCCTCCAGGAGTAATCCGGTTGTGAAGCAAGGTTGAAACCGGGAAATGATGACGGCGGATTTTCCGGTATCGAAAAAGGCCGAAAATAAAACTACATTCTACTGGAAACAATAATATGTCAAGCATGTTTCAGACCAATAATGACAATCTTATACCTTTCGTATTTTCGCAAGAAGCCGCGCGGAAACAAACCAGATGTAATCCGGATGTTCACCCCCCTGTTTTCCTTTTCATAAATATCTGTTTTTTAATGTATTATTCCGGTTTGTTTCGTCGATAACGTCTCTTCGGGATCGCCGCGGTTTTTTTGACATTGCCCTTCGATTGGGGTATTTTCTGGAAACGCTCCAGATAACCATGACTGCAAAACATAAGTTCTTCCGGAAAAAGCTTTTCCAGCGGCCAGGAGATTGAGTGAATGTACACCCGCAAAGATACTCCCTTCAATCCCGTCACTCTCTCCTTTCTCGACGAAAACCTGGAGACCGAATTCCGTAAGGATTTCTTCGCCAGGAACATTCTCCAGTACCGCAAGGATCTGTTACTGGGATGTTTTCTCTATGCGGCATACGGATTTCTCGACTACTGGGTCATACCTGAAGTCTGTATCGAGACATGGTACATCCGTTTTGTTGCGGTCTGCCCCATCCTCATAGGAATATTCTTCTTTACCTACTCGAAGCATTTCATTAATTTTATGCAGCCGGCGCTCTCTATTGCCGGCTTCGCCGCCGGCGCTGGTATTATCGCCATGATCATCAAGGCGCCCCCGCCAGGAAACTATCTTTATTACGGGGGGTTGCTCCTCTGCCTCCTCTTCTACCACCGGATCCGTTTCTTCGCGTCAACAATACTCTCATGGAGCATCTTTCTCCTCTATGAAATCACCGCCATTTTTGACGCAAATACTCCCAGTCCGGCCCTCATCAGCAATACCTTCATCTTCTTTTCCTTCATCGTAACGGGAATGTTCATGTGTTACGCCCTGGAGCGTTACAAGCGCTCTGACTTCCTGCTGCGCCGCGTCATCCTGGATCGCAACAAAGAGATTATCGCCGCATACGGGGACCTTGAGCGAGAGGTTCAGGAACGAAAACAGGCCGAAGAGAAAAACCGCCATCTGGAAGAGCAACTGTACCAGTCGCAAAAGATGGAAGCCGTCGGCCAGCTTGCGGGAGGCATCGCTCACGAATTCAACAACATACTTGCCGCCATCATCGGTTATGCGGGATTTCTGAAAAACAAAATGCAAGAAAACGATCCCATGCAAGCCTATGTGGATAAAATCACCTCTTCCAGTAACCGCGCGGCCCGCCTGACGCGGGATATGCTTGCCTTCAGCAGAAGGCAACGGATAACACCACAGCTTATCGACCTGAATGTACTTCTGGAAAACGCCAAGCCGCTCCTGGCCATAATGGCGGGAGAAAAGGCGAAACTGGCCGTGAGCGGCTGCGAGGGTCACGTCTGGATACAGGCTGACGCCGTTCTGCTGGAACAGGTCCTCCTGAATCTGGCCTCCAATGCCAGGGACGCCATGCCCGAAGGCGGAATCCTGGAGATCAAGTGCGACCTCCTGGAAGCAAAGGACGGATTCCTCCCTTGCCACGGAGCGGTGAAGCCGGGCCGATATGCGCTAATCAAGCTCAAAGATAATGGATACGGCATGGATGAAAGCACCCGGGCTCGTATCTTCGAGCCTTTTTTCACCACCAAAGAGGTCGGCAAGGGAACCGGACTGGGCCTCTCCATGGTCTACGGTGTTATCAATCAGCACCACGGATTTATCGATGTCTCTTCACAGCCGGATAAGGGAACCGTTTTCAGCATATATCTGCCCCTTGCCCCACTCCCGAAGCAGGCCTCTTGAACGATGGATAGAATAGCGCGGGAGGCCCTGTCCGGCCAGGCCCCCGCTGCATAACTTTAAAGCGGAGCATCCCAATGCAAAGAGCAACCATTATGTTAATATCCCTCCTTTCCCTCGTTATTGCCGCCGGATGTTTCGCCGGAGAAACGGGAACACCCTTTCCAACAAAAGACGGCTTCACCCTTCTACTTCCCAGAGGCTGGAAACCGATTCCCGGGGAGGTCCTGGACGCGTACGAACGGGAGATCGCCAGGATGGCGCCCAAAGCCGAAACCCAGGATTACGACTACGGCTTCCAGCTTTCGTCCGCGGGGAAATGGTTCGCGTACCCCTACATACTGGTGCAGGTGAAAAGCTCCGGCAAGGTTCCGCAAGAGCAGTTACGTTCAATGGCGCGCATCGGCGAGGCCATGGATACCGGCTTCGACAGGGCCCGCGAATCCATTTCCTCCATCGCCGCCAACGGGAAAATGGGCGAACCGGTCCTGGATGAGGCCGCCCACACCCTATGGACACGGATATCCGTTGATGTAAAGGGGGTGGGAACCATAAACGGGCTGGTGGGGACGATCCTCACCGAAAAAGGCTTCATCCAGATCTCCTGCTACGCGAAGGGGGAGGAATTCCAGGGATACCTGTCGCTGTTCGAGGGCATGATAAGGGGCGCGGTCCTTTCCGATGATCTGAGGTACCGGCCGGAAGGCGTGAGAACGCCAGGCGGGATCGGGACCGGCGCCATGGCGGGAATAGCCGCCGCGCTCGCCGCTGCCGGAGTTTTGTTCCTGCTTGTCGCCAGGGGGAGGAGAAAAAAGGGGAAAAACTGATGGGCCGGAAATTATCCTGGATTCGGCCTCTACGGATACCTCCAACTGCCGGTTTTGGGATACTCCATCGGTCCGGGGATATCATATGAGCCCAAGGTTTCCATTCCGCTACCTTGAACCTGTCTTTTTCGCGGGGCTCCTGGACGACCCGCTCCTGTCCGTGCTTATGCGGCCCCTTGGCCGGCGTCTCCTCTTCGACTGCGGACGGATCCATCACCTGGCCAAGAGGGTCCTGAAATCCACAACGGCCCTGTTCATCACCCACGCCCACATGGACCATTTCATGGGCATGGACACCTTTATCCGCACCCTCCACGTCTCGCCCCGCACCACGGACATCTTCGGCCCACCCGGTCTGGCCGACAGGATGGCCGCCAAACTGGCGGGCTATGACTGGAATCTGGCCGAACCATACTGGGGATCTTTCCGCATCCACGAGGTCTTTCCCGAACGTCTCGCCATGACCCTGTTTTCCGGGCCGGACGCCTTTGCCCGACGACGGGAAGAGGACATGCCCAGGCAAGAGCGGGAAATCTACCGGAACCGCTTCGTCAGGGTGGAGACGGACACGTGCGACCACCGCATCCCCTCGCTCATCTACAGGATTTCGGAGCTGCCTTCGTTTCAGGTGGATGACGGCAGGCTGGAGGCCGGCGGACTGGTCAAGGGGGAATGGCTGCGGGAACTGCGGCGCCTTTTCACTCAGGAAAGGATGGGCGGGGAACCGTTGACGGTGTTGCGTCGTCGGGGAAACGAGGTTAGCAATGAAACAGCCTTAGACGCGAAAGCCCTGTATGAGAGCATCAGCGGAAAACGTCCCGGCGCCTCAATAGGCTACGTGACCGACATCGGTTTTACACGGGAAAACATGGAAAAACTGGAGAGACTCATGGCAGGGGTGACGCTCCTTGTTTGCGAATGCTCATTCCTGGCCGCGGACCGGGACAAGGCGAGGACCTCCGCCCACCTGTGCGCCGAAGACGTCAACCGCCTGTTGGACGGGCTGCGCCCCGCTTTCTTCATGCCCATGCACCTGTCCAAGAGCTACATCCACACCTGGGAAAGGCTTTACCAGGAACTGGAGCTCCCGGCGGGCGTGAATCTGCTGCGCCTTCCGAAACTGGTTACACCGCGGCCGCTGCTCCCCTGTGAAATCCCCAAGGCATGACACTCCCGTATCCGGCCTTTATTCCAGCTTGATCACCCCCGAGGTCACCTCGATGTAGTTCACCGGCGCTCCGAACAGGGCACGATGGGCAAGGATCCTCCCCCTGAAAAATATCACTTCTCCGGCGGTAACGGATAACCCTTCCTCGTCCTTTACAACCCTGATGATGACGCGGCGACCCAAACGATCGCGTCCCTCTATCCGGTAGTGGCGCGTCCTCTCGTGCATCCTTTTCACGGTTATCTCGAAATCATAGTGGTTGCCAATCCTGCCGAAAAAACCCGATTTCGGAGGCATCGCCCCCCATTGCCGCAACGAATTGTTTTCCGCCCTTTCGATGGCCCGTTCGGCATTCCCGACAACCGCATCAAGGCCTTCCATGCCGGCGCAATACTCGCGGACCAGGGGAAGCATGGCCTTGCATGCCTCCAGCAGCTCCGCCAAAACGGGAGATGCGACGGCCGGGCCGCGGGCGCCTTCTCCAGTATTGATATCCTTCAGTGCGTGACCCATGGGACCCTCCGGTATAATTTTATGCAAAAAATAACATTTTCTCGGCAAAACTCAGAGCTTGTCCACCGGTCCGCGAACATTGGCGCGGACCGCTAATAAAAAAACCCCCGTGGATGAAAATGAGGACATCCGCGGGGGGGAACCAAAAGGAGAAGTCTACAACGTGCAAATACTATAGCGCGGATGAGAAAATGCGCAATCAGTCAACGACAATTTCTTCACCACCGAAGGAAATCCCGAAAACAAGCAACCAGAAAAACGCATTACGGACCATTCATCCTGAAAACGGCATTTCAACCACAGGGCCA
>CAYMFO010000113.1:0-6459 GCA_964389825.1 uncultured Geobacter sp. | reverse complement strand
CGCGACAGACTTTGCATCATACTCAAACTTACCTGCTTCGTCAAGTACTTTTTTTATTTTTTTCTGGATATCGAATTTTCATCTAAGAAGCGGAAGAACCTTCAACCACTTTCATTGTGGTCTCATCTATTCCTGTTATCGATAACCCTGACTGCCTTCCCTTCGTGTCTGGGCAGACTGCTTGGTTCAACAAGTTTGACCGATGCACTGACGCCAAGCACCGAATGAAGCCTCCTTTCAACCTGCTCCACAAATGACTTCTGTTTCTTCATCTCATCGAAGAAGATATTTTCCGTAACTTCAATACGTACTATCAAGGCATCCGCGTCACCCTCCCGCTCAAGCACCAGCTGGTAGTGAGGCTCGCAGCCCTCAATGGCAAAAAGTATCTCTTCGATCTGGGACGGGAAAACATTCACTCCCTTGATGATTAGCATGTCATCTGAGCGTCCCATGGTCTTTTTCATGCGCACCAGGGTCCTTCCGCAAGCGCATTTCTCGTAATGCAGACTGGTAATGTCTCTCGTCCTGTAACGGATCATGGGGAAGGCCTCTTTTGTGAGTGTTGTGAGGACAAGTTCACCAACACTTCCCCGTGGAAGAACCTCACCTGTGTCAGGGTCGATTATCTCGGGGATAAAGGCGTCTTCATAGAGATGCATGCCATTTTTGCATTCACAGTCACCCGCCACTCCCGGACCGATGATCTCGGACAGGCCGTAATTGTCCGTGGCATTAATACAGAGACGGCTCTCGATCTCTTTGCGCATCCCCTCGGACCAAGGTTCGGAACCGAAGAGACCAACCTTCAGTGAAAGGGATTTCGGGTCTATGCCCATCTGTTCCATGCGCGACGCAATTGTGATTGCATAGCTAGGGGTGGAAACCAAAGCGGTAGTCTTATAGTCCTGCATGATCATAATCTGTTTTTCGGTATTGCCGGCGCTCATGGGAATGACCGAAGCGCCTATGGTCTCGGAACCGTAATGGAGACCAAAAGCGCCGGTAAAGAGACCGTAGCCAAAGGATATCTGTACCACGTCATCCCTGGTAACACCGGCGGAGGTCATGAATCGCGCAACCAGGTTCGACCATGTGCGGATGTCATTCTTCGTATACCCTACAACCGTAGGCTTTCCTGTTGTACCGGAAGATGAGTGTATGCGGACCACTTCCCGCAATGGAACGGCAAACATGCCATAAGGATAGTTCAACCTCAGGTCTTCCTTGGTTGTGAAAGGCAGCTTTGCCAGATCGTCGAGGGAGCGTATATCCTCAGGGAGGATGCCTGCTTCATCGAATTTCTTTTTATAGCAGGTAACTGATTTGTATACGCGGTTGACGGTTGCCTGAAGCCTTTCCAGTTGGAGTTGCTCCAGGTCTTCCCTTGGCATGCATTCGTATAAAGGATCCCATATCTTCATGACTTTGACCTCTCAAAGTGTATTACCGCTCCCAGATTTCCTTCTTGTCCTTGCCCAGATATGCCCTCTGAACTTCCTTGTTCTCCAGCAACTCCGAGGCTTTCTCTTCAAGTAACACTTTGCCTGTTTCCAGAACATATCCTCTATCCGCAATCTTCAGGGCAGCCTTTGCATTCTGCTCCACCAGGAGGATGGAAGTCCCTTTCTCCTCTCGCAGCCTGGTAATGACCCTCAGGATGTCCTGGACAACAAGCGGCGCAAGCCCCATGGAAGGCTCATCCAGCAGGAGCACTTTTGGTTTTGCCATCAGCGCCCGCCCAATGGCGAGCATCTGCTGCTCCCCACCGGAGAGAGTACCGGCCATCTGCTTTTTCCGCTGCGCGAGCTGGGGAAAAAGAGTAAAGACGTCTTCAATATCGTTTCTTATTATGGCCCTCTTTTCCCGTGCGCGAAAACGCAGATAGGCGCCCAGTTCCAGATTGTCAGCCACGGAAAAATCCTTGAATACCTGCCTCCCCTCCGGAACCTGCGAGATTCCAATCTCCACGATCCGGTCCGGCGTCAGTTGCGCGATGTTTTTTCCCTCAAAAAGGATTTCTCCATCACGCGTGGGGGTGATCGCCGAAACGGAATTCAGGATGGTGGTCTTACCGGCGCCGTTGGCGCCGATAAGGGAGACTATCTCTCCCGCGTTCAGATGCAACGAGACATTTTTCAGAGCATGGACCTGCCCATAATATGTATTGATGTTTTTGATTCTCAGCATGAGATTGTATCCAATTCTTTTCTAGCCTTCTCCAAGGTAAGCGGCAATAACCGCCGGGTTCTCCTGGATTTCACGCGGGGTGCCTTCGGCGAGGCGCTGTCCCAGATTCAGCACGAGAAGCGAATCACAGATATCCATGACCAGCTCCATGTCATGCTCCACCAGGACCACCGTTACTCGGGAATCGCGTATCTTGCGAATGAGCCTTCCAAGCTCTTCGGTCTCCCGGCTGTTCAGTCCGGCGGCGGGTTCATCAAGGAGAACGATGCGGGGCTCAAGAGCCATTGCCCGTGCAATCTCCAGCAATCTCCCCTTGCCAAAGGGAAGATTGCCGGCGGTTTGGGTTGCCTCATGCTCTAGTCCGACGAATTCCAGACAGGAAAAAGCCCTCTCCCTTATATGTTTCTCTTCCCGCAGGTGCATCGGAAGCTTTAGACAACTGGAAAGTATGCCGCAGCGACTCTTCGTATGGCGCCCGACCATCACGTTTTCCAGCACCGTCATTGCTCCGAAAAGCTCCACGTTCTGAAAGGTTCGCACCATACCACGCCGCGCCAGCTTCTCGGGTGAAAGAAAAGATATTTTTTCGCTCTTGAGAAAGACATCTCCAGCGGTCTGGCGGTAGATGCCCGTGATGATATTGAACAGAGTTGTTTTACCCGCTCCGTTCGGACCGATAACGCCCTTGATCTCACCTTCCCGCACTGAAAAGCCGACATCCTTCAGCGCTGTAACGCCGCCGAAAACCTGGGTGATCCCTTCTACGCTAAGCATGTTTTCCGCCTCCCGGTTTTATTCTTGCCAGAAAGGTCGAAAAGAAAGATGGAATCCGTACAAGACCTCCCGGCATGTACATTGTCATAATGACGAGAAGCAGACCATAGGCGACGATGTCATAGTCTTGAAAGGTTCTCAGAAACTCTGGAAGCAGCGTCAGGAGAGCAGCTCCGAGAAATGAACCATAGACACTGCCCAGTCCTCCGATTACCACCATGGTGAGCAATTCCACGGAAAAATTGAAGCCGAACGAAGTTGGGGAGATGAAGGTCATGGTGTGTGCGTAAAGACTTCCCGCAACCGATGAGATTATGGCGGAAAAGGTGAAAATCCGCACCTTCAGCAGGCGGGCGTTGACACCCATGACGCGGGCGGCGACCTCCGAATCGTTGATTGCGCGGAGCGCCCGGCCAATGCGGGAATTGACAAGATTGACACACAGGAGGATGGTCATTAGAGAGAATCCCCATATGAGATAATAGTTCTTCATGTCATCATCAAACTGGAATGAGCCCAAGGAAAAATTGGGTATGCCGCTGAGACCTGAAGGACCACCCGTCAGTCCGACCGTTTCATTAAAAGCGATGTAAAGAATGATGCCAAAGCCAAGGGTCGCCATGGCCAGGTAATGACCCTTTAGCTTCAGAATGGGAAAACCGATCACAAAAGCCAGCAGACCCACGATAAACGCCGCCAACAGAAGCGCAAGCCACGGATTCCATTGATAAACGGAGGTAGCTACCCCGGAAATGTACGCCCCGAGTCCGAAAAAGGCCGCCTGCCCCAGGGATATCTGACCCGCGTAGCCCAGAAGCAGATTAAGGGCGACCGCAAGCATGGTATTGATGCCAACGAAGACCAAAACATTCAGCAGGTATCCCCCGGAAAAGAAGAGTGGCGCCAGGATAACCGCTGATGAAAAGATTATAAATTTGATGAGAGTTCTACGTTCCGTACCCATGACCAAGGTCAGACCCTTTCCGTTTCGGCTTTTTTAAAGAGACCCTGGGGCCTGATAAAAAGGATGAGAAGGAGGATGATGAAGGCAATGGCATCCTTGTAACCCGAGGAGACAATGCCGGCGCCCAGGGACTCCAGAACGCCCAGCAGAAGCCCGCCGAATACCGTCGCGAGGCCGCTGCTCATGCCTCCGATTATGGCGGCGCAGAAGCCCTTGAGTCCCAGCATGACCCCTACGTCGTAGGAAGTCATTGTCAAGGGTGCGGTGATAATTCCGGCAACGGCGCCCATGGACGAGCTGATGGCGAAAGAGAACATAACCATCCTTTTCACATCAATGCCCACAAGACTTGCCGCCCTCCGGTTGTGCGAACATGCGCGCATGGCCTTGCCTCCAATGCTGTGATGGAAATAGAAGCGGTTTATGGCGATGATGAAAAGAGTGATGCCGATGATCCAGAGATGCTGCGGCAGGAGTGTGGCGCCGGCCAGATCCAGCGGCTCGCTGCCGGTAAACATGGGAAGGGAATGGGTGTCCTTTCCCCAGATAAGCATGGCAATACCGCGAATTAGAATGCTGGCCCCGATTGTTATGATAACAAGGATTAAAGGAGAGGCATTCCGCAGTGGCCGGATGGCAAGACGCTCGAAAACAACGCCCGCAACTGTTGTGATCAGGACGGCAAGGAGCATGGCCGCAAGAAGGGGAAGCTTTAAAACGGCAAGAAAGAACCAGGTTATTATCCCGCCGAGCATGACGAACTCCCCTTGGGCGAAATTGATGATCCCCGTCGAGTTGTAGATGATAGCGAAACCTATCCCGATGAGTGAATAGATTGCTCCGGTGGAAAGGCCTGAGAGTATGTATTGCAGTATCTGATGAGACATGTTTTCCAATATGTTATTCAGAGTCGCCGCTGTCAGGCGGGCGAGAAAAAGAGACGCCCTTCCGGGCGTCTCTGTCCAGATACGATAAGGGTTGAGACTCGCCTACCTGACAAAGGTCCAATCCCGGCCCTTTACCTGAAGAAGAACGAAAGCGTCTTTTGTCAGACCACTGTGGTCCCTGGGAGAAAAATTGAAAACACCACCAATTCCAGCGAAATTTCGTGTTTTTTCCAGTTGTGAACGAATAGCTTCAGGCGATGCCCCGCCCCTTTCAATAGCGCCCTTCAAGAGCATCATCGCATCCCACGCATGACCGCCAAAATGGTCGCCTTCCACACGGTAGCGACGCTGGTATTCACGAACAAATGCCAGGAGTGGTTTTTTCTGTCGGTCGGAATTCGGCAGGATATCGGCCACCAGGACCCTTCCGGAGGGAAGGATTATTCCTTCGGCGGCATCGCCCGCAAGGGAGATGAACTTCTTCGACGATACTCCATGACTCATGTAGAGGGGTAATTTCATACCCAATTGTCGGGAATTTCTCGCAATAATAGCCGGTCCCGGATTTGTGCCCCAGCAGATGAGAGCCTGCGCTTTTCCCGCGCGGATCTTGGTAAGTTGAGGTGTCATATCCGTGTCTTTAGGTCCGTAGGTGTCGTCCGACAGGATTGTAATCCCATATTTTGGCGCCAACGCCTTCAACTGCTCCCTTCCTGATGAACCAAAGGAGTCGGATACGGTAAGAATGGCCACCCTGGTCATTTTTCTTTTCACCAGATGTTCATAAATCCGGGCTACCGCGAGATAATCATTCTGCGCGGTCTTGAATACCCAGGGTTTTACCGGCTCCGTTATCTTAATCCCGGCCGCGCATGAAATGAGGGGGATCTTCGCCCTCTGGGCAATTGGGATGACTGCCATGGAATCGCCGGTTGTACTGGGGCCGACTATTGCCACAACCCCCTCTTTGACCAGCCTCGTCGCCGCCTGCACCGCCTTGGTCGCATCACCCTGGGTGTCATATGCGATAAAATGCACCTTTCGTCCCTTTATACCTCCGGCTGCATTGATCTGATCGACAATCATCTGCGCGCTGTTTCTTTCCGGTTCACCCAGAAAGGAAGCCGGGCCGGTCACGGAAAAAAGTCCTCCTATCTTGATGGGAGGCGCGGCAAAGAGCGTGCCGGCGGTCAGAAAAAGGAACAGCGTGAGGAAAACAATACCACGAACTATTCTGGATAACATTTAATCTCTCCTTTACATGATTCCCGGCACGAGTCAGCGAGCCAGTATCCAGTCGCCCCTGGAAACCCTCACCATCTCAAACGCGGAAAGGTCGAGGCCGTTATGATCACTCGGGGACAAGGTGAACACACCAGAAACCCCGACCATTTTCCTGGTCCTCTCCAAGCCGCCGCGAATCTTGTCCGGTGTCGCTCCAGATGTCCTGATTGCCTCAAGGACCAGCCGGTACCCGTCATAGGCATAACCACCGAAGGTGGAAGCCTCTGTCTTGAATCTCTTTCGATAAGCCAGATCATACTCCCTGAGAAGTTTGACCTGGGGATCTTTCTTGGGAAGGATGTCATATACAGCGAGTTTTCCGGCAGGTAACGCAACACCCTCGGCGGCAGCCGCTCCAGC
>CAYMFO010000112.1:0-6619 GCA_964389825.1 uncultured Geobacter sp. | reverse complement strand
TGCCGCACGAACCGCCGCTGAATCCGCAAGGCGCCGGTCGGGTGTGTATACGAAACAATCCGGACCGTTGGAAAACTGGAGGTGGGATAGTGGAAGGATGCATTTTCTGCCGGATTATTGCCGGTGAGTTACCGGCCGTGAAGGTCTATGAGGATGAGCGCCTTGTGGTTATAAAGGATATCGCGCCGGTTGCCCCGTTGCATTTGCTGATTATTCCCAGAAAGCATATTGTAAATTCCCTTGATCTCGAGGAGGAAGACGCCCTGGTTGTTGGTCATGTCTTCCGGGTCGCCGCGAACATCGCGCGCGGGGAAGGGGTGGATGCGGATGGCTTCAGGATAGTAAACAACAACAATGCCGGGGCCGGGCAATCTGTTTTCCATCTCCATTTTCATCTCCTCGCGGGAAGAGAATTCAAATGGCCGCCGGGATAGAAGATAAAACAGGCCATTCCAGGGGCTCATCCGGAGTTTCCGGATGGCCGCTATTTACCTTGCTGGAAGGAGAGGCGAATTATGAAGGGCATCATTACGATTGGATTGTTGACGCTTTTGTTTGCCGGGGTCGCGCTTGCCGAGACCTATGTCTGGGAGGACGCGTCAGGTACGGTGAATTTCACCGAAGACCTGTCCCGTGTCCCCAGAAAGTATCGCAAGAAAGTCAGGGTCAGAGGCGATCTTTCAACCCCGGCTCCTGAAGAGTCCGGGAAGGAAAAGGCTCAGGAATCACCCAAAAATGCACCCCCCTCTCCCGGTGGCGCGGATGCTGGAAAACCGGCGCCGGAGGCGGAGAAAAAGGAAATAAGGTATGGAGGAAGGAGCGGGCTGGAGTGGAAGAGCGATTTTGAATCCGCCAGAGCCGATTTGAAGGCGACGGAAGAACGGATTGCGGAACTCAACGGACGGCTGGCGGATACCAGAGGAATGTCGCGTGCTGATTATCTGGGCATTTTGAATTCGCTTAAATCGCTTGAGTACCATAAAACAGAGGTGGGGAAAAAGCTGGATGCGCTGAATCAGTCCGCAATGAAGGCGAGGGTTCCGGCGGAATACCGGTGAGACGGCAGGGGTAGTTCGTACTGACGGATAACAGAGAGCCGGAAGTTTTTCTCCCGGCTCTCTGTTTCGGCGATTCACCGTTGCCGATGGCGTCTGCTCCAAAATACCGTAGGTTAGTCAGAGATACCGACCGTTGGGCTAATTATCATCCGGGAAAAGACTTCAGGCCGTCCTTTCGGGCTTGCGCACTGTCTTCGGACCCGGTTTGATATGTTTCTTTATTGAACGTCAGTCCCTAGCCTTGCCATACCTGCATCCCAGAGCAATTTTCAGAGAACATCATCATTTACTGATGGGATTTATTATATGTCCTCATCCCGGTGTGTCAAGGGCCGGCGGGATACTTTTTCGCGAGCCGGCGAGCTTGCCGGGTCATGAACCCAGGGTTAAGGCCGGTAGCGACGGCGCCGGATGGAATTCAATGCCGCATGGGTGTCGGATATGCAGGAGGCGGACCTGGGAGGGGAGATGGACAGGCTTGCTGAAACCTTGAAAGCGGGACGCTACCGGCACTACAAAGGTAACCTCTATGAGGTCCTGGGGGTGGCCAGGCACAGCGAGACGGAAGAATACCTTGTGGTTTATCGTTGCCTGTACGGGGATTTTTCCCTATGGGTCAGACCTCTTGACATGTTTCTCGGGAAAGTCGACGTGGAAGGCGGGGAGATACCCCGTTTTGCTCCGTGCGACGCTGATGAATAGAACGCAAGAGCCGTTATGTTTCCCTGAAAATCGTCGGCTTCGATTTGCGCGGATTCTCTCCATGTGTCTCCCTTATCCTATGGGCCAGCTTTTTTCCAGATCAGGCGGATAGAAGTTTTCTCTGGCGCGGTTGAAATATCCGAACTGGATGCGGGGAAACTCCGTTTTTACGATCCGCAGCATCCTGTACATCCCTGTTCCCTTTGTTTTCAACCCCATCCCGCGATTATAGAAATCCGGGTCAATGGACAGGTTGCGCATCTGGATCATGTCAACCCCGGTTTTTTCAATGAGAGACAGAAGCGCCTGGATTTCCTGTTCGTCATCGGTCAGACCGGGTGACACCAGGTAATTGATCATGGTGAACAGTCCCTTTTCTTTGGCTATCCGAAGAGATTCCACCACATTGTCGAATCTGTAGTCGATCGGCCGGTGGTAGCGATTATAGTATTCCTCACGGACGGAGTTCATGGAAAAGCGCATGGAGTCCATTCCCGCATCACACAGCATTGCTATCTTTCCCGGAAGGGAACCGTTTGAGTTGAAGTTTACCGTCCCCCGGGAGCTCCCCCGTTTCATTCTCCTTGTGGCTTCGGCCACAACATCCGCCTGGAGGATTGGGTCTCCCTCGCACCCCTGTCCGTAGGAGACGATGGGTTCCGGCGCCTCCAGGAGGTGGGGCAGCGCGATTTCAACGATTTCCTCGGGTGTCGGGACAAAGGAAATCCGCTCCTGGTTCGATGGGCAGCAGTCGGAGGGCTGAAGGCTGATGCATCCCAGGCAGCGGGCGTTGCAGACCGGCGAGGTGGGGAGGGGCGCCTCCCATCTTCGGAAGAACAGGTTCTTGGCCGCGAAACAGTGGTAATCCAAGGCGCAGCGGGCCAGTTGTTCCAGGAGGCGGTTGTCGGGTCTCTCCCGCAATCTCCGGCGTACGAGAGGGTCCAGTTCGCGGTCGTCGTAATTACATGGATTCCAGTTTTCGTTGCTGTCGACCCTGCTTGCGGCGACAACGAAACGTTCCTGCTCTTCGTCCCACCCCACGGCGGTATAGGACCACAGGGGGAGGTGATCCTTCTTGCGGCTGTAGTCGCATGCTGGGAGCAGGGTTCTCATGTATCCGGGCGCCATGAAGGCGGATACGGCCTGGATAGGGATCCTTCTTTTTCCCTGACGGACCGAATCGACGGTCACGAATCTGTTTTGTCCCTGATCCCAGGCTATGGGCGGGGTGGACGGGATGGTGAATATCCGGCTTCCTTCCGGGAGCGGGATAAGTTCAACATCTTCAGGCAGGACCGCTTCCGGCCCGTTCATGCCGGCCATATGAAGCCTGGGGTGATCGAATATGTTGCCTCTTTCGTCGGCATACAGCAGTTTCGGCATAGTTATGTTTTTCATTATGCGCCTCCTTGATCACCGTAGCAAAAAACGCATTTCCCGGCAAGGGCCTCAAATACGCCAAAGATACGAAATGCGCCGGGCGCCGTGCATGGAATCCGCTGTCTCCCGGGAAGATTATCCGTTACAATACCTCCCATGAAAATTATTCTTGCCACCCTTCACGCCAAATACATCCACGCATCCCTTGCGCTTCCCTGTCTTGCCGCCGCCCGCGGCGGAGTTCCGGGGACGGAAACGGTACTGCATGAATTCACCGTCAACGAGCCTTTAGGGAATATCCTTCGTACCCTGATGGAGGAGGACGCGGATCTGGTGGCTTTTTCCTGCTACATATGGAACGTGGAACAGACCTTGCGGATTATCTCCGACCTGAAGAAGCTCAGGCCCGGGATTTTCGTTGTGGTCGGCGGTCCGGAGGTGTCGTATACGGCCGAGGAATTTCTTCTGGAAAACTTGGAGGTGGATTGCGTTGTCCGCGGCGAGGGGGAAAGAACCTGGAGAGAACTTCTGGAGGTTCTGGCGGATGGGGCGGACCCGCGTGATCTCCGAGAATCTCTTCCGGCGGGGATAACGATGCGCCTCGAAGGCGGGATCGTGGCCTCGCGCGAACGGGCGCCCCTTGAAGACCTGGACGAGGTCCCTTCTCCCTTCGCCCTGGGCCTGGTGGACCTGAAAAAACCGCTGGTATACTACGAGACGTCAAGGGGTTGTCCGTTTTCCTGCGCCTTCTGCATTTCGTCCCTGGAAAAAGGGGTCCGCTCTTTTTCTCCAGGGAGGATCCGCGATGACCTCCGTTTGCTTATGGACCGGGAGGTTGCCCTGGTAAAGCTCGTGGATCGGACATTCAACTACGATGCCCGGCGGGCGGATGACATCTGGGAGTATATCCTGTTGCACAACCGGTCGACCATGTTTCATTTCGAGATCTCCGCGGATCTGCTTACGGATCAGAACCTTCACACCCTGAGCAAGGCGCCTCCCGGAATGTTCCGCTTCGAGATCGGCGTCCAGTCGGTCGCTGAGGAGACCCTGGCGCGGGTGTCCAGAAGGAGCGATGTTAATCGTCTGCTGGACAATGTGAGGCGCTTGACGGAAGAAACCGGTGTAACGGTGCACCTGGACCTGATAGCCGGTCTTCCCGGAGAGGATTATCCGGGTTTCCTGCGTTCACTGCAACGACTCTTTCCCCTCCTGCCCCACCACATCCAGGTGGAGCCCCTGAAGGTACTCAAAGGCTCTCCCATGGAGGAGATCGCCCGGACTGAAAACTACGCCTTTTCGTCCAGGCCGCCCTACAAGATACTGAGGACTCCTCAACTCTCGTTTCCTGAGATAGGGCGCATAGAGGATGTGTCGAGGCTGCTGGATATCTACTTCAACAGCGGGCGGTTCAGTCGCTCCCTGGACGAGCTGGAGGCAAACGCCCCTCTCGCGGAGGTTTTCTCCTCGATGGCTGTTTTTTTCAGGGAACAGGGCTTCTTTGGCCAGATATCCTTGAAGGAACAGTTCGGCGTCCTGCGAAGATTCGCCGGGGAGTTTCTGCCCGCTGCTGGTTATGACGGTTTCCTGGATGCCCTCTGTTTTGATTCCTGCTGTGTCGAATACCCCTCCGGCGGAGCGCTCCCGGATCTTTTCCCCGCTGGTTCGCCGCAAGGAATCGGAGTCGTCCCAAGGAATCTCCTGGCGCCGTTCCTGCGAAAACTGGACGTGCCCGAGGGAAGCCGGGTGCGCTCCGTTTCAGGACGTTTCCGGAAGGACTTCAGTTCACGGCCGGCGGTGGAAGGTTCCGTCCGGCTCCTCTTTATATATATCTCAGCGCCGGGCGCTGGCCTTTCGGTGCATGTGTGTCCATGGGATGAGGCGAGCCACGCCTGATTTACCTCTTGGATTTACAGCCGAAAAGTAACTTTTGATTTTTATTGTAAGGATATCAAGGGGGTGTGACTCAGCCCTTTGTTTGGAAGGTACCGGTGGCTGCTATTTTTCCAGAACGGTGTAGCCTTTGTAACCCGCGGCTTCCCGTGCAAGGGAATCAATCTCAACGTTGGTGAAGAATGCGTCCCCGTCCTTGTTGCCGGATTTTCTTACAAGAAAACCGGTCAGTTGCACATCCATTGATGTTTCGCCCGGGCGTCCCAGGTGGTGCATGCCGTAGGCGCCCGGAATCCTGAGGGCGTTCAGTACCTTTTCCGTTGTTTTCTGGAAATTGTCCGAGGCGCTGATGTTGACGACCTGGTACCCCTTGAGTTGTAGAAGTTTGAACAAAGTATACTGTACGGGATTTTCCTCCCTGAAGGAGATGGCAATCCTCATTCCAGATGTCTCAACAAAGCGATCCGCCCTGACTGTCAGGCTGATGCCGCTTGACAGGCCGTCATCCAGTTCAATCTCCCTGTCATGCATGGCGGTAACGGAAAACGCGGAGAGCAGCGAGTCGACGATTCCCCGCTGATTCTTGTCGCTTATACGGTAAAGAACGTTATTTGCGACACTCTTTTTCTGATCCTGGGAGGTCGGCGACAGATCAACCATGTGAAAGCCTTCTTTCTCAAGGCGTGAGACTATAGGCAGCGGCAGCCCCATGTTTTCAGGGGTGACGTTAAGCAAAACCACATCATTTTTCGTCAGGCTTTCCTCGGTTTTTTCAATCATGAAATCAGAGGTTACGGTTACTTTCGGGTCCGAACCGAAGTGTAAGGCGAAATTTTCCTCGATGGAATAGAAACGGGCCGCGTTGAGGATATCCGCGATAAACTTTTTTCGGTTGTAAGGCCTTTCCGAGACCACTCTGATTCCGGGATCGCTTTCCCGCAGGATCTCTTTTACGAAAGCGGGGAGAGCGCCTTCCGCGTCAACAATTATCTTTCCACCATCAGCGGCGGGAAGTACCGGGTACCTGCTGGAATCCAAGGAAAGCGAATAATTCAAGCCACTTATCCTGAGAGGTTCGGTCGTTTCAGGGGCCAGTGGGACAAGCCTGCTCCATTTGTCCTTAATTTCAGAGAGGGCATTCCCTTCAAGGCCAGGGTAAACCGTCATCCTGAGTTTGTGATAACCAGAAATGCTTCCGTCTTCTTTGCCGGCATGAGTTTTGTAGCGTTTGGCGGCCTTGCTTTTTGCGCGGATATTTGCTTTACGACCTTTTGTCGCGCGAATGTTCTTTTGTCGCGAATCGGGACCCGTGGCTCCGGATTTTTTTCCTCCCCGGGTTGCAGCCGCGGCGCCTCTTTTGTCACCATGCTTGCGTATGGTCGGCTGGGAAGGTTCAGGGCGGAGAGTATCGGCGCCTATTTCAAATTTCGGATCCAATGCGAAAGACAGCTTCGTATGGATAACGATAAGGGTCAGGAATGAGATAAGTAATATGAAATTTCTTTTCCCGGTATACGTCACTTGGACTTCCTCCTAGAAAAAACCCGGTGGAACACTTCTCCGAGGGCAAAAAGAGCATAGATAGT
>CAYMFO010000111.1:0-7028 GCA_964389825.1 uncultured Geobacter sp. | reverse complement strand
GAGTCTGGTAGTTCATTTTTTCGCTTTTATATCTCCGTGTTCTCTGTGACCTCTGTGGTTGAAATACCGTTTTCAGGTTTATTTCCTCATTCTTCTTCTGATTCCCGCGAGGCCGGCCAGTCCCACGCCCAGGAGGAGCAGTGTCGAAGGTTCGGGTACAGGGGCTGGAGGCTCGTTCTCCGTGAAATTCAGCAGGCTCGGTCCACCGTCGTTTTTGGCGGCGAATGTGTATGCGCCAGTGAAATGCATTTCTTCACCGGAGGCAAGTTCCCGCCAGATGGGATCATACCAGTCACATGCATCTTCTTTCAGGGATACATAAAATGCGCCCTCGCTATCATTGAAGTAAGACAGGGGCGCTGAGCTGTGGTAGGTTTCATCCCCGGTGGCGGAAACAATGTACATGTCGTTTTCACCGATGAATTCAACGTAGCCACCTGCCCCCACATACCCGTTCAGGTACATGGCGTCATACCATGCCGTCGACAGGCCGTCCCCGCCTACGTAAAAATCGAACTGGATTTCCATCCGCGCCGGGTCCTCAACTACCTCGTCGGGATGGGATTGGCCCACACCTGTTCCGTCGGTCAGCCACGCGCCCCAGTAATCGGTTCCCCCCTGACCCCAGAATCCGGCCTGTGCCGAAGCAGAGCTGTTAAGCTGATTTGTATAAGACTGGAAAAATACCAGCGGCTCTCCGGGGCCGGAACTGAAGTTGTAGAGGGGTGAGGTGTAGGTTTGCCCGTATCCGGTTTGAAAGGTAACCATATAGTTGCCATATACCTCGTATTCGTTAGCTGAAACGACTGATGCGTACAGCATGAATAACAGCAACGGCATCATAACCATGCAACCAAGAATCCGGATTATCCGGGACTGGTTCCTTGATCCCTCCCAATAGGCTGCTTGTCCGTAGTTGCGCCCTTCTCTCGATTTTTCGCTCATAAGTCCTCCCTTTCCAATTAGAGATGAAAAACAATACAAGGTTCATGTTCCAAATAGCTGAAAACTCACTAGCATGCGACGTGCCAACCTATTATTGTTTTGTAACTCCTTGAATTTCTGTCATCTCCGTTCGGATTAACTCATCTGCAGTGTAAGGAATTCAGACATTTAATGGGAGAAATGTTTAATTAAATCATGTAGCATCAATAAAAATGCTTAGTTACATGCCACTTCCGCTAAACGCGAGATAGTAAAGATCTTCGACACGGACATCCGAAATATCCCGTTTTCCTCTATTATTCAGTAAGATTCTTGCAATGAAGCTAACGGACGTCAGCGGATGCCGGCAATTTTATCTTGACATTCCGGCCTGGCTTTATTACCTTTTTCCCAACAAGGGGAGTAGCTACCGGCCGGAGACATGGCCGGCCCCGCGCCCGTCAATACGGTTGAAAGACCCGGGCCGGGGACGATTGGAATCGTCGGCAAGACCTTTATCCAGGCACTCGAGCCGGGGGTAAAGGTCTTTTTTATTACCCCCGGCGATATTTCCCGTCGTCGGAGGTAAAACGATGAACAGACTCAAGACAACCCTTCTTCTCTCGCTCCTTACCGTTCTCATGGTGCTCATGGGGAGCGCCTTCGGCGGCAAGACCGGCATGGTCTTCGCCTTCTTCATGGCCTGCGCCATGAACTTTTTCTCGTACTGGTTTTCCGACAAGATCGTACTCAGGATGTACCGCGCCGTGGAGATTGGCGAACAGGACCATCCGGCATTCCATGGAATGGTCCGCCGCCTGGCCGACCGGGCCGGCCTGCCCATGCCCCGTGTGTACATAATCCCCGATGATTCACCCAACGCATTCGCCACGGGACGTAACCCGAACCATGCGGCTGTGGCGGCCACGGAAGGGATTCTTCGTATCCTCTCCCCGGATGAGCTGGAAGGGGTGATGGCCCACGAACTGGCCCATGTGAAGAACCGCGATATACTGGTTTCAACCATTGCCGCGACCTTTGCCGGCGCGATTTCCATGATTGGGAGCATGCTCCAGTGGGGCGCCATGCTGGGCATGGGCCGAGGGAATGATGAGGAAGGCGGCGCCGGCGGCATGGTGGGCGCTCTTGCCATGGCCATTGTCGCTCCCCTGGCCGCGATGTTGATACAGATGGCGGTTTCCAGATCCAGAGAATACATGGCTGATGAAGGTGGCGCGAATATCTGCGGCCGGCCGCTGGCCCTTGCGAATGCGCTTCGCAAGCTCCAGGCGGCGTCTCAAATGATACCCATGCAGGAGGCACGCCCGGCTTCAGCCCACCTGTTTATCGTGAATCCCCTCAGCGGGTCTTCCCTGGCGAGACTCTTTTCCACCCATCCTCCCATGGAGGAGCGCATTGCCCGTCTGGAGGAAATGGCCGGAGCCGCGATCCGTCAGTCTTCCAGGCGATAAGTCGCGCCGTCGCAAGCCGCCGGCGGAAAACAGGAGGATTTTATGTCCAGAAGAAACAGGCTTTATCTGCTTCTTGCGGCGGTTTTTCTGCTGCTCCCAGGATTCATGTCCCTGGTCCATCTCTACACCGACTGGCTTTTCTTCGTCGAAACCGGTTTCTCATCCGTCTTTTCAACGATCCTGGGAACAAAGATAGGGGTGGGGCTGGCCGGCGGAGCGATCATGCTGACATGCGTCCTGCTGAACCTGCTCGTGGTCTATCGAGCAAAGTTTCCCCTCTCCGGTTTCGCCTTCCAGGGAGGAAACGTCTACCAGTTGAAGATGAATCAACTCCAGAGGCTCTGCAAGCCCCTGGGGGTGGCCGCCGCGGTTCTGCTGGCCTTTTTCGCCGCTCAATGGGCGGCCATGCAGTGGGATAAATTTCTCATGTTCATTAACGGCGTCACCGTTGGCTCTCTGGACCCGGTCCTGGGAAGAGACCTGGGTTTCTACCTCTTCCAGCTCCCTCTGCTGGAGACGATAAAGACCTTCGCGGTGTTCGCGATCCTGGCATCCGCCGTACTCGTCGGAGCGGCATATTTCGTCCGGGGCGGCATCTCCCTCTCGGAGCGGGGGATCTCCGTTTCCCGGCAGGTGAGAATCCATCTGGCGGTCCTGGCCGGTCTCCTGCTGCTTGTGGTGGGCTTCGGTTTCTATCTGGACACCTTCCGCCTGCTCCTCTCCGGCGAAGGCACGGTTCACGGCGCGGGATACGCGGATGTCAAGGCCCGGCTTCCCATGCTCCGTTTCCTTGCCCTCTTGGCGCCCGTTGCGGCGGTTGTCATGTTTTCGGGGGTGTGGAAGGGAAAGTGGCGCACGGCCCTTGCCGCGCCCGCCGCCCTGGCTGTCCTTTACGTAGCCGGCGTTTCCCTCTATCCTGCCCTGCTGCAGAAGTTCAAGGTGGCCCCCAACGAGCTTGTCCTGGAGACCCCCTATATTGCCAACAACATCAAATTCACCCGCCTCGGGTACGACCTGGACAGCGTTGAGACGGTTCCTTTCGATGTGGATTACAACCTCACATCGGCGGACATCGAGACCAATGAAGCGACCATCAGGAATATCAGATTGTGGGATCATGCGCCGCTGTTGCGGACCTACAGCCAGTTGCAGCAGATCCGCACCTACTACAAGTTTTTTGATGTGGACAACGACCGGTACACGGTGAACGGCCGCTACACCCAGGTGATGCTCTCCCCCCGCGAGCTTTCCTACAGCGACCTTCCCAGCAAGTCGTGGATTAATGAACGCCTCATCTTCACCCACGGCAATGGCCTGACTTTCGGGCCGGTAAGCAGCATCAGCAAGGAAGGACTCCCCGAGTTCTTCGTAAAGGATATACCGGCGGTCAGCCTGGCGGACATAAAGGTGACACGTCCGGAGATCTATTACGGTGAGATGTCCAACGACTACGTGATAGTCAAGACAAAGGTTCCTGAATTCAGCTATCCGACCGCCACCGGCAACATCAACACCACCTATGCGGGAAGCGGCGGTGTCGGTCTTGATTCTTTCCTCCGCAAGATCCTGTTCGCGGCGCGCTTCGGAACCGAGAAGATCATCCTCTCATCCGACATAACGCCGGAGAGCCGCATCCTTTACTATCGCACGGTTAATGAAAGGATCAGGACCCTGGCGCCCTTTCTCCGTTACGACGGTGACCCGTACATGGTGGTCTCCTCTGACGGCAAGCTGAAATGGTTTGTCGACGCCTACACCTTTACCGACCGCCTTCCCTATTCCAAGCCGCTCCGGGGAGGGATCAACTACATGAGGAACTCGGTCAAGGTTGTCGTGGACGCCTATGACGGCGCCGTGGATTTCTACCTGAACGATCCGGAGGATGTGCTGGCGAAGGTGTACGCAAGGGCCTTTCCCAAGCTGTTCAAGCCCCTTTCGGCCATGCCCGGAGACCTGCGCAAACATATCCGTTATCCCCATCAGTTTCTTCGGACCCAGGCCTTCATGTATACGGCATACCATATGACCGATCCGAAGGTCTTCTATAACAAGGAGAATCTCTGGGAAGTGCCGGTTCTGGGCGAGCAGCCCATGGAGCCGTACTACACCGTCATGAAGCTTCCGGGAGAGAATCGGGAGGAGTACATCCTGCTCCTTCCCTTTACTCCTTCCAAGAGGGACAACCTGGCGGCCTGGTTCACCGCGCGCTGCGACGGCGACAACTATGGCAAGTTGAGGGTTTACACCTTTCCCCGCGACCGCCTGATCTACGGTCCGAAGCAGGTGGACGCCCGCATCAACCAGGACTCTTTCATCTCCCAGCAACTGACTCTCTGGGGCCAGAGGGGGTCCGAGGTGATCAGGGGGAGCATGCTCGTCATCCCCATTGAAAAGTCTCTCCTCTATGTGCAGCCTCTCTATCTGGCGGCAGCCGACAAGTCCGGGCTTCCGGAGCTGCGGCGGGTGATTGTCGCCTATGGGGACGAGGTTGTGATGGAAGAAAACCTGGAGTCGGCGCTGCAACGGATCTTCGGCAAGGGAAGACCGAGGGCCGTGGAGCAATCGGTTGCCCGGGAGCCGGGCGCTGGCGAAGCGGGAAGCTCCGGTTTGGCAAGGGAGGCAATGGCCATCTACGACAAGGCCATCAACTCCCAGCGCCAGGGAGACTGGGCCGCTTATGGAGAGGAGCTGCGCAAGCTGCGGGAGGTCCTTCAGAGGATGGCCCGTTAGTCCGATGATGATGGTCCTGCCTGACCGTTCATATTTTCCGGAAGCCGTCTCCGGCGGGGGCATTTTCCCCCTTGTTACCCGTCGATTCTTCATCCGGGCGGTTTTCGGTTTTTTTTCAATCCCGGCTTCATTCATGTTTGGAAAGACCGGGAAATTTCATCCCACAATGGAAGCGATTCACTTCCGGAAAGAGAGCTGGATTTATGAAGCCCAGTAAAAGCGCGAGAAAACTTGCCGACCTGATTCACGCGGCTATAGAGGATCACAGGATCACCAATGCTGAGTATGAGGAAATTCTTCATACCGCAAACGAGGACGGGATCATTGATCCCGAGGAGAGGGCGCTGCTCGCCCAGTTGCAGGAGATGATTGCCGACAAGACCGTGAAGCGGATCGCCGGCTAGTCGCGCGCCATGATTCGTTTGCGCAAAGCGGGCTCTGTGGCCCTGGCTATCGTGGCAGGACTCTTTCTGTCCTCATGTTCCGCGCCGCTCGCTTCCATCCGGGAAGAGCCGGCTCAGGCGACGGCAGGCGCCTCTCTTCCAGTGAAGACCGTCAAGCCGGGCGTCCCGGCTGCCGGATCAGCCGTGGAACTCCCGGCTGCCACACTGTTTCGCCCGGCCGAATGGGAGGACCTGCCGGGATGGTCGGACGACGACCTGGCGGAAGCCTGGCCCGCCTGGCGCATGTCGTGCAAGGCCCTGGTCGGAAAACCGGGCTGGGAAGCGGTATGCCAAAGCTCCGCCCGGGTGGATGGCCGCGATTCAGACGCAGTGCGGGAGTTTTTTCACGGATACTTCAGGCCTTACGAGGTCGTGAACCAGGACGAAACAGTTGACGGTCTGGTTACCGGATACTATGAACCGATTATCAGGGGGGATCGGGTACGCACCGATCTCGCGAGGTTTCCCGTTTACGGCGTCCCTGAGGACCTGGTTACGGTTGACCTGGCTTCTCTTTACCCGGAACTGAAGCACATGCGCCTGCGGGGGAGGGTGGTCGGAAACCGCCTTGTGCCCTATTTCAGCAGGGGGGAGATAGCTGATGAAAACAGCGCTTTTTCCGGTACTCCCATTGCCTGGGCCGAGGACCAGGTGGAGCTTTTCTATCTGCATATCCAGGGATCGGGACGCGTTGAGCTTCCTACGGGAGAGCAGATCCGCATAGGATACGCGGAACAGAACGGCCACCCGTTCCGTTCCGTGGCAAGGATACTCATACAGCGGGGTGAGCTGGCGGCGCACGAGGCCTCCATGAGCGGCGTCAGCCGCTGGGGCCGGAAAAACCCCGGGAAGCTGGCCGCCTTGCTCAACGAGAACCCCAGCTTTATTTTTTTCCGGCGCCTCCCCGATTCCCCATCCGGTCCGTTGGGCGCCCTGGGCGTTCCCCTGACGGAGCGGCGCTCCATTGCCGTTGATCCCCGTTTCATACCTCTGGGCGCGCCGGTATTTCTCTCCACGGCCTGTCCCATGTCGGACGAACCTTTGAATCGCCTCGTTATGGCCCAGGATACGGGCGGCGCTATCCGGGGCGCGGTGAGAGTGGATTTTTTCTGGGGATTGGGTGATGAAGCCGGCGCCTTTGCCTCACGAACAAAGCATCCCGGCAGAAAATGGGTCCTGCTCCCGGCAGGATTCAAGGCCGACGGCCCGTCAGGGCGAAATTGACGGGACAATCTCCTGACGTATAAACCTGAAAACGACATTTCAGCCACAGAGGTCACGGAGAACACAGAGATATAAAAGCGGGAAAATGAACTGCCAGACTCACCAAACAGGTGACGATGGTAATATCTTTGTTCTTGAGTAACTTCTTGAAAGTTCTACTAAAACTCTCTGTGTCCTCTGTGTTTTCCGTGGCAATTGTTTTTTTATGGATTATTTGGCGGGGCCTTCTTTTTCC
>CAYMFO010000110.1:0-7078 GCA_964389825.1 uncultured Geobacter sp. | reverse complement strand
TGACCTCTGTGGTTGAAATGTCGTTTTCAGGTTTATTCTCTATGTTATGGAACGGTTTTGATGACAGGGTGTTTGGCGGAAGGATTCGTAGGACGAAAGTGTAATGCTTTTCGACTTTCCAGTCGGAGTTGTTGACATTTCTGAGAGATGATAAACTGTGGGGGAGGGGACCGGTTGCCGTGACCAATCGTCAGGGAAAGAATGAAACAGAGGCAGTGGTTTCTGGTAATGGGAGGGGCGGAAATCCTCTCCGCCCCTCCGTCTTCGTCATTTGTATACCGTTGCCGATGCGGAACCAGCGTTTCCAGCGGCGTCAATCGCCTTGACCATGATGATGTGCGTTCCGGCGGCCAGACCTGAAGTATACCATGTCCAGGTGATGCTGCTCCTGGAATAATAACCCTTGTAGACGCCGTTCACATATATTTCCATCTTTTTCACGCCGACGTTGTCCGTGGCGCTTGCGCTGAGCACTACCGATGAAAGTCCGGCAATGGACGAACCGTTCAACGGATTGCTGATGGTGGCGACCGGAGCGATGGTATCGCTGCCCGTGGGCACGGAGTTTACGGTTACCGTTATCTGGGCTGATGGGCCCGCGTTGCCCGCGGCGTCGTAGGCAATGGCTTGCAGGTAGCGGGTTCCCGTGCCTGAGGCGGCTGTATCCCAGGAGAAGCTGTAGGGGGCCGCGCTGTCCGTGGCAAGGAGGGTTCCATTGACATAGAGCTCCACCCTTGCGACTCCAGTGTCATCGGTGGCCGTAACAGCCACCGCTATTGTGCCGCTGACGGACGAGCCATTGGCAGGGGAGGTTATGGATGATACGGGTGGGGTGGTGTCCGATGACTGGGTAACGTTCTTGTATACGGTCGCCGAAGCCGATCCCACATTCTTCGCCGCGTCATAGGCTTTCACCATGATGGAATGCGCCCCTGAAGTCAGACCTGAAGTATTCCATGTCCAGGTGATGCTGCTCTTGGAATAATACCCCTTGTAGACGCCGTCCACGTATATTTCCATCTTTGTTACGCCGACGTTGTCCGATGCGCCGGCGTTGAGGACAATAGAATTAATGCCGGTGATGTCGGCGCCGTCCACGGGATTGGTGATAATGACCGCCGGCGCGGAGGTGTCTCCTCCGGAGGTGACGGTTACCGTGACCTGGCTGGATTCGCCGGAGTTGCCCGCCAGGTCATAGGCGACCGCCTTCAGGTAGCGGGTCCCCGCGCCGGAGGCGGAGGTGTCCCAGGAGAAGCTGTACGGAGCGGTGGTCTCGGTGGCGAGAAGGGTTCCGTTGACATAGAGTTCGACCCTGCCTATGCCGGTATCGTCTGTAGCTGATACATTCACCGTGACTGTTCCGGTTACGCTGGCGCCGTTGGCGGGGGAGGTGATGGACGAGACCGGCGCGGTTGTGTCGCCCGGTTGAGGCGCGGACCCTCCGGCGGCCGTGAGGCTTTTGTATGCGTTGATTCTGCCGTAACCGAAGTACTGGTCGAACCCCGCCGCGCCCAGGTCGTCACTGTTTTGCTTGAGGATATTTACTACCTGTTCCGCCGTGAGGCCGGGGTTTACCGACAGGATCAAAGCCGCGAGCCCCGCGGTTATGGGCGATGAGAAGGACGTGCCGCTGGCCGAGGCGTATCCGCCGCCATTGGTTGTCGTAAGGATGGAAGAACCAGGGGCCGCAACGGTAACCCATGAGCCGTAGCTGGAGAAACTGGAGCGGGTGTCGGACGAAGTGGTTGCCGTAACCGCGACCGCATGGTTGCACGCCGCCGGATACTGGGGTGTGCTGGTGCCGTAGTTTCCGGCGGAGGCGAACAGGATTGTGCCCTTGTTCCAGGCGTAATCAACGGCGTTCTGCAGCGTGGTTGAACTGCTGGAACCGGCGAAGCTCAGGTTTATGACGCGGATACCGTTGTCCGCCGCATGGATGATGGCCTTCGCCATATTTGAATAGGTGGCGTAACCGCTTGAGTCCGCTACTACGATGGGGACGATGGGGTTGGTCCATGCGACACCGGTGATGCCCGCGTTGTTGTTGCTTATGGCGGCGGCCGCTCCCGCGACCTTGGTGCCGTGGCCATAGATATCATGTGTATCCGTGTTGTTGGAGACAAAGTTGTAGCCGGGCAGGAGTTTTGCCGCCAGATCCGGATGGGTGGGATCCACGCCGCTGTCGGCGATGGCGATTTTGACGGAACTGGAACCCGTTGATATGTCCCAGGCCGAAGGCGCGGAGATTGCCGGCAGATGCCATTGGGAGGCGTAAGAATCATCGTTGGGGATGCTTGCCGCCTCCGCCAGATAGTTCTTTTCCACATACTTGATATGGGGGTGTTTCTTCAGGTGGGCGCGGATCATTTGGTGTGCCTTGACGGGAACCTTGATCCTTTTGACGTTGATCCTGGGGATATCCTCTTCGATGGAAGCGCCCAGTCCGTCAAGCACTTCTTTCTTCAGCTTTTCCCTGCCCACGCCGGCGTGGGTCTGAACGAGCAGTTCTCCTTCCACATATGGCGCGGAATCGTCGTTATCGATTCCCTTGGTGATACCGCCGATATCCGTTCCGGCCTTTGCGGTAACGTCCGGACCCGCCTGCATATCACCCGCGCCGCTGCCGCCGCATCCGGACAAAGCCGTTGAAAAACAGCATATCGCGGCAATAGCCAGCGTCTTCAACCACTGTAATGATCTTCTTTCCATGCTTTCCTCCTTCATGACCTGTTTCGATTGCCTATGGAAACAGGTCGCCAGGAAAAGCATGGATGGGACCATGTTTCTTCGGCAACCCGGCTGTCCCGTCTGATTGCGGGACCCGTGGCTTTGTGTCCCCCGGTTACCCGGGGTTTACCCTTTCGGAAACTTTTTTTCGGTTCTTTAGTTGTATATAACGGCAAAATTGATGATTGGGTAAGTGATTCAGATCACCGAAAGTCGACTTTTCCGGCAAATTCCGGCTTAAGGAGCAGGTATTTCCCCTCCAGGACCTCAATTTCGCCGTCCCTGGCAAATCTTTTCAGGATGCGTGAAACCGTTTCTCTGGCGACGGAGGCATATTCACCGATGTCCTTGTGGGTAAGTTTAATGGAGATGATGATCCCGCGACGGTCCTTGACGCCATACAGTGTGGCCAGTTGCCGGATGACCGCTCTCACCCTCTGCTCAGCGTCGCTCATGCCCATTACCTTCAGCATCATCCAGGAGTCGCGGAGTCTGGCGCAGAGCATGATTACGATCTGGAGAACAACGTCGCCGTCCTTGAGAAGCGTATGCTCGAAATCGTTTTTGGACAGGAGGCCAATTTCCGTGTCTTCCATGGCTACGACCGAGGCAGGCCAGGTCTTGCCGTCCAGGAGCGCCATTTCCCCGAAATAGTCCCCCTGTTTGTGGAAAGCGAGGATGTGCTCTTTGCCGCTCTCGCTTTGATGAACCACCTTTACCTTGCCGGAAAAAACCAGATACATGAAGTGGCTGGTATTCTCTTCCCGCAGGATAATTTCGTTTTTCTGAAATCTTCTTTTTCTGATGATCTGCTGTATCCTTGACAGATGATCATCGGAAAGAGAGGCAAAGAAGGGTATCCTTCGCAGCAACGCATTGTTGTCCGTTCCTCTGTTTCTGGATTTCACGGGAGTTTCCATATGGGCGCCACCTGATTCTCTGGTTGCCGGCAGCAATGTCCGGTTAGCTAATTGCAGCAATCGCTATAATCCCGGCTTAACCCCTCACCCGGCCTTCGGCCACCCTCTCCCGCCGGGCGAGGGTTTCAAAAATGTCCTTTCTCCCCAAGGGAGAAGGCGCCCCGCGGGGGCGGATGAGGGGGATTATCGCATAACGCAAAAACTTAACCGGACAAAGCTGGGTTGCCGGATTGATACAAAAAAACATGCGAACGGAGTGCCAAGATGAACACATACCACGATTCGTTTATCAAACTGGTGGGCCTGTCGAACTTCCTGGAACAGCAGACAGGGCTGGACGAATGTCTTCATGAGCTGGCGGAAATGGCCGCCGGGATCCTTGGTGTCGGAAACTGCTCCATCATGCTTTTCCACGGAGAAAAGGAAGATGGCGAGTTCAGGTTGCGTGTTTTCGCTAAACATGGCCCGTTGCCGGCTGATGCCATTTATGAGGCCGCAAAGGTTAATGAGGGCATAGCCGGGCATGTGGCGGCGACGGGTGAACCTCTTCTGGTAAAGGATATCACACAGACGGATTTTCTGCCTCTGGCGAGGCGTCCTGAGGGACCCAGCGGAAGTTTTATCTCGGCGCCCGTCTGTATCGCTGGAAAGGTTGTCGGTATCATGAACTTCAGTAATCCGGTTCCCGAACGCATTCTCGACGATGAAGACCTGAAACAGGCTGTATTCGTCTCGCTGCTGGTGAGCAAGTCCATTCAGGTTATCGAGATGCAGAAGATCCTGCGTTCGCGCTTCTTGCAGCTATCCATCAGCAGGGAAACCGGTTCCCTGGTCAGCGGCGCCATTACCCCGCTCAGCCAGGACCCGGAAAAGCTGGCGAAGATAGTCGCCAAGACGTTCTACCGGGAGATGACCAGCGCGGGGTTCGACCCTCGCCACATCGTGAAGGCCGCAACGGAAATAATCTCCCTTCTTAATCTGACCCTGAAGAAACACAAAAAACGGCTTGATAGCGCGCAACCGGATGATGAAGACAGCGCCTTGAACGGCTGATTCCAGAATTGCCCAGCCCGGCTGCCTTGACTGATGCCCGAGGCATGCCTATTCTTCCCGTATCTGAATGTTAAGGGACTTGGTTGGAATAAAAGATAATTGTTTGTTCCGGGTCCCTGAGAAGGGAGCATATCAATGATCAGATCGGAAAAGATGACCATAAAGACACAGGAGGCCCTGGGCGCGGCCCAGCAGCTTGCGGCCTCCCGCCAGAACGGTTCCATTGAGCCTGAGCACCTCCTTCTCGCGATGCTGGACCAGGAAGGGGGCTTGCTGGGCCCGATCCTTCAGAAGATCGGGGCCAATCCGTCCCATGTCCGTTCCAAGGTCGAGGAGGCTTTGAGGCGTCTCCCCCTGGCGACCGGTTCCGGGGTGCAGATATACCTCTCGTCGTCGCTTCACCACTCTCTGGATACCGCGCAGCGCGAGGCCGAGGCCATGAATGATGAGTTTGTTTCCACCGAGCACCTTCTGCTGGGACTCATCGAGGAAAAGGGGAGCAATGTGGCGTCCTTGCTCGCCGACAACGGCGTCTCCCGCGATGCCGTGCTTTCCGCCCTCAAGGACCTGCGCGGCGACGAAAGGGTGACTGATCAGAACCCGGAGGAAAAGTACCAGGCCCTGGCCAAGTACAGCAAGGACCTCACCGAATCGGCGCGTAAGGGAAAACTGGACCCGGTAATCGGCCGTGACGACGAGATACGCCGGGTGATCCAGGTCCTGTCCCGCAGGACCAAGAACAATCCGGTGCTTATCGGAGAGCCGGGGGTGGGCAAGACCGCGATAGTTGAAGGACTTGCGCAACGCATCGTTTCCGGCGACGTGCCCGAGACCCTTAAGAACAAGCGCATTGTCGCGCTGGACATGGGTTCACTTATCGCGGGAACCAAGTACCGCGGTGAGTTCGAGGAGCGGCTGAAGGCGGTTGTCAAGGAGGTCGTCAAGTCGGAAGGCAACATCATTCTCTTCATCGACGAGATGCATACCCTTGTGGGCGCGGGCGCCGCGGAGGGGGCCATGGACGCATCCAACCTCCTCAAGCCGGCCCTTGCCAGGGGCGAACTCCACTGCATCGGCGCCACCACCCTCAACGAGTACCGCAAGCATGTGGAAAAGGACGCGGCCCTTGAACGCCGTTTCCAGCAGGTCTTCACCGGGGAACCGAGCGTGGAGGACACCATCTCCATCCTGAGGGGGCTCAAGGAGAAATACGAGGTCTTCCACGGAATCCGCATCCAGGACAGCGCCATAGTCGCGGCCGCGACCCTTTCGGACCGCTATATCACCGACCGTTTCCTTCCCGACAAGGCCATAGACCTGATCGATGAGGCAGCCTCCCGGCTGCGTATCGAGATCGATTCCATGCCTACCGAGATCGACGAGATTGAGCGCCGGATCATTCAGATGGAGATCGAAAAACAGGCCCTCCTGAAGGAAAGCGACTCCCACGCCCAGGAACGTCTCAGAAAGCTCGCCGACGAACTGGATCAGCTGAAGGCCGAATCCGCGAGGCTCAAGGTACACTGGCAGGGGGAGAAGGAGATAATTAAATCGCTGCGGGAATTGAAGAACCGGCTGGAGGAAAAGAAAACCGAGGCGCAGCGAACGGAGCGGGAGGGCAACCTGGGAAGGACCGCGGAGATCCGCTACGGTGAGATACCGGCCATCGAAAAGGAAATGGCGGCAAAGAACAGGGAACTGGAGCAGGTCCAGCGGGAAGGAAAGATGCTTGGTGAAGAGGTGGACGGAGACATGGTTGCCGAGGTGGTGGCCAAGTGGACCGGCATCCCGGTTTCCCGCCTCCAGGAAAGCGAATCAGCCAAGCTTGTCAGCATGGAAGACCGTCTCAAGTCCCGGGTCGTGGGCCAGGACGACGCCCTGCTTTTGGTGGCCAACGCGGTGCGGCGTGCCCGTTCCGGGCTTTCCGATCCGAACAGGCCTATCGGATCCTTCATCTTTCTCGGACCCACCGGGGTCGGCAAGACCGAGACCGCCCGCGCCCTGGCCGAGTTCCTATTCGACGACGATCAGTCAATCGTGCGCGTCGATATGAGCGAGTATCAGGAAAAGCACACGGTGGCGAGACTCATCGGCGCGCCTCCCGGTTACGTGGGTTACGAGGAGGGTGGACAGCTCACGGAGGCGGTACGGCGGCGGCCCTACAGCATCGTCCTTTTCGACGAGATTGAGAAGGCCCATCCGGAGGTGTTCAACGTCCTCCTCCAGGTCCTGGACGACGGCCGCCTGACCGACGGGCAGGGGAGAACGGTGGACTTCCGCAATACGGTCATCATCATGACCAGCAACCTGGGTTCCCAATGGATCCAGCAGTACGGGGCAACCGATTACGCCCGCATGCGGAGCATGGTGATGGAGAC
>CAYMFO010000109.1:0-7145 GCA_964389825.1 uncultured Geobacter sp. | reverse complement strand
CCGTTCCCTCATCAAAGGGAACATGCTTATACCAAAACCCGCCGAGAACTGTCAACAAGTTATTTTCGTTTTTTCCAAAAAAACTTTCTACACCCCAGGGATGAGAGCGGCATAAACGGGAAATAGTCCATAATAACCGATGAGTTATATTAAAATCGGATCTACATGACCAATTGCTACTCATTCAAAAAAAGGCCGGCGTCCATCTGGCGCCGGCCTTTTTCAACTGCCGTACGGGAATTGGTTATCCGCTGATTACGGAAAAATACTGCTTTCGGTTTTATCGGATAGTTGATCAGGCATAGGTCGAAAAGCCGCCCGGTTGAGAATCAGGAGAGGGCGGCACTACGGTCGCGTTCTTCGCCAGCATGTCCGCCATTTTCTGTTGCATTTCAGCGGCGTCCTTGACGGCGGCGAGCCCTAACTGAACTTGCGTCATTTGCTCTTTTACAGCCAGAGCCTGGCTTGCTATTGTGCTGATTTCCATAGGTCACCTCCCCCGTACAGCGTACGTTTTATTATTATCGGCGGAATCCTTGTTTTCTTGAGCTTTTTTTCAGCGAACGGGAACGATCAAGAGGCCCGGTAGCAACTGACCTTCTGCTTGAGAGAATCGGCGGACAGAAAGAGCGCTCCTTCGGCGCCCGCGATGTCCGCCGAGCTGATGACCTTGATTGCGTCGGTCCACCGCTCACTACCCGGGACGTAATCCGTAAGCCGGTTGGGCATATCCTGGAAGAACTCCATCCGCATGTAATTGCCTCCCCTACGTGGAAACAACGCCAGATAAAGCATATCCATCTCAATGAGTTCGTTCAGAAAATGGGTACCCAGGGAAACGTCCGGAATCAGGTTTTCGTGCATTGCCACGATCTCGCACACAACCGCCATATGGCTGATCTCCGAGAATGAGACCGGTATCCCGAGGGACGCGCAGCTCGTGCCCCACCTGCCAGGTCCCATGAGGAGTACCTTTTCACTGCCATTGGCCGGAATGGACTGGTTCAGCCTGCCGATCAGCCTCGCTACCTCATGCCGATCCTGCATGGGCAGGTAGCCGTAAACCTCCGGTATCACATAGATAATCCGGTCGATGCCAATATGCCGGCTGTGTCCTATTACGGCGCCGCAGGCGGAGATAATGCGACTTTCCTCAGGCGCTTCCACCGGGACCTCGGCCGCGGTGTCCATGCCTTTCACCGGCAATGGACGGCACTGCACCACATGAATCCGGTAGTCATGATCATCCAGGAAATTGAGGGTAAACTCCACATCCACCGGATAGCTGTATGCCTCTTGCAAGGACCGCAGCATCTCCCTCATATCCTCGACAAAGGCGGTCGTCCCCAGCAGTTTATCGAAGGTAAGCACCCAGGAAGGCCTCATCCCGTGTTCCATCCCCCAGCCGGAACCATCGTCGGTGGATGCGAAAAGGCGCGCCGGAACGTCGGGGCTGGCGGCGATAACGTCCAGGAAGTGGCCCGACACGAGCCGGTTCGCGTCAAGGTCGAGAAAATCGACCCTCCTCTGGGCGTACTGGCGGACCTCTTCGAAATTGGTCTCCGGCCTCCGTTCCGGGGCGTTCAGGGCGACCACGCGGGTATAGTCGTCGTCGGAGCGATCCACGGCGCGGGTACCGAGTCCGAAGACCAGGCGCATCACCCCGGCACGGGGATCGATATGCTCGTTCCACACATAAGGGTTGTAGGAAAACGCGACGCCCGCGGCGTGGGGATAGAAATAGCGGCCATGGACCGCGCCCGACACCCTCATGACCAGAAGGGCCATCTGCTCGTCCTGCTCCAGAAGCCCCTTCTGCTTGCGGTAGCGCAGCGCCCTTTCGCTCATGCTGCTGGCATAGATGGTTCGCACCGCCGAGATGAAATCCTCCAGCCGCCGCTCCCTTGGACCCTGGTTGGGGCAGAAGACGCTCTCGTATTTACCGGCGAAAGAATTGCCGAAGTTGTCCTCCAGCAGGGAACTGGAACGGACGATGATGGGCGCCTGGCCGAAATAGTCCAGCATCAGTTCGAACTGCTTTACCATGTAATCGGGAAACCTGCCGGTGAGAATCCGCTGGCGCGCCAGTTCAGAGCCTTCCAGAAAGGTCTCGGGATTCCTCTGTTTCTCCCTTACCCACCAGGCGCCGTTGCGCACGAGAAAGGTGAAGAATACGTCGGAGCCGATATAAAACGAATCGTGGGCCTCCAGCAGCATCGTGAATCGCTCGGAATGTCTCTGCAGAATGCGCCGGGCCAGCAGCATGCCGACGGTCTTGCCACCCACCAGTCCCGAACCGATCATGCGGCGGCGGATCTCCAGCACATCCTCAAGACCCATATAGCGGAACACCAGTTTCAGCATCCCCGGATCCCGGGAGACCATCATACGCGAGAGGCGGCGAAACATCTCCTCTTCCCGCTCAGGTGAACAGCGGCCCCTCTTTACCTCGTCGAGCGCCTCCTCGCCTTCGGAGAACGCCCGTTCCCAGATACCGGGACGGCTGTCCGAGTCTAGGCCCGACCAGTTCACCGAAGTAAGAATGGAGCTGATGAGAGCGCTGGCGGTAACCGGCCGGAATTCATCCCCTTTCCACTCGTGAAGCATGTTCATGGTGGATGAATAGCGCAGGTGCACCTTCATGGGATAGATATAGCGGGTCTCCCGGTAGCGGTAGACATCAAGAAAGAGCTGGGTGGTTTCGAAGATGGGTTGCAGGGCGCGGGAGGAGTGATAGTTGCGGAAAAGGGCAAAATAGGCGACCGTCTCCAGATCGAAGAGATAGGGGCAGGTCAGCATGAAGAAGTTGCCCAGCATCTGATCGGAATACCAGTCAGCCGCCAGCTCCGAAAGGCAGTCAAAGACATAGAGCGACCCCCTCCCCGCCCTCTCGATGGTCTGGTGGATGAGGGCGATGAAGGTCTCGAATCCGGAGTTGGGGTCCAGCTCCACCTTTGTAACCGCGTCGTCTTCCGGAATCAGCGGCGGATGACTGGCGAAACGGAAATAGACCATCCTCCGGCCCGAGGAAACCCCGCTCTTTACGAACGGCGTAACGAGAGCCTGGTAGTCTTCGATGTCGTCCACCTGCCAGACGATATTATCGCCGGGGAGTATCCCCTTCAATGCCTTGTCCAGCCCGGGCAATCCAGTAGTGAATGCCGTCTCGTACGCGTACATGCAAACCTCCCTTGTCCGTGATCCCCTGTTAGCGGCAGTATACTGTGTACGGAATTATGTGAAAGCGAAAAAAAGGCGCTGAATCTCTCCAGCGCCTCATATCATGCATGGCAGTAAAGTTTACGCGGTTGGAGGTCTACACGATTCCCTGATCGATCATCGCGTTGGCCACCTTCAGGAAACCGGCGATATTGGCGCCCGCGACGTAGTTGCCCGGACAATCGTATTCGGCGGCGGTGGTATAGGCGTTGTGGTGGATGTTCTTCATGATGTTCTTCAGCTTCGCGTCCACTTCCTCGCGCGACCAGCTCATGAACTGGGCGTTCTGTGACATTTCCAGGCCAGAGGTGGCAACGCCGCCGGCGTTGGCCGCCTTGCCCGGGCCGTAGAAGATCTTGTTGTCGAGGAATACCTTCACGGCGTCCAGATCGCTCGGCATGTTGGCGCCTTCGCTGACCAGCTTGCAGCCGTTCTTGATAAGTTCGGCGGCATCCGCTCCGTTGATCTCGTTCTGCGTGGCGCTCGGAAAGGCGCAGTCGCAGGGGATGGACCAGGGGCGCTTCCCTTCCAGATACTTGGCGGAAGGATACTTGGACGCGTACTCGGAGATACGGCCGCGACGGACATTCTTCAGTTCCAGCACGAACTGGAGCTTTTCTTCATTGATCCCGTCGGGATCGTAGATGGAACCGTTGGAATCGGAGAGGGAAACCGGCTTGGCGCCCAACTGATTCAGTTTTTCAACGGTGTACTGGGCCACGTTACCGGAGCCAGACACGAGACAGGTCTTGCCTTCGATGGACTGGCCCTTTGCGGCAAGCATCTCCTGGGCAAAGTAGACTGAACCGTAGCCGGTGGCCTCGGGACGGATAAGAGAGCCGCCCCAGCCCAGGGCCTTGCCGGTGAGCACGCCGGTGAATTCATTCTTGAGCCGTTTGTACTGGCCGAACAGGTAGCCGATCTCGCGGCCGCCGACGCCGATGTCGCCCGCCGGAACGTCCGTCACCGGTCCGATGTGGCGGAAGAGCTCGGTCATGAAGGACTGGCAGAAACGCATTACCTCGTTATCGGACTTGCCCTTGGGATCGAAATCGGAACCGCCCTTGCCGCCGCCCATGGGAAGGGTGGTGAGGGAGTTCTTGAATACCTGCTCGAAACCCAGGAACTTCAGCACGCCCAGGTTCACGGAAGGGTGGAAGCGGAGACCGCCCTTGTATGCGCCGATGGCGCTGTTGAACTCGATACGGTACCCCTTGTTAACCTGGATGCCGCCTTTGTCGTCGACCCAAGGCACACGAAACAGGATAACCCGTTCCGGTTCGGTGATGCGCTCAAGGATACGCTGCTGCTCGTATTTCATGTGGCGCTTGAACACCGGCGCAAGGGACTCCAGAACCTCTTTTACCGCCTGATGGAACTCAGGCTCATTGGGATTTTTCGTTACAACGGAATTCAGTACTGACTCGACGTAGGACATGGCGCCTCCTTCTTGATTTATTTTTCGCCGCGGCGGCCCCGCGTTCCGCGGTGTTGTCGAAACAGCCGCCCGGCAAGTGACTTCCGAAACACGCCACGTATTTGATATACAGATTTTTTTTAAAGGTAAAATTTTTTTTCTTGACCCCCGATTTTCACGGATCGTGAGTACACAAAAATACCTGCCCTAAGTAAATAGAGTAGGCATCTATCATACCGCTAAAGGAATTCAGGTATGTTCAGGCCGGTCAGAGGCCGGCCTGCCACGTTTCAGGCATCCCGGTCCAGGACCTCTCGAACCTTGTTCAAAAAAGTGAGGGGGATAATCGGTTTTTCGAGAAAATCCAGCCCCTGTTCGATGAAACCCTTTTTGTTGATGATATCCGCGCTGTAACCGCTCATGAAAATGGTCCGCGCCTCCGGACAGATGCGCCGGATATCATCGTAGGCCTCATTGCCGTTTTTCTTCGGCATCACCACATCAAGGATGACCAGTTTGATCCGCTCCGCGTTCTCTTCGAACCTGGCAACCGCGTCAACACCGTCCACCGCCTCGATAACGGTATAGCCGCACTCTTCCAGGAGCGACCCGGCCAGCTTGCGCACCTCTTCGTCATCTTCGGCCACCAGGATGGTTTCCACTCCGGAGGGAGGAGAAAACTGCCCGCCGAAGACGTTAGACCTTCCCCCGGACACCAGGGGAAGGTAGACATGGAAGGTGGTTCCCCGGCCCTCTTCGCTATCCACTTCAATGTATCCTTTGTGTTCTTTCACGATGCCGTAGGCTATGGAAAGTCCAAGGCCGGTCCCCTGCCCCACCTCCTTGGTGGTAAAGAACGGCTCAAACAGCTTTTCCCTGTCATTTTCGCCTATCCCGGAACCGGTGTCGGAAACGGACAGACAGGCGAAACGGATCGGCTCGGCCCCGCCCGGCATATCGCCGCCTCCCCGCTCGATCTCCAGCAGACCGGTGCTGATCCTGAGAGCGCCTCCATTGGGCATGGCGTCCCTCGCATTGGTGGCCAGGTTCATCAGAACCTGCTCAATCTGGCCGATGTCCGCGAATATGGGGAGCTCCCTTTCATGGAGGGATATCCGCTGCTCGATATCCTCTCCGATGATCCGCTCCATAAATTTGCGCATGTTTTGCACTATCCCGTTCAGGTCCACCTTTTGCGGATTGATGACCTGTTTCCTGCTAAAGGCAAGAAGGCCCTGGGTCAGTCCGGCCGCCCGCTCCGCGGCGCCGAGGATCTGCTCCACGAAGTGAACCGGCTGGTTCTCACCGGTCATTTTCATGATAATCAGATGGGCATATCCAATGATTGCGGTCAGCACATTGTTGAAATCGTGGGCAATTCCTCCGGCCAGCAGACCTACCGCCTCTATCTTCTGGGCCTGGCGCAACTGCTCTTCCAGCCTGTCCCTCTCCTCTTCGGCCTTCTTACGGGCCGACATGTCCCTCACCACCTCCAGCAGACGCTCCCTGCCGCCGATAACGGCCCGCTTCAGGCTCACCTCTACCCAGAATTCCCGTCCGTCTCCAGCTCGGGCCAGACACTCGAAAAAGTCTGAATCCCCGGCATCCGCCATGCGCATCCGTTCCAGTGCCAGCTCCCGGATGGAGTCTCCTTCACCGGCGCGGAGCGCCCCTTCCCCCAGTCGCAGGGCCTCCTCCCTCGTGTATCCGTACATCTCGCACATGCGCCTGTTCACGTCGATAACGCTGCCGGTATCCATGTCATGCACGATAACAGCGTCATTGGCGGCATCAAAGATAGCCCGATAATTGGCCTCCGATGCGCGGAGCGCCTCTTCCGCCTGCTTCCTGGCCGTAACATCCGCCGAAGTGCCGGCCATGCGCAGAGGCGCGCCGACGGCGTCCCGCTCCACCACCTTGCCCCGATCCAGGAACCACATCCACTGGCCGGACTTTCCGAGGGTTCGGTACTCCGCCACATACCTTTCCGTCTTTCCATCCAGATGGTCATTATACTCCCTCAGGAATTCCGGCAGGTCATCGGGATGAATCAACTCCCGCCAGCGGTCGAGCGGCATGGCGGTCTCCCGGACATCGTACCCCAGTATCTCGGCCCAGCGCCGGTTATGCCTTATCTCCCGCCGGACCAGGTCAATATCCCAGGCGCCGTAATTACTCCCTTCAAAGGCCATTCTCAGGAGCTCCTCACTTTCCCTTATCCTGCGTTCAGACAGCTTGCGCCTGCGCAGCAGCATGACGGAAAGAATGATAAGCGATCCGGCCAGGAGGAGATGGATCGCAACAACGGCCAGCTTGAGTTTGTTGTAACCGGCAAGAAATGTCTCCTGCTTCACCCCCACGAAGAGAGCGCCGATCACCTTTCCCCGCGCATCCCGGATCGGGTCGTAGGCAACGAAATATGGGGTCCCCAGGATAGTGCTTTCACCCCGGTAGGAGCGTCCATTCACGAAAAGCGCTTCCCGGACCGGACCCTTCAGGCGGACACCGA
>CAYMFO010000108.1:0-7243 GCA_964389825.1 uncultured Geobacter sp. | reverse complement strand
CTTCTCGGCACGGATCGCAGTCCGGCCCTGGACGGGACGCCGGGCAACGGCGACCGGCTCAAGGACGACCTCGCCGAACTGGGGGTCTTTGACGCGGGCATGTCCCTCTACCACCTGGTCAAGCCGCGGGAATTCAGCCGAATGGGGTTTTCCGGTTTCGAGGCCAGACACTACAGCCTGTTCGAGAGCATGCGGTACGACATGGGCAACGCGGTTACACTCCAGAATCTCATTCATGCCTGCGCATTCCGGATGATTGCGGAGGGGAAGGTAACCCACCGCGACATCCCCGACACCCCACACGGGGAGAGCGAGCGGCGCCAGATGTTTTTCGGCGACGCCATAGGCCTGTCCTCCTTCTACGTGCGCAGGAACACGGGAAACAGTTTCCTGCTGGGCATCCTGAAGCACGCGGCCGCGGTGCGGCCCAGCGCCCGGTATCCCGACTTCTTTACGGTTAAGAGCGCGGACTACCGCCGGGCCCTGCTTCGAACCCTGGAAGAAGAGGCGGGCGATTTGGTGGAGATGCTGGGGGCCCGCGCCGTTCTGGAGGACCTGAAGGCGCGCATCGAGGACCCGGCGCTCACGGCTTCCGGCCGGCTTGCCCGGGGGATACTGGAGAGCATGGGGGCAAAAAACCCTCTGTCGGTACCGGCCGAGGAGTTCAACGCGGCGGCGGAGCGCTACTACCGCGACGACCTGTGCCGGAAGCTCATGGCGGAGGCCTTTGCCTTTCTCGAAGAGGATTTCCGGAGCGCGGACCGGTGGAAGGAAGGAGAGAAGACCATTGTGAAAACAGAGCTCAAGGGCGGCGATGCGCTTTCCTTCCTGGCCGCCTGCCGGGACGATGTCTTATTCGACACCGTTCCGGGGGATGTCCTCGAGACGCTCATCCGTCTCGTCATTCTTTCCATCCATCATGATACGGTTGAGGCGGGGGCGGGATATGCACAACAGACCGCATAGGTTCATCCACCGGGACACGGATCGCGTGATGCGGGAAGAACTGCTTGCCGATGCCGCGATCCGGTTCATCTACGGCACGGTCAGGGAAAAGGCCCCCTGGTTCTTCAACGCCGTGACCGGCCCTTCGGTCACCGGCCTTCTCGGCTTCGTCACCTACGACCTTGCCCTGAATGCGCGTTTTTCCGGCGCCGACGGCTTTATCCGGAAAATCGGCATGAATACCGCGGAATGTCTCGCACCCCGCGAGGAGCTGGATACGCCGCGCCGCATCTTCGAGAGACAGATTGCCTACTGGCGCTGCCGTCCCATGGACGAAGCCCCCGGCGTCATCGTCTCGCCCGCTGATTCGCGCATGCTTCTGGGCTCGCTGGACGAGGCGTCGTCCCTGTACCTCAAGGGAAAATTCTTTTCGTTCCCGGAGCTTCTGGGGGAGGGAAATCAACCGCTCATCAGACGGTTCGACGGCGGGGAGTGGGCCATGTTCCGCCTCACACCGGACAAGTATCATTACACCCATGCGCCCGTTTCGGGCCTCGTAACCGACTGCTACGGGGTGGACGGCCGCTACCATTCCTGCAACCCGAGCGCGGCGGTCGCACTTGCCACCCCGGTGTCCAAGAACCGGCGGGTTGTGTCGGTGATCGACACCGATGTGGCCGGGGGATCCGGGGTCGGCCTGGTGGCGATGGTGGAAATCGTGGCGCTCATGATTGGCGACATCCTTCAGTGTTACAGCGAAAACCGCTATGACGACCCGCGGCCCGTGACGTCAGGCCTGTTCCTGCGCAAGGGGCAGCCCAAGGCCCTGTTCCGTCCCGGCAGCAGCACCGTGGTCCTGCTCTTTGAGAAGGATCGCGTTGCCTTCTCGCCGGACCTGCTCCGCAACCAGCTGCGCGGCGACGTGGGGACCCGCTTCTCCGACTGGCTGGAGAGGCCGATGGTGGAGACCGAGGTGGCGGTGCGCTCCACCATCGGGAGGAGAGTTGGCAGGCCGGGCGCGGCGGTGGAGAAGGGAACGGAGGAACGTTTGACATGACGGGAAACTGGCTGGTAATCGCGGCGACGGGCGTTCTGTGCGGCCTGGGCATCCGCTGGGGAAGCAGGCTCCTGCCCGGGGAGAGATGGCAGTTTTTCGCCTCCTTTCCGGTGAGGAAGCGGGGTGACGACTCGTGGGAAGCGGTCAATATCACCTGGTACGGGGTGATACTGTCCGGGGCCGCCGTGTTCTCGGTCGCCCTCTACCTGATCATGCTCGGCGGCGCGGGAGTACCCGCTACAGCGGGGATATCCCTCATGATCCTTCTCCTTCTCGTGTGCGTGCCGGCGTCGAGCCTGGTGGCGCGCATCGTGGAGCGCAAGCCGGCCACCCTCACCATCGGCGGCGCGGCCTTTGTCGGCTCCCTCGCCGCGCCCTTCGCCATCCTGGCCCTGAACCGGTTCGGGGAACCGTTGACCGGGGCGTCCATCCCCATGGAGCAGGCCCTGGCCGCATGCGCGGTGGCGTTCCTCTTCGGCGAGGGGATGGGGAGGATGGCCTGCCTCAGCTACGGCTGTTGCTACGGCAAGCCGGTGGAGGCCTATGGCGGACTCCTCGGCCGGATCTTCAGTAAAACCGCCGTGATTTTCCACGGACGGACGAAGAAGATCTCCTATGCATCGGACCTGGAAGGGCGCAGGGTCGTGCCCATCCAGTCCCTGACCATGCTCGTGTCGTCCCTGGCGGGTATCGCCACCCTGTCGCTCTACGCTTCGGGACACTGCGCGGTCGCCTACCTGGGGGCAACCGCCTTCGCCGGTTTGTGGAGGATTGTCTCCGAATTCCTCCGCGACGACTATCGCGGCGAGGGGAGGATATCCGCCTACCAGGTCATGTCCGGGATCTCCGTCCTCTATGCGACGGTCGTAACCTTTTTCCTCGATGAAGCGCGTCTCTTCACGCCGATCGACCTCGCGCGCGGGGTCGCTTCCCTCTGGAATCCGGGATTGTTGCTGTTCCTCGCGGCCATCTGGTTCCTCCTCGTCATGTTCACCGGCGTGAGCGCCACCACCTTCTCACGCATCCGTTTTTACCTGCGCCGGGATAGAATATAGCTTCACTTCTCAGGCCAGACACTTCCTTCGTGTGAGATGCATACAGGCGCTTCCCCGGCGACTGCCTCTTTCCAGAATCACGTGGGCCTCCGTGGCTGAAACCGGTTGGCTGAAGTAAAATCCCTGCATCTGGAAGCATTTGCGCCCTTTGAGAAAGGCAATCCGTTCACTGGTCCTCGGCAATCACCGCCATCCTCAGACCGCGGGCCATGGCGATTATTGCTTCGGCAATCGAAGCATCATCCTCGCTGGTGGTGATATCTCTGATGAACAGCTGATCTATTTTCAAACGGTCTATGGGAAAATGTTTCAGGTACGTCAGAGACGAGTAGCCTGCGCCGAAATCGTCAATTGCCAGGTGTATACCGATCACTGGTTCTCAGCTCCGGCAGCAGCGGAGCATGGACGGATATCACTGTCAACTACGGAAAAGGAGAGAAGATTAATGCATTATTCGATGAAACACGCGGTTCTGGGCATTGCCGCGGGGGCAATGCTGCTTGCGTCATCCCAGGTGGTATGGGCGGACGGAAAACCCAGGGCGCCGAAGGCCAAGAACGTCATCCTCATGATCAGCGACGGCCAGGGCTTCAACGTCGTGAGGGCGACCAACTACTTCACCGGCACAACACCCGTGTACGAGACATTCGGCCACAAATTCGCCATGAATACCAGTTCAGCCGGCAAGCGGGGCGGATATGCCGGAGTGGCCCATGATCCGACCCGGATGGCGACCGACTTCAAATACGCCAAATCCGGCGCCACCGACTCGGCGTCCGCGGCCACGGCCCTTTATACCGGCGTCAAGAACTATGACAACGAGGTCAACTACACCCCTGACCGCCAGGTCCTCACAACCTTTTTCGAAAAGGCCGCAAAGGCTGGCAAGGCCATCGGCGCCGTATCCAGCGTCGAGTTCACCCATGCCACACCCGTGGCGGTTTTCGGCCACAACAGCTCCCGCAACAATTACTCGGCCATGGCCATCGAGGCAATCTACGGTTCCAATCCGGTTGATGACCTGCCGAACAGCGTCGGCAACCCCAAGGCCGACGGCAACAATAACTATGACTCCGTCAACTACCACGGCAACCTCAAGGTCGTCATCGGTACCGGTCACCCCGCTTTCGACGCCAACGGCCGGCCCCAGACGCCCAACTACAGCTACGTGGGCGGTCTCCAGGCATGGACGGACCTGAAAAACGGCGTAAACGGCTGGACCCTCATTGAGAGCAAGGAGGATTTCAAGGATTTCGCCAGCGGCGCTAAGACGGCCAACAAGCTGTTCGGCGTGGCGAGGAACATCTCTACTCTTCAACAAGGCCGTTCCGCCGGGGCTCCGATGCTTGCCGATCAGCCGACCCTCGTGGATATGACCAGGGCGGCCCTGAACGTGCTCGATGATGACAAAGATGGATTTGCAGTGATGATCGAGGGCGGCGCGGTCGACTGGGCAGGACATGCCAACCAGCTGGATCGCATCATTGAAGAGCAGATCGACTTCAACAATGCGGTGCAGGCCGTTGTCGACTACCTGGACAACAATACCAACGGCAATAACTGGGGCAACACCCTGCTCATCGTTACCGCCGACCACGAGACCGGCTACCTGTGGGGCGACGGCACGGGAAGCTTTTTCGATGTGAACGGCAACGGGATCTTTGACGACGGTATCGACTACGCCCATATCACCGGCAAGGGGGTCAACACTATCCCCGGCGGCAAATTCTACTCGGGCGACCACTCCAACTCGCTGGTTCCCCTTTACGCAAAGGGCGCCCGCGGCGAGCGGTTCAACCGCTGCATGCTCGGGAAGGCCGAACATCTCCGGGCCATCTACAACCTGGACGACAGCTGGAGCGGCAAGTACATCGACAACACCTGCGTGTACCAAGTCATGAAGAACGCTTCCCTCGAGGAAGAATAAGGCGCCGTGAGCCGTGGTTGTCATTGGCAGCCACCTGGGCCAGGCTTCCCACCGAGCTTCCGGTATAGACGGCGAGGAGGGTGTCGAAGCCGCTGCCGTGGGTGGTGATGACAGTGGCGCCGCTCACTGACGGCGTCCATTTCCACCAGACCGAGGCTCCGCCGCTGCTTCCCGCATGGTCGGGCTCGCCGCTTTCTTTCGTGGCGTTCCATGATACGCCGGACACCGTGCCGGAAGAGCCGGACACCGTTTCCGCCGCGGAAAAGGAGTCATTGGCGGGCGGGTCTCCCGAAGCAAGCAGATTGAGCCGGGGCAGGGTGAGGCCGCATGCATCAGGCTGTTCAGGTAATAGAAGGAAATCGCGAGGATCTGCGTGACGAGGCGTGCACTCACCTTGTCGTGGAAAAGGTCCTCTCCGGAATATATTCCGCGGCACGCGACATGGCCTGGTTCCGGTTCGACGAATCCTCATCCAGATGGATCAAATGCGAGCGTCCCGAATCAGCCAGAAACTATTGCCATTTTTCATTGGGGTAGCGCGTAGAGACCGTGGCGAGGGGCCTCACTGCATTCCAAGGCACAGCGCCGCATAGATGCGGGCGGCGGACAGGACTTCGTCGAAAGCAACCTGTTCTTCGACGGTATGGGCCGTTTCAAGGGACCCCGGTCCGAGAATCAGCGGCTTTGTGCCTGCCGCGAAAAAGAGATTGCCGTCCGAATGCGAGCGAAAGGCGTCCATGAGCAATGGAAGTCCGAGCGCTCCGTAGATTTCCCCCAGCATGCCGGCCAAAAGGGTATCCGTTCCCAGGTCGTAGCCGCCGGACTGGTAACGGAAGTCTGCTTTCAGATCCAGGTCGGGAATTTTCCTCCCGGCGGTCGACAGGATGGAAAGGATCTGTTTCTGGACGGATACGGGGTCTTTGTGGGGAGGAAGGTGAAGATCGATCCATGCCTCACAACGATCCGGCACGACGAAACCGTGCCGGGAAGAACCCATCTCCCGGATTGAGTAAACGATTTCCGATTCATCACGCCTGAAATACGGGTCTCTTCCCAACAGCAGAAGCACTCTGAGCATGGATTCCACCGCGTTGTGTCCCAATTCAGGCAGGGAAGAGTGAATCTTTCTGCCGCGGGTAACGAAGTTTGCCTCAAGATAGCCGTAATGGGCGAAACATGCCGCCAGCGCGGTCGGTTCTCCAATGACGACCCAGGGAGGACGGCAGTCTTCGAGAAAAGCCGCGGCGCCGTCGCCGGTCTCTTCCTCTCCGACAACCAGAAGAAGACCCACCGGCGGATGCTCCGCCGACGGGAGAGCAGCGTTCAGCGCGCGCCAGGCCTCGACCATGGCGGCGCAGCCGCCCTTCATGTCGGCGCTCCCGAGGCCGCGGACAACGCCTCCCGATTCCAGGGGACCGACATGATCGAGATCCCAGGCGGGAACGGTGTCAACGTGCCCGACAAGGTACAGCCGCGGCGCCTCTTGACCCATGGTAACGACAAGATTGTAGCGGTCTTCATCCACCATTCGGCGTTCAACGGAGCAACCCGCTTCCGTGAGCGTTTCTTCGAGGTAGAGCTGGATATCCTCTTCCTTGCCGGACGGCGAATAGATGTCAATCATGTCGAACAGGGTTTTCCGGAGCCTGTCGGGGCTGATGTCTCTCAAGACCTTTTCCCTGGCGTTGTTCATAATTTCTTTCCGGTCTTTTTCTTCGTCTTGCGGGCCAGGTTGAGCGTCATGTATACATGCTGCTGGATATTGCCGAACCCCTGTTTCCGGAAGAAATGAAGAGCTGCTTCGTTGTCGGCGGAGGTGTCGATGAGGATCATCCGGACTCCCTGTTTCTTCATGCGACGTTTGATCTCCTTGAAGAGCCTGCTGCCTACCCGTCCTTTCTGGATGTCCTTGTGCACGCCCAACCACACAAGATAACCGTATTTCCAGGGCGAGTTATGTTTGCTCACCGTAGTCCCCAGGGCAAACCCGAGAATTCTGTCACCTGACTCCGCAACGAGACAGAGTTCATTATCCGAATTGAAGAGGGTGGTTATTTCATATTCGTCCCAGGTCCGGTACATGCTCTGGGAGTAGTCGGCTGTGAAAACTTCTTCTCCGATATGAAAGACCTGAGAAAAATCATCGATGGTCATTTCCCGGATGCGCGGCGTTTCTTCGTTTGATGAAGTATCTTTCGACATGGAAAACTCCGTATTCCAAGTGGTTGTGCGATAAGAGCGGCCCAATCGGAAAATGCC
>CAYMFO010000107.1:0-7276 GCA_964389825.1 uncultured Geobacter sp. | reverse complement strand
TCCTTCACGGCCAGGACCATCACCGCCCAGTGCCGCCAGAACACCAACTACGCCATTGTTCGCTATGCCGCCCATCCCTTCTTCCTCCAGGGCTACGTGACCCTGACCAACGGTGAGAACACCTTCTACCAGAAGAACAAGGAGTTCCAGTCCACCCTGCACCCCGGCTATATCGGATTCGAGTCCGATTCCCAGTGCTTCCTCTACACCATGCACTACATGCACCGCCAGCTCGGGTGGCCGCTCCAGTACTACAAGCACATCATCACGCCGCTCCCCTTCGAGGAAGTGGAGAAGAGAGACGACCGGGAGGAGCTGTCGGCCATACGCCAGTCCCTGGCCCATCTGGAGATCAACGGACCCAACACAATTATCGGCACACTGCCCGACCACACCATGTGGGTCTGCTGCGACGCCAAGAAACTGCGCCCCATCGTGGTGGGCCAAACCCCCGATACGGTGGTGTTCTCATCCGAGGTGTGCGGGATCAACGAGATACTCCCTGACAGGGACTGGGAGCGCGACATCTACCCGAACGAACGTGAAATAGTCGTCATCGACAACAACCTGGAGGTCCAGAGATGGAAACAGTAAAAATAAACGACCTGGCCTGCAATGACCTCCCCTGGAAGGTCATTTACGACAGCAATCGCTGCACCCTGTGCGGTTCCTGCGTCGCCGCCTGCACCTTCGGGGCCATCAAGCCGAAGGTAGAGCGGCGCCGCAAGTCATTTTCGGATACCGATACCCCCGAGCCGAAGATATCCTTCAGCGCCACCCCGGTCATCACCCAGGTGAACATCCTGAACCACTTCTGCCGCGGCTGCGGTGTCTGCGAGCGGGTCTGCCCCAACAACGCCATCCGCTCCGAGCGCAACCCGGATTCGCGCTTCAACGTGGTGTACCAGGCAACCACCGCCTCCGGACCCAAGCGAGGCGGCAGAAACAACCTGGAAGTCCAGGCCCGCACCCTCGACACCCTGCGCGTGGGCCGTATCTCCCAGATGACCGACCCGAGCCTGGATGCCGAACGCCACACCTTTGACTGCCTGGCGCCCTTTGGCCGCGTGCTCCCGGCGCCGAACCTGCCGCTCACCCTCGGGCCCGACGGCAAGCTGGTAAAGAGCGGCCAGACACCGCCGGTGAGCTGGTTCTACCCGATCATCATCGGCGACATGTCCATCGGCGCCCTGTCCTGGAGGATGTGGGAAGCGGTGTCCATGGCCGTGGCCTATCTGAATGAGGAATGCGGCCTGCCGGTGCGCCAGTGCTCGGGCGAAGGGGGCATGCCGGTGCGCCTGCTGAAGAGCAAGTACCTGAAGTACGTCATCCTCCAGATCGCCTCAGGCCACTTCGGATGGAACCGCATCATCAAGGCCATGCCCCACATGGTGGAAGACCCGGCCGGCGTTCTCATCAAGATCGGCCAGGGCGCCAAGCCCGGTGACGGCGGTCTGCTCATGGCGGCCAAGGTTGCCTCCCATATCCAGGCCATCCGCGGGGTGCCCAAGTCGGACCTGCTGTCGCCGCCCAACCACCAGGGCCTGTACTCCATCGAGGAAAGCGTGCAGAAGATGTTCCTCTCCTTCAACGCGGCGTTCAGGTTCCGGGTGCCGGTGGCCATCAAGGTGGCCGCCAGCGCCACCTCGGTCTCGGTGTTCAACAACCTGGTGCGCGACCCGTACAACATCGTCGGCGGCTTCTTCCTGGACGGCATCGACGGCGGCACCGGCGCGGCCCACGACATATCCCTGGACCATACCGGCCATCCGGTGGTGAGCAAGCTGCGTGACTGCTACCTGGCCGCCTGTGCCCAGGGACGGCAGGGCCAGATACCTCTATGGGCGGCCGGCGGTCTGGGCAAGACCGGCAACCTGGCCGCCGACGCCTTCAAGATGTTCTGCCTCGGCGCCAACGGCGTCTTTACCGGCAAGCTGATGCTGCAGCTGGCGGGCTGCCTCGGCAACGAACACAGCCGCTGCAACGCCTGCAACACCGGACTCTGCCCGGCGGGGATCACCACCCAGGAGCCGCTCCTGGTGCGAAGGCTCAACCCGGACAAGGTAGCGGAAAACATCGTCAATTACTTTCTGGGCGTGGACAAGGAGCTGCGCAAGCTCATGGCCCCCATCGGCAATTCTTCGCTGCCGGTGGGGCGTTCCGATTGCCTGATTTCCACGGACAAGGCGGTGGCGGACCGTCTCCAGGTCCAATACGTCTGCTAGGGAGGATAGAGATACATGCCGGCTTTTATCTCAGGTTTTGATGAACAGAACAAACGGATTTCGACGCAGCAGTTGCTGCGGAAGATATATGCGGCCCTGGATCAGGGGGAAACGGAATTCAACATCCTCGCCTCCGGCCATCACGACATCGGCGGCCCGCTCTGGACCAAAGACGGCAAACCGCTGAAGTTTACCGTCAAGAACCCGGGACAGCGGGTCGGCGCCTTCGGGCTGGAAGGGACGGAGATCATCGTGGACGGCCCTGCCCCGGCCGACGTGGGGTGGCTCAACGCGGGCGCCGTCCTCACCCTGAAAGGGGACGGCGGCGATACCACCGGCCACTGCTCCGCCAGCGGCAAGATCTACGTGGGCGGCCGGGCTGGGACCCGCACCGGTTCCCTCATGAAGCACGACCCGTCCTACGAACCGCCGGAGCTGTGGATTCTCAAGAATACCGGCTCCTTCTCCTTCGAGTTCATGGGAGGCGGCATCGCCGTGGTCTGCGGCCACGACTCCGAGCAGTTCGATTCGGTGCTGGGCGACCGGGCCTGCATCGGCATGGTGGGTGGTACCATCTACGTGCGGGGGCCGGTGAAGGGGCTGTCAAAGCAGGTGTGGCTCCTGGACCTGGACGAAGCGGATCGGGAATTCCTCCTCGCCAACATGCCGGTGTTTCTGGAAAAGATCGAACGCCAGAGTCTGCTTTTCCAACTGACCGACCTCTCCCAGTGGCGGAAGATCGTGGCCATGACCTGGGAAGAGCGCCAGCGTCTGGACCGGATCTCCATGAAGGAATTCCGCGTCAGCAAATGGGTCGAAGGCGGCATCTTCGGCGACGTGGTCGAGGACGACTACGATCGGGTGGTCAACTTCGTCAACACCGGAGAAGACCGCCTCAAGGTTCCCCACTGGCGGAACAAGCTGTTCGGCGCGCCCTGCCAGACCGCCTGCCCGACGGGTATACCGACCCAGGATCGCATCAACCTGCTCCGCCAGGGCAAGATCAAGGAAGCGCTGGAACTGGTGCTCAACTTCTCCCCGTTCCCCGCCAGCGTCTGCGGCCAGGTCTGCCCCAACCTGTGCAAGGATGCCTGCAGCCGCCAGTTCATCGACCTTCCGGTGGCCATGCAGGAACTGGGAAGCCTGTCCCGGGATGCGGCCCCGCCGCCAAAGAAAGCGGCCACCGGGAAAAAGGTCGCCATCATCGGCGGCGGCCCCGGCGGCCTGTCCGCGGCATGGCGCCTGAGCCTCCTCGGCCACAGCGTAACGCTGTTCGAAGGCGACAGGGAAGTGGGCGGCAAGCTGCGCCAGGCCATCCCCATGGAGCGGCTGCCCCGCGAAATCCTGGACAGCGAAATCAACCGCATCAAGGAAATGGGCGCGGACATCCGCGTCTCCCAGAAGATCGACAAGGCCTCCTTCGAAGCCATGCAGGCGGACTACGACGTTCTGGTCATCGCCAGTGGCGCCCACAATCCGGTGGTGATCCCTTTCCCCGGCCACGAACGTCTGGTCAAGGGATTGGATTTCCTCAAGGCCATCAACAACGGCGAAAACCCGAAGGTGGGGAAAAAGGTGGTCGTCATCGGCGCCGGCAACGCGGGCATGGACGTGGCTCTGGGCGCCTATGCCATGGGCGCTGAGAAGGTGACCGCCATCGACGTGCAGCGCCCCGCGGCCTACCAGAAGGAGATCGACCACTTCAAGGCCCTGGGAGGCGATATCCAGTGGCCGGTGTTCACCGAGAGAATAGACGCCGAAGGGCTGCGCACCAAGGACGGCCGCCTGATCGAGGCCGACACGGTCATCATCTCCATCGGCGAAAGACCCGACCTCTCCTACGTGCCTCGTGAATGGCTCACGGATCGCGGCATGATGGACGTGACGGAATGCTGGCAGTCAGTCCGGAACGAAAAGGTCTTCGCCATCGGCGACACCATCAAGCCGGGGCTCCTCACCAACGCCATCGCCGGCGGCCGGGAGGTTGCGGAATACATCGACGCCTACCTCAGCGGCTGGGAACTGGTACCCGGGAAGAAGCCGGAGATGATCCCCCAGGAGAAACTGAGCCGGGAGCTGTTCATCCCCCAGAACCGCGGCCGCTTCCGGGTCACGGACGCGAAAAACGAGGTGAACCGCTGCATCTCCTGCGGCACCTGCCGCGACTGCTCCATGTGCCTGGAAACCTGCCCGGAGGGCGCCATCGTCCGCACGGAGAAGGAAGACGGCTCCGTTGAGTACACCTCCGACGACAGATACTGCATCGGCTGCGGCATCTGCGCCGGCATCTGTCCGAGTGGCGTCTGGGCCATGGAGAACATGATCGTCTGACAATCCCGACGAGCCGGTCGAGTTACCCGAAAAGGGGCGTCTCGACCGGCTGGGCGGTTTCTTGCCGTGCAGCAAAAGAAAAAGCGGCTCTCCCACCTCGGGAGAGCCGCTTTTTCTTTCCGGCCTGAACCTTCCTGCCATCTGATCTTCAGATAAACCTCTTTCCGCTTATTAATTGCCGAGTGCCTTAATTCCTTTCTTCAGTCGGCCTTCTTCCCCTCTCCTGAAGCTAAAGACCTACTCATACTGCTTCCGAAACAACTCTGTTTTTGCATCTCTCCTTCCTGACGGGACCACGTTCATTCCGACTCCAGAACGCTCGTTATCATCCCCCTCGCCCCTCTTTGGGAGAGGGTGGAATCAAAGATGGAAGAATCCTGGTTCACCGCTCAAGGGAAAACGGGTTGAGAAATTGACGTCCCCACAGATAGTTTTTATCAACCGGACCAAACTCCGCTTCTTCGCAGACACTCTCCCAATTGTCGCGAATGGCTGTCTCGATTCGCTCAATCGCATCAACAGCCGCCTCCCTGGCAAGCAAAAAGTGGCGCGCCGCGGTAAGGCAGGTTTTGAGCTGACTGTACCTGTTTTCGCCGGTTATGAGCATGGCCTGGGTCGCTTCTCTGCCGGTACGGCCTTGAGGGCAAATGTCATAGGCCGGCGTCAGGGTCAGCTCTTTCCCATCCCAAAAGGCAGCGTGATTGCGGGCGTGATCATCGGTATTGCCGCACAGGATATTAAAAACCAGCCGGCCATAAAGCTCCCTGAGGGTTTCTACCGGTTGCGTAAAGCGATGCCGGATGATTTCCGCAAGGCCTTCATAACTGGCATAACGAGCCATCATTTCACGTAAGCCGAACAGGGTCAGGGCGGAAACCATGGATTTTCGAGCCCATCCGGAATCGACCGCAATGCGGTCGAAGCGCTCAATCAACAGGACATCCTTACCAGCCGCTTTGACAAGCTTGACGGGAGCTGCCTCCAGGCCAGCAATAAAAGCCAATCTCATGGCAACGTATTCGGCTTTGACGACACTGTAGAGATCACCGCTGGAGGAAAATTTGGCAATATACTTGGCGCCCCGATCTTCCAGCAGGGCCTTGGGCCGGGCGCCGCCAATAGAGCTGCCATGGAAGAGCGCCTGATCAAGCTCGGCTGTTAATGGAATACCTCGCTCAACCCGTTCGGCCGATTCCAGCAACTCTTCCAGGCTTGCATTGTTGAGAGCTCTGGGAACGAATTCCGTTGGTGAACGCTGAAAATCGAGGGCGCCAATCCGATCGGACCCCGAATCCAACAGATAGGTAAGCTCATCCAGACTGCCGGTATCCGTATCCCGCCCCCTCAGCCCGAAGCGCTTGTTTAGGATAACGCGGCGTCCCCAGGCATCGGGCGCGGCATCCCTAATGCAATTCGGCATTTCCAGGTCATTGAGCAGGGGTAAGAAACCGGCCCTCAGAGGTAATTCCGGCTCATATATCGAAATGGCCGGATTCTTGTCGCCTGCCCGATCAAGATAGCTCTTGCCGTAGTTGAAATGGATTGTGCCGTTATCTGCTTCAAGCTTTCCGGCGACCACGGGTTGCGTTTCTCCGGGAAGCCATATCCAGACAAAGGCTTCTCTATTTTGCAATTTAGAAGTCATCATCCACCGCACTTGTCTTGTTCTTGATCCGTTTGGGGAGAAGAGCGAGTTTACTTTGCGCCAGTTCGATACTGGTTGCAAGGGCCCGGCTGTCCTGCTCGAACAGGGGAACGCCAACCAGGGCGGCAACTTCGAATACAAGCCCGATGGACGGAGACATTTCACCGGTCTCTATCTTCTGCAGTGTCGCCCTGGAAATGCCGGCCCTGGCCGCAAGGTTCTGCTCAGACCATTTGCGCTTCTTGCGCTCAAGCTTGATGTGTTGGCCAAGCAGAAAAACGGCTTCTTTTGCGTATTTAGAATATGCTCTTTGTTTCATCATAGCCAATCCAGAGATAAATTGACCGGTATATTAATCATTAATACAGATAAAAGCTAATATATTGGTCATTTGACAGGTTTTCAAGTTAAAATTGGTGATTGGCTGGAAAATGTGCGCAAGCATATCTATCATACCGGTTACTACAAGTTTCTATCTGACAATGCCACATTTGCCGGACATCTCGGCCGGCTATGATGCGTCTTCCCTGCATAACCACCAGAAAAAGGAATCATCCAGTCCCATTTCCACCTGCGCCTTGCGTAGCGGAATATAACGCGCGACCAGTCTCTTTTTGTGATAACCACCCGAAAAATAGAAGTTGAAAACCGTTGTGATTCCTTGGGCGCCGGTCCTGGTATTATGTACGTAAAGAGGTGTCGCGTCTAAACATTTACACTGGGCGGCATGTGCGCCGGCATCTGTCCGTGCGGCGTCTGGGCCATGGAGAACATGATCGTCTGACAGCCCCGCACAGCCGGGCGAGTTACCTGAAAAGGGGCGCCTAGACCGGCTCGCCGGTTTCTTTCCGGCCAAAACCTTCCCGCTACTTGATCTTCCGATAAACCTCTCTCCGGTGTCCGACCTTGACGATCCATACCGTAAGAGCATTATCCTCGATAGAGTAAACAATCCGGTAATCACCTTGTCGTATCCGCCACAACTCTACCCCGGTAAGCTTCTCCGCACCGGTTGGTCTCGGGTTTTCAGCAAGCGCCTCGATCCGTTCCAGGACCTTCGGGAGATCTTTTTTCG
>CAYMFO010000106.1:0-7291 GCA_964389825.1 uncultured Geobacter sp. | reverse complement strand
ATGCCCTCGGCATTCTTCAGGCCTCATCTCCTGATGGGGTTCTCCTGGGCTTCGATCGCGACCCAAGCGCTCTCTCCGCCGCATCGTCCAGGCTTTCAGGGTTTGGCAAGAGAGTGCGCCTGTTCCATGCGAATTTTAACCGGCTTTCGGAGCTATTGATCCAGGAGGGAGTGGAGGCGATTGATGGAATGGTCCTGGATCTGGGTGTCTCCTCACACCAGCTGGACACCGGCGAGAGGGGTTTCAGTTTCCAGCAGGACGCTCCATTGGACATGCGCATGGATGCGACGGCAGGGAGGACCGCGGCTGACCTTGTGAATACCCTTCCTGAAAAGGAGCTGGAGCGTATCATCCGCGAGTTCGGGGAAGAACGGTGGGCAAGGCGTATAGCCTCGGTCATAGTCGCCGAACGAAGCGCGGCCCCGGTCCTTACGACGCTGCGGTTGGCTGGAATCGTCAAAAGATCGATCCCGCGCGCGCGCTGGGAAGAACGCCTGCACCCGGCTACCCGGACCTTCCAGGCCTTCCGGATCGCGGTAAACGAGGAACTTGAGAGCCTGGAAAAGGGTTTGAGAGACGGGATCGACCTCCTTGCCCGGGGAGGCAGGCTGGCCGTCATCTCCTTCCATTCCCTGGAAGACAGGATTGTGAAGCATACCTTTAATGAGTTCGCGAAGGGGTGTGTATGCCCCAGGAATATCCCCCGATGCGTCTGCGGAAAGACGCCCCTGGTAAAAAAACTGACGGGAAAGCCGGTAATCGCCGGTGCGGAAGAGAAAGAGAAGAATCCCAGGTCCCGCGGCGCGAAATTGCGGGCGGTTGAAAAGCTTTAGCCGGAAAGGAGTGGCCACCCATGTCTATCGCCAAAGTCATGTCCAGCAAGGTAGCGGCGCCGAAGAAAGAGGAGATTTCGGTTTCGCGGAGATGGGACCTTCTGCCATATCTGATTATCCTTCTGGCCCTTTTGACCCTCCTGTCGCTTTTTCACGTCTGGTCCCGGGTAAAGGTGGTAGACCTCAATCTCCAGATTGCCGAAGGGAACAGGCTTCTGAAACAGTTGCGGCAGGAAAAGAACATGCTGAGGCTGGAGGTTGCGTCTCTCAAGAATCCGGCGCGGATTGAGGCCCTGGCCAAGGGTGAACTGGGCATGGACCTGCCGACCGACCAGCAGGTGATAATCGTAAAATGAAGGACAACCGGGAAAAATGGTCGAGAATACGCATAAAAATCGTCGGGATTCTGTTTGCCGTTTTCTTTGTCATAACTTCCGTCCGGGCATTCTATCTGCAGATAATCAAGGAAGATGACTGGGTCAGGCGGGCTGAAAGGCAGCACCAGAAGATGGTTCCGCTTACACCCGCCCGCGGAACCATATATGACTGCAATGGGGCGCCCATGGCGGTCTCCGTGGAAGTTGATTCATGTTTCGCGGAACCCGTCCTGATCGATGATGTGGAGAAAGGCGCTTCATCCCTCGCGCCTTTGCTTGCAATGCCCGTTGAGGCGGTCACGAAAAAACTTTCCGGGAAAAGGAGTTTTGTCTGGCTGCGGCGACAGATTACCCCGGAATTGACGGGGAAGATAAAGGCCCTGAAAATCAGGGGGATAGGATTCGTCAAGGAGTCGCGGAGGTTTTACCCCAATTCCGAGGTGGCGGCTCACGTCATCGGCTTTACCGGCCTGGATCCGGAAGGTCTGGAAGGGATAGAACTGGGGTACAACAGGCAGATTCTGGGAAGCACGGGCTACATGGTTACCGAGAGGGATGCATATGGCCGTGAAATCGCCCTGGTGGGGACGGTCATAAAGAAAGCGTCAAAGGGTTATAATGTTACCCTTACCCTTGACAAGAATATTCAGTATATAGCGGAAAAGGAGCTCAACAAGGCGGTCACCGGCAGTCGGGCAGTCGGGGGAATCGCGCTGGTCATGGAGCCCCGGACAGGGAGGATTCTGGCGATGGCGTCAAGCCCGGGGTTCAACCCCAACGCCTTTCGCTCCTATCCCCATGATACCCTGCGCAACCGCGCAATCGCCGACAGCTTCGAACCCGGCTCGACCATGAAGGTTTTCATCATAGCGGCCGCCCTTGAGGAAAAAGCGGTCAGGCTCGGCGACAGCTTTTTCTGCGAGAACGGCAATTACGCCATTGGCGGGCGGGTGATCCATGACACCCACAAGTACGGATCGCTCAAGGTGTCCGACATACTCAAGTATTCCAGCAATATCGGATCCGCGAAGATCGGCGCCAGGCTGGGTCCTCAGCGTGTTTACGATGGTCTGAAGAAATTCGGTTTCGGGGAGAGTTCCGGCATCGACCTCCCGGGCGAGGTTCCCGGTTATATGCGCCCGAGGAGCGGATGGGGGAACCTTGACCTGGCTACCATATCGTTCGGGCAGGGCATCTCCGTTTCATCGCTGCAACTGGTTGCGGCTGTGTCAGCCATAGCCAACGGTGGCATGCTGATGAAACCCTATCTGGTGGACAGGATAACCGATGATTCCGGAACGATCATTCACCAGTTTTCCCCGAGCATCCGCCGCAAGGCGCTTTCAACCGATACCGCCCGGGCAATGGCGAAGATGATGACGGGTGTTACCACGGATGGCGGGACCGGTCTGAATGCCGCCGTGGACGGTTATCGCGTCGCCGGAAAAACCGGCACGGCCCAGAAGGTCGATTCCCTGACCAAATCGTATTCCGCGAGCAAGCGGACGGCTTCATTTCTCGGGTTCGTGCCGTCAGATGATCCGCGACTTGCAATACTTGTGGTGGTGGACGAGCCGAAGACAAATGTATATGGGGGGGTCGTGGCGGCGCCGGTATTTCGCGAGATTGCCCTCCAGTCCCTGTGTTATCTCAAGGTTCCTCCCAATGTCCCGCTAAAGGCGAAAGCGACTAAGACGCCAGAGAACCGCGCCGAAGAAAAAACGCGGACCGAGGAAGTGGTAGCCGTGGCGGAAGGTGTAATAGACGAAGCGGTGTCAGGTGTGGTGATGCCGGATTTTCGCGGTATGAGTATTCGCCAGGTTCTGAGGTATATGGAAAAGAATTCCCTGAATGTGAAGATTGTGGGGAGCGGCCGGGCCGTTGAGCAAAACCCCCTTCCCGGCCGGAGGATCGGTTCGGAAGACCAGGTGTGGGTCAGGTTCGTACCGACCGCGTGACGCGCGCCGGAACATAGTTACTGAGAGGAAATAATGCGGTTTGCCCAATTGCTACAATCCGTCAGGGAACCGGTGGCGCTCACCGGTAATACGGACGTGGAGATCGTCGGCCTGTTTTACGACTCCAGGAAAGTTGAGCCGGGCGGCCTCTTTTTCGCCCTTCGCGGAGCAGCGGCTGATGGACATCAGTACCTGGGCCGGGCGGTAGCGGCCGGGGCCGCGGCCCTTGTGGTCGAGGACGCGGCGAATGTCCCGGCGGGCTTTCCGTGCGCGGTCGTTTCCGACGCCCGCCTTGCCATGTCCCTTATGGCGGCATCCTTCTACGGAAATCCCACGGACGGCATTCCCGTTGTGGGCATAACCGGGACCAACGGAAAAACCACCACCACCTATCTCATCGAATCCATGCTGGAAAGATCCGGCATCCCCGCCGCGGTCCTGGGGACGATTAATTATCGCTTCCGGGACACCACGCTCCCCGCTCCCAACACCACCCCCGAGTCCGTGGACCTGCAAAAGACTCTCCGGCAACTCGTAAATCTCGGCGCCAGGGGCGTTGTCATGGAGGTCTCCTCCCATGCGCTGGAACAGCGGAGGGTTGACGGATGCAGGTTTGATGTGGGCATCTTCACGAACCTGACGCGGGATCACCTGGACTACCATCATGACATGGATTCCTATCGCGCCAGCAAGCAGCGGCTTTTCTCCCAACTCCTGCGTCCGGACGGGGTGAAGCCCTCCAGGGCGGCGGTGGTGAATATCGATGATCCGGCGGGTTTTGAGTTCGTCCAGGCCTCCTCGTGTCCGGTCATCACCTACGGTCTCTCTCCCGCCGCGCGGATCACGGCAAGGGAGGTGGTTTTCTCGACCGGCGGCATTTCCGGGACCCTGTGCGCGCCAGCCGGGGAGATCCATTTCTCTTCCCTGCTTCTCGGGCGCTTCAATCTCTACAACATTCTCTCTGCTTCATCAGCGGCCGTTGCCCTCGGAATTCCGCTGCAAGCGATTCGCGACGGCATCGCGGAACACGGCAAGGTTCAGGGGAGGCTGGAGAGGGTCGAGAACGAGCGGGGTGTTACCCTGCTCGTTGATTATGCCCATACCGGTGATGCCCTGGAAAACGTCTTGACGACACTCGGCGAGCTGGAACACCGTCGCATTATTACCGTTTTCGGCTGCGGAGGGGACCGGGACCGCGGCAAGCGTCCCATCATGGGGAGGATCGCCGCCCGCCTCGGCGATCTGTCCATTGTTACGTCCGACAATCCCCGCACCGAAGAACCGGCCTCCATAATCGAGGAGGTGAGAGCAGGGATTCTCCCTCTGGGCCTTCGCGAGTATAAGGTGTCCGAACTTTCCGCAGGCCTGGCGGAGCGGGGATTTCTCTGCGTGGAATCGCGCCGGGAGGCGATACGTCTCGCGGTCAGTCTTGCCGAACCAGGCGATATCGTACTCATCGCCGGTAAAGGTCACGAAGACTATCAGATAATCGGTACCGAGAAACACCACTTCGATGATCGTGAAGAGGCCGCCCGGGCCTTTCGGGAACAGGGGTAAACGATGAAACCTCGATTCACGGTCATGGAGATTGCCGAAGCGGTTCGAGGACTCGTAATCGGAAACGGGAAAGCGGAGGTAAGCGGGGTCTCCACCGACAGCCGGACCGTTGCGCCGGGCGAACTGTTCATCCCGCTGCGGGGAGAGCGTTTTGACGGTCACGAGTATATCCCCGTCGCATGTCAGCGGGGAGTCCGGGTCTTTCTCGCGGAGCGGGAGCGGTGGGAGGCCGGGGAGTTGCCCCCCGGGGCGACATGCATAGGAGTAACGGATACGCTGCGCGCCCTTGGTGATCTGGCTGCTTTTCACCGGAACCGCTTTTTCCCCGAGGTGACGGGAATAACCGGCAGCAACGGCAAGACGACCACCAAGGAGATGCTGGCATCCATTCTGTCGCGCACCGGTGAGGGGTTGAAGACCTCGGGAAACCTGAATAACCTCATCGGCCTGCCGCAAATGCTGTTCCGCCTTGGAGCGGAGCATCGATGGGCCGTGCTGGAGATGGGAATGAGCGAGCCGGGAGAGATCGACCGGCTGGCAGGGATCGCCCGTCCCGCCGTCGGGGTCATCACCAATGCCTCTCCGGCCCACCTCCTGAGCATGGGGAGCGTGGAGGCCGTTGCCTCGGCCAAGGGGGAACTGCTGATACGGCTGCCCGCCGGAGGCGCCGCCGTGATCAACGCCGACGACCCGCTGGTTTCCCGTCTGCCGTCCCCGGCCGGAGTGCGGCGAATCCTGTTCGGCTTCGACAAGGGTGATGTGGTGGCGGAGGATATCCGGGATCTGGGAAGGGAAGGGCAGCAATTCCGCCTTTGTCTTCCCTCGGAAAAGGCGCCGGTCCGGATGAGGGTCTTTGGCCGCCACAATATCGCCAATGCCCTCGCCGCCGCCTCCGCGGCCCATGCAGCCGGCGTTGCCGCCGACCATATCCGGGAGGGGCTGGAATCATTCGTTCCCTTTGAAAAGCGGTTCGCTCCGGAAGAACTTGGCGGGATCCTGCTGATTGATGACAGCTACAACGCCAACCCCGCATCCATGCGGGCCGCGCTGGTGACGGTGCGGTCCCTCAAAGAGCGGGGTCGTGGCATCGCGATCCTGGGAGACATGCTGGAGCTGGGCGATCCTTCGGAGGACCTCCACGAGCAGATAGGAATCCTGGCCGCCGGGACGGTGGAGCGCCTCTATCTCCTGGGAGAGATGGCCGGCGTCATTGCTCGGGGCGCCATGGCCGGCGGGCTTCCCGCCTCTTCCATACTCGTGGCGAAGAGCCACGGTGAGATTATTGACGATGCGATCCGTTTTCTGGCCAAGGGTGACTGCGTCATCGTGAAAGGGTCGCGCGGCATGCGGATGGAAACCGTTGCCGAGGGAATCCGTGAAGCCTTCCGCTCCGGTATGGTGAAAGGGGATGTGAACTGATGTTGTACCATTTTCTCTATCCGCTGGCATCCGACTTTCATTTCCTGAATGTCTTCAAATACCTGACATTCCGGACCGTCTATGCCGTAATAACCGCCCTGGTGGTCTCCTTTCTCCTGGGACCGTGGGTAATCCGGAAACTGCAGTCAGTACAGATGACCCAGGTGATACGTACCGACGGTCCGGAATCCCATCTTCAGAAGCAGGGGACTCCGACCATGGGCGGTGTGCTGATACTGGCCGCCATTGTCATTCCCACCCTTCTGTGGGCCGACCTGTCCAACAGGTTCGTCTGGCTGGCGCTCTCCATCATTGTCGGGTATGGGTTGATCGGTTTCGTGGACGACTACAAGAAGGTGGTGGAAAAGAATCCCAAGGGGCTCTCTCCCCGGCAGAAGACCTTCTTCCAGGTACTTCTCGGGCTCCTGGTGGGAGCGGCCCTTTACTATACGCCCGGTTTTTCCACGGAACTGACCATTCCGTTCTTCAAGAACCTGCGTCCCGACCTGGGGATATTCTATATACCCTTCGTGATGCTGGTGATCTTCGGGGCAAGCAGCGCGGTGAACCTGACCGACGGCCTGGACGGCCTTGCCATCGGTCCGGTGGCCATTAACGCGGGAACATACATGCTCTTTACCTACATTGCCGGCAACATCAAGCTTTCCGGGTATCTGCAGATCCCCTATGTGCCCGGGGCCGGTGAACTGGCAATCCTCTGCGGCGCCATGGCGGGCGCCGGGCTCGGTTTCCTCTGGTACAATTCCTATCCCGCCGAGGTGTTCATGGGCGATGTGGGCTCCCTTCCCCTGGGCGGGGGGCTGGGCGCCGTGGCGGTGATCACGAAGCAGGAGATCCTGCTGGTGATCGTCGGCGGCATCTTCGTTATCGAGGCCCTTTCCGTGATCTTCCAGGTCGGTTCCTACAAGTATCGCGGCAAGAGGATCTTCCGCATGGCGCCCATCCACCATCATTTCGAGCTGAAGGGCGTTGCCGAGCCGAAGATCATCGTCCGGTTCTGGGTCATCACCATCATCCTGGCGCTGATTGCCTTTTCGACGTTGAAGATACGATGAAAAGCAGGTACGAGGCGCGAGGAGAAAAGCGAAAGGCAAAGGGCGAAGGACTAAGGGCATAAGGCGCATGA
>CAYMFO010000105.1:0-7536 GCA_964389825.1 uncultured Geobacter sp. | reverse complement strand
GGTGGGGGTTGCGGTTGGGCCCCAGCAGGCACTCCGCGGTGGTGAGGATGGTTCCCTGTCCGTCGCTTTCGATGCTCCCCCCCTCAAGGACCATGCCTATGGTTTCCAGGGGTGTCTTCCCGAATGCTCCGGATTTATGGAGTCTCCGGGTCAGGAGGTTGTCCAGGTCGGCGGGAAACTTCAGGCCCCAGCCGTTGAAAGCGAAATCCAGAATCCGCGGCCTATCATCATCCAGGACGGTTAAGGGGCCAAAATCCCTTGACCAGGTGTCGTTGGAATCGATCTCGAAGATCTCGATTCGATCAGGGTCAATCTCCGCCCCGTCGAGCCTCATCTCCATTATCTCCCTGTCCGGGGCGACCAGCACGACACGTTCGAAGCGGGAAACGGTCTTGATGATATTCAGAAAGACCGGTTCCACTTCATCCAGGCAGTGGCGCCAATCGGTCTCTTCGTGGGGCCATGCCACGAGGACGCCGTCCTGCTCTTCCCATTCCGCCGGGAGTCTTCTCTTCATGGCGATTGTTTTCCTTTTCAAGTGATTTTCCGGACAGACGGATATGTTCTCACCGTTGAGGTGAAGCGGCTTTTATCCATGCAATGTAAAACTGAAAAGGGGCTACGGAAAAATACCGTAACCCCTTGTTCCTGATATTGGCGGGCGGCATGGGATTCGAACCCACGACCCCAGGCTTCGGAGGCCTGTACTCTATCCAACTGAGCTAACCGCCCAACTCGTCTATAACTACCCTATTTTAACGCTTTACTCAAGGCCAAAAAACAGATTGCCGGGTTTTACGGACATCCCCGCCATGGAGGAGAGAACGGAGGCTAACGGACCGTGGCGTATATCGGGATATTTTTTTCCTTATTTTCAGCGCCATCCGTTACGATGGTGACGTATCCGCCAAAATAGCTAGCGCCTTTGTCAGGGGTGACGGCAATCCTGATAGTGATGGATTCTCCGGGTTTAAGGGTCCGTTTTCCGGCGGAGGCCTTAATCTGTCGCGACATGGATTTTACGTCGACGATCCTTACCGTCCGTTTCCCCTGGTTTTCGAATCTGACGGCGCCTTCCTTTTTGACCCCGGGCTTTATGTCGCCCATGTTGAGCTGGCGCGGCGACGCGACCAGTTCTTCCATCACCGTACCCTTGATGGTAAGGATATTGCCCGGACCTTTGACCCCTTTGAGGTAGACGTATATCTCTTTTTTTACCGGTCCGCTGTAACCGGTTGTGTCGAAGGTCGACTTGATTTCACCTTTTCTCCCCGGCTGAATGATACGCTCGGAGACCTCCGCGACGGCGCATCCGCAGGAAGAGCTAATTCTTTCTATATGGACCGGTTCACGGCCATTATTGCGAAAGGTGAAGGAGTGGGGAAGCTTCATGCCTTCGGTTGCCGTGTTGAAATCATGGACGGGCTTGTCGAAGGTGAGCCGGGGAGCGGCCAGGGCCGCGGACGCGAAGAAGAAAGAGGTAACGGCCAGAGCAAAAAGGGATATGGTGTGTTTCATCTGGGTCTCCTTACCGAATGCGGATTGCTTTTCTATATCATAATGCATGAGCGGGGGGCCATAATAAATTGACACTGTTACCTTCCATTTGCTATAGATTCAAGGGATTGTAAGCCTTGGAGAGAGGTTGCGCGCCATGAACATGACAATGCGGGAAAAGTATTCCAGGGAACGGATTGAACGTGAGGTCGCGCGTCTCGCCCGCGATATCTCCTCCGATTATGACGGCAGGGAGTTGCTCGTTATTGTCGTGCTGAAAGGGGCTTTCATCTTCGCCTCGGACCTTGTCAGGCATCTCACCGTGCCGCTGGAGGTGGATTTTATCCAGTTGTCCAGCTATTGCGGCGTCGATTCCACCGGCAGCATAACCGTTACCAAGGATATCACCGCTTCCGTTGCCGGGAGGCATCTCCTTGTGGTCGAGGATATCATTGATGAGGGCCGCTGTCTTTCCTTCCTCCTGGATTGTCTACGTCGAAGGAACCCGGCCAGTCTGAAGGTGTGCACCCTGATTGACAACCGCAGAAGGCGCTCCGTCAACCTGGCGCCGGACTATGCGGGCATAAGCGGCGAGTGCGGTTTTCTGGTGGGTTACGGCCTTGATATGGACCAGAAGTATCGCCAGTTGCCCTCCCTTCACGAAGTTTTTTTCCCTGACGAAGAGGCATCCTGAAATGTCGAGTAATTTATTTTGTGGAGAATAATGGAATGATTATTCAGTGCGAAAAATGCAAGACCAGATTCAGGCTCGATGATTCACGCGTTTCCGAAGCAGGGGTGAGGGTTCGTTGTTCCCGCTGCTCCCACACCTTTGTCGTGCGGCGGGACAGTCCCGAGGAAGACCAGGACTTCGATTCTCTTCTGAGGGGTTTTGGAGAAGAGTCGCCCGCGGGCGCCGGGTCGGATGAGGATACGCGGATTGATGACGCAGCGGAAGAGGGAACGGAAGGGGACAATACCGTCCTGCCGGATGAAGGGGAAAAATCAGCCGCGCTTGGTGTAGACGTCGTTGACGCTCCCGATGTTTCGGGAACAGTGGAAACCAAGGCCTCTCCAGCTGAAGAGTCAGCGCCGGGTTTTTCCGGAGAAGAGACCGCTTCCCCTCCTTTAGGTGAAGGACCCTCGACGACGGCCCCGGAATGTGGCGCGGACAGGGAGTTCGAGGCCCGTCTCGACGACGCCTTCCGCCCCCACGATGACGTGGCTGCCTCTGAATCACCCTCCGCCGGAGAGGCGGAGATGGTTGAGCCCGTGAAAGATGAGAGGGAGATTGCCGCTGAAGCGCCTGAAAAGGGCATGGAAGTCCGGCCGTCCTCAACGGAGGCGCGTCCATGGCCCGTCGCCGATTCCAGGGACGAGGAACATGAGGAGGAGCAACCCCCCCTGTGCATCACCTCCCGCAGGAAGAAGTCGCCACTGATCCCGCTCCTTGCCGGAGGTCTCTGCCTGGTCGCGGCGCTGGTCGCCGGTTTTTTCCTGTTGCGGGATCGCGCCGATGATCTGAGACGCCTTGTCCCCGGCGCGGTTCAAAAGACGGACATACCGTGCATGGTGCGAGCCGTGGAAGGGGTTTTCGTCATCAACAGGGAATCCGGTGAGTTATTCGTTATGCGGGGAGAGGTCTACAATCAGTCCGCCAGGCCGGCCGGGTCGATACGGGTGCAGGGGACCGTATACGGCGCCGATGGCGCCGTTATCGCGAGAAAAACGGTGGCCCACGGTAACGCCATATCTCCTGGGGAGTTGTCCTTCCGGTCTTATTCGGGCATGGAAAAGGTAATGTCTGGAAAGTCCGGCGAGACTCGGCCGGGGATTGGCATTCCCCCGGGCAAGAGTGTCCCTTTTGTGATTGTTTTTAGAGACGTGCCGCGGAGCGCGGTGAGATTCGGGGCGAAGATCGTCGCCGCGCCCGGGGGAGGAGAGGCGGTCCGCTAGCGGACCGTGCGGGGAGTTCGCGGGGATTCAGAATACAAAAGGCGCGCATTCCATTAGGTATGCGCGCCTTAATTGCATCCGAATTAAACAGATTTAACCACTGATGGCGTTCACCGGGCATGTATCCACGCATGCGCCGCAGTCGATACATTCGTCAGCGTTGATAGCTCTTTTCCCGTCTGCTTCAGCGATTGCGCCTACCGGGCAAGAGTCGTCACATGCTCCACAGTTGATGCATTCGTCGGAAATTGTATGTGCCAATTTGTTCACCTCCCCTTATTTGATGACCCACATTTTTTTAATGACTTGAAAACTACCATAGCATGCAATAAATGTCCATAGTAAAGCTTTGATGGAAGATGCTGTGGGACGAGAAATTTTATTTTCGCTAAAAGGATTGTGATATGCATCAAGTAGTGCTTGAAAAGGCCGAAAGCTATTCCCGTCCCCAACTGGAAGCGCATCTGGAGCGTCTCCTCTCCCCTTTGGGCGGGATGAAGGCCTTCGTCAAACCAGGCGAACGGGTGCTTATCAAGCCTAACATGCTGGCGGCCAAGCCGCCGGAGGCCGCGGTTACAACCCATCCCGAGGTGGTCGGGGGGGTGATCCGGATGGTAAGGGCAGCGGGCGCTATCCCCCTGGTAGGCGACAGCCCCGGTGTGGGAAGTCTGGCAAGGGTGGCGGAAAAGACCGGCATCCTGGATGTGGTGAGGGAGACGGGCGCCGAACTGGTGGAGTTCAGGGAGGCTGTTGAGGTTTCCGCCGACGGGGTCTTCAGGAGGTTTGAGCTGGCGAAGCCGTATCTGGAGGCCGACCGGGTCATCAACCTGCCCAAGCTGAAGACCCACGAGATGATGACCATGACCTGCGCGGTGAAGAACCTGTTCGGCGCCGTGGTCGGCCTGGCGAAACCGGCCTGGCATCTCAAGGCGGGGGAAGACCGCCTCCTCTTCGCGGAAATGCTCCTGGAGATCTACAGGCTCAGGAAACCGGACCTGAATATCGTGGACGGAATTGTCGTCATGGAAGGAGACGGACCGAGCGGCGGAACTCCCCGGCAGGCGGGTTTTCTCATGGCCGGGGTCAACCCCGTTGCCGTGGATGTGATCGCCGGTGAAATACTCGGCATACCCGGGGGGCTGCTGCATGTGGAGCGGGCCGCGCTGAAAAGGGGGGAGCCCGGGGTTGAGCGGAGCGGGATAGAAACTTCGGGTTGTTCCCCCTCGGAACTCCGGATCAGGGATTTCAGGCTTCCCCGCGCCGCTTCGGTCCAGTTCGGCATGCCCCGCTTCCTGGCGAGGTTCCTGAGAAACCATTTCACGGCATTTCCATATCCGGACATGGAAAAGTGCGTCCTGTGCGGCATCTGCCGGGACGCCTGTCCACCCGGCGCCATGGAGATTCGCGATGGAAAACTCCGCATCGACTACCGACGCTGCATCAGATGCTTCTGTTGCCGGGAACTATGTCCCGAAAACGCGCTCCGGAGCGGAAAAGGGCGGATTCTGAAAATTATTAATAGATATATATAGATAATACGAATACAACATTGACAACCGCCATGCGGCTGCTTATTATTATCCAAACGGAACGATGGGATGGGTAATCCCGTGAAAGGAGGATGATACTATGTGGACCACACTGTTCATGCTTCGTCCGGTAACCCGCTGCAAAGAGGGTTGCCCTAGCAGGCCCGCCGGTTAACAGCCCGCGGGCGTTTCCAACAAAAAGGCCCCCTTTCTTTCACGGAAAGGGGGCCTTTTTGTTACAGAAATCGGCGGATAGGGTCGCACAGCCGTTCCAGAAGCCTCTCGAACCAGTTTCTCGCCTCGTGCTCCCGCAATGTAACCAGCCGGGATTTCTCAAGTTCTTCGTCAAACAATGCAGCCGCCGCTTGCCCGAAATCGTGACTGTCTATAATGACGTTCATCTCGTAGTTCCTGTGGAAACTGCGCAGGTCCAGATTGGCCGAGCCGAGGGTGGTCCAGCAGCCGTCGATGATCATCAGCTTGGCGTGCACGACGGTCCCTTCCCGCTTGTATATCTCTATTCCGCTCTTCAAAAGAGGGGTCAGGTACGCCTTTCCGGCTATCTGGGCCAGCGGGACGTCACTGACCGCTGGGAGGAGAAGCTGTACGTGGATACCGCGTTTCACCGCCCGCAACAGCGAGCGCACGATGATCGGTCCGGGCACGAAGTACGGGGTGATGATCTTCACGCTTTCCGACGCCCCGGCGATGGCGAGACGGAACGCCCCGCGTATAAAGGAACGGTTGTGGTGTGGTCCGCCGCTGACCACCATGATATCGGCGGCGTCCTTCTCGGCCAGGGGAGGCGGAGGCGAGGGGAGGGCGGGAGAATGCTTTCCGTCTTCCTCCTCCCAGGTTTTCAGAAAAAGCTTCTGTAGCTCTGCTGTAGCCGGGCCTTCAAGGCTGATGCCCATATCGAGCCAGCGTGTGGCGTTGTCCCCCAAACCGGTGTACTCGTCACCCACATTCAACCCGCCAAGAAATGCGCGCGTGCCGTCTATGACCGCGAATTTCCTGTGATTGCGCCTGTCGAACCAGAAGATACCTTTTTTGAAGGATGGGGGATTAAAGGGGAGGAGCCGCACCCCCCCCTCTTGCAATCCGCGAAAGTAGGCGACCGGCGTGTCTATGCAGCCGAAGTAATCGTAGATGAGAAAAACCGGGATGCCCCGTTGCGCTGCCGCAATCAGGGCGTCGCTGAACATGGTCCCGCTCCTGTCGTTGTGGATGATGTAGAATTCGAGGCAGATATGGGAGCGGGCGGAAGATATGCCGTCGAGCATGGCGGAGAAGAATTCACCGCCGTGACGGAACAGTTTTACGCTGTTTCCGTGGAAAAGCCGGGCCTGGGTAGTCCGCCGGAAACGGGCGAGAAAGCGGCGGGTGCGAAAAAATCCGGGACGTCTTTTGCTCGGACGAAAGGCCATGGCGGGGAACCCGGGAAGGCGCGGCACAGCCGCGCCTTGTTGGAGGGAGATATCAGACTCTGACGACTTCCTTGACGCCCGGCACCTTTTCCTTCAGGGTCTTCTCGATGCCGTTCTTGAGGGTAACGGTTGCCATGGGGCAGGAGCCGCAGGCGCCTTTCAGCTTGACCTTGACAACTCCGTCCTCGGACATCTCGACAAATTCAACGTCGCCGCCGTCACTCTGCAGAGCCGGCCTGATCATTTCAAGCACCTTCTTGACTTCTTCCAGCATTTTTATTCCTCCTTGTGGTTTGTATCCCTTTTGCCCGATACTCCGGGTGTGGTTAGCGGATAGGGATCGATGATCTCCGCGAGCGCCTCCGGTGAGAGGAACTTGCGGGACAGGATAATCTCTTTCGTGCTGCGGCCGGTGCGCATGGATTCCTTGGCGATCTCGGCCGCGGCCGCGTAACCGATGTGAGGGGCCAGCACGGTGGCCATTCCCACTGAATTTTCCAGATAAGCCGAACAGCGGCCGACGTTGGCCGTGATTCCCTCAACGCACGCTTCCCGCAGTTTGCGGACGGCGTTTTTCAGGATCTCCATGGAGAAAAGGATATTGTAGATGATGACCGGCATCATCACATTCAGCTCCATCTGGCCGGCCTGGGCGGCCATGGTGACCGTGGTGTCCGCGCCCATTACCTGGAAGGATACCATATTCACCATTTCCAGGATAACCGGGTTGACCTTTCCAGGCATGATGGAAGAACCGGGCTGCACCGGCGGCAGGTTGATCTCGTTCAGTCCGGTCATGGGCCCTGAAGAGAGGAGGCGCAGGTCGTTGGCAATGCGGCAGAGGTTTACGGCAAGCCCCTTCAGCGCTGAGGAGAGTCCCACGAAGGGGTCCATGTTCTGGGTGGTTTCCACCAGGTTGTCCGCGTTCCGCACGGGAAAACCGGTCCTGGCGCGGATGGCCTCCACTACCAGCTGGATATAGCGCGCCTCGGCGTTGAGCCCGGTGCCTACCGCCGTCCCCCCGATGCCCAGTTCCAGGAGGCTCTCCCGGCACCGCAGGATGGCTGAGATATTCTTGTCGATTGCATGGGCGTATGCCTCGAACTCCTGGCCCAGTCTGATGGGGA
>CAYMFO010000104.1:0-7626 GCA_964389825.1 uncultured Geobacter sp. | reverse complement strand
GCGTCGCCAACGTCACGGCCAGCCGCATCAGCCTGAAAAGCGAGAGGAGGATGCGTATCTTCCAGCCGGACGCCTATATAACCATGGATTTCCAGAACAAAAAGGTCGCCGTATTCCGCAAGGGTAACGGCGAGATGTTTCCGGGCGTTCCGAATGTAACCATCGACCAGCGGGAACTGGGGCAGGGCGACGTCCTGAAGGATGAGATCGAATCCTTTATTGAGGCGGTCGCGGGAAACAGGACACCCGAAGTCACCGGCGAAGACGGAAGACGCGCCCTGGAGACGGCTCTCCTGATCAACAAAAAACTCTGATATCCGTAATTTTGTAACTCCTCGGATTTGCCTGGGAATGTCTTCCTTCCGCGAAAATATCCTCTATTACCAGAAAAAGGCAGTCTCACGCAAAGCCGCAAAGAACGCGAAGGAAAATCAAGAACTTGTCAATCGAAGCCATTCACCTGGCCGGTGCTACCAGCTTATTCCGCGGCTATTTGAATTTCTTTGCGTCTTTGCGTCTTCGCGTGATCAAATGCCGTATCTAGATATTACAAAAATCTTTCTTACCAGGTGCATTTTATGATTCCAATGGTTGATCTCCATACCCAATACAAGCAGTTTCAGGATGAAATTGAGCGCGGCATCCGTGATGCGCTGGAAAATTGCCAGTTCATCCTTGGCCCCAACGTCTCCGCTTTTGAGAAGGAGGCGGCCGAATTTCTGGGAGTCAGGCACGCCGTCGCCGTGGCCTCGGGAACCGACGCCCTCCACCTGGCTCTGGCTGCCGCCGGGATAGGCCCGGGCGATGAGGTGATAACAACTCCCTTTACCTTCATCGCCACCGCCGAAGCCATACGCTACCTGGGCGCGACCCCGGTTTTCGTGGATATCGACCCGCGCACCTTCAATATCGATCCGGCAAAGATAGAAGAGGCCATTACCCCCGCCACGCGCGCGGTGCTTCCGGTTCACCTCTTCGGACAGCCCGCGGACATGGCGCCGATCCTCTCCCTGTGCCAAAGGAACGGTCTCCTCCTGGTGGAAGACTGCGCCCAGTCGTTCGGCGCCGCATATGGCGCCAAAATGACCGGCGCCATGGGCGATTTCGGCTGCTTCAGCTTTTTCCCCAGCAAGAATCTCGGCTGCTACGGCGACGGCGGCATGATTACCGTCTCCTCGGAAGAGCATGCCGACTCCGTCCGCATGCTTCGCAATCACGGCAGCAGGGAGCGCTACCATCATGACGTTATCGGATACAACAGCCGCCTTGACGAGATTCAGGCGGTTGTCCTGAGGACAAAACTGAAACGTATCCAGGAGTTCAACAGGGGTCGCCGACGGGTCGCCGCCCTCTATAACCGGCTTCTGCGGGATACGGAAGTGGTGATTCCGTTTCAGGACGAGAAGGGAACCCATGTGTTCCATCAGTACACCATGCTGACAACGAAACGTGACCGGATCATGGCGGCTCTCAAGGCCGCTGATATCGCATCCGCTGTCTATTATCCCATTCCGCTGCACCGTCAGAAGGTGTTCGCTGACGAATATCCATCAGTATCTCTTCCCGTGTCGGAGGCGACCGCCTCACAGTGTCTTTCTCTCCCCATGTTTCCTGAAATGACGGACGAACAGGTACGCGCCGTGGCCGAGGTAGTGAAAGGCGCGCTTTCTTAGAGGTCCGGCCATGGCCCTTGCCATGCGCTGGTCCGGGCCGGAACACCATCGAGGAGTATGTATTGAGTAAACGGGTCATGATTGTCGCCGGCGAGGCATCCGGGGATCTGCACGGGGCCGGGCTGGTGAGGGCGGCCTTGGCAATCGACCCTTCACCGACCTTTTTCGGCATGGGCGGCCCTTTGATGCGCCGCGCCGGGGTTGATACGCTGGTGGACGCAAGGGATATGGCCGTGGTGGGACTCGTCGAGGTCCTGGCCCATTTCCCTACGATCCTCCGCGCTTTCCTGAAACTGAAGGAATGCCTGCGAAAGGCGCCACCCGATATCCTTGTCCTCATCGATTATCCGGATTTCAATCTCCGTCTGGCGGCCGAAGCCCGAAAAGCCGGCGTAAAGGTGCTCTACTATATCAGCCCACAGGTATGGGCCTGGCGGAGCGGCAGGGTAAAAAAGATTGCGCGGCTGGTGGACCGGATGGCGGTGGTCTTTCCCTTTGAGGTCCCCTTCTACGAGAAGGAAGGAGTGGCGGTTTCCTTTGTCGGCCATCCCCTGGTGGACGCCGTTCATCCGGAAATGAGCCCGGAAGAGGCGCGCGACCTCTTCGGAATCGAGGCAAACACCCGTACCGTAGGGCTCTTTCCCGGCAGCCGGACCCAGGAGATCCGCGCCCATCTGCCGACGATAATTGAAGCGGCGCGTATTCTGAAAAACCGGTTTCCAGACCTCCGCTTTATTCTCCCCCTTGCCTCCAGCCTTTCCCGCGACGACATTGAGCCATTTCTCGATGCGGGCGTTCTGGACGTCATCGTGGTTGAGGGAAAGAGCCGTGACGTGATTCAGGTGTGCGACGCCATCATTACGGTATCCGGTACGGTGACCCTGGAGATAGCGTTGCTGGGCGTCCCCATGGTGATCATCTACAAGGTGTCACCTTTGACCTATTTTATCGGCAAACGGCTCATCCGGGTCGCCCACATCGGTCTCTGTAACATAGTGGCAAACAGCCGGGTGGTAAAGGAACTGATCCAGCATGAGGCGAATCCGGAAGCCATCGCGGAGGAGATTGGGAGGATTCTGAACGACTCCTCCTATGCGGAGGTCATCAGGGATAATCTGAGGCTTGTTTCCGAAAGGCTGGGTGAAGGTGACTGTTCATCCCGCGTAGCCTGCATTATGCTGGAAATGATAAGGTAATATGGGAATATAGATGCCGCTTTTTCGACGACTCCTGAAATACAGCAGGCCTTACTGGTGGCGTATTGCCATTGCGATCTTCGCCACCCTGGGCGTTGCCGGGCTTGACGGCGCCATCGCCTATATGGTCGAACCGGTGCTGAAGAAGATATTCACCCAGAAGGACATGACGATCTTCGTGCTCCTCCCCCTGGGCATAATCCTGTTGTTCCTGGTGCGGGGTATCTGCCGGTTTACCTATGAATACTTTCTGGGCACGGCCGGCCAGCTTGCCATCCAGTCCATCCGTGACGACCTGTATCGCAAGAACATGACACTCTCCCTCGGTTTTTTCCATCGCCACCGTTCCGGATCCCTCATGTCGCGTGTTCTGAACGACGTGAATACCATGCAGGAGGGTGTGGCCAACGTCATTACCGGAGTCATGCGCGAAGGGGTTACAGCCATCACCTTGCTGGGAGTTGTATTCTACCGCAACTGGCAACTGGCTATATTGGCGTTTTTTGCAATCCCTCTCACCATATATCCGGCCCGAAAGATAGGGAAACGGATCAAGCGACTTTCCGGAAAGAGCCTGGAAAAGCTGGGCGACATATCCAAGATATTGCAGGAGACCTTTTCCGGCATCAAGGTTATCAAGGCCTTCGGCCTGGAGCCGAGGGTCGTGGCGGAGTTCGGCGCCGTGAATCGGGAGTTTTACGGTTTTGTGAGAAGGACCATCAAGTACACATCCCTCTCTACGCCGGTCATGGAAGTCATAACCTCCCTGGGAATAGCGGCGGTTATCTGGTTCGGAGGGACACTGGTCATGCGGGGCGCCATGACCGCGCCGGAGTTTTTCTCCTTTATCGCGGCCATGGTTATGCTCTATACGCCTGTGAGGAAACTGCTTTCTTCCTACAACATTCTGCAGCGGTCCCTTGGCGCGGCGGAAAGGGTTTTCGAGATACTGGATGAGGAGCCGGAGATCAGCGACCGGCCGGACTCCATCGCGCTGGGCACGGCCAGAGGAGAGGTCCGTTTTGAGGAGGTATCCTTTTCCTATCAGGATGAATACGTTTTGCGCAACGTCAATCTTGAGGCCCGAAAGGGAGAGGTCGTCGCCCTGGTGGGTCCTTCAGGCAGTGGAAAGACCACCCTGGTTTCCCTTATCACCCGTTTCTATGACGTAACGGAGGGGCAGGTACTGATAGACGGGATCGATGTCCGTTCCATAAGGATGAGGGATCTCCTCCGGCAGATTTCCCTGGTGGACCAGGAAACAACACTCTTTAACGACACCGTTGCCAACAACATACGCTTCGGCGGGCCGGAGGCCTCGGACGAGGAGGTGGAGACCGTGGCAAGGGCGGCCTTTGCCCATGATTTCATCATGGAGATGCCGCTGGGATACGAGACCTGCATAGGCGACCGCGGTGTGCGTCTTTCCGGCGGTCAGAGGCAGAGGATATGCATTGCCCGCGCCATTCTCAAGGATTCGCCCATTCTCATCCTGGATGAGGCCACCAGCGCCCTGGACACGGAAAGCGAGCAGATGGTGCAGCAGGCCATTAATAACCTCATGGCCAACCGCACCACATTCGTCATCGCCCATCGTCTGTCCACCATCCTCCATGCCGACAGGATCGTTGTGCTGGAGAAGGGTGAAATCGTCCAGCACGGAACCCATCAACAGCTTCTGGAAGCGGGCGGGACATATAAGAAGCTATATGAAATGCAGTTCGCCGCGGAACAGCGTCACGACGCCGGGGAACAAGGCCCTGATGGGGAATGATCCGCGGCTGAATTATTTTGACATCCCTCCAACTTTACCCCTCACCCGGCCTTCGGCCACCCTCTCCCGCTGGGAGAGGGTTTGCTTTTACCCCTCGCCCTTCGGGAGAGGGGCAGGGGTGAGGGGAAAACGGGGAGGCCCGGCGCTGACAATACCGGCTTGAAGCAAGCCGGACTATGAGATGAGCATGCTCTACCTCGTTTACGACATACTTCTGATCCTTAGCGTTCCCCTTCTTGTCCCCTTCTACCTTATCCGCTCCCTCCGGAGGGGGAGGCTGAAGAAGGGCATGGGGGAGCGTCTCGGCTTTCTCTCAAGGGAAAAGATCGCTTTTCTCGCCGGGCGGGACACCATCTGGGTGCATGCCGTATCCGTAGGAGAGACCATGGCGGCCCGGCCCCTGTTGAAGGCCCTGAAATCCCGCTATCCGAATCATCTCATAGTCCTTTCCACTGTCACGGAGACCGGTCAGGGGATCGGCGAGGGCATACGGGACGTGGATCTCTGCATATACTTTCCACTAGACCTGAGCCTTTTTGTCAAAAGGACGCTGAAGATCGTCCATCCTTCCCTGATAGTGGTGGTCGAGACCGAGATCTGGCCGAATTTCCTCAGGCAGGCCGGACTCATGGGCGTACCGGTGATTCTCGCCAACGGGCGTATTTCAGACAAGTCTTTCGCGGGCTACCGTCGTTTTTCCGGCATCTTCCGTTCCGTATTGCCGGACTTCACCGCCCTGTGCATGCAGACGGAAGAGGACGCGCGCCGCATCGTCGCCATCGGCGCGCCCGCCGGCCGGGTCTACGTTACGAAAAACCTCAAGTACGACCTGGATGTGGACATCCCACCGGATGAGAGAAAGGCCGAACTGCGGGCCAGGTACCGGATTCCCGGCCATTGCCTGGTCTTCACCGCCGGCAGTACCCACCAGGGCGAGGAAGAACCCATTCTCTCCGCGTATCAAAGTCTTATCCAGCAGGGTCTTCAACTTATTCTCATCCTGGCGCCCCGCCATCCGGAGAGGTCGGAGGAGGTCGCGGCCCTACTGGAGCGCTACGGCATTTATCATATCCGGCGTTCGTCCCTTGCCCAAGCTCCAAGGGGATTGCAGCCCGGCGAGGCGCTTCTCATGGACTGCGTCGGCGAGCTGATGGATGTTTATTCCATTTCCGGCCTGGTGTTCGTAGGCGGTAGCCTGGTTCCCGTGGGCGGACACAACCTGCTGGAGCCGGCGGCGCTGGGGGTTCCGGTATTCTTCGGCCCGCATATGAACAATTTCCGTGAAATCGCCTCCAAGATCCTGGATTCGGGGGCGGGCGTTCAGGTCACCGATGCCGGAATGCTGACCTCGTTCCTGATGGGACTCCTTGACGACCAGCCGGGCCGCGTGTCAATGGGCGCCAACGGCGCCCGTCTTCTGAAGGAGAACAGGGGGGCGACCGTAAGGCATATGGAGGTCATAGCTTCCATCTTTTTCCGGACTGGCGGACGCGAGGGCGAGAAGCAGTGTATGCTCAAGGTCAAAAGTAATGATCTCCCTTGAAAGATTCATCCGCGACGTGTGGGAGGGGAAACGCCAGGGGCCGCTCGCCGGGTTTCTGGTGATTTTTCTTGCCCCCTTTTCCCTCGTCTACTCTCTTGTCATGAAGGTCAGAGAGTTCCTCTACCGGAAGGGGGTACTCGCTTCCCGTGTCCTCCCGAGGCCAGTTATCTCGGTGGGCAACATCTCCGTTGGCGGCACGGGCAAGACACCCATGACAATATTCCTTGCCCGCCTTATCATGGCGAAAGGGAAAAGGGTCGCGGTCCTGTCCAGGGGATACGGAGGGAGCGGGGGGAAAGGCGTTCGCGTTGTAGCGGACGGCCGGGAGATCCTTCTTCCCTCAACGGAAGCAGGCGACGAACCTTTTCTCATGGCCGTCTCGGTTCCGGGACTGATTGTGGTGACGGGCGCCGACCGTTATCGGGCGGGGCTGGAGGCCTGTGAAAGATTCCGGCCGGATATCCTGCTGCTGGATGACGGTTTTCAGCATCTTCGACTCCATAGGGACCTGGATATTCTCCTCCTCGACTGCCGCATGCCCTTCGGGAACGGCCTCGCCCTTCCGGCGGGACTGCTGCGCGAAAACCGTGCCGCTGTCCGCCGGGCTGATATGGTTGTGTACACAAGATGCGGGGGCGCCATGCCGACCGTTTCCCTGCCAGGCCTTCCCTCATGCCGTTCCAACCATTCTCTGCGGGGGGTCGTAGCCTTCGGGGGCGGGCCTCTGCTTCCTTTCAGCGACCTCAAAGGGATGCGCGGGGTGGCTTTCGCGGGCGTGGGCGATCCCGTCTCGTTTTTCGCCTCCCTTGAGGCGGAAGGCCTGGAACTGGCGGCGGCTGTTCCTTTGCCCGATCATTGCCGCTATGAGGGGAAGGAGATTGAAACCCTTCTGGCTCTCATGAAGGAAACCGGCGGCGGTTATCTGATTACAACGGAAAAGGATGCTGTAAAGATAAGGGAACTGTTCCCGGATACGGAGGTCTACGCGGTGGTGCTGGACATGGTTCTTGAGGACCCGGCTATCCTGGAACGTGAGGTGGAGAAACTGCTTTAATGTGTGCCGGGATTTATGGCATTATGGCCGACGTCATTTAACCTGAAAAAGCAATTGCCACGGAGAACACAGCGGGCACAGAGGCTTTTCGTAGAACTTTCAAGCAGTTACTCTGCAAAGATGCTACTATAGTCAACTTTGTGGTGGGTCTGGTAGTTCATTTTTTCGCTAATTATTTCTCAGCTTTGTCCGGTTAGCTAATTGCAGCAATGGCTAAATCCCGGCTTAACCCCTCATCCGCCCCGTTGGGGCGGATGAGGGGGATTATCGCATAACGCAAAAACTTAACCGGACAAAGCTGATTATTTCTCTGTGTTCTCTGTGACCTCTGTGGCTGAAATGCCGTTTAAGGTTTAATGCTCGTCAAACATCCCCGCCATTGCCGC
>CAYMFO010000103.1:0-7736 GCA_964389825.1 uncultured Geobacter sp. | reverse complement strand
GTCACCAGGGACGGCTGGGTCTGATAAAGCGCTTCCCTGCAGACCCCGAAATGACCCATGCCGCCCGCGGCCCGGATAAAGGAGATGGGCTGGTCGCTGAATGTCATTACACCGAAAAGGTCACCCTGACGTATGGCAATGCCGGCCAGCAGCAGACTCGCGGAGACGCAGGCGTCCAGGAGGGAATCCCCGGCGGCGCCGTCCCTGTCCGCCTCCCTCCGCGCGCTCAGCCTGGAGGCATCGATGACGCAATAGACCTCCTGGGTGCGCTCGATGCGAAACTCCTTGGTCACGGGATGGCCCCGCCTGGCGGTGGCCTTCCAGTGGATATCTCCCAGACTGTCTCCCGGCAGGTAGTTGCGCAGCTTTTCAAACTCCCGTCCGCGGCCTATCTGGCGCTGGGGACGGAGCAGCATATCGTTGCGGCGCGTGAAGAGCGCGGCAAGCTTTTTCCGCTCTTCGTGGAGAGGCGGATAGACATGGACCCCCACACCTGCGTCAAGCACCGACTGCGCAAGCCAGAGGCCAAGGGGGGAGGTCGTCCGGACGCGGCATCTCCCAATGAGGTGAACCCCCCGCTCCAGGCCGGTCAGCGGCCATGATAGCGCCACATCTTCCCCCTTTTCCGGGAGGACAACCGGAACACTGCTCCAGGGAGATGAGAGAGCTGGGGGGATCTCCAGACCGAGAGCAAGGGACAGCGGGCGGCCTTTCCCATGGGAAAGGCGCACCTGGAGAAACGCTTCGCGACGCCGGGCCACATTGAGCCGAGCCGGAAAATCAACGGCGATCCCCTTCAGCCCGGCCAGAGACGCGACGGCGTCCACTGCCGCGATCATGGAGAGGATAAGGAGAGCCCCAGCGAACGGTTCCATTCCGTACCCGGTGAAGAGAGGGGCCAGGGACGCGGGAACAACCGTCAGGCTGAATGCCAGGAGGAGTCTCTGAGCGGGGATGATCACCTGGGCACCGGTATCTCGCGCAGGATTGATTCAATGATCTCCGTGGAGGTCAATCCTTCGATTTCGAAATCAGGCTGGACGATGACCCGGTGTCCCAGTACCGGCACGGCCATGCGGCGCACATCGTCCGGGGTTACGAAATCCCGTCCCGAGACGGCGGCGCATGCCCGGATCGCCAGGGCAAGAGACTGGGCGGCCCGGGGTCCCCCGCCCAGTTGCACGGCATTATGGGTTCGGGTGGCGCGCACCACGTCCAGGGCATACCCCGCCACCTCGTCACGGACGGTCAGCTCCCTCAGCAGCTCCCGCAATTTCAGCGCCTCGTCCGCGGCAACGACGCGCTCCACCCGGTTGGCGGCCAGCAGCTCTTCCGGGGCGTCGGGGCCCAGGGTGCGCATCACCAGAGACAACTCTTCTTCCCGCTCCAGTTGTCCCATGTCTATCTTCAGCAGAAAACGGTCCTTCTGGGCCTCGGGAAGGGGATAGGTCCCCTCGAACTCCACCGGATTCTGGGTGGCGAACACGGTGAACCCGGCCGGGAGCCGGTAGGTCTTGCGATCAATGGTCACGGTCTTTTCCTGCATGGCCTGGAGGAGGGCCGACTGGGTCTTGGCCGGGGCGCGGTTTATCTCGTCCGCCAGGAGGAAGCCGCAGAAAACCGGCCCCGGACTCAGCACGAATTCATTGGTCTTCATATTGAATACGTTCGTTCCGGTTATATCCGCCGGCATCAGGTCCGGCGTGAACTGGATGCGGGAAAAACCCCCGCCCAGGGTTTTCGCCAGGGTCCGGACCAGAAGGGTCTTCCCCACTCCGGGCGCTCCCTCCAGGAGCGCATGCCCCCCGGCCAGCACCGTAATGAGGGCCTTGTCGACGACATCATGCTGGCCTATGATGACCTTAGCCACCTGCTCCCTGATCCTCCCCGTAACCTCCATCAGCCGAGACAATCCGTCACTCATGCTCTTTTCCTCTCCCCGAGTATCCGCGCAATGGCGCTGTATCCCGCCGCCGCATCCCTTTTGGCGGGAGGTTTCGACATCTCCCGCTCCACAACCATCTTCATCCTCTCCCTTGTCGCGTCGCCTTCCCGGTATTCCCGCGAGAAGGATTTCGTCCACTCCCGGAAACAGATATCCAGTATCTCCGACCTGGGGATGTTCCGGCGCAGCAGGCTTATGAGCCCTCCCTTGGAGTCCCTGTCCGTGGTTATCCCCCCGTCTCCGCTTCGCCCCGGACGGACGCGGGGCGCGATCGGGATCGAATTCTTCCACACGAAGAGACCGGCCAGGAGAAGAAGGGCCGCGAAAAATCCCGTCAGCCGGTATTTTTTCACCAGCCACATCATCCCCGGGGTTTCAACGACACCGAGATGGGTTTCGTCGAATACCGCTTTCCGGTTCCCTCCCAGGAGGCGCAGCAGGAGGGCCGGGTATCTCTCGCGCGGCATCGCCGCGTTGCTTGCCGGATACGCGTCCGCCAGCATGACCATGCTCCCCCTGCCCAAGGGACGCTCGATGAGCACCGCCTCCCCATCCACGGAATAGACCGTTCTCCAGAAATTTCCGTCCGGCCGGAAAGTGAGGCTGGTTCGCAACGGGATGCCGGCGGGAAGCCCCTCCTCGCCAGGCGCCGGGACCGCTCTCCCCACGCCTGCGCGGGGCGCCTTTCCCGGCGGGGTGTCGTAGAGGATCACGTTCCACCTCCAGGAAAGGCAACCGCATGGCGCGTGATCCTGCCCCCCTCCCGCCTTCCAGCCGGAGGTATTCCCCGGTGGACCACCCCCATTATTCACTCCGTCCCCTCCCCCCTTGCCCCCCCTTATGGGGGCAAAGGCGAAGACAAGACGGTTCCCCATCCGGGCAAGTCGCTCCAGCGCGTCCATATCCTTTTTCGTTATGGCGCGCATGGCGCCGGGGTCGACTCCCAGGAAAAAGAAGGTCGTTCCCCTTTCATGAGCGAGGCGGTCCGGTTCCAGAAAATTGCGACGTACATCCATGCCGGGCAATCGTCCGAGCGCCAGGTAAAACGCCCTCGTTCCATCGGTATCACTGCGAAAGGTCGAATAGCGAGGATAGGCGTCCCCCCTTTCAAAGCGGTTGTGAAGGAGCGAATAGACACCGATACCGAATGCGCACAAAAGCAGCAGCAACAGGGCCGTGAAGATCCTTCCGTCAGCGCGCATGGGCGGATATCCTCGCGCAGTTGGAGACAAAGGCGTCCAGCATCGCGCCATCAACTGCATGCATGCCGTACCATACGCGCTGAAACAGGGAGACGTTTCCGGAAAAAGCCTCCAGGAGGACAGGATGGGAATGAGCCCTTCTAACCAGCTCCCGTTCATAGTCCCGATCCGATTTGGCCCTGTCCATGGTGAGGAGCCCTGTTTCGGCCAGATGGGCGATGGAAGCGAAATAGAGCGCGCGCAGAGCGAAGCGCAACTCCCCGGCCGCCAGAAGGTCCTCGGCCAACAGGCGCCAGCGCTCTCCGCTTAGCTCATCCGGGGTCACGGCCTCGTCACGCGGATCCGGTCCGGAAGGTATCTCCGCGGCCGGTGAGGAAACTACCCTCTTCCGGCGTTCCAAGACGCGACGCCACAGGACCACCCCGCAGACGCATAATAAAATTACGCAGAGCCCATACATCACAACCGGCGTCTTCCATACGCTCCCATCTCCACCCTGGACGGGCGGACGGGTCTTGCGGGAAGGCTTAGTATGTTCGGAAATCCATTGAAGTAGGTTCTTTATCCATTCCCCAACCTGCTTCACCCAGCCTTTGAGGGACGAAATGATGGAGGCAAGGAATCCGGGAAGTGGACGTTTCTCATTTTGTCGAGCCGTCCGGCTGGAAGGCCAGGAAAATTCGGGCCGTTTCATAACATCAATTATGGCTCTGTCCAGCTCCCCAACCTCCACCGGGCGGCCGGCAACGGTCGGATGCAAGGCGCCCGGCGCCTCGGAAGCCGCCCAGGCTGGAATGACGGAAAGGGCGGCCAGAAGCGATGCCGCTCCGGCTAACACGGCAACCGTCTTGCCTGCCTTGCGGCGAAACTCCCTCAGTTCGGCAAGGAGATCGGCGCCCGTCTCCAAGCTCTCGCCATAATAGCAGCGAAGCACATAGGCGGCCTTTAAGAAAGGATCGACGCACACGCAGGCAAGTGCCCCCAGAAAAGCCAGAAAAGAGGTGTTGAAAAAGAAATGGGCGCTCCGTGAAAATACCGTTTCGATGCCAAGCAGCTTCTTGAGGAAGATGGGGAGTATGGCCGCGGCCGCGCAGATATTCATGAAAATAATCAGGGTCATGACAAAGGAAATCAGGATTACCAGCAGATTCCGGGCCGGAAAGAGAAGGGCCTGACGACGGGCTTTTCTGAAAACCGCGGCTATGTCGCCCTCTGAGCCGAACACGGTGACGTTCTGAAAAAACGCATAGAGCCACCCGAACGGTACGGTAAGGAGAGCCGCCAGTGGAACACAGAGGAGACTCCATGGCTGGATAGCCGCCTGCGACGCCAAGGCGCCCAGGGCCGGGAATCTCCCGGGACGGGTATTACGGAGCCTTGCCATGAGTCGTGCGGCAAAGACGGACTGCCGGTATTTCATCCAGATATAGAGCAGGGAGAGGATAAAGGATTCGGCAAGGAGGTGATCCGCGCCCGAGGCGTCGGTTCTCCGGTCAATGAAATAAAGAAGATACAGGATGAAGGGCAAAACCCCCAGCAGATAACCGGACAGGTCTTCCGCCGAAGACCGGCGCACCAGTGAAACCGCCTCCTCCATGAGCGCCACCGCCCCTTTTCCCTTTTTCCCGCGATGCAAAGCGCTGTCCGTTTTCATGGTCTGAACAGGGGAAGGTCATGGAGCGACAAGGGGGCATAGCGGGAGGAAAGGGTGACAAGGGCCGCGCCCATGGCGTAAAAGAAAAGCCAGACGATGAACACTCCGCATGTGACTCGGACCAGCGATGCGAGAACCGCAAAGAACCCCTTTCCCGCGCGCCGCTTTCCCAGCGGAGGTAGACAAGCTGCGCAGGTCATCCTTTCCTCATGCTCGACAATGCACTCCCGGCAAAAAAACAGGCCGCAGCCTACGCACCTGGCGACAGCCTCGCGCTGAGGGTGGTTGTGGCAGCGTTTTTCAGCCAGGCGGCTCATGAAGAAACATCCCCCACCCGGTCCGCGCCCGCCTTTCCGGAAAGGCCAACGCGCCCTTTATCCCTGATAAGAGAGTAGATGCCGGCAACGCCGAGGAGAGCCCCCCAGATGGAGAGACAGACAATGAACATGGGAAAAAAAGGATGCGCGGCCACATCGGAGACAATCACCGACACGTCCGTTACCGGACTTCCCTTGCCCCCGGTCTTCAGGGCGTTCATAAAGGCGCCGGCGTAATAGGCGAAAAAAATCGAGCAGGTCAGGGAGATTATCGCGGTCCAGACCATTCTTCCGGCCAGGCGGGGTATGGTCCGGGAGCGCTGCTTGATGACGGCGGCCACCAGACAGATGAACAGGCACAGGGTCAGGACCCCGTAAACGGCCTTGAACGGCGCGCCCTGGAACTCCATCGCCATCACACCTGACAATGCCTGCAAGATGAGCAGGGAAAAAGCGGCATAATGCGCCTCTCCGCCATAAGGCGCCGCGGTTTCCCCGGTTCCGGCCTCCGGCGGTCCGGCCATGGCGGAAAAGTGAGCCGGTTCCACGCGCCGGGCAGGCGGCGGCGCCGTCCCGGCAAAGGCATCGGGAGGGGGCATCTGACCCTGAATAGCGGCGACAAGAGGCCGTATCAGATCAAGGGCCTTCCTGGCCGACCTGATCCTCTTCAGGGTGGGAAGTTCATAGACACCAAGAGGCATGAGTATTGTGCATCGGCAGGTCGGTCCCAGAAGGGTGTTGACGACAATCCCCGCCAGAAACCCCGCCGCCAGGATCAACATGGTGACGGTCCCAGGCGCGGCGGCGCCTGAAGAGGAGAACAGGATAATGAGGCAGAAAAACAAAGCGGCGCCCAGGACGCCGTTCCATATCCGCATGCCGTTGGTTCTTCTGGCGGCTATAGCCTTGATGTCCTTGTAGTAATAGCGTGTATAGCCTTCCGAATAACCGTTGGAGTCCACCGCCAGGAGATGGTCCTCACCCAGCCAGAGTGTTCGCCAGTGGCCCAGGCCGCTTTTTTTCCCTGGGAGACGCCGGTATTTCATATTCCTGTAAGCCTAAGCATTCCACGCCATCCCGATGAAAAGGAACCCCCACCCCGCCACTTGTACAAGGGAAAAGATGATCGCCAGGACAAAACGGATCTTCGTCCTCGGCAGGATACTGCCGGGTCTATTCCAGTTGCGCAGGGACATATATATGGCAAGGGGAGCGGTGATGATTGTAAGGAAGAAAAAGAGAAGAGGCGCCACCGACAGGGTCAGGGCCACCCCGTCGTAGAGCGTTCGACGGGTAACCAGGGCCTCCAGACGTTCCTCTTCGCGGCCTCTGTGGATGCAAGCCGGGCAGAGGTTTCTCCCGCCGAGGCTAATCTCGCAGAGGGAGCAGAGAAACCTGCCGCACTCCCCGCATACGGACACGGCCTTCCTGCTCTCATGATAAAAGCAGACCGACTCCCCTTCCCCGCCCACCTCTCCGGCCGGGACAGGCCCTCCGAAGCGAAACAGGGCGGGGAAGGTCTCCACCATCAGGTCCGCGCCGCAGGAAGAGCAGGACACGGCCCTCATGCCGACGCCGGGAAGAAGGGGAACCGGGGTTCCGCACCCGGAGCAGAGAGCAGCGTCAGTCCGCGTCATTTATAGACGACCCTTGTGTCGCATATGCGGTCGTGAAGCGCCCTCTTTTCGTCGTCAAAGGCCGCGATGATATACCCTATGGTAAACGAAAGGCTGCTCAGAATCTCCGCGAAATAACGGCCGCATGCCCTTCCGTAACTGATGCTCCGCCCGTCGGGATGAACGACAACCAGCCCGAACGCCATCTTTCCCGGCGTAGCGCCGTATCTGCCGAGAAACCAGGTGGTCATGCCCACCGCGAAGGCGAGGTTGGCGACCATGGAAAGACCGCCCGCAATCAGGGCCGTGGAGGGGTCTCCACTCTTGCCGAAAGGAAGAGCGATGATAAAGGAAATGACCAGATTCACCGCTCCCAGTATGAGACCGTCGATGAACTTGGCGACAAAACGGATCCAGAACCCCCCGTAGCGGAAACTCCCGGGTTTCGCGGCGCCCTGCTCCAGCATCTGCACATACATGGGCTTGCAGCCGGCGCATACCAGAGAGGGTCCGAAGCGCACCATCTCCTCTCTCGGGAATGGCCTGTTGCAGACGGAGCAGATATTCTCCGCCACCGGCGCCTCCGTCAGGGGATTCAAAGGTTCCGGAATCCCAGCGGCTGCCGGAGGTGGGGTCGCCGCGCCGGAAGGAGGGGGAGGAGGGGACGGGACCTCGCCTTGCCGAGCCGGTTCAATAGCTGAGGCGCCGGCATCCAGAGGAATGCTGCCTCCGCATTTGGGACACCGGATGGAATTAACTCCCGGCGGCCTTTTCGACTCGTCAATCTGGCCCTTGGCGCCGCAATTCGGACACTCAATTCTCATAATATACCCCCCAGGATTGATACGTGCGCAAATTTGATCCGTCATGCCCGAGTGACTCTATCGGCATCCATGATTTCAAGGGGCGTATGGCATCCGCCCCGATTGGGCGAACCGCGGTTCGCCCCCACGAACAGGTGTCACATTGAATGCAAAAGCCAATAATAATCTCTCCGCTCAA
>CAYMFO010000102.1:0-7791 GCA_964389825.1 uncultured Geobacter sp. | reverse complement strand
TAGCCGCCTAGCGGCAAGCGTTAGTGAAAAGGTCCCTGTGAAAATCGGTGTTTAACGTTATCCAGGTATTTCTTGACAACATCCCAAGTATTGTCCGAATTGGCTTGGGCAATATCATCTGCTACCCGACAGGCGTAATCAGTTTGTCGACTCGATGAATCTATGTGTGTGATTAGGTGTTCAAACAACTCTAAGTCCTTGTCAGGAAACTGCTTTCTGAAGGCGTTTACGATACGCTGCCAATGATAACCTTGCCCAGGCTGGTTGGTGCGCTTGCAATAATCATCAATTGTAATGATTTTGAAAATAAGGTCGTTAGATGTGCTAATTGGCTCTTTATCTTCACAAAAATAATGATCTGCTATTTCAACCATCAGCGATAGAGCTCGTTCATCGGGTTCTTCAGAAAGGGCTTCCAATACAAGCTCGATGGTTTCCCGTGATAAGCGGTCCTCGCCTGAAAACAATCCGAATCGGCTAAATGCATGTGATGGTACTCTTCTGTCCCGAAAAAGCTCTACCAATTCATTGACGATCTTCTCAGATGCTCCTGTTCTGAACACAAGGTCAACTCCAATCGAACGAAGTGATTCTGACTGGAGAACGGAACTTAACGACTCCTCCCAAATTTCTCGTTGCTGCTCCTTTACTCCGGCAAGATACCCACCGACAAATTGCGTCATAACTAGGGGGATGGCCAACTCTTGTGCCGCTATGATTCTCCCAAGCAGAGAACCATTGGTAGCAAGTGATAATCGATACCCGAATAAATACAGGCGATGCCCTTCAACGCTAACGAATAAACTCAAAAGTTCATCAATAATCTCTGGGTGTGCCGCAACTTCATCGGCTAACTGTTGAACTCTCTCAATAGGAACCGGGTTGTCAGTCACTTCACCATCAATGAAATTATGGTCTTCATCCCAACCAGCATAGACAACATACCGATTGAATCGCTCTCTAAAGGTGGTCCCGGTTATTAGAGTATCTAATTCGCTGATTCTTTTGAAGATCGCATCAGTAAGACTGTCTTCGCGATATTTGAGTTGATGTATGACGAAACTAATGATCTGCTTTTTGTCTGCTGTAGGATCGCTTGCCATTGAATAAATTGTGTCAAGTACCCGGTCAGCAATTGACGGTATTTGGATCAAGCCAGGCGCAGACTCCATCAGCGTAGTGTGAGCCATTTCTTTCAAGGCATTTGGCCAGCCTCTTGACTCAGACCAGAGGAAATCCCAAATTTTCAATAGGCTGTCAAACATTTCGCCGTAAGTCTTAGGGCACCAGAACTGAATCGTCGGCCTAAGCCCTTGGTATTCAACGCCTACGATTCTCATGCCGCCATAAGTGCTCATCCAAGACTTGCATGCTTCGAGCCCCAGATCTTTCATTGATTGATCAGGGCTCTTAATCAACTCCGACAAGACCTGAAATCGAAGCTCTGGCGGTGCTTGAGTTGGCGCCCAGCCAACTCCTGACATAAAAAGAGACAGAAAGGTCCCTTTGGAGTTATTCGAATAATTCGAATTTTCCGCCAGTGCCATCAACATCAAAATCCGGACTGCTCCTAGAAATGTGTCTTCCCATACAGCTATTTTTTCAAGCGCCCAGACAATTTGCTGCCGGCCGGTATCCCAATTATGCAACTGTTCCCGTGACCAGGTACCAATGGTTGATTCAAGAAGGGAGAGCGTTGCCTTAGGATCTGCCTCGGCAAGCACACTTAAAAAGTTTGTTCCGGCCTCTGAAATCAGGAATTCTTGTTGCGAAAAGGGGCCATCCTTGAGGGAGAGAATCTGCTTTACAACCTGAGAAGCAACGGAAGATCCATGAGCATAGATGAACAGCTCCATGAACCATTTTGATAAGGATTTAGGCATTATTTCCAGAAAACTCTTGAAGTCGAAACCTCTCCCATGCTGTTCCCAGAATTGCAACCAAAGGTAGATATGCAATGCCTTGGGAACAACGAAAAGTGTTCTCTGCCCCTGTAACACCCGGCGCTTCCTGTGATGCTGTACAATCGCTTGAAATCGCTGCCATGTGATAGAAGGGTTTGCATCTTGAATAATAGAGCTGATGAATCGGGCTTCCTCATCGACCGGAGGCTCAAAACCAAAACGCCGAAAGAGAGCAATATATCTCAACGTAAGGATGTGCTCCTCTGCCGCCCTTTCGTCACGCTTATGATGACCGAGAATGAAACGATCCCATATCGGCACAGTGGCTGGAGGTTTCAGAATATCGTCAGGATTCCTTTGCAGATTATCGCCAACAGCATGTGCTACCCGGGGGGAACCGTCACACCATTCAGCCCAGTTCGAGTTCTCGTTTCGTTCACCGATATACGAGGCTATGATTTCAACAACCTGATCCTTTTCAAGGGGCGGACACTGAAACACCTTCATAGAACTATCAGAGCTTTCTTCGGGTCCATGATCAATCGTGATCAGCCTTATTCCGACTTTCCCTTTGAGAGTCCTCCAGATCGAAGCCCTGTCTCGTTCTGCACAATCGTCAATTACAAGAGTGACAACATATTGTCGGTCTGGGCGGAGAATTTCATTGAAGAGAGCGCTTTTTTGAAAATCATCGCCATTTGCGAGATAGATTACTGCTGGCGCAAGAATATCCGCTGAAACGGCCTCTAAGACCAGTCGAGACTTTCCGATCCCCGGTTCGCCTATGACCCTCAGATGCTGAAAACTATCCGCAAACAAGGTTGAACGGATTTCTTCAATAAATTGAGTCTGTGCGGCCCCCGGTCTGAAATCCGGCCTCATGTCATCGTTCATCTTCCAGGCATCTACGGTCTGGAACTGAAGGTCGGCTCTACCGAGAATCTCAAGACACAAGGAAGGGTATGGAACCAGCAAACCCAGGAGTTGGCTTTGCCCAATCACCTCAACGACAGGAGATGCATATCCGATCGTCCCAAGTAGGCAGATGAGTTTATTTTTTGCATCACTTTGTTGCTGAGGAGTTAAATCTTTCCCAAAAGCAACCAAAATATAGCGGCCATCATTATCTAAGCATTCACGAGTTGCGGTCCCTAATACAGCACGAGTTGGCGTTGCTCTGGATGAGCCAAACAGCTCCTTCTTGAGCTGACTGTTCTGCCAAGGCTTGAACGATGAACCTGCCTTGAGCTGAAAGAATGTCTGCCCGCTGACAAGTATCGAATCGGCAGAAGGGGTTCCATCAACACGGGCATCTATGCCGCCGTCGGCTACAGTTTCATTAAGACTGATCAGAACATTATGGGCTGAAAGACCTGTACGTTGCGCTTCGCACCACAGAAGGTTTCTGAATAGCCTAATTGCAAGGGTCGGAGAGAGACCGGTGATACACTTATGATCTATTGAAAAAATGGTGGCACTCATAATTTGCCCTTGAATGCCTTATCCAAGATCGATGGCACCATTGCATCCAATTCGGCAACTGTGTCAGTTTGCAGGCGTTTGATTACCTCAATCTTCGAGAAGATGCATGCCGCCTCTTGTTGTTTCGACAAAACAGGAACTGGAATTTCTATGCTTAGGAATTGCTCGGGGCGAGTGCGCTCTCTTCTTGCTCCAACTCCTCTTGTCGCGTCCTTCAATCTACTCCAGAACCATTCCGTCTTGACGATGGTGGCAAAGTATTCAGCCAAGGCTTCCTTCTTGTCAAATCTGAATGTCCGGTACTCTGGCGAGACATACATTCCCGCAAGGTCCTTCCCACAAACAGCCACCGCACCTTCCCACGCCTTGACCTGACTCATGACTAAGGCACCTTCGTAAAGTCTATTAAACGCCCGGTATGTTGTATCTATACCGCTCACCGCAGCCTTTGGGAAAAGGCCGCCTCCAAACCCTCGGACTCCAACCTGTAGGTAAGCCTCGCTTGGCATGATAGGTACGGCGTCTTCTTCAAGTCGCAAAATCTCGCCGATTTTTCTAATTCTAGTTCCCGCAATCTGATTGTGGATGCTTATCACCAGCGCCTCCGCTTCCTCCACAGCCAGCCGCCTGAGCCCCCGCGCCTCCACAATCTTTGCCGCCAGTTCTTCGATCCTCGCCACGATTCGCCGTTGCTTTGTCAGCGGAGGGAGGGCAATCGTAGTGGAAAGAAACTTTTCCTCCTTCAGCCGCACTCGGTTCGTTGTCCCCTCGCTGGAATTCTTGCAGAGCTCAACAAAATCCGCACTTCTGCTGAGCCACCCGAGGTATTCGGGAATGATCCGCTGAGTATCCAGGTTAAACGAAGGGAAGTCATTGCTGACGACCGCACCATCGAGGGCGGGCGGGACAATGCCGAACGCACCGTTACGGGCGTCGATACGTGAAAGTATGAACTGACCCGCACGAACAACTGAACGCCGAGGCGCGGCTATCTCGGAGCCGGACACCTCCCGACGCAGCACGACCCCCTTGCCCCAGAGCTTTATGGTGACCTCCCGATACATGGCGTTCGGGTCAATCGGAACCGATTTTTCCGACTTCCTCAGCACCTCCCCCAGCGCCACCAGCGGCCACCCCCTACTCATCCTCACCCCCAGCCAACTCGGCCTCCAACTCCTCGATGGTGGGAAGGCTCCCCTTCAACTCCTCGGGAATCGCCTCAACCAACCGGTACTCCGATACACCAACCGGCTTAGAGATGTCCCGCAGGGCGTATTCGGCGATGAGTTGGTTCTTGTCCTTGCAGAGAATGAGGCCGATGGAAGGAGCGTCGCTTTCATGGCGTAACATATCATCGACGGCGGAAAGGTAGAAGTTGAGTTTACCGGCATATTCAGGCCGGAAGGGACCCGTCTTCAGCTCGATAACCACATAACAGCGCAGTTTAAGGTGATAGAAAAGAAGATCGAGGTAGAAATCCTCGCCCCCCACCTCCAGGTGAAACTGCTTCCCCACGAAGGAAAAGCCCGCCCCGAGCTCCAGCAGGAAATTGGTAATATGCTTTACCAACTCCCGCTCAAGGTCCCGTTCATGGGCCTCTTCGCCGATAGAGAGGAAGTCGAAGACGTAAGGGTCCTTGAGCATTTCATGGGCCAGGTCGGACTGGACAGGCGGCAGGGTTACCTGAAAATTGGTGACGGCCTTCCCCTGCCGATGGTAGAGGCGGCTCTCGATCTGGTGAACCAGGACCGGTCGGCTCCAGCCGTTCTCGATGGTCTTGCGAATAAGCCATTCACGCTCCTGCGGTGCGGCAACCTTGTCGAGGAGGGTACAGTTGTGAAACCAGGGAATTTGTGCAGCAGCCTGCTGCACAAATTCACCATCCGGCCAAGCCTCGGCAAAAGCCCGCATGTACTTGAGGTTGCGGGCGGAGAATCCCTTCATCTCCGGGAATTCCCGCTTCAGGTCGGTCGCCAGTCGCTCAATGACCTTGGCGCCCCAACCCTCCCGTTGCTGCCGGTCGAGAATGTCACGTCCGATCTCCCAGTAGAGCAGGACCAGTTCCCTGTTGACTGCAAGAGCGGCGCGCGTTTGGACACTGTGGACACGTGCCTTGAGGTCTCGGAGAAAGCTTTCGTAGGTTGTCGTTTGGACCTCGCTCATTTACTCCTCACCCGCTATCGATGCGCCGCATGCCGGACATTTAAAGCACTTACCGTCAATTTCCTTGAAACGCAGGCCGCTATCTTCCCTGCTGCGGACTGTCCTTGAAATAAGTTATCAGCATTCCCTCAACAGTCACATCTTCCAGCAGTCCGCACACAGGGCATGCCAAAAGCTCACGGTCATCAGTGAACATGCCGAGCGCCCGTGCCTGCTCCTTGGCTTCCCGCAACCGGCCGGCTGCCATATGCAACTTGTCGATGCTGTTTTTTTCCACAACCGACCTCTTGTCACTCTCCATCGGTTACCATGCGGAGCTCCGAGATCAAACCACCTACATTCGCCTGATTCTTTATATCCCCATGCTTCACTTTTTATGTCAATTTTACTTTTTTGTAAGGCCCTGATTTTTGGTAAACCCGCTTCTCGTCATCATCAATCCTCAACTGCCTGCCCCTTCCGCCAGCACCTGTTGAATCTCCGCCATAATTTCCAGTATCCGCTGTTCTTTCTTGACGATATCCTCCACCAGCTGCTCCGGCGGCAGGTGTTCGAAATCCTCTTTGCCGCTGGGATTCTTGATGTCCAGGTTGTAGCCGTTCTCGATGACCCGTTCAACCGGTACCCGCCAGGCCCGCTCGTTCTCTTCACGATTGTTCCACCACGAGAGACACCCGGCAAACTCTTCGAACTGGATCGGCTGGGTCTTGGTGTAGTTCTTCTTCCCCTCCGGCAGGGGTTGCTCGTAGTACCAGACCTCCTTGGTCGGACCTGTCCGGTCAAAGAAAAGGAGGTTGGTCGGAATGCCGGTGTAGGGGGCGAAAACCCCATTGGGAAGGCGCACGATGGTATGGAGGTTGAATCCTTTGAGGAGTTGCTCCTTGATCCGGGCGCAGATACCGTCGCCGAACAGTGTACCGTTGGGGACGACCACCCCGGCCCGCCCCGGCTTCGGTTGCCGTTTGAGCTTGCGCATAATAAGTTGGAGAAAGAGGAGCGTCGTTTCCGAGGTCTGCATTTCGGCCGGAAAGTTGTTGAGAATCCCCTTTTCCTCCTCGCCACCGAAAGGTGGGTTGGTCAGGATGACATCCAACCGGTCCCTGTCGCCGATCTCCTTGAGGGGAAAACGGAGGCTGTTGTCCGGGACAATGCGGGGGTACTCCAGGCCGTGGAGGAGAAGATTCATCTGCACCAGGAGATAGGGGAGCGGCTTGGCCTCGCCACCGAAGATGCTGCTTTGCTGAAGGGTCTTGCGCTCCTCTACGGTCCGGCACTGCCTCTCCAGGTGGGAATAAGACTCCACCAGAAAGCCTCCGGTACCGCAGGCAGGATCGAGGATGGTCTCTCCCAGCTTCGGATCGAGTACTTCCACCATGAAGCGGACCACCGGTCGAGGAGTGTAGAACTCGCCCGCATCGCCGGCCGCATCGCGCATCTCCTTGAGCATCGATTCGTAGAGGTGGCTCAGGGTGTGGATCTCGTCGGAGGAGGTGAAGTGGATGCCGTTCACCTTGTTGATCACGTCTCTCAGAAGATAACCGTTGATCATTCGGTTGATGGTCCCCTTGAATACCGTAGCGACCACGTCGCGCCGGTCGCCGCCGTTAGCCCCCTGGAGGCCGCGCAGGTAGGCGAACAGCCCTGATCCCCTTGTCCCGTCGGGACGGACAGCCTCGTCGTTGTTGACGAAGGCGATCAGCTCGTCCCCTGTGATACCGTCCTCCCGGGCGGCCCAGTCGCGCCACCGGTATGGGGGTTCTATGGCCGGGCGGAATTTTTCGCCGGAGAGGATTGCTTCCTCCTCTCGGATCCGCTCCATGTCGTCGAGAAATTTGAGAAACATAATCCAGGTGAGCATGGGGAGCCGGTCGATGTCGCCGGAGAGCCCCTTATCCTTACGCATGATGTCGCGGGAAGACTTTACGATAGAGCCCAGCTGCTGGGCGGTCGTGAGGGGTTGGGTAGTTTTTCTGGTGCGTGGCATTAGTTTCCTTTGTTTTCACATTTCCTGTATACGTGTAATTAGATCAATGATCCATTTGGCAATCGACCAGGCATCTGCATTTGCTGGAAAATCCATTGAGATACTGGAGGGGCAAGTAGACCTACCACAAAAATAGAATCCCAATTGTTCTTGCCTCGGTATACATCGTCAAGCATATCTAGTTCTTCTTCAAGTATTTCTTGAAGGGGAGCAATCCCGGTTTGTTACCAATCCCGAATTTCGCGGTTTCTCTTTGCC
>CAYMFO010000101.1:0-7828 GCA_964389825.1 uncultured Geobacter sp. | reverse complement strand
AAGTGCGGCTTGAGGCCTGATAACATGCCGGAAATCTATCATGAATTACTTCCGGCAGACAAATGAAATCCTTGACGACGAGATTTTGTTGTTTAGCCTGTATGTGCGCCAAAGTCATTCAAAAAAATGACATCTCCGCTTTCGGTTTTGAAAAGATTAGTAATATCAATTGGTTATTCGTTGCCGTCTTAAGGCATGCTCATTGCTAGTCACCATGAAGTGAATCATGGGGCAGATGAAAGAGAACAAATTTCAAACCGCATTTCTACGAGGTCTTTCATTCCGGTGAATATTGAAGAAGCCTTACGCAAAGCGGATATCCTCAGACAGTCCAGGCATTTCGAGCAAAGCATGGAAGTGTATGAAAGTATCCTCGAAGTAGATCCGGATAATGCCAGGGCGCTTATGCATCTGGGCATCCTTGCGAGGTTGATGGGGGATCACCCGAGCGCTCTTCGTTTTCTTGAAAGAGCCGCGATAGTATCTCCTTCGGTTTCGGAGGTTTACCATGAAATCGGGGTTACCCGCCATGGACTTGAAGGGCCGTCGAGCGCAATTCCCTTCTACAGGAAGGCCCTTTCCCTGGATACCTCCAGACCTGATACCCTTTACAATCTGGGGCTGGCCCATATTGAACTGGCCGAATATGAACCGGCAATCGACTGTTTTCGCGGGGCGCTGGATAAAACCCCCGGTTTTCTGGAGGCCCGTTACAATCTCTGCGTCTGTCTCCAGGAGAGCGGCATGCTTGCCGAGGCGGAAGCCGGCTTCCGCCTTACGGCGGAGATGTTTCCCGAATTCGGCGAGGCTGTTTTCAGCCTTGCCTGCCTGACACTCCTGCGAGGGGATTTCAGAAACGGCTTGCCCGGTTACGAGTATCGTTTCCGCAAGAAAGAACCGGTTTCCGAAAGGGACTTTACAAAGCCTCGTTGGGAACTGTCCGCGCCTTCGGGGAGGACGGTGTTGCTGGATGCTGAACAGGGATTCGGGGACACTATCCAGGCGGTTCGTTACGCGCCGCTTCTTGCCCGACGGGGCTTCCGTGTCCTGGTGGAGGCGCCGCCGCCTCTGAAAAGGCTGTTGTCGGGAGTGTCTGGGGTGGAAATTGTCGTGTCAAGGGGCGAGTCTTTGCCGGAGTTCGATTATCATCTCCCCATGATGAGCCTGCCGCTGGCGTTTGGAACGACCCTTGAGACCATTCCCTCTGAGGCGCCCTATATTTTCCCGGATCCGCGGCTCGTAGAGGCCTGGCGGGAGAGGATGGTCCGTCATGAAGGATTTCGCGCAGGCATTGTCTGGAGCGGACGCCTCGACCACAGGATAAACCGCAAGCGCAGCTGCCCCCTTGACGCCTTTGCCAGGCTCGGCAGGGTTCCCGGTGTTGTCTTTTTCAGTCTCCAGACCGGAGTAGATGGGCAGGAAAGAGAATCCTCCCTCACGATGATCGACTGCGCCTCCGGTTTCCGGGATTTCGCGGATACCGCGGCCTGCATCGCCAATCTGGACCTGGTGATTACCATCGATACCTCGGTGGCGCATCTGGCCGGTTCCCTGGGGAAGCCGGTCTGGACCCTCCTTCCCTTTGTCCCTGACTGGCGCTGGCTCCTTGAACGCGATGATTCTCCGTGGTATCCGACAATGCGCCTGTTCCGCCAGAAAAGGCGCGGCGCCTGGGATGAGGTCCTGGAACGGGTGGCTTGCGCGCTGGAGGCGCTGGTTGCGGAGGAAAAACGCCTGAGAAGAGTATCCGCTCCGCCGGTTTGTACACTAGGGGAGGAAAAAGAGGAAAATAATATCGCTTCATGCATGCTTGAGCTGGAGAGATATCCCGGGAACGCTGACCTTCACCTCCGTCTCGGCGCCATGCTCCATGAGGCCCAGCGGTATGAAGAGGCCCTTCTTGTGTATGACAGGGCGCTTACCGCATGGCCGGATCTGGGCGCCGTTTATCATAACCGCGGAAATACGCTCCTGCAAATGGGACGCAATGCCGAGGCGATTGCCTGTTACCGGGAGGCCATTGAGCGCATTCCCGGTTTCACTGAAGGCTACGTGACAACCGCCACCGCTCTCCAGGCGATGCGGAAGCCCTACGAGGCCATGGCCGCCTGCCACAGGGCCCTGGCCCTGGACCCTTGCCGCGCGGAGGCCCACTGGAATCTGTCCCTGGCTCTTCTCCAGGTGGGTGAATACGATGAGGGTTGGAAGGAATTCGAATGGCGTTGGCGCAAGCGGGGCTATACCTCAAAACCGAGAGATTTTAACCGCCCGTTATGGGATGGTCGTCCCCTTCCCGGACAGACGCTGCTGCTGCACGCGGAGCAGGGATTCGGGGACACTATCCAGTTCGCCCGGTTTCTACCCCTGGCGGCCCAAAGGTGCGAAAAAGTCATCCTTGAAACCCCTTCACCATTGAAGGGCCTGCTCTCGGGGATATCCGGCGTGGCCGGGACAGTGGCTTCCGGCGACCCTCTGCCGGATTTTCATGCCCATGCTCCCCTGATGAGCCTTCCTCATATCCTCAAAATCTCCGGCGATCTTCTGCCTTGCGGCGTTCCTTACCTGGGCCCTTCGCCGGAAAAAATGAAATTCTGGTCGGAAAAATTTCCGCCGGTCCGGGAGGAATTCAGGGTTGGCCTGGTGTGGGCGGGACGGAAGAAGCCGGATCCGAACCGCACCTGCCCCCTTTCCAACTTCACTCCCCTGGCGGAACTGAAAGGCGTCACCTTCTACTCGCTTCAGGTGGGGGGAGATGAATCCGCCGCGCTTCGAAGGGAAGGAGATCTTTCCCTTGCCGATCTGACGGGAGATATCACCGATTTCAGCGATACCGCCGCGCTCGTTTCTCATCTGGATCTGGTCATATCCATAGACACCGGAGTCGCGCATCTCTCCGGGGCCATGGGTAAAGAGACCTGGGTAATCCTTCCATATGCGGCTGACTGGCGCTGGATGCTGGATCGAGACGACTCTCCCTGGTATCCCGGCATGCGCCTGTTCCGTCAGGACAGGCCGGGCGCCTGGCCGGGGGTGATTGCGCGGGTCAGGGACGCCCTGCGGGAACTCCTCGAAAAAGGCCGCGGAAAGCCCTTAGCCGTCGAGCCGGTATTGAAAGGAGAACCGGAGGCGGCGATGGAGCATTTCAATAAGGGCCTGGAACTCCATCATTCAGGCCGGCCGCAAGAGGCCATGCAGCGCTACCTCGAGGCCATCGCCGCCCGGCCCTCATTTCCGGAGGCCTACCATAATCTGGGTCATGTCCTGCGGGAACTGGGGCGTTACGAGGAGGCCGGACACGCCTTCTCCATGGCCGCGGGGATGTCGCCGGACTCCGCGGATATTCTCTACAGCCTGGCCGATTTCAAACTCTTCCGCGAGGAATGCGCCGAAGCGGTCCGTCTTTTCCGAAACCTGGTGGCGGTCCATCCCGAACATTCCGCGGCATGGAATTCCCTGGGAACGGCCCTGCAGACGCTGAACAGATTCGCCGAGGCGCGGGACTCATACGCCAGGGCCATACAACTGGCTCCGGGAGACCTCTTCGCGCGCAACAATATGGGGGTTCTCCTGCGCGTGATGGGTGACGTGGAAGCCTCCATCCGTTGCTTCGAGGATATCCTGAGCATTGAGCCAGGATATGCCGACGCCCACTGGAACCTGGCCGTGTCCCTGCTTCTCGCGGGGAACCTGAGGCGCGGCTGGGAGGAATACGAGTGGCGCTGGCAAAAACACCAGCCCATCGAAAAGCGCAGCTTTGATGCGCCTCCCTGGAATGGAGAGGATCTCCATGGCAGGACCATCCTTTTGTACGCGGAACAGGGGTTCGGAGACGCCATCCAGTTTGCCAGGTATGCCACACTGCTGGCCGCGCGCGGCTGTTCGGTGATCCTTGAATGCCAGGTCAGGGAGTTGAAGCCGCTCTTGGAGACAGCGCCGGGATTTGCCTGCGTGACGGTTCGAGGCGAACCCCTTCCTTCCTTTGACTGCTACGCTCCGCTCCTGAGCCTGCCCCGGCTGTTGCATACTGACCTTGACTCGGTTCCCGGCCGATCTCCGTACCTGTTTCCTTTGGGGGTACGCGTGGCGGAGTGGCGCCGCAAGGTCGCCGTCGATGGGAAATTCCGGGTCGGCCTGGTGTGGCAGGGACGGAACAGGCCCGATCCTAACCGGAGTTGTCCTCCGGAAGTTCTGTCAGTCCTGTCGGGTATTCCCAATGTCGCATATTATTCTCTCCAGATGGGCGCGGCCTCCGGGCATACAGACCTCTTGCGGGAAACCCTTGGCATGATTGATCTGACAGCCGGAATCTCCGACTTCGCGGACACCGCCGCGCTTATCGCCTGTCTGGACATGGTGATCTCCATCGATACCTCGGTGGCGCATCTGGCCGGGGGCATGGGGAAACCCGTCTGGCTTCTCCTTTCGGCCGCGCCGGACTGGCGCTGGCTTCAGGACAGGGCTGATTCTCCGTGGTATCCCTCCATGACCCTCTTTCGCCAGGAAAGGCTGGGGGAGTGGGAAAGGCCACTGGCAAAGGTGGCGTCCCGCCTGCGCGAAACCGCTCCGGCGGCGCTCTCGGAACGAAAATCCGTTTCGGAATATTTCCGCGGGGGCGAGGAATTGCGAAGCGAGGAGAAGTGGGGAGAGGCCCTGTCATGCTATCTCGCCGTCCTGGAAACCGAGCCGGACAACGTGCGCGCGTCCCTGTGCGCCGGGGGTTGCCTCCAGTTCCTGAACCGCCCGGAAGAGGCCCTGGCGTGGTATGAAAAGGCCCTGGCCCTTGAGCCGGACAATGTGGATGTGAGGGTGAACCGGGCGCTGGCGCTCCTGTCCGCGGCGAACTACCGCGATGGCTGGCGTGAGTATGAATGGCGGAAAAGGAAGATTATGGAGTCTTTTCCTCCCGGCCGGTTTCTGTCTCCGGAACATCTCTCGGCCGGTCTGGAGGGAAAACGTGTTCTTGTGCATGTGGAACAGGGGTTTGGCGACACCTTCCAGTTCGCCCGTTATCTTGGCCTCCTCGCCCGGGAGGGCGCGGAGGTCGTGGTCAGCGCCCAGCAGGGGTTGCTGCGCCTGCTGGAGAATACAGACGGAGTGGAGCGGGTCATACCCCATGGGGAGCTCTTGCCATCCTTTGACTACCAGTCACTCCTCCTGAGCCTGCCGCATGTCTTTTCGGAAAGCCGTCCGGACCCCTTTGCGGTTGGGCCTTATATCCGTCCCGACGAGGAGACTATAAGGAAGTGGCGAGCCATGGTCCAACGGTACCAAGGGTTAAGGGCGGGGCTTGTCTGGGCGGGAAGGCAGATGGGAAAGAGCGGGTACCGGCGTTCAGTCTCCCTTGAAACACTGTCGCCTCTCTTCCAGACGCCCGGGGTAACATTTTTCAGCCTCCAGCTCGGCGAAGGCGCCGCGGAAGCGGTACCCGCCCCTTGTTCAGCTATTGTGGATCTGACGGACGCACTCGAAGATTTTTCCGACACGGCGGGGTTTGTGGCCAATCTCGACCTGGTGATCTCCATTGATACCGCCGTTGCGCACCTGGCGGGCGCCATGGGGAAAGAGGTCTGGCTGATGCTGCTTCATGCGCCGGACTGGCGATGGATGCCGGATCAGGAGGAAAGCCGCTGGTATCCCGGCATGCGCCTCTTCCGCCAGCAAAGCCCGGGGGATTGGGAAGGGGTTGCGCGGAGGATCCGCGCCGCACTGGAAGAACGGGCCATGCAGCGGGCCTGTGTGACGGCTGCTGATTCAGTTGAGGAGGATTCAATGGAGAGCGGCGCTCCGTTGTGTGACGACGCTTTGGGGCGCGCCGCCAATCCCTCTCATTTCTCAGATGGGATCGAGGCAATGCATAACGGGGATTTCGAGGAGGCCGAACGTCACTTTCTTGCCGCGGCCGCCGATGATCCCTTGTCAGCCGAATCTTTCATCAATCTCGGTTTCATCGCCGACCGGCGGGAACGCTACGGCGAAGCGGCGTACTATTTCCGGAAGGCCGCTCTCATTGCCCCCGGTTCCGCGGAGGCATGGTTCAATCTCGGCTTTTCCCTGAAGCGTGACAACAGGCCCGAAGAGGCCGTTGAAGCTTTTCAGAAGGCCGCTGCCGCCCGGCCCGGTTTCGCCGAGGCCCACCAGAACCTGGGGCTTTCCCTTCAAGCCGCGGGTCGCTTCGATGAAGCCCGGGAAAGCTTTCTGAGGGCGCTGGAGATCGATCCCTCATACCACACCGCGCGCTGGAATCTTTCCCTTCTGAAGCTCCTCATGGGGGAATTCAGGGAGGGTTTCAGGGATTTCGAGGCCAGGTTTCTGAAAAAGGGGCCTCTGGCGCGGCTGCATGATGACAAACCGCGGTGGGACGGTTCCTTTGCGTCCGGGAAAACCATCCTGCTGCATGCCGAGCAGGGGCTGGGAGACACCATCCAGTTCGTCCGCTATGCGCCGTTGATTGCCGCGTGCGGCATGCGGGTCCTGCTGGAGGTGCAGTCCGGGTCTCTGAAGGAACTGGTTTCCACCATTGGCGGCGTCGAAGGGATATATGTCAGGGGAGACTCTCTGCCCTCTTATGATTTCCAGGCGCCGCTCATGAGCCTGCCGGGGATCCTGGGCGCGGCGCCCGATTCGGTTCCATGCCGGACCCCTTATCTTTCGGTGCCGCCGGACAGGCTGGCGTTCTGGTCCGGGAAAACAACCGGGGATGATAATTTCAAGATAGGGCTTGTCTGGGCGGGCAGGCCGGAACATGAAAACGACCGGAATCGTTCCATGAGAGCCGAGGATTTCGCGCCGTTGGCCGCATTGTCCGGCGTTTCTTTCTACAAACTCCAGATGGGTGAAACCGGCGTCGGGCCGGAATCTCCGTTTACGGCACTGCTCAAGGATTTTACCCATGAGATAGCGGACTTCGCCGATACCGCGGCCCTTGTTTCTCACCTTGACCTGGTAATTTCCGTGGACACCTCAGTCGCCCATCTCGCCGGCGCCCTCGCCAGGCCGGTTTGGGTTATGCTTCCCTCCGTTCCCGACTGGCGCTGGATGCTGGAAAGGGATGATTCTCCATGGTATCCGTCCATGAGGCTGTACCGGCGGAAAAGGCGGGGGGTGTGGGCGGATGTGGTGGAAAGGGTATGTGCTGATATTCTTGCCGTTGCACAAGGGTGGCGCCGGTCAAAGGAGTAAACAATATGGATTATTCTTTCAAGAGTATAGGCAGGCTGGTATCATTTCTTGAAAAGCTTGAAAAGGATACCTATCCCGAATGGCCGGCCTCTTTTCATACCCAGATTACCGAACAGGCCATAGAGCACCTTTTGAACAACTACACTCTTTCAAGTAATTCCATAATCCTTGATGTGGGATGCGGGCAGGGACCGGCGCTGAAGATTTTTACCGAAAAGGGTTTTTCTCCCATCGGCGTCACCCTCAATGATACCGACCTGGAGATATGCAGGAACAAGGGCTTTCACGTGGCGAAAATGGATCAGTCATTCATGGTGTTCGAAGATGAAAAATTCGATGTCGTCTGGGCGCGTCATGTGATTGAGCACAGCATTTTCCCATATTTTACGCTCAGTGAATTCTGTCGGGTGCTGAAAAGGGGCGGCCTGTTGTACCTTGAGGTCCCTGCCCCGGAAACCTCCTGTGTCAATGAATCAAACCCCAACCATTACAGCGTGCTCGGCTATACCATGTGGCTGGCCCTCCATGAACGGAGCGGGCTGGAGATACAGGAAGGGAAAAAATATTTTCTGAAGACGGATAATGGCCCGGAAGAATACTGGGGGTTCTACAGCAGGAAATGTCGCGGAAACGAATAGCGGTTAATAAC
>CAYMFO010000100.1:0-7919 GCA_964389825.1 uncultured Geobacter sp. | reverse complement strand
CCGTGAATTATTTCTCCGGCAGCGCAGGTCATCAGCGGGTTGATGAGCTTTTTTTCCGTAAGCTGACCATTCCCCTCCCTCCCCTCGAAAAACAAAACGAAATCGCCGCCCACATCCAGGCCATCCGCAACCGGGCCAAACAACTCCGCGCCGAGGCCGCCGCCGGGCTGGAGCAGGCCAAGCAAGAGGTTGAGGCGATGATTCTCGGACAGGCATGAGATAACCGATGGAACCAGCGTTTTTTAACTCCCTCTCCCCGCTGTGGGAGAGGGCCGGGGAGAGGGGGCGTCCATGCACGCGGACCTGATTGCCTCCATAACACCTTCAATGTTGGTGAGTATGTCGTTATTCCAGAATCTCAAGACAGTGTAACCTTGCGAATTGAGCCATTGAGTCCGTTCTTCGTCTTTTTCTCTTTCAGCAGCATGCTGCCCGCCGTCTGCTTCGATAACGATCCCTTTTTCGAAGCAAACGAAATCCACAATAAACCGGCCAATCTGCTCCTGGCGACGAAATTTAAGCCCATCGAGCTGCTTGGCTTTCAAGCGCAGCCACAAGATCCTTTCAGCGTCGGTCATTCGTATTCGCAGATCTTTGGCGGTTTCTGTCAGGTTAATGGGCAATTCACCCCCCTCTCCCTAGCCCTCTCCCACCAAGGGGAGAGGGGATCGTTAAGCCTTTAATTCACTCCCTTGTCCCTTTGTCGCCATCATCTCCTGCATCGTTATATCCCGGCTCTGCCGGTGGCAATCGTTACAACGCTCCCAGCAGATACCAGTCCGGCGCCGCTTGAAAAGTCATGGCATGCGGCGCGATTCACTACAGTGACACATGCGTCTCCCCTTGCTCAGAGCCGTCATCGCCGGGGAGTCAAAATAAAGACGGCCGATTTCACGATGAAATCGGCCGTCTTGCGGAACCGGAAGCTGTCGGCCCCGGCTGGGGTTGTCCCGGAGGCTACATCACTTTTTCAACTTGAACCGCGCAGATCTTGTACTCGCCCGTCTGGCTGATGGGGTCGAAGGCGTGTACGGTCAGCTGGTTCGTGGGGGTCGTGGCATGGTGGAAGCTCATCCAGATCATGCCCGGCTGCACCTTGTCGGTCACCTGAATTCCGGTGGTGACGCTCCCCCTGCGGGAGGTGACCCGCAGCCGGTCGCCGTTGCATACGGACAGGTTTTTGGCGTCCATGGGATGGATCATGGCCGCTTCTTCCGGCACATATTCGGAAAGCGCGCCGGATTGACGGGTGGTGACGTTATAGTGGGACAGGATACGGCCGGTGGAGAGGAGGAAGGGGTATTCTTCGTCGGGCAGCTCCGCGGGCGGAATGTGCTCGATCCCCTTCAGGAGCCCCAGTCCCCTGGTGAAGGTCTTGGTGTGCAGGATGGCAGTGCCCGGATGGTCGAGGGACGGGCAGGGCCATTGCAGTCCTTGATGTTCCAGTCGCTGGTAATTCATGCCGGAGAAGATGGGTGAGAGAGCAGCCAACTCGTCCCAGATCTCGCCGGGCCAGGAGTACTCCATGGGATACCCCATGCGTTTCGCGATTTCGCAGACGATCCACCAGTCGGGACGGGTGTCGGCGATGGGCTCGATGGCCTTGCGCACCAGTTGCACCCTCCGTTCCGCGTTGGTGAAGGTGCCGTCCTTTTCGGCGAAGCTGGCGCCGGGCAGGACCACGTGGGCCAGTTTGGCGGTCTCGGACATGAACAGTTCCTGCACCACCAGGAAATCGAGGGATTCCATGGCCTTTCTGATGTGGTGGGCGTTGGGGTCGGTGAGGACCGGGTCTTCGCCCATGATGTACATGGCCTTGACCTTTCCTTCCACGGCCGCGTCCATCATGGCCGGGATCATCATGCCGACCTTGGTATTGAGCTTCACGCCCCAGGCCTTTTCAAACTTGGCGATGACCTCGGGATTCGCCACCTTCTGGTAACCGGGGAAATCGCCGGGGAGCGCGCCCATGTCGCAGGCGCCCTGCACGTTGTTCTGGCCGCGCAGCGGGCTCACGCCGGAGCCCAGCCGTCCGATATGACCGGTAATCATGGCCATGTTGGCGGTGCTCATGACGTTATAGGTGCCGCAGATGTGCTCGGTGATGCCCAGGGTATACACGATGACCGCGTTGGGGGCCTTGGCGTAGAGACGGGCCACGTTGTAGAGCACGTCAACAGGGACGTCCGTCATCTGGGAAACCTTTTCCGGGGTATAGTTCTTCACCACGGCTTCCAGTTCGGCGAAGCCTTCGGTCCTTTCCTCTATGAATTTCCTGTCGTGCAGATTCTCCTTGATGATGATGTGCATCAGTCCGTTCATGAGCGGGATGTCGGTGCCGGGCCTGATTTGCATGAAGTAATCAGCCTTTTCCGCCAGCTCGATCCTTCTCGGATCCGCCACCACCATCTTGGCGCCCTTGGCCACCGCCTGGAGGATCCTGGCGCCCACCATGGGGTGCGCCTCGGTGGGGTTGGCGCCGATGACGAACAGCACGTCGGCGTGGAGTATGTCCTCAAAGGAGCCGGTCATGGAGGCGCTGCCGAAGCTCATGGACAGGCCGGTGACCGTGGAGGCGTGGCAGGTGCGGGCGCAGTGGTCGATGTTGTTGGTGCCGCACACGGCGCGGATTAATTTCTGCAGGACATAGTTGTCTTCGTTGGGACAGCGGGCGGACGAGAGTGACGCGATGGCGTCGCCGCCGTATTTGTTCTTTATCTCACCGAGCTTGCTCGCCACCAGGTCCAGGGCTTCGTCCCAGGAGGATTCGACGAACTCGCCGTTCTTTTTGATAAGGGGTTTCGTGAGCCTGTTGGGGCTGTGCACGAAGTCGCAGCCGAAGCGTCCCTTGACGCACATGTCGCGCCCGTTTACCGGGCTGGCCGCGTTGGAGGTGACGCCGATGACCTTCCCGCCTTTGACGTTCAGGTCAAAATTGCAGCCGGTTCCGCAGAAGGGGCAGGTGGTGCGGACTTTTGACACTTCCCATTTCCTTCCCTTGCCGAGCATGGCCTTTTCGGTCAGGGCGCCGGTGGGGCACACCGCGACGCAGCTTCCACAGGCGACACAGACGGAATCGGCGAGGGTCTTGTCCATGGCGGTCGCCACCTTGGTCCGGAATCCGCGCCAGGCGAAGTCGATGACCGCGCGGCCCTGCTTTTCTTCGCAGGCGCGCAGGCATTTGCCGCACAGGATGCATTTGTTCATGTCGCGGACGATGAAGATGTTGTCGTCCTCGATTGCCAGATCCTTTTTCGCGCCGCCGAACGCGCCCGGCCTGACATCGTAGAAATAGGCGTAGTCCTGCAGCTTGCAGTCACCTGCCTGGTGGCAGGACAGGCAGTCTTCCGGGTGATTGTCCAGCATTAGCTCAAGGATGGTTTTTCGGGCTTCGATAACGGCGGGAGAAGCGGTTTCCACCACCATTCCTTCGAGCGCTTCGGTAACGCATGAGGCGGGGAGATTTCTGGCGCCCTTGATGTCCACCACGCAGATACGGCAGGCGCCGGGTTTGGTGAGTTCGGGATCATGGCAAAAAGTGGGGATGAATGATCCCGCTTTCCATGCCGCTTCGAGGACGGTTGTTCCTTTCGGGACGGTAATCTGGTTTCCGTCGATGGTTAAAGTTACTGTTGACACGGGTGATACCTCCTGTTTTTTAGTATTTCCGGCACGAGAAATAGCGTTCAGCGGAGTCAGTCGAATCCTTCTCCCCAACCGCCGGCCTTTGCCTTCTTTCGGTGGTTTCTTGTCGGCATTCTCATTTCCTCCTTTTGAACGGTTGCAAAAAAGCTAAGCCTTTACGATAGCGTCGAACTTGCACTTGGCGACGCAGGCGCCGCACTTGATGCACTTGGCCGGGTCGATGGTATGGGCCGCCTTCTTCTCGCCGCTGATGGCCTGAACCGGGCATGCCTTGACGCACACGCCGCAGCCCACGCACTTGTCCTTCAGAATCGTGAAGGTCAGCAACGCGGAGCATACGCCCGCGGGGCACTTCTTGTCGTTGATGTGCGCCTCGTATTCCTCGCGGAAGTATTTCAGCGTGGTCAGCACGGGGTTGGGAGCGGTCTGGCCCAGGGCGCACAGCGCGGCGCTCTTGATGACCCGGCACAGCCTCTCCAGGTTGGGAATGTCTTCTGGAACGCCCTTCCCTTCGGTGATGCGGATGATGGTCTCCAGCATCCTCTTCGTGCCTTCACGGCAGGGAGTGCATTTGCCGCAGGACTCCAGCTGGGTGAAGTTGAGGAAGTACTTGGCGATGTCCAGCATGCAGCTGGTCTCGTCCATGAACACCAGACCGCCGGAGCCCATGATTGCCCCGGCCTGGGTCAGTGATTCATAGTCGACGGACAGGTCGAGCTGCGCGGCGGGGAGGCAGCCGCCCGAGGGACCGCCGCTCTGGATCGCCTTGAACTGCTGGTCGTTCTTGACGCCGCCCGCGATGTCGTTGAGTACCTCGCGCAGCGTGATGCCCATGGGTACTTCGCACAGGCCGGTGTGGTTGATCTTGCCGGTGAGACAGAAGACCTTGCTCCCCTTGCTCTTCTCGGTCCCCATGGCCGAGAACCACTCGCCGCCCTTGCGGATGATGTTCGGGATGTTGGCGAAGGTCTCGACGTTGTTGAGACACGTCGGCTTCTGCCACAGGCCCTTGTGGGCCGGGAACGGGGGACGGACGCGAGGCATGCCGCGCTGTCCTTCGATGGAGTTCAGCAGCGCGGTCTCTTCGCCGCACACGAACGCGCCCGCGCCCGCCTTGATGCGTACCGTGAAGTTGAAGCCGCTGTTCAGGATGTTCTCGCCCATGAGGCCCATTTCCTCGGCCTTGGCGATGGCCAGGTTGAGGCGTTTGATGGCCAGCGGATATTCCGCGCGGCAGTAGATGACACCTTCGTCGGCGCCGATGGCGTAGCCGGCGATCATCATCCCTTCCAGAACCGCGTGAGGGTCGCCTTCCAGGACGCTTCGGTCCATGAATGCGCCCGGGTCGCCTTCGTCGGCGTTGCAGACGATGTATTTCTTGTCGCCTACCGCGTCATGCACGAACTGCCATTTGGTGCCGGTGGGGAAACCGCCGCCCCCGCGGCCGCGCAGTCCGGATTTCTTGATTTCGTTGATGATGTCGAGACGGTCCATGGAGATGGCCTTCTCGAGAGCCTTATACCCGTCGGTGGCGATGTAGTCTTCGATCAGCTCGGGGTTGGTCCTCCCCAGACGCGCGGTGACGGAACGCACCTGCTTGGCGTAGTAGCCTGCCTTCTCCATGACGGGAATCCCGTCGTATGGCTTCGCGTCGCCCACGATCTGGATCTCCGCCATGTCGGAAACCGGGGTCTTGTTGATCAGATGGCCTTCTATCAGCTTGTTTACGTTATCGGGATACACCCCGCCGTATACTACACTGGCGGAACCAGGCAGTTTGATTTCAACCACCGGTTCGGCGAAGCACATGCCGATGCAGCTCGTGAAATCCACGTCCACGTCCAGCTTCCGCTCCGCTACTTCCTTCTGGATGGCCGCCATGACCTTGTTGCCGCCGGCCGCTATACCGCAGGTTCCCAGACCGACCACAATCCGGGGACGGGTCAGTTTCGCCTTATATTGCTCCTCCATGGAAGAGCGTGATTTCTGTAAGTTTGTCATCCCTTCTCCCCCTACTTGTACTGTTCGAGAATTTTTTCCAGCGCATCCGGTACCAGACGGCCGTGCGTCTCATCGTTGATCATGATGCACGGCGCCAGGCCGCACGCCCCGATACAGGCCACCGACTCCAGAGTGAAGCGGAGATCCTCGGTGGTGCCGCCGTTCTCCACGCCGAGTATGCTTTGCAGACGATCGAAGATCCGGGCGCCGCCAAGAACGTGGCATGCGGTCCCCAGGCAGACGCGGATGATGTTCCGGCCCCGGGGCTTGAGGTGGAACTGCGCGTAAAACGTTACCACGCCGAAAACCTCGCTGAAGGGAATCTTCAGTTCCTTGGCTATCTTCTCCAGTACTTCCGCGGGCAGGTATCCGTAGATGTCCTGCGCCCCCTGCAGCACCGGGATCAATCCTCCCTGGTAGCTGCGGTAGTGCGCCAGCAATTCAGCCAGTTGTACATCCTGTGGTGAATCAGCATGTTCACCAGTACACTTACATACTGCCATTTTGTTCTCCTCCTTTTGAGATAGTGGACGCCAGGGAGAATACCGTTGACGCCCGTAATGCCCTTTACCGGAATCAAAGAACCGGTTTTCCGGCAAGGGCTTGATATTTCATGCGCGGCATTGCTCCGTCACACTCGCGTATGGCCGGGAGAGGAGAAACATGCCATGGCGTAGATGGAGCGAAATGCCCCGCATGATATCTTTCACTGGAGTGCGCGGTGTATGATCGCTTCGACCGAAAAAACAAAAAACCCGCACGAATACCGTATGTTCATCGGTATCAGTGCGGGTTTCGGTTAGTCCGCCGGAAGCGGAGGTCGAAGTGAGCGCCCGGATATTTATGAGATTTGGTGTTTTTCCAGAGCAACCGGCTCTATGCGGGAATCAAACCACTCTATTATTGAGGCTGGGTTTGGACCGGTAGTTATTGAAAAAATCAATAGACGGCATCGTTTATTAGCATATTATATAGCGATGGGCAAGGATTATTGGATAAAGATTTATCAATAAAGCATCACCTCTTAGGGTCTGGTCTGATGCTATATACTCAGCAGCGGATCTTGTTTTGCGATGTTTCTTTCGCGGCAATTCAGCTCCAGCCACGATGATATCGAGTACTAGGCCTTTGACTGAGGGGAGATAATGGCATCGATACAGGAAAACCCGCTTCCATATCTAGCAGTGTGACGATATTGAAGCGGGTTTCGGATGGAGAGGTGATTTTCCGGGTCTTTATTTTGTCTGTTCAGGTCCGTTTCGACCGGCTTATCATCTCCAGGAATGCCTCGATGCGCACCTTGAGCTGTTCGGTGTCCGATTCGGAATAGTCGGTTTCTATCTGCAGGAAAGGAACGTTCGAGGTCTCCTGAATGTGCTTTTTCAGGCTGTATGATTCAATGTTGTAGGTATGGCACCCCTGCCAGGTAAGGTCGATGACGCCGTCGGCCTGAAATTCACGGATGATCCGTTCCACCAGCGGGAAGCGGCCTTCGTTGGGCGACATGCACGAGCAGGGGATGCGCAGGTAGCGGTCGGCCATGGCCTCCAGCGGGGCGCCGTTCTCGTCGATGGGGTCTATCTTCTTGTAGGCCCCGCAGCTTTCGAAACAGACCACATTGCCGCCACACTCTTCGATGAGCCTGACAACCTTGTCGGAGCCGATTCCCACTGGAACCCCGCTCAGCAGGATGCGCGGCGTTAATGGCGTAAACGGAGAAATACCGCTTTTTACCATCTCCCTAAGCTCCTCCGTGAGGCGGTCGACCATCTCGATAGCTTCGCGCTTGTCAATGGAAAAGCCCCGGTTGTGGAGCACCGTCAGCATGTCCATGCCGCTGATGGGCGCCGGAATATTTTTACACACATCCTGGAATTCCTTCAGCGATCTCCGCTCATCATTTACCAGACGGATGGCGTCGCGCAGCTTCTCGTCGGTGAGCTCTACCGCGAACTCCTCTTCAATCCTCCGTTTCAGGCGATCCATCTCGTGGACCCAGTAGCCGAGAGCGGCCTCGTTCTGCACCTGGGGGAGCTGCATCAGGTGGAGCGGCTTCATCAGTCCCATGAGCTCGTACATCTTCTTCTTGCCGTCGCAGGTGGTCTCGGCGATGAGCAGGTCGGAGAAGTGGAAGTAGGGGCAGGTGTCGGTAACGGCAAAGCCGTAGCTGGATTTGATGAGCGGACACAGGTTCCTGGGGAGGACCTTTTCCGCCGCTGGAACGGGATTCTGGCTCGTGCCGCACAGCATCACCGGAATCGCGCCGGCCGCCA
>CAYMFO010000099.1:0-8349 GCA_964389825.1 uncultured Geobacter sp. | reverse complement strand
GATTCGTTTTGGGCGTCTACTATGCCGCTTTTTTCAAGAAGATTGCCTTTTGCCTTGTTAATTCCCTGGTTCAGACTGTTTCGCCCTTCATTGACGGCCGCGTCTTTTAGGGAGGCCGGGTTCTGAATGACTGATGCTACCTGAGATACGCTGTTTTTCAGTACGCCGGGCAGGGATGAGGTCGTGGATGAAACCAAGTCCCCGACTCCCGACAGGCCGGCTCCCTTCAGCAATGGTGAAGAAGACCCGGATGATACGAAATCACCAAGCCCTGAAGCGCCTTCGCTTACCGGTCCCAGTGTCCAACCATCATATTCCGGCACACTGACTGGCGAATCTATTTCTGTCCAGCCTCCGGATGGAACAGTGCCCTTGAATGTATCCAGTGGCTTTTCTGTCAGCGGAGGAGCGGCGGTATCCGTTATCGCCTTGGTTTCAGGAGCCTGGGCGGGTGGAGCATCTGCTGCCGCTGACGATGGTTTCCCCGAGGCTGGTGGCGGCAAGGATGCGCCGCCTCCCGCCGATTTGCCGCCACCCCCTCCACTACTACTACCACCTTTGCCCGTGCATCCCGATACGGGCTGTTTTGGCGGCATGGGCGGGCCGCCGCCGCAGTTGACTTTCACTATGGGACTATTGAACTCGATACTGCCGGGCGTGATCACTATCGAGCTTGCCCCGGAAACAATGGTGAGCTTGTCGTCGGCGGCGACAATGATCTCCTTGGCAATTTCCGTCGATTTGCCCTTGATGATGGTGAAGCTGTCGCCGCCGACGGACAGGTCGCGGTTCTTGCCGATCACGTCGCCACTGTCACCTCCAACGGTCAGACCCTTGCGGTTCTTGACCAGGATGTTCCAATCCTTCTCGCTCTGCAGATAGATCTCTTCCTTTCCCTTTGCATCGTCAAAACGCAGTTCATGAAATCCGCTACCCTTGTGGGTCTTGGTCCTGAACCCGCTCTGGGTGATGCTCTTTTTGAGGTTGTTGATAGGCATGTTGTCGGAGTTGTAGACGCTGCCGGTGATGATGGGACGGTCGGGATTTCCCTCCAGGAAGTCTACAAGTACTTCGTCCCCGATCCGGGGGATAAATTGTCCTCCCCGGCTCAGGCCTCCCCAGGCTTGAGCTACCCGCAGCCAGCAGGAACTTCTTTCGTTTCTCTCTCCCTCGCGGTCCCAGTGGAATTGGACCCTTACCCGACCGTGCTCATCGGTATGAATCTCTTCTCCTTTGGGTCCGACCACAATTGCGGTTTGCAGGCCAGTGACGATCGGCCTGTGAGTGATAAGTGGAGGACGGTACTGGGTAGTGGCGGGTATGACTTTGAAGCTGTTTGCATAGGAGGCGCTGCCGCCGGCGTTTTCCTCGAGGACCTGGGGTTGCGAACCTGCGTGGGATACATCGATGATCAGATATTCCGCATTCAGGCTGCTGGCTTCGTGGTCGGCAAGCATAAATTTATAGCCCGGGATCAGACGGCACGAAGAGCTTTGTCCGTGCCCCTGCTTCCGCGGGGCCACCAGTTGCTCCATTCGGACCTCCGCAAGGATGTCGCCATGTGCCTGGGTGGTATGCAGGGCCGCGTATTCGTAGATTTCGTACCGGGTATGTTGAGCGCCCGTCTTTTTTCTCGTCAGATCAAGATCAGGCTTCTTGAAGAAGAAGTTGCTATGGGCGAATGCTTCCGGTGTCCGCCGCTGGGAGAAGGTGAAATGACTGACGCTCTCCTTATCAGCTACCAGGCCGTCGCCGGAATTGCAGGTAATCGACGGGTTGCCGTTGAGAGGAAGATGGACCGACATGCTGTCGCACATGACCATGACATGCTTGTCCTTGTAGTGCTCGAAGAAGTAGTATATCCCTTCTTCCTCCATCAGCCTGCTGATGAAGTCCAGGTCGCTTTCCTGGTACTGGACGCAGAATCCCCGCTTGCGATCGGCGTTTTCCAGGGCAAACCGGTAGCGGTCGGAGGCTATGCCGGATTCTTCCAGAATGGTCTTGATGATCTCCTGGGTTGTAGTTTCCTGGAAGATGCGGCAATTCCTGCGCAGGGAGAGAAAATAGACGGAAGGAACCACTTCTGCTTCGTAGAGGAATTTACGCCCGCTCATGCCTGTGTGTTCGAACTTCCGGACTATGCCATGGAAATATCGGTCATCACCGGATAAGCTGTCGTTGTTAATGACGGTCAGCAGAGATTCCTTGCCGATGACGCCGTCGAACGACAGAATTTCGTCTGTCGTCGCCAGCAGTACGCGCGCGGAAAATGTGCTGGATAGGGTTTCATGTAAACCGAAGTTTACCAGGACGGCTTCTACTTGAGACGAAGGCAATTGAAAAGTAAAACGCGAACGTGATGATAGTATTTCCAAGCCCATAATGCCCCCTGAAGATTTAGTCGTTATTTCTTCCGATTTTATCCGTTAATCGCCACGTATTTTTCTCAAGAGAACGCGCCTCCACAAAGGCATTTGCTCAGGTGAAGATTCTTTAATGGAAGATACCTGGAAAACTCCGTACCTCAGTTTCAATTCCGCTATGGCTTCTTTCGATGTCTTTGAAGCCAGATCGCGAGCTGACGTTATGTGGTCAGCGCAGAAATACTCCAGGCCGACAGGATGATCCAGAGATGTTCGTCCGGGTTGTTGGTAATCGGAAAACCTGACCCAATCGCCCCTTTCGGGCGATTTTTCATCTTTACAGTGTTTTCCGCAAATCACACAGATGGCAGGTTTCATTGGATGTCTTCCTTTGCAATGACTCCGAGAACCGGCATAGTCAGAATATGCAGGTCATGATAAATTGTTTTGACGAACACATTATTGACAACAGCAGCCTTATAAGGCTCCAGTGAGCTTGCTCTATACATAGGAGCTATTTCACTGATACTTTTGTAGGCTTTTTGAGAAATGCTCCCAGTTGTTCTGTCCATGTAGCGGACTTGGCCCGAAACGTTTCGAAATGCATATATGGCATGTCCTCCGATAACTTTCGTCCTATTCATTACATTCACCGCCATCATTACCACACTACCGTCAAACGGAACCATCTTCTCAATATCTCTGATTGTTGAAACGTTTTTTACCGGGCCTATTTGTGCGCCTAGCATCTTCAAATAGGAAAGACCCATCTCCAAACTGGGAATTTTCCATAAATTTCCCATGTCCATTCCGAGTGCCTTGGCGAGATCTCCAACGCTTGCGAACAATTTACCGTTGAACTTGTGGTTGATCTGGGCAAACGCTTTTGCCGACGCAACCCAGAAGCAATTCGGTCCGCCCGTATCAACGACTACCATCGCTCGCGCAAGTCCTTTTGCGGAACTAAGGAGTTTCGTAACTTTTCCCACCGGGAAAATCGCGACGAAACGTAACGCATCTGTCCCTATTCCCTTCAAAGAACCTTCGGCCATTCCATCACCCAAACGAAGAATATCGACAAACCCTGCGCCAATCGTTTCGAATGCTTTCGTAGTTGACGCAACAATCATGACGGCTTCATTGTAATTGGAACTCTCAACCCACCGATCTGATATCTGGTCTGATTGTCTTCTGTTGTTTTCAAACCAGTCCGCAATCTCCGTGAAATACCACATTGATGCCCTCCAGTACCGAAACCGCAACACGCCATGAAAACGAATACTTCCGGCTAATCTGATAAAAAAATATAAATTTATGGTTTTTGCAAAAGCAGCGAAATTAGCCGCACAATCCCCTCTATTCAAATAGAAACGAATCCTTTTTATGTCAAATCAGGCACTAATTCACACCAAAGGTCGCCTTCCCATCTTCGCCGGCCACTCATATTTGACTCCATCCTGCATACCTGCAATTATGATCCTGGAGAAGAACGTCTCGGAAACAAACCCACTAAAGAAATGGTCGAGCATCGCCCCAAACAAGTACATGTCGCCGGAAGACAGGAAATGCGCAGGGGCCAGCGTTATCTCGACATTCCAGCCACGTTTCATTACCTGCCTAACGAGCCTGTCGCAGGCTTTGATATTGAGCCCTATTATCCCCTTGATGCGCCTTTCATTCCCATCCGTCACAGCATAGTCCTGGCCGGTCGATACACATATAAGCCGCAGGGTGGAGCGAAGGCTTTCCGCCGTAAGCAATCTCAGATTGATGTGCTGCATTCCGAAAAGCCTCCAGAGGCAGTTGTCTCCCAAGATAGCGATCTGTGAACGCTTAACCTGTGCGCAATTGGTGAACGTCGCGAATTCCGGTGACTTATCAACAGATTTACAGACATCCCCCACATTGAGCTTTTCCGGAAGTTTCCCATTCATACACAACAACTCCGCCGTGACGGATTTGATTTGACCTCGATTTGGTTTCGATGGCAGGTTAAGCGAGATTGATGTCTCATAGCCTTCCCGAACCGGTGATTCAGTCCGAACCTCGCTGTAGGTTGTATGGAGGTCCGATATGGTATGCGAGGAGTTGATCAAGACGCTTTCCGCGGAACTTTCAATAACCCCCGTAACCCTTTCGATGGAATAGACCTCATAATGCCCGGGTTTGCCCGCCGGGACGACCGGATAGTCGGTTTCTTCATCGCGGAGAATTATCGGCCTCGCCTTGTGCGGAAAGACGTTCACCGACGGCGCGGCAAAGAGGGTGAAGTCCTCTTTTGTGACCATGTCCAACGTAAACGGCGGCCGCTCGACCTCGAACCGGACCTCGAACCTGGCGCCTTCTCCCCGGTTTCGCCAGTTGTCCCAGCCGGTGAGGTCCAGGAAGAGAAACTTCTCCGGCAGGACGGCGTATTCCCTGACGCAGTGAAAGCCGGACGCCTCCCGCCGCGAGGCCGGGAACAGCCTCTCATCGTCGCCAAAGCCGACCGGTTGCAGGCAGGTCGGCTCCAGCACGGCGGGCGCGCCTTCTTCCTCAGCGGTGATGACGATCCTTCTCAGGTAGCGGCTGAGGAGCAGATACAGGTCGGCGGCCCGGGCGAACTCCCCCGAGAGGAAGAAGCGCACCCGTTCCGGCGCCCAGTCGGCAAGGCGCATCCCCTTAATCTCCAGGGCGAGGGTTATCATGGCCGGCCTGCCGGGCGGCCGCGTGTATGCGGCGTCCAGGAGGACAAGGGGATGCAGCTCCACGGGGTAGACGGTGGTGAAGCGGCAGGAGGTCCCATCGATGGGGATTGAAGCGATCTCGGTCCCGGCGGGGATGAAGTGGGTTTCCGTGCAGTTGGCCTTGGGGGTGAAGGCGATGATGGTTGTTGCGGGGATGGGGCGGAGGTATTGGGGCTGGGTGTTGCGCGTCACCTCGTGGATGATCTCTGGGAGGTCGTCGTCCACCTTCATCCGGAGCAGGGCGCAGAGAAAGGCCGTTCCTTCCAGGACCCGTTCGACGCTTGCGTCGGCCATGGGGCCGCTCACCAGAGGGGCTATTTCCGGGCGCTCCCGGCCGAATTCCGCGGCCAGTTCCCGGAGATGCGCCAGTTCCTTCCGGTAGGCGGCGATGAACGGAGAGTCCCTACCCTCTTCGGAGTATGATTCGTAGTCGGGCTCATGGTGAGGGTTGCGCAGCGCCGGCGCTGCAAGGGGAAAGCGGACGCCGGTCTCGGGCATGATGTCATCGAAGAGGAAGATGGTGTAGTCGAGCCTGAATTCCGGGTTGTCCATGACAAAGGGAGGCGCCTCTCCCTCGGCCAGGACCAGTTCCAGCTCCAGCGCCAGGGGGTGAGGCAGGTAGAGGTGGACCAGCATGGCCATCAGGTTGTAGAGGGAAGCGCCCGGCAGAAGCGCGGTGTACTGCTCCCAGTCAAGGGGACCCGCCTTGATGATCATCTTTCCCATCCAGTCTTCCACGTCCGGTCCCAGGACCGCGTCCACGTCCAGGGTGTTATTGCCGCTGTCGAGACGCATCCGCTGTTCTTCGGGGATGGGAACCACGCGCCTTTGGCACTGAAGGATTTCGATGTCTTCAATCCCGAGGGCGTCCTTGAGCATGGCCTCCAGGGCGGAGACGGGTCGGGTGAGCCGGGCGAAGAGGCCGCTGTAGCGGAGGAAGGGAAAGGAGTCGGGAGCGAGTTCCGCCAGTTCCCCTTCTCCCATGCCGATGAGGCACCAGGCCCTGCGGATCTCCGCCGGGTCCCTTTCCTCCACGATCCGGATGAGGGTCCGGTACTTGCTCCAGCAGGCGCCGTAGAGGTAGTAGAGCCGCTGGTGGATGATGTCGAGAAAGTCCCTCGCCGCCGTTCTGTCGTCGCACTGGTCGTCGAACAGGTCTTCGGTCTCGAAGGTGGGCAAGGGGGAGTCGACGCCGTACAGCCCTCCGAAGTTGGCGCTGACCAGAAGTCCGCCGTCGTCGCTTATCTCCACCCGGTCCACATCGGCGGCGGGAAAGGCGAGGGAGAGTTCGGGACGCACCCGCACCCGGTTCCGCTCCAGGGCGTCCGGCCCGAGGCAGGCGCGCGCCAGGCGCATGACCTGGGGGAAGCTGAATTCATGCCCCCGCTCGAGCAGGTCGCGTATCAGAGGAGAGGTTTCCGGCCAAGCCTGGGCGGCCATTGATAGACTCCTCCTTTCAGGGTCTCTTCGAGGGTCAGCAGGGTAAAGGTGTTGGGTTCGGCGCACTGGGCCAGAAACCGCTCAAGGACGCAGCCGAACAGGTACAGGTCGCCGGGCCCGCCGAAGTGATCCCCGCGCGCTTTCACCCGGACCTCCCTGCCGCTCAGCGGCATGCCCCGCACCCACCGGTGGCACGGCAGCGCCGTTACCTCCCTGATCCCGGCGATGCGCTTTCCGCTGGCGGCCACCGATGCCCCGGAGCGGTCCCCGGTGAGGACATAGAGCTCCAAGAGGGAAGGGAGGATATCAGAGCTCGCCAGGGAGAGGCAGGAGAGGAAGAGATGGGTGGTGAATCTGTCGCCAAGCTCCGCCGCTAGGGGCGGAAAGGTCCCCGGATTGATGGGGGTGATGTTGCGGGCCGCTACGGTGTCCGTTAATTCGGATGAAAGCCGGGTGATATCGCCCGCGTGGAGCCCCTCGGGAAGTGTTCCGTTGCCGCAGGTAAGCTGAATGGAGAGTGTTTCATCTCCGGAAGGAGGACTCTCCAGGGGCCAGGCCGCGGATAGATAGATGTCGAATCCGGCGTGAACCGCCGACTTTCGGGGCATTGTCCGGTAAACGGGCGTGTCCCGGTTTTCCGCCCGGAAGAGGTCAAAGGGGGCATAGCTCCGTTCCCGGCCTGTACCGCGCGTGATACCGGTCACGCCGTCCACCGAGAATACCTGGTAATGGGAGGGGTCCGGCCCCGATGGACGCACGAGACAGGCGGTCGCGCGATGATCCAGGAGAATCGGATCGGCTTCGTGGGGAAAGAGGTTGACCGCGGGAACGGAGGACAATGTGAAGCTGTCGCGCCGGACGGGTATCGGCCCGGAGGCGGGACCTTCCAGTTGGAAGGTGACGGAGAAGCGGTTTCCTTCTCCCCGGTCTTGCCATTGCTCCAGGCCGCTCAGGTCGAAGAAGAGGAATTTGCCGGGAAAGGCGAAGTATTCCTGGAGAAGACGATATCCGGGAAAGGCGTGGGGGGGATATGGAAACAGTGATGCGTCCGCGTCGAAACCAACCGGCCTCAGGCGCTCGGGCGGCAGGACCAGGGAGGTTCCTCCTGTTTCCGGGGCGATGACGATGCCTTTCAGATGGCGGTTCAGGCACAGGAACAGGTCCGCGGCGGATATGCGGTCGCCGGAAAGAAAGAGGTTGAGCTTCCCGGCTCGCCATGTTCTCAGGGGAAGTCCCGCAAGGGACAGGGAGATGCGGATCTCCCACTCCCTTGCGGATAATCGTCCCTGCGTGACCCTGGTTATGTGCAGGGGATGCAGTTCTACGTCCCGGGTGGTAGAAAATGGGCAGGAAGTCCCCTTGACAGGAACGGAATGGATGAGCGTTCCGGCAGGTATGATGCGGGAGTCCGTAGCCGGCGGTTTCAGGGTGAAGGCGATAACGGTGGAGGCGGGGAGATGACGGGCATAATGCGGGAAGAGACGCCCCGTCATCTCGTTGACGGCCTCGGGGAAGTCGGCTTCCAGTTTCTCGCGAAGGAGGCCGATCTTGAAGGCGATTCCCTCCAGAAGCCGTTCCGCGTCCGGATCGGCCGAGGGCTCGGCAAGCGCCGGCGCCAGGGCCGGCCAAGCCAGGGCAAACTCTCTCGAATCTACCTTCAACCGGACCAGTTCCCTGTGATAATGACGTCCAGACATGGCGGTTGCGCTATCTCCCCGCTACCATCAGTTCTAATTCCGCGTCATCCGGCGCGTTGTGCCAGTAGAGGGCCAGGGAGCGGTTTCGTTCCACCCCCTGCCATTGGTCGTGGTGATGGTTGA
>CAYMFO010000098.1:0-8444 GCA_964389825.1 uncultured Geobacter sp. | reverse complement strand
AGGATGTTGTGGGCGCCGGCGGCGGCCACCTCGATGGCGCGCTTGGCGTGGTCCTGGCCCTTCACCTCGGAGAAATCTTCATCATAGCCGGAGGCATCACGGAATATCTCCCGGAGATCAACCCGGCAGGGCTCGATCTCCATCTCGCCATTGAGAAACTGGACAACCTCCGCCAGTTCCGAGACTCCGATGACGTCCACCCCCTCCACAACCGCGCCTTCACGGGCATTTTCACGAGGCGCGATAACACCGGCGAACCCGGCGTTCCTCGCTGTAACGGCAACGGACAGACACCCGCAGACAGGCCTGACCCTCCCGTCCAGGGAGAGTTCTCCCAAGAGGAGATAGTCCCTGAGTCTTTGCGCCTTCACCACACCGGTAGCGGCCAGGATGGCGATGGAGATGGGAAGGTCGAAGGCTGTCCCCTCCTTCCTGATATCCGCCGGGGCAAGGTTCACGGTAATCCTGCGGCAGGGAAACTCGTATCCGGAGTTCTTCAGGGCGGACTTCACCCGGTCTTTGCTCTCCTTGACCGCGCCGTCGGGCAGTCCAACCGTGGCGAACTGGGGAAGCCCCTGCGAGATATCCACCTCCACATCGACGAGAATGGCGTCGATACCCACGAGCGAACTGCCGACAACCTTGGCGAGCATGCCTCCCCCTGAAGACAGTTAGATAATCCGTGCGTACCTTACAAAATTTTCTAATTATTTCCAAGTAAACTTTTAGCTGGATTACATGAAAACCTCTTTTTCCCGCAAACAGATAAGGGTTCGTCATGCCTTGAAACAGTCAGAGCACAATAAGGCTACCTGCTGAATACCACCTCAATGCGTTCATTCAGGTCCGCCTTGATGCCTGGAAAGGCCTTCATCAACTCCTTGGCGTCGGCATAATCCGCCGGGTCCGCCGTCTTCAGAAGACGCAGCTTTTCCGGGTCGTTCCCGAACTTGGCCAGGTCGAACTCAAAAACGGTGATGCGCCCGCCTTCTCGATGGGTGGCGTTGCTGGAAATGACCTTGCCGTTCACCTCTACCACCAGGGAAAACCTCAGCCCCTTCATGATCTCAGCCATCTCCTTTTCCTGTTCCGGAGTCGGCGCCTGCTTCGCGCCTTCCTCCCCGGCAGCGGGCTTTTCATCTCCCTCAGTGGCGGTTTTCCGCTCAGCCGCCTTTTCGGGCGGCGGTATCACCACGAGCCGGGCCGCCTTTCCCGGCGTGAACTGGAAGAGAAAGGGCTTGCCGCCGGTTTTTCCCTGTTCCCCGGACCCTCCCGCACCAGGCTTCGTCGTCTCCTGACTCAACCTGAGTTTGTTTATGTCCCTGAAGGAATAGACCGCCCGGTAACCGGTATAGCCATCGGAAGAGATATCATCGCTGGAAACGTATTTCACCCCCTCGCCCATAGTCTCCGCCCGACTACGCAACTCCTTCTGATCATGGAGGTTAAAGGGCGCCGCTTTCCCTTCCGGTCCGGCAAAGGCCCTGGACATCTCATCAAGCTGCCTGATCACCTTGTCACTCATGAGCATCCTTTCCTCGACCGTACCGCTCCCGTCCGGATTGACCCGGACCCTGGTCTCCACCTGGAAGCAGCCGCCGAGAAAGGCGACACACGTCAACACCGCGGCTATCCGTCTCAACACCTTCATGTCACCCCTCCTCTTTCCCGGCCCTCGCCCGCCGGTCCCGCCGTGAAATGGTCTTTTCCGCACAGTATACCAGTCATCCATGAATCGGCAGGCGATCTCTTCCAGATCCGGAAAACAGCGCATGTTGCATATTTTCCGGGAACGCCGTAAACTTTGCCCCTCGGAGGGGACATTCCGATAACCTGACCAGGAGGATAAGGGCAATGAAATGCAACTCGTGCGGAAAAGAAATCGTGGAAGGGAGTTCATCCTGTCCCTTCTGTTTCAGCAAGGTGTCGTCGACAGGTCCAGAACCCGAACACGGCCCGCCTCCGCCGCCCCCTCCAACCGGGGAAGACTTCGGCGCGCTGTTCAACCGGGCGACTAACCTGTGGAAGGATAACCTGGGGGATCTCGTGGTATTAACCCTCGTATTCGTTCTGCTGGGCTGGATACCCATCGTCAACGTAGCGTTCTTTGCCGGCTATCTGCGCGGGCTGATAAAGATCAGCCGCGGCGGCAAAGCGGAACCGGCCAATCTCTTCTCTGCGTGGGACTGCTTCGGCAACGCCTTCGTCTACGCGCTCCTCTTTTTCATCGCCATGATAGCGGCCGGCCACGTCCCGTTCTTTGGCCGGCTGGCCCAGTGCGCCGTAACCATCCTCGGGACGCCGGGGTTCTACCGGGTCGTGGACCGGAACGCCAATGCAATCGATGCGGTGCAATGGAGCTTCGGCGCCATCCAGAGACATCCCGTTCCCTGGCTCCTGGCCGTTCTCGTGGGCGGACTGCTGGCAGGCAGCGGAACCCTTGCCCTCTTCTTCGGCATCGTCATCACCCTTCCCTGGGGCATTCTCCTGATCATCCAGCAGTACGAAAAAGCCAGCGCAACCCCGTAGGAACCGGTCCCATGGAACAGCAGCAAAGGAGATGGTATGAAGAAAAAGCTTCTGCTCGCCGTTATTTTTCTGATTGTTGTTGCAACAGTCGTTCTGGTTTTCTTCGGGTTCAGAAACAGGGACCAGGGAGGAACACTGCGGATATCGGGCAACATTGAAGTGACCACAGTGGAACTGAGCTTCAAGATCCCGGGACGGGTGCGGGAACGCCTCGTGGACGAAGGGGAAACGGTGAAAACAGGGCAGGTCATTGCGCGTCTGGACCCGGAGGATCTGCGACACGAGACGGAAGGCCGCCGGGCCGATGTCAGTGCGGCCCGGGCCGCCCTTGACGAACTGGAGACGGGCTATCGCAGGGAGGAAATCGCCCAGGCCGACGCGGCCCTCCGCGGGATATCGGCCGAAGCGGAGCGCCTCCGGCTCGATTTCGCCCGCCAGCGGCAGCTGTATAAAAAGGAAGTCATATCGGCCCGTGACTTCGACGCTTCCAGGGCGGCCTACGAAGCGTCCCGGGCAAGCGTGCGCGAAGCGACGGAGCGGCTCAACCTGCTCCGGAGCGGCCCCCGGAAAGAGACCATCGACCAGGCCAGCGCGCGCCTCTCCGGCGCGGAGGCGGCCCTCGCCCTGTCGGAAACCAGGCTGGGGTACGCCGAACTGCGCTCGTCGACCTCCGGCCTGGTGCTTTCCAAGAATATCGAGCCGGGAGAGCAGGTAACGGCGGGGACGCCGGTAGTGACCGTGGGCATGATGGACGAGGTCTGGCTGCGGGCCTACATCAGCGAGACCGACCTGGGACGGGTCAGGGTGGGACAGGAGGCGACCGTGACCACCGACACCTGGCCCGGAAAGAGCTACCGGGGCCAAATCTCTTTCATCTCCCAGGAGGCGGAATTCACCCCCAAGAGCGTGCAGACGCCCAAAGAGCGCGTAAAGCTGGTCTATCGCATCAAGATCACCCTGCCCAACCCGAACGGAGAACTGAAACCAGGCATGCCCGCGGACGCGGAAATAAAAATTGACCAGCAAAAAACCGCCAACCGCCGGCAACACTAGCATTTACTTATCACTCATTACTAATTACTTTTCACCTTTCACTTTACATGTACGCTATTCAAACCAAAAACCTGACAAAGAAATTCGGAAACCTGACCGCGGTGGACAGCCTCACCCTGTCCGTAGCCGAGGGTGAACTATTCGGCCTGGTCGGTTCCGACGGCGCGGGCAAGACCACCACCATGCGCATGCTCACGGCGGTCATGGAACCCACGTCCGGACACGCCCTGGTGATGGGACGCCACACGGCGCGCGAGGCCGAGGCCGTGAAGGGCAAGATCGGCTACATGAGCCAGCGCTTCGGCCTCTACCCCGACCTCACCGTGCAGGAGAACATCCGTTTCTACGCGGACATCTTCGGCCTGCCACGTCGGGGACGGGGAGAGAAGATCGACGAACTGCTGGCCTTCAGTAACCTGCTGCCGTTCCGCAAACGGAAGGCAGGCAACCTGTCCGGCGGCATGAAGCAGAAACTGGGCCTCGCCTGCGCCCTGGTGCATACCCCCAGGGCGCTGTTCCTGGATGAGCCCACCAACGGAGTTGACCCGGTCTCCCGCCGCGACTTCTGGCGCATCCTCTACCGCCTTCTGAAGGAAAGGGTCACGATATTCGTCTCCACCGCCTACCTGGACGAGGCTGACCGCTGCAACCGGGTAGGCCTGATCCACCAGGGAAGGCTGCTGGCCTGCGACACGCCCGCCGGCCTCAAGGGACTGATGCGGGGGACCATCGTGGAGGTGCGGGCCGCGGCGCCGAGACGCGCCGCCCGCCTGCTCCGGGAACGGCTGCCGGACACGTCCGTGGGCCTGTTCGGAGACAAGGTCCATGTGGTCACCGGAGATCCGGACGAGACAGGGCGATTGATTGCGGCCGCCTGCTCCGGAGAGGGCATCGCCCTCCTGGGGACCCGGACCGTGGAACCGAGCCTGGAGGACGTGTTCGTGTCGGTGCTGAGCAACAATTCACAAAGAACGGCATAACAAAACCCAGTTACAATGGATATCAGCGACGATATGGAAACGAACAACATCACCGTCACCCTGCGGGACCTCTCCCGCCGCTTCGGCGACTTCACGGCCGTGGACCGCATCAGCCTGGACGTGAAGCGAGGGGAGATCTTCGGCTTTCTCGGTCCCAACGGCGCCGGAAAATCCACCACCATCCGCATGCTGTGCGGCATCCTGACGCCCAGCAGCGGGTCGGGCGCGGTGGCGGGCTTCGATATCGTGCGGGAACCGGAGCTCATCAAGACCGCCATCGGCTACATGAGCCAGAAGTTCTCCCTCTACGAAGACCTCACCGTGGAGGAGAACATCGACTTCTACAGCGGCATTTACCGGATTCCGCCGGGGAAAAAGGCCCAACGGAGGGAATGGGTCATCGAAATGGCCGGACTCCGGGAGCACCGATCCTCCCCCGCCTCCGTCCTCTCCGCCGGATGGAAGCAGCGGCTGGCCCTGGGTTGCGCCATCCTCCACGAACCGCCGGTTATCTTCCTGGACGAACCCACCTCGGGCGTGGACCCCGTCAGCCGGAGAAACTTCTGGGACCTCATCTACCGCCTGGCGGACCGGGGGACCACCGTGTTCGTCACCACCCACTACATGGACGAGGCGGAATACTGCGACCGCCTGGGGCTCATCTACCGGGGCGAGCTTATCGCGAGCGGGTCGCCGGAGGAGCTGAAGACCCGCTTCATGAAGGAAGAGGTCGTGGAGGTCCTGTGCGATGGGCCCCAGGACGCCATGGAGAGCATTGAAAGGATTGATGGAGTGAGACACGCGGCCCTGTTTGGAGCAGGCCTGCACGTGGTAGCGGAAAACGCCGCCAGGGCCATCCCCGCCATCAAGGACACGCTGGCCGGTCTGGGCATCACGCCACGGGGCATGGAAACCATCCTGCCGTCCCTGGAAGACGTCTTCGTCTCCCTCATCGAGGCGCGGGACCGGATGGAGGCAGGGCAGCGGGAAGTCAAGCAATGAAACCTCATCGCGTCATAGCGGTCGCAAAAAAGGAGTTCCTCCACGTCATCCGCGACCCGCGCAGCCTGGGCATGGGCATCGGCATCCCATTGCTCATGCTGTTCCTGTTCGGCTACGCCCTCACCCTGGATGTAGACCGGGTGCCGCTCATCGTCTGGGACCAGAGCGAAACCAGCGCCAGCCGGGAACTGGTCAGCCGTTTCACCGGCTCCCGCTACTTCTCCCTGCAACAACATACGGACCACTACCGCGACATCGAGAGAGCCATCGACTCCCGCCAGGCCGTCATCGCGCTGGTTGTGCCGCGGGATTTCGCCAGGGACGTCGATAGGGGACGAAACACCACCGTCCAGGTCATCGTGGACGGCAGCGACCCCAACACCGCCACCTTCGCCCTGGGCTACGCGGAAAGCGTGGTCGCCGGCTATTCCCGCGATATCGCCCTGAAGCGGATTCGCCGGGTCTCGGGAAGCGAACCTCGCCTCCCGACAGTGGACGTGCGGCCCCGCGTCTGGTTCAACACCGACATGGTGTCGAAAAACTACATCTTTCCCGGCCTGATAGCGGTCATCATGATGATCATCGCCGCCCTCCTCACCTCCCTCACGGTCGCCCGAGAATGGGAGACCGGAACCATGGAGCAGCTCATCTCCACCCCCCTCACCGGCGGGGAAATGATCCTGGGCAAGCTCATCCCCTACTTCACCATCGGCGTCATCGACCTCGTCCTGTCGGTGCTGGTGGGCGAATTCATCTTCGATATCCCCCTGCGCGGCAGCCTGGCGCTCCTGTTCGGCCTGTCCCTGCTGTTCCTCACCGGCGCCCTGTCCCTGGGCATCCTCATCAGCATCGGCGCCAAAAACCAGTTTGTCGCCAGCCAGGTGGCGCTGGTAGCCACCGTGCTCCCGGCATTTCTCCTCTCCGGCTTCATCTTCCCCATTGAAACGATGCCGGCCGCGGTCCAGGGAATAACTCATATCGTAACCGCCCGTTACTTCGTAACCATCCTGCGGGGCATCTATCTGAAAGACGTGGGTTTGGGCGTCATGGCGGGCGAGGTGGCCCTGCTGGCGGCGTTCGCTGTGCTGGCGCTGGGTCTGTCCATGAAGAAATTCAGGAAGAAGATCGAGTAAGGAACTGTAAATGAATAGCATGGTTAATATTGCGTTCAGATTCAGTTCAGATTTGGCTGAACTGATTGAACCAAACCGCAGACGTAGCAGGGCTACGTTGAGGATTTGGTGATTGAGGTTCGGTCAAAGATGACCTGAAGATGAGATGCAAGATGACCATGTTATTTGTTTACAGTTCCTAAGAGCGGGGTCTGCCATGTTCGAACGCCTCAAGGCCATGCTGAAAAAAGAATTTATCCAGGTGCTGCGGGACCCCAGGATGCGCTTCATCATCTTCGTCATCCCGATCTTCCAGACCCTGGTGTTCGGCTACGCGGTCAACACCGACGTCCGGGACGTGTCAACGGCAGTCTACGACCTGGACAACAGCCCGGAGAGCCGTGACCTGATAGCGCGCTTCGCCGGTTCCGGCTATTTCCGTATCGTGGAGCACATCGGAGACGAACGGCGGATGGGCAAGCTTCTTGACCGGGGAGCGGTAAAGGTGGCGCTGCGCATGAACAGGGGTTTCGGCGAGGCCCTGCGTTCCGGCCGCGAAGCGCCGCTGCAGATGATCCTGGACGGAACCGACTCCAACACCGCGGGTATCGCCCTGAACTACGCGTCGAGAATAGCGGCGCGCTTCAACGAGCGGATACGGATGGAGCAGGCGGCCCGAGCCTTCGGCGCCGCCTATCGGCCGGGCGGTGTGGAGACGGCGAGCCGCGCCTGGTTCAACGAAAACCTGGAAAGCCGAAACTTCTACGTGCCCGCCGTCATCGCCAACATCGTGTTCATCATCACCATGCTTCTCTCCAGCATGGCCGTGGTGCGGGAGAAGGAAATAGGCACCATGGAGCAGATCATCGTCACCCCCATCCGGCGGGGCGAGTTCATCCTGGGCAAGACCGTTCCCTTCATAATCATCGGATTTATCGACGTGGCCATCATAACCCTGCTGGCCTTTTTCTGGTTCGACGTCCCGATACGCGGCAGCGTCACCCTGCTGTTCGCCGCCACGGCCCTCTTCCTCATGAGCAGCCTCGGCTTCGGCCTGTTCATCTCCACGGTCAGCCGCACCCAGCAGCAGGCCATGATGAGCGCCTTCTTCTTCATCTTCCCGGCCATGCTCCTCTCCGGCTTCGCCTTCCCCATCGAGAACATGCCCGAGACGGTGCAGTGGCTCACCTTCCTCAACCCGCTCCGCTACTACCTGGTGATCATCCGCGGCATCTTCCTGAAAGGCGTGGGCATCACGGTCCTCTGGCAGCAGTACCTCGCCCTGCTCCTGCTGGGAACCGCCATCCTCGGCTTCGCCGTGAACCGGTTCCGGAAGACCCTCTGATTTATTGCCGCACCTTCATCCGTCAGCCAGCTCAAAAGCTCGCGGCTTGGTGTGATCGCGCATGCCCCTCCCCTTCCCATGCCTTGCTCTTACGCCTTTATCCGCCTTTCCTTCAGCCTTCAGCCTTCAGCCTGCTTTCATAAATCCAGCGGACTCCTCGGTTCCTTCACCGTTCTGACCGGGACGCAGTGGGTGTAAATCATGGTAGTTTTGAGGCTTGAGTGGCCAAGAAGTTTCTGAATGACACGGATGTCGTAGTTGGCCTGGAGAAGGTGGGTGGCAAAGGAGTGGCGGAAGGTGTGGGAAGTGACGCGCTTGGGGATTCTTGCCTTGCGGACTGCTGGATAGAGTGCCCTTTGCAGGTCGGATTCACCGAAGTTTGACACTTTGCCATCTGTCTTTTAAGGTTAACCTGCCGGTATT
>CAYMFO010000097.1:0-9093 GCA_964389825.1 uncultured Geobacter sp. | reverse complement strand
GCTATCGTCCGGAACTGGTGCGGGTGAACCTCTTCATTCGCATCCTCCTCGCCGTTTTCACCACGGTCGGAGTGGTGGCCCTGGTGGCGCTGCCGGCCGTGACACTGAAGGTTGAGGAAACCGGCTTCACCCTGTTGTGCCTGATCTTCGCCCCTCTCTGCGCCTGGGTCGCCGATCACGAGCTCATTGCCGGTCGCCGCCTCTACCGCTGCGGCGCCGAGGAGGTGTTACTGCTGCTGGCGGTCGGCATGCTCGCCCTGGCTGTCGCCATCCCCGCCCACGACTGGGGGAACGGTGCTGATCGTCTGGCCGGGCTGACGGCACACGGCATCGTCCTGGCCGGAGCGATCCTGCTGACGGTCCGCTACGGCTACGCCCTGGCGGCGTTCGGGGCGATGCTCGCCGTGGCCGGTATTCCCTTCCATATTGCGAACATTCTCCATTGGCGGCAGCCGCACCTGTCTCGACTCTTCCTCCTGCTGCTGCTCGGCGCAGCGGCAATCTGGGCGCAACGGCGACTCGTAGGCCGAAACAGTCTGCCCCGGGGATACGCCTGGTCTCTGGAGACTGTGCGCATAGCGGGCTGGGCTGGGATCTACCTTGACGTGAACCTCTATGCCCACCGACTCCTCTGGCGGGAATGGCTCGGGTGGACGCCGGAAGAATTGCTCTTCCCCTGGAGCGATCACTTCTGCGCCCTGCTTACCGCCATCCTGCCGATGGCGGCCCTGGCGATGGGAATCGGCCGCCGCGACCGGGCGCTGCTCTGGTTCGGCGTTGTCTCCGCCATCCTGTCGGTCCTCACCATCAAGTACTACGTTCATTTCGGGCATCTTGCCGAGGAGTTGACGGCCGCGGGGCTGTTGGTGGCGGGTCTCGCCTTCGGCCTGCTGCGCTGGCTGCGCGCCGGTTCGAATCGTTGCCGTGGCGCCTTTACCGCCGAACCGCTGCTCGAACCGCGCCTCTATGGTCTCGATGCCGAGGCGCTGGCGGCGATCCAGCCCCTCGCCCCGGAGGCCAGGGCGCCGCAGGCCGAGGGATTCAAACCGGGCGGTGGCACATTCGGGGGAGGCGGTGCATCCGGCGGCTATTAGATATCAAGGGAAGATGAAGGTACCATGTCTCCACCTGTGACAATGTCATGGGTGGAGACATGACATTATATGTTTCGCGGACCCGAAAGCGGTTATGGTTGCCGGTCCGCGGCAGAATTGATATCTTTATCCATATTACGAAAATCCGGCTTGATAAGGATCAGAAACCAGTGCCCAAGAAAACCGATGCCATCTATGCCGCACCCCTGCGGAATATAATTGATTTTCAGTTCGATGAACGGGTTGCCGCGGTCTTTCCCGACATGATACAACGCTCGGTCCCCGGCTACGCGATGATCATATCCAACATCGGCATCCTCGCCGCGAAATACGCACGGGCCGGGAGTCACTGCTATGATCTCGGCTGCTCCCTCGGGGCGGCCAGCCTGGCCATGCGCCGACGGATCACCGCGCCGGACTGCGACATTATCGCGGTGGATAACTCCCCGGCGATGATAGCGCGCGCCCGTGAGCTCCTGGCTCTTGATACCGAGTCGACCGTTCCGGTGACGATGATCTGCGCCGACCTCCAGGATGTGGCGATCGAAAACGCCTCGGTCGCCGTCCTCAACTTCACCCTGCAATTCATCCCTCCGGAACAGCGACTGGCGCTGATTCAGCGGATCCATGCCGGGCTCAGACCGGACGGCATTCTCATCCTCTCGGAGAAGATCGCTTTCAGCGAGCCGCGGCGACAACACTTTCTTGAAGAGCTGCATCACGACTTCAAGCGGGCCAACGGCTACAGCGATCTCGAGATCAGCCAGAAGCGGTCGGCGCTGGAGAAGGTGATGATTCCCGAGACCCTTGCCTGCCATCAAAAACGGCTGCGGGCGGCGGGCTTCTCTTCCTCTGAACTCTGGTTCCAGTGCTTTAATTTTGCCTCTCTGGTCGCGATGAAATGAAATTCTACGATTCACTCTATCCGCGGCTTGCCGCCATGGGTCAGGAGCGCTGGGCAGAGCAACTGCAAACGACCCTGGCCGAGGAGCGGCTCTTCGAACGTTACGGCGATATGGCGGGCCGGCTGGGCGCTCTGCAGTCGCTGCCGGAGATACGACCGTCTCGAATTTCGCTGCGGGACAATGTAACCATCGGCACGAGCGCTGATCTCGGCGTCATCAGCCGCGAAGAGTTGAACGCCCGGCTCCAGGCTTTTCACCCCTGGCGGAAAGGCCCCTACACTCTGTTCGGCATCGAGATCGATACCGAGTGGCGCTCCGACTGGAAGTGGGAACGCCTTCTGCCGCACATCCGGCCGCTGGCCGGACGCAGGGTCCTCGATGTCGGCTGCGGCAACGGCTATCACGGCTGGCGCATGCGCGGCGCCGGCGCCGACTTCGTCCTCGGCATCGAGCCCTTTCTGGTTTCGGTGATGCAGTTCCAGGTAATGCAACGCTACCTCAGCGATCCGCGGCACCATGTCATTCCCATCGGCATCGAGGATGTGCCGGCCAAGCTTTCCTGCTTCGACAGCGTCTTCTCCATGGGCGTCCTCTGCCATCGCCGCTCACCCCTCGACCATCTTTTCGAGTTGAAGGACTGCCTCCGTCCGGGAGGGGAGCTGGTCCTGGAGACCCTGATTGTCGAAGGGGATGGGGAGACGGTCTTCGTGCCGCCGGGACGGTATGCAAAAATGCGCAATGTCTGGTTCCTTCCGTCTGTTGCGGCAATGACCCTCTGGTTGCACCGTTGCGGATTCACGGAGATTTCCTGCGTCAATGTCACCCGCACCAGCCTCGGGGAACAACGCTCGACGGAGTGGATGCAGTGGGAGTCGCTGGCGGATTTTCTTGATCCGGATGATGGGGAGAGGACGATTGAAGGGCACCCGGCGCCGCTGCGGGCGATCTTTACCGCGACCCGGCCGTAGGACAATGGGCGGCATGAAAAAAACCGATGCTTCTGGACGAATTGAAATGAAATAAAGGCATGAGCTTCACAACAAGGACAGTCAGCAGGTTTATCTGGCTTCCGCATGCAGTTTGAGCCCCAGAGCTGAAACGATTTTTTAAATCGTATCAAAACCCGGAATTCGTTCCCCTGAAAGTGCCTTATAATGATGTGGTTCAATAGAACCGGACACTATGTTAAGCTCAACCATCAAAAAGGAGAGGTGTCCGATGAATCAGTATACTCCGGCGTAGCCGGCGCCGTCAGTTGAAGTTTATCTTGTAGAACAAATCTACCCCGCTTTCCGTTCCGGTCCAGGTCTCAATCTCCCACCTTTCGGAGAAGGTGTAGCGGGCGCGCAGCAACTGCGCCGGAGAGAAGAGGGAGCGCCCGTAACTGAGGAAGAGATTGGGGGTCAGGTATTTGCCCACCGTTACCAGGGAGCGGGTGGCGTCGGTCTTGTCCTGTTCCATGCCGAAGGTGTCTATTCCGAACCGCTCGGTTATCTGTTCCCTGAGCACGGCCGATTCCCCGGCGGAAAGGAGGAGCCCGGCCGCGCCCATGACGGCGTTCGCCTGCCCCTTGCCGCCGCTCATGGGATGGCCGAGGACGATGTAGCCCATGATGTCGCTTTCAGCCATGCCCGGTTCCGAATAGAGGCGGATTGCCGGGTTCTGGAGCGTGCCGCCGACCATTACGCCCGCTTTGACCTCTCCCACGGTGCGCAGCGCCAGGATATCCAGGTTCGGCCGGGAGACCGGGCCGCCGGGGAATACCAGACGTCCCTTGGTTATTTGCAGGTTTACGCCATAGGCCCTGAAGTTCCCCTTCTCCACCCGCACCTCTCCCTTGCCCCTGATGTCATCCGGGCCGCGCATGGTCAGGTTCACTTCCCCTCCCAGGCGCGCGTCGATCCCCGCGGCCTTGACGAATACCTTGTCGCCGAATTTCACCCGCACCCTGGCGTCCACCGCCAGAGGGAAGGAGCGGGAGGGCTTCGCTGGCGCATCCACGACCACAACGTCGCGGCTGGGGCGCACGGGGGCCGGAGCGCGGCTGTCCCTTGCCAGCAGTTCCGGGATTTCCATCTCGCCGCGAACCGTTATCGCTTCCATGGTCCCCGTGAAATCAAGATTGGGGCTTCCCAGGAGCTGGAGCTCCGGAAGGTTCATGAACTGGAACCGGTCTCCATTGATCTTGCCGCTGTAGCTTTCCAGCCTCCATTCCTTCAGTCGAATCAGGGCGCTCCCGTTCAGCGCGCCTTCGCCGGAACGGGCCGAGAAGGATTCCACGCGTATGGTGTCGTTTCTCAGCACAGTGGAAACCTGCACGTCCCTGAAGCGCACCCCGGCGCGGGGAAGGTAGACTCCCGCGCGGCTCAGGAGGAATTTTCCTCCGTAACGGGGGTTGCGCCATGTGCCGTCGGCCCTTGCCTTAATCTCCAGCTCGCCGCGGCTTTCCTGGACCATGCCGGGAAAAAGGGCCGACAGGATGCCGTTTTCCCGTACGTTGCCGTTGAGGGTCATGGCAATGGGACCATCCGGCTCGATGGCGGCCGGGAAACGGGCGGGAACCGGTAGGGTGAATTTACCTTCCAGGCGGCCGGTCTCCGCCAGATCCAGGTTGACGGCGCCGTCCAGGGCCTGGCCGCTCCAGTCCCAGGTGAGGACGGCCGAGCGGATGTCGGCTCGCAGCTCCCCACGTTTCCCCTGGCCGGCGATGACACCTTTGCCGACGTTTGCCGTTCCGTTCAGGCGTATCGCTCCCGAAGGGCGCCATTCACCTTCCGCCTTGGCTGATATGCCTCCTTCCAGGGAAAGCCCGGCCGGGAGCCAGGGACGGAACGCCCTGAAATCGCTTCCCTCCAGGCTGGCCTGAAAGCCGATCCGTTCCGGGAGCGAGAGGGTGGAGGGGGCCGGCGCGTCGCAGCTTGCCGTCAGCCTGCCGTCCCTGGCGGTGTTCAGCTCCAGGGCGGCCCTGATCTCACCTCCGGCGGTTTCCACCTGCACGGTCGCTGAAGGGATCTCCACGCGGTGCTGTCCGGCCTCGGCTGTTCCGGTGAAACCCATGTTTCCGGAAATCACAACACGGCTTCCGGAAGTATCGGTTACGGAGAGATCGCCGTTGGTGACGCCTTCGATGATCCCCTCTTCTTTGAAACGCGCCAGGCGCGCCAGGTTCAGGCGCCGCCAGCGGGCGGCCAGCTGGATGTCGCCGGGTTTGAAGACCATTTTTCCATCCAGTTCAAGGCGTTCGGCGCCGCTGCCGTTCAGCGCAAGGGAGGAGAGGCCAATCTCCCTGCCGGATACCCTCAGGGCCGCGAGTCCTTCGAGGGTGAACGGGCCGACCCCGTCGTTGCCGGAAAACGCGGTAATCATTCCCTGCCATCCCGAGTCGCGGTAGCCGCCCTCCAGGACCGTTTTCAGGCTGACCGGGGGCGAGGAGGCGTCCAGGCTTATCACATGACGGCTCAATGTGCCTTTGATATTCAGTCCGGCGTCCGCGGCCGAATACTTCTGGTATCCCAGGTCGCGGCCTTCGAGGCTCAAGTTCAGGGCCTGTTCCCTGGTTTCGCTTACGACCGCCTTGAAATTCGCGCTTCCGGCGCGTATGCCGGCTATCTTCAGGGAGGAGGCCCGCCCCGCTATGTCTCCGCCGAAACGGCCTTCGCGCCGGCGTATCTTTCCGTTGGCCCGCAGGGCGCCCGCCGCGCCGGGAACCAGTCCGGACATGTCGTCTATGCGGATATCGGCGACGATATTCCTGGCCAGATCGCCGGCGGCGCGAAGGTCGAATCCCTTGCCCTGGAGGAAAAGCCGGTCGAGAATGACGTCGTTTCCGGAGGCGCGCGCGGCCAGGACGCCTGAAAGCGCCCTGCCGCGCAACCGGCTGTCCAGCAACCGGGCTTCCAGCCTTGCCGAGACGGGGGCGCCTTCGGCGCTCCTCATGGAAGCCCGCGCATCCAGGTTCACTTCTCCCTTCCAGTCCGGGGTGACGCGGGAAGGGTCCAGTTTTCTGGCGCGCAGGGAGGCCGTCAGGGAGAGCCCTTCCGGCCAGGCGGCGCGGAGCGCGCCGGAGATGGTCCCGTTGAGTAATGCGCCACGTTCCAGGGCTACGTCGACCTTTTTGTCGTCGCCCGATATCTTTCCCCGCAGGTCCGCGGAGCGCCACCCCTTGCCCGCGACGGCAAGATGAAAATCACCCTTGTAGGCGTCGGCCGATCCCTTCAGGCCAAAGGCGCCGTTCAGCGGCGGCAGGGTGGGCGCTTCACGGGAAAGGTCCAGCTTTTCCAGTCCCAGGGAGATGAGGAACTCCGGTCTGGTTTCGGCGAAGGATATGGTCCCCTTTCCGGTGATGCGCCCCTGGCGGCCGGCCTGGCTGAGGGCCAGGTTCCGGAAGGATATGGAGGTTCGCGACAGAGCCGCGCCGGAAGAGAGTTCCACCCTCCTTTCCTTTCCGGCCGCCACCGCATGAATCTCTCCCGCCGCCTGCTCGTCCCCCCGGCCCGGTCGCAGGGCCGCGTGGACGAGGAAACGCTCAAATCCGGCGGCAGGGGAGGATGGCTTGACAGTGGCGAAGAGGTTCAGGCGCGGTTCGCGGAAGCTGACGCCGGCCGCGCCGCTTGCAACTCCCTCCGGCGCGCCGATGATCAGCCTGGTGAGGGCGAGGCGGCCGGCCCGCAGGTCCGCCCGGCAGGAGACGCGATTGAGGGTAAAAGGCTTTTCCCCGGGTTTTTTGTATGTGACCCCGGTTATATCCAGCTCTCCGACCCTGCCGTTGACACGGGCGAGGGGACCGGATATGAGGGGCCAGGAAAGGTCCGTCGGTTCCTTGCTCTCCGGCCGGTTGTCCACGATGTCGATTGTCCGGGCGTGGAGTTTTTCCACGGACAGGTCACCGATGAGGAGGGGGAGGGGGTCCCAGTCCAGAATGAGGAGTCCGGCGGTGATGGTCATCTCCGGGGCGCGCAGGGTGGCGTCTTCCAGGCGGAGCCCGTCCAGGAGGCGTCCTTCCATGCGGCCGATTTCCAGCCTTGCCCCGGCCATGGAGGCGGCGGTTTCCAGCAGTCGCCTCCCGCCTTCCGGGGTTGCCAGGAGCCAGCCCGCGCCTCCGGCCGCGCCCAGGATGAGGATGGCGAGCGCCCCGAGCGCCCCGTATAGAAGGGCCCTTTTCATAACTCGAACCCCACGTTGAAATGGACGCGGAACGACGGATCATCCACTCCTATCTGCCTGGCCAGGTCGAGCTGGATGGCGCCGACTGGGGTGTAGTAGCGGATGCCGAGACCGGCGCCCTTGTAGAGGCGGATGTAGTTCAGGGAATCGAAGGCGTTGCCCGCATCGAGGAATCCCGCGACCCCCCAGTTGTCGAAGAGGGCCCGCTCGAGCTCGATGGTGGTAGTGAGCAGGTTCTTGCCGCCGATGACCTTGCCGTCCGCGTCTTTGGGACCCAGGGACTGGAAGGAGTACCCCCGCACGCTCCGATCGCCTCCGGCGAAGAAACGGAGGGAGGCCGGCAGTTCCGCCAGCGGTTCGTTCTGGAATGAAAAGGCCCCCTTTGCCCGTCCGATGATGGAGAAACGCCATGGCAGGGGGATAATGGCATAGATATCCGCTATGCCCTGGAAGACCCCGGTTGATGAGCCGAGATACTGGTGGGTCCCCCGCGCCTCCAGGCTGAAGCGGTAGCCGCGGGTCGGCCGGATGAGGTTGTCGAAGTCCCTCATGGTGAAGCGGATCCCCGGGAGAACGAGAAGGGCCGAAGACCGCTGCGAGCCGATGGTATAGTCTTCCCATTGGGTCTTCGTGTAGAAGGTCAGCTGCTGGCCGCGTATCAGGCTTCGGGTCCAGGCGCCTTCCAGGGCGGCCAGCCTGTTGGTGTAGGTGCTGGTGTCTTCCCGCTGGAGGTTGAGCTGGAGGCCGGTGGAGCTGTAAATGTCCCGGCCGGGCACGGTGTAGGCGATTGCGGCCCCCTGGAGACGCTGGGATATGTTCAGCTCCGCGTTCAGTTCGTGGCCCAGGAGGAACAGGTTCACGTCCTTGTAGCGCACCGTGCCCCGTGCGCCCGTGTCGGTGCCGTAGCCTATGCCGGGCCGCAGCCTGCGGCGCGGGAGGGGGGAAAGCTCCACGCGCACCGGCATTACCTGGCCGTCGGCCTTTCTCCGGTTGGCCGTCACGACTACACCCTTGAAGCGATCCGATGAACCCAGGTTGATCTGCGTCCGCCCCAGTTTTTGGGGGGAGAAGAACTCGCCTTTTTCGTAGTCCAGGTAGCGTTCCAGGAAGCGGTCCGGATAGGTGGGCGCGCCTCTGAAGGCGGTGTCTCCGAAGCGGTAACGGATGCCGGTATCCAGCTCCAGGGATATGCGGGCGTTTCGTTGGCCGCGGGATACCCGTATCTCGTGGATGGGGAAATCCGCGTCCATATAGCCGATCTCCACCGCCCGGGCCTTGAGGAGGCTCTTTCCCTTTTCGTATGAGGAGTGGTTCAGGATATCGCCCTTTTTAAGAGGGAATTCCGTAACCAGTTCCTGGATGGAATCCTCCCCGGCGCCCGCGCCGCGCACCCTCACGTCTACTTCTTCGACCACCACCGGTTCGCCGGGATAAACGGTTACCATCAGGGTGTAGGCCGAACCGTCCGTCTTCCGAAGGCTTGCCTCCACCCGCGAATCGTAGTATCCGAAGGGCTCCAGGGCCTCGCGAGCCTTTTCAGGCGCGTCGGCGGCCAGCAGTTCCAGCCACGGCAGGTTGACCTTTCCGTCGGTGACTATGCCTTCAGGAGGTGTCAGGGCGGCCCGGACGTTTTCCAGGGGTTTGTCCTCGACCCCCGTGATGACGATTTCAAGGGGTTCCCGCGCAAGGGAAGCGCCGGTCGCCCATGGGGAAAGGAGGATGAGAAAGGCGAGAATCAGTCGCGGCATGGTGTATGTGGCGAAAAATAGACGCATTTAATTTATCCTGAAAACGGCATTTCAACCACGGAGGTCACAGAGATATAAAAGCGAAAAAATGAACTGTCAGACTCACCATGGAGGCGCCGAACGTAATATCTTTGTTTTGGAGTAATTACTTGATAGTTATACAAAAACCCTCTGTGACCTCTG
>CAYMFO010000096.1:0-9139 GCA_964389825.1 uncultured Geobacter sp. | reverse complement strand
CGCAGTTCGAAGGACTTGAGCAATTCCATTACCGCGCGACGTCCGGCGGGGGTCTTGATGGCCTTGCGGGGCGACCTGTCTCCAAGCCGCGGCAGAGATTCTTCGGCCCAGGTTTCAAAATCCCCGGGTGAAGGAATAGAGAGCGGCACTTCCTCCGCATCCCCTCGAAGATGCTCCGAGATGGCGTTCTTCAGCCAGTCCTCTCTTATCAAAGATCCACATATCTCGCGGAAAGAGAGACTGCCCGGGTCCTCTCCCTTGACCTTTCTCTGAATCCTGGATCGGCAGGTATTCGCAACCTCGCGAGGCAAGGGATAGAGTGCCCCGGACAACGTCCAATCATCCCCGGACCTCATGAGTCTGGCGCCAAGGGTTTCCCATCTTACCAGACCTTTGGATGCCTTTCGTTCACGGACTCGGATATCCGGCCTTTCAGACGTCAACATATCGGACAGGATCATCCCCTCGCCCGGTTCAACGGAACGGATTTCGTACAGACTCAAGGGATTTTCCCTGAGATCCGCCAGCCACTTCTTCCCCTCTGCCATCAACGGAAGAGAATCCCCTTCCATGAAAATCTCACGAACCGGTTTCTCACCGTCCTGAACCGGGATCTTCGCGTCAGTGAGGAGCCACTCCCCAATGTTCACATTTATCAATTCCTGAATTTCGGAGGAGAGAGAAGCCACGGTTTCCCGTTCCCGCTTTTTCAAAGCGCCCAGAAAACCGCCGAAAACAGCCTCCCGTACTCCATCGGGGTACTTCTCTCCAAGCCAGTCAAGGGCCTGCTTGGCAACAGCTGCGTCGTCCTGCATTCGTGAAACCCTTTCACGCTCTTTTTCAAGACAGCATTTCTTGTACTTCTTGCCGCTGCCGCATGGACAGTTATCGTTTCTTCCGATCTTTTCCACTTTAATCTCCTTGGTTCTCTCTTCCATAAATACCTGTGCGGAACTTGTTTTTTTATCAGTATTAATGTCATTTTTCCATCAGAAACTTGGTTCATCACAAAAAAATGCGGGCCTAAGCGGTTCCCCGGCCACGCCGACAAGCATATTTGCGGTCAGATGGTACACTAGGAAAAAAGTGGTCCGCGAAGGAGGAAACCAATATGCCGGAAAACATCACTATAACCATATCGCGTCAGATGGGAAGCGGCGGCTCGCATATCGGGCAGAAACTGGCCAGAAACCTTGGCTTCAAATACGTGGATCGCGAGATAGTCCGGCAGGTCGCGAATCACCTGAAGGAAGAAGAAAGCCTTCTCATGGAACGCGACGAACGGGTTATGAGCCCTTGGGAAAGAATTCTCAACGCCTTCTCCCTCTGCGCGCCCGAGACTGGTCACGTTCCCCCTGTCCGCTCACTCCTTGACGAAGACCTTTTCGCGGTCGAAGCCATGATAATCCGGAAGATAGCAAGCCATGGCAGCGCCGTTATAGTAGGAAGGGGCGCCTTCCATATACTGGCAAAGCATCCGGGTCTCATTAAAGTATTCCTTCATGCATCACAAGAGTTCCGGATACGGAGGGTGATGGACATATTCCATATAACCGACTACGAAAAAGCAAAAACCCTTACGGAGGATTCGGATAAACAACGCGGAAAGTTCATCAAATCCATAGCACGGATTGAATGGATGAACACTACGAACTATCATCTTTCAATAGACACCGGTGTTGTCGGTTTCACGGACGCATGCGAAATGATCCTCAGAAGGGCCAGGACCATGCTCGCCAATCCCTAGATCAGCTCCCCCATTCTTCGTAACGCACTATTTCCGATGTTTCCTTTCTCGGTCTGGGCTCTCCCGCCGAAGCAGGATAACCCAGGGGAAACAGACCTACAACCCGCATCTTTTCGGGGATATTGAGAAGCGCCCGGACCTTATCTTCCTCGAACACCCCCACGAAGACCGTGCCCAGTCCTAGGTCATGGGCTGTCAGCATCAGATTCTGAGATGCGATGCCGGCATCGGTCATATAGTAAGACTGGTCCCATATCCTGCCGGATTTGACCGGGTCCGCGCATAGCGCAATAACCACGGGCGCGGCCGCGATACCCTTCTGCGCGGGATTGCTGGTGTAGCCAAGGGGGGCGAAGTATGATTCCACGTAGGCCAGTTCGCTCAGACGGCGCTTCTTTTCGCCGTCCTTCACGACAACAAGCCTCCAGCACTGCATGTTGGCCCATGAGGGCGCCCGCCTGACCGCCTCGATAATCGAGTCCAGCTTTTCATCCTCCACAGGTCTGTCAAGAAATTTTCGGGTGCTTTTCCAGGTCCTGATCGCCTCGAGGGTCTCCATGGTTTCCTCCTTTTCTCATGCCTTTTCATATCATCAGATGGGTAAACCCGTGTCACTGAAGTATGCCACAGTCCCGTGGGGTATGAAATGTCAGATTTCAAGCATCAGGGCGTCTGCCATGGAAAGACGGAGGTCACTGGGCGGATCTTCCCTGAAAAAGCCGGCGACGAAAACCTCGTTTATCGCCGCCAAGGTCTGATTGAGACGTTCCAGGTCTATGACGGCGTCGCCATTCAAGGTCTCCGTGCCGCTGAAATTTTTCGGACAAAAATCCACCCTTACCTCCTCCCCCTCGCGGATAAGGATGGGAAGGCCATGGGTGCGGCAGATCACCGGACGATGGTCATAAACGGCGCACGAGCCGTCCACCAGCAATGGGCAGATATCACCATCCTTCATCCATTCAACACGGCGCCGCAAAAACCTCTGCCTCTCCTCCGGAAGACTGCCGACAGCCAGGGCAATGGAAACAGCCTCCACCAGAAAAACGGAAAAATGGCGGCAGCACCCGTCGCAACCCTCGCGGCAGGTGATTGCGTCTCCGCAGATCGAGCGGATTTTCACGCAAAGCGAATCCACCTTTTCCAGCAGGAGCTCATAATTTTTAAACAGTTCGGCATGGTTTCGCATGTCATCTCTTCCCTGGGCCAGCCATCAGTCCTTTTACGTGATCCAGTAATTCCTGAGTGGAAAAACTAACGGAAATCACATCCAGAGTCAACGACGTTATGGCCGCTCCACAACAGGCAATCCTTCGCTGTACAACCAGCTCCGCCGATTTTAGCCATGGCAAGGGAATTGAGGGTATGCGGCGGGGACAAACGCTTGTACGCCGAACAAAAAAGCCTGAAGATTGACAAAACCAAGGCGAGGAGTTCCGAAGGGAATTTACAGAGAAGGCTGCCCGAAGGGTTGGGCTTTGGGCTGAATCGAAGTAACCGTTTCAGGATGGAAATTACGAATGGAATTGAAAGCTAATCCGTACGGCATGTCTCAAGCCGCGCAGTTTTTTATTTTTCCGCCCTGAATTTGCACGATTTCACCTCATCAAATCCAAATCGGCTCAATCATGACATCACAAGCAGAGTTGATTTTTATCACGAGACACATAACAACCGCCGCGAGAAGGAGACACAATGAAAGCATCATTATTTTTTCATTGCCCTTACGGTAATACTGGAATACCGCAAGGGCAATGGCCTGCTTCGGCGCCGGTCCGCGAATTACGAACTAAACTACGAGATTGCTTACAGATAATCCCGATGAAATCAACAATGGCTTCACTGGTGTAAAAGTCCTGTTCACTCCTTGCCAAAACAATTTTACCTGCCTTTCTCACAAGGAGAGGAAATGCTGTTTTGAAAACAATCCCGGTTCTTGTTCAAAGTCCTTTATCAGGTTTGTTTCTGAACCTTCTCAGCCCCACAAGACCCGCAAGACCAAAACCGAGGAGCAGCACAGTTGCGGGTTCGGGGACGGAGGCGACGCCGTCACCGGCGGTAAGTCTTACTGTATCCTTGATATTGTCAGAGCCGAAAAGATCAAGATAATCAACGTGCCAGTCCCAACCCTCAGGCATGAGATAATCGGAGAACTCACCATTGATGGCATCGGCAATCAATATGTCAAAATAACTGCCGGACACTGGATTGAAGCCATCATAGAGCATAACTTGCAGCAAGCCGTTAAGGTTTGCTACTCCATTTACAGCAACGAAGTCGTAGGTGACGCCCTGGTCGGTTCCGCCTAATTCTATAAAAAGGGAACCGGAACCACCCTGGGTGTAGTCACCGTCTACCGTGAGTTTACCTGGAGAATTTCCGGGAGCGAATGTCCCGCTGTTCGAGATGTTTCCCACTATGGCGCCTGAACCGGCAATAGTGCCGGTAGAGGTTAGCGTCCCCGCGCCGTTGTCGCCGATCATCAAAGTGCTGTCCTCACCAACCGTAAGGAGGCCGGCGTTGGTGAAATCGTCGGCCGTCATGAAGTTTCTGCCATTCTTGATGGTGAATGCGCCGACAGTGTCGTTGGTGGTAAAACCGGCAAGGGCGTCGGAACCGGTTGAATTGAGAAGCTGGGAATTCTTGCCGTCAAGTGTAATGGTTGCGGCATTGGCGCTTATGTTTCCCGGTAATCTCATGGCGCCCTGGACATAATAGGACCCACCCGCGAGCTTTCCTCCCGAAATATTGGTCAGGTTGCCTGAGACTATTAAGGTGCTGCCATTGTTCGACCGCAAGGTTCCCGAGTTGATAACCGTACCAAAAAGGTTGAGCGGGGTGCTCTGGTTGGCCGTGACAGTGCCTCGGTTGGTGAAGGTCGTGGCATTGCCGGCGCTCCCGATGGACCCCGACCCTTCGATGACGTGAAGGGTGTCATTGGTGAGTTTTGCATGGTTGGTACCGTACAGAACACGATTCTGAGAGTTATCGCTCATGGTGAGCCTGCCCGTGCCCGTAAGGGTGGCATTGCCCATGACAAGCCTGGTATCGCTTCCGGTCGAGGCGAGGACCAAGGTACCGTTGTTGGTAATCGTTCCATCAATCCTTGTGGATGCGGCGTTGTTGACCGTATACGTCCCCATGTTGGTCAGGCTGGTAAGGGTGACATTGCCACTGGCGTTCCTGATGTTGCCGGCCAATGTTCCTCCGGTAATGCTTGTGGCGACATGACCGGGGGTTGAGATGAATTCGACGGACGACATCCCGAGCCCCTGGATCGTCCCGCCGCTGTTGGCGACGGTCGCATTATCCAGCTTGAGTGTGCCGCCAGCGGCCTGGAGGGTTCCCGAATTGACAATCCCGGCGACAAGCAGCAGCGGAGCGCTCTGGTTGGCGGTAACGGTACCCCGGTTGGTAAAGGTCGTGGCATTTCCTACTCTTCCGATGCTCCCCGAGCCTTCAATAGAGTGAAGGGTGTCATTGACAAGCCTGGCGTTGTTGATGCCATAGAGAACACGATTATTGAGATTATCGCTCATGGTGAGCCTGCCCGTTCCCGTAAGGGTGGCATTGCTCATGACGAGCCTGGTATCGCTCCCGGTCGAGGCGAGGGCCATGGTACCGTTGTTGGTGATCGTTCCATCAATCCGTGTGGATGCGGCGTTGTTGACCGTATACGTCCCCATATTGCTCAGGTTGGTGAGGGTGACTTTGCCGCTCGTATTTCTGATGTTGCCGGCCAATGTTCCGCCGGTAATATTTGTGTCGACTTGTCCCGGGGTGGAGAAGAACTCGACGGACGACATCCCGAGCCCCTGGATCGTCCCGCCGCTGTTGGCGACGGTCGCATTATCCAGCTTGAGTGTGCCGCCAGCGGCCTGGAGGGTTCCCGAATTGACAATCCCGGCGACAAGCAGCAGCGGAGCGCTCTGGTTGGCGGTAACGGTACCCCGGTTGGTAAAGGTCGTGGCATTTCCTACTCTTCCGATGCTCCCCGAGCCTTCGATGGTGTGAAGGGTGTCATTGGCGAGCCTGGCGTTGTTGATGCCATAGAGAACACGATTATTGAGATTATCGCTCAGGGTGAGCCTGCCCGTTCCCGTAAGGGTGGCATTTTCCATGACGAGCCGGGTATCGCTCCCGGTCGAGGCAAGTCCGATAAACCCATTATTTGTAATGACCCCTCTGTTTTCGCCTGAAGATAATCTTAAGGATTTTCCGTCTAGGATCATGAGCATGCCGGCGGAAGAAATATCGATGTTGTCCACCGTAACGCTCTTGTCTAGGCTGACATTTCCGCTTCCCGGAATGAAAACATTGTAATTGTTGCCATTGACTCCGTTATTCGGCCATTGGGGAGCTAATACCGGATTCCAATATGACCCATTTGACCACATACCAACGCCAACAGTCCATGTCACGGGAACCTGCGCCGAATATGCGGCAGTGGTGCATACTGCTAATATACCCGCAATCAGCAGTAGGGTGACAATGTCATTAAACCGGCATCCGCTTTTTCTTGAGATACGAACTGGTGTAGCCATGGCTTCCTCCTTTGTTTTGCCGTTGTGAAAATCAGAAACAGCAAAGATCAATGTAATTCCAGGTATTTGCTTTTCATTTCTTGGTGCTTGCTTCCTTTATCAACTCCGACACCTGGGAATCGGCGCCGACCGGTTCCATGAGGATGATATGCTTCGAGTTTATGCGCATGGAGGAAGGTCCGTGCCACTCATGTCCGCGCTTGATCAGTATGCTCTTCACCTCATTGGTCTCGGGGTTTGTCTGATTCTGAACATAAAATACGTCTTTCAGCAGGGGATATTCAGAGTTTGACTCTGAAAGCTTGCCGAAGAAGACCTGGCCGTTGTCAAGGAATACGGCCTGGTATTCGGCGCCGAAGTTGATTTCGCTTCCACTTTGCTTCCCCTTACCGCATCCAGCCGATATGAACAGCGCCATGATAACCGCCAGCACGACAAAGATCTTGAAGCAACAATTCAACATTTCACGGAAAGCACTGGACATTGAAATACTCCTTTCACTACCTGATTTTGTGACCCTCTCACATCATCCAAGATGAAACTTCGGCATCCTTTCAGCCTCGGTATTCAGACGTCACGTTTTCAAGGATTACTCGCGCCCTTTGTTGCAAAATCCATACAATCATCTAACACAATGATATCATTAGCGAAATATGCGCCAAACAATGAACTGGGATATTATGTGTAAAGTATTTCGACCTGATTAATAATAAAAGGTATTTATGTGTAAACTGTTCCGACAAGATTCGATTTATTACAGATTCAGCGGCCATCGAGAGACCCGAAGGATTCAATTCAGTTTCAGGTATCTTATCGTTTTTCATGACTATTCCTCCGCGGAAAAATATCCTTCAAAATAAAACGAGGGGTTACGGCTTATGCCGTAACCCCTCGTTTTATTGGTCGGGGCGACTGGATTCGAACCAGCGACCACTAGACCCCCAGTCTTATTTTTTAAGTTTTCTTTAGTATTCTTAAATATCTATATGTTATACATTTCAACCACTTACGTCGTATACTGTTGTATCTAGTATTGACAAGTTTCCTCTTTAGTGTTACCTATACGTTACCTATGGATTGAAAAAGTTACCTTGGAAGACAACAGGGGGCCGCGCCGTGAAGAAACGAAAACTGACGAAATCCGTGATAGACAGTTTACCCTTTACGGAAAAAGGGAAACAGGTTGATTACTGGGATTCGGAATTGAAGGGGTTTGGTATCCGGGTGTCATCGACGGTAAAGAGCTTCTTTGTTATGAAGCGCGTCAGGGGAAAACTTACGCGGGTTACTATCGACAAGTACGGAGTCATCACCGCCAGCCAGGCAAGAGAACGAGCCATAAAGGCCCTTGCCGAACTGGGTAGCGGTATAGACGTCAACCGGGAGAAGGCAAGGGAACGGTTTCGAGGCATCACCCTTGAGAAAGCAACCGCCCTTTACCTTGAAGAACGGAACTTGAAAGAGGGAACGGTAACCTTTTACAAGACAATGGTGGATGTTCACCTGAAGGCATGGAAGAACAAGCCCCTGAAATCCATCACCGATGATATGGTAAAGGCCATGCACAGAAAACTATCCAAGAGCGCCGGGGAAGTCACGGCCAATAATGCTATGAAAACCCTACGGGCGATTTATGGTTATGCAGCTACCGAGGCAAAAGGCGACTTACCGGACAATCCGACAAGAATACTATCTTCACAGAAGTCTTGGAACAAGGTTGAACCAAGGAAGTCTCGCCTACAGGATTACGAACTGCCCACATGGTATGAGGCTGTCATCGAACTAAACAACCCGGTTATCCGGGATTTCCTTCTGTTCACGTTATACAATGGCCTAAGAAAGAATGAAGCCCTAAAGCTCAAGTGGGGTAATGTTGATTTCAGGGGCCGCACATTCACCATCATAGACCCGAAGAACGGCAAAGATCACACCCTCCCCTTTACGACCTACACAGAATCAATCCTTACCGGACGGTACGCGATTCGGGAAAACGACTTTGTGTTTCCAGGCATCGGCAAGACGGGTCACCTTACCGAGCCAAGAAGGCAGATTGAAAGGATTGGCTCAATGACTGGGGCAAGGTTCATGCCGCATGACTTACGCCGAACCTTTGCTTGTGTGGCGCAAAGGATAGTGACCTATCCAGAGTTAAAGCGTTTGATGAACCACACACCCGAAAAGACTGACGTTACGCAAGACTATCTAAGTATTTCCGTTGATGAACTCCGTGAACCGATGCAAAAGGTATCAGATACATTCATGATTGCAACAAGGGCATGGTCGCCATTCCAGCCGGGAGAGATAAAGGCACAACCAGAGCCGGAAAAGGTAATCAGCCTGGAAGAACGGCGCAAGCGAAGGGCCGCATAGGCGAGGGGATGAATGATGTTTGCTATTGAGGTTACAAAGGTTGATTACCGTTCAGGTGAAACCCGCACATGGCGAGACACAAAGAAATACCGCACTCTTACCGGCGCACAGAAAGCCGCTCAACGCTGGAACAATATCTACCAACCTCCGGGAAGTCCCAGACTCACCGAGACCATCGGGCGAGTAATTTTACATTCGCAATCTTGAATTATTAGAGAATAGCAAAGTGCAAAAAATGCACATTGGCCGGACACGAAAACGCAGCCACAGGGCAAAGCAGCACGACGCCAAAGGGGAAGCGGAACATCGGGACAGCCAGGGCCGGTACACCTGGAAGCCGGGAGCGGGACGGCCAGGGAGCATCGAGGGAGGGAAGCGGGACGAAGCAAAAAATATTACCTGTTGACTTTGTACTAAAAAAAGGTACAACATGAAATGGCGCGTAACCATCCACAAGGCCGTTGAGAAACGGCTTGCC
>CAYMFO010000095.1:0-9168 GCA_964389825.1 uncultured Geobacter sp. | reverse complement strand
TGTTCTCCGTGGTAATTGCTTTTTTTAGGATGATTCTTTTTGCCGTAATCCACAATGGCAATGGCGTCCTGTAAGACTGACTGGTTTCGGAATCTATCGGCGCCTGAAAAACGACCGGAAAAAACTCGACACTTGGGTTGACACGTCCCTGAGCTGGTGTAGACTTTCGACGTTCAAATAGAACCCGATAATTTTTGCACTGCTCTATAATCAAGACGTCATGTTCCAAAATGGATTGCAGTTTTGACCAATAAAAATAACTGGCTGGAACTTTTCTTCAATAATCCGGGTAATTGAGGTTAATCAAAAAAGAATAAGCATGGTGGCACTGGAATTGCACTAAGTAAAACACTGTTTATTGAATTCCAGAATTTGCCGAGAGAGGGGGTGGTAAGAGCGCAGGGCGTAGTACTTTTGTCTTTAGTACGCTGAAGGTCCGATGTTGTAGATGTGTGTGGGCATTTGCCCGAATGTGTTCTGATTGTAAATAAATAAAATATGGAGGATTGACAAATGGCATTAGCAGAACAGAGTTTCTATTTCTTTATTCCTACTATTAGTATTCTCGGTATTGGCTGCTCTAAGGAAGTCGGTCCCCAGGCCAAAACTCTCGGTTTCAAAAAAGCTCTCATCGTATGTGATGGCGGTCTTGCCAAGCTTGGCGTTGCCGATCAAATTGCTGGTTACCTGAAGGATTCAGGCGTTACCGCTGTTATATACTCTGGCGCGGTACCCAACCCGACGGATGTAAGCGTACGTGACGGTGTAAAAGTATATAAAGACAACGCATGCGACTCCCTCGTTTCTCTGGGTGGCGGTAGCTCCCATGACTGCGGCAAGGGTATCGGCCTCATGGTTTCAAACCCCGGTAAGGACATCCGTGACTTTGAAGGTCTCGATAAATCCACCGGCGAATTCATTCCTTACATCGCCATCAACACCACGGCGGGTACCGCATCCGAAATGACCCGTTTCTGCATCATCACCAACCTCGACACCAAAGTCAAGATGGCTATCGTTGACTGGCGTGTTACCGCTAAAGTATGTATAGTTGACCCTGCTCTCATGGTGGGCAAACCTCCCGCATTGACCGCTGCTACCGGTATGGACGCCCTGACCCACGCCATTGAAGCATATGTTTCCACCATCGCCGAGCCGATTACCGACGCATGCGCCATCAAGGCCATCCAGCTGATCGCCAAGTCTCTGCCCCGCGCAGTTGCTCTTGGTTCCGACCTCCAGGCGCGTGACGATATGGCATGGGCTCAGTTCCTCGCCGGTATGGCATTCAACAATGCCGGTCTGGGCTATGTTCACGCTATGGCTCACCAGCTGGGCGGCTTCTACAACCTGCCGCACGGCGTTTGTAACGCCATTCTGCTGCCACACGTTGAGCAGTACAACCTGATCGCCGCTAAAGAGCGTCTTGCCGACGTTGCCGTAGCAATGGGCGAGAATATTGACGGCCTGTCTCCGATGGAAGCCGGACAGAAAGCTATTGACGCAATCAAGAAGCTGTCCGCCGCTATCGGCATCCCGCCGAACCTCACCGCTCTTGACGTTAAAGAGCAGGATCTCAAGACCATGGCCGAAAACGCGAAGAAAGACGTTTGCCAGCTCATGAATCCGCGTACCGCTACTCTTGATCAGGTAATCGAAATCTTCAAGAACGCAATGTAATTGAACGCAAGTTCATGTAATTAAAATTGGGGGGGTGGCTATGCTGCCCCCCCAATTTTTTTTACAAAGCGGCGGGTCCCGGTCTCTTTTTTGTATGCCGTGAGCATCAGGCTGTTTTTACAAAGACATGACACCTCTTTTTCCATAGTCCGACGGTATTGCTACGCCGTTGCTCTGTTCGAATATAGAACGACGTCTCTTAAAAGGGGAAATATTGTAATGAAGTAAGACATCGTTATTATATCAAATATATAACGCGTAGATATCGTTCTATTATAGCAATAAAACTCCTTGAGTGTCTTTATGAAGGAATATACAACGTAATTACAATAAGTTATGAAAATACTATTCTTGCATATGCAGTTTGTTATGCAGCTTAAGTATATAGTTTTTCTTTTTAATTGACTTTGGAATGCTTTTTTTATAACGTTGTACCGGGCAGCTTCAAAAAAGAAAAAAGAATGGGAATGGAGGAACGTATGGGAGATAAGATTATCCGCATCAACATGACTAACCTCACAACTGCCATAGAGGCAGTACCGGAGGAGTGGGCAGGTCTGGGAGGCCGCGGACTCACTTCGACGATTGTAGCCAAGGAGGTTCCGCCGACCTGTGATGCCTTGGGCAAGTACAACAAACTGGTCTTTGCCCCCGGTCTTTTGACCGCAACGGCGGCAGCCAACTCCGGGCGTCTTTCGGCCGGCTTCAAGAGCCCCCTCACCGGCGGCATCAAGGAAAGTAATGCCGGTGGAACAGCGGCGCAGAACCTGGAAAGGCTTGGTATCAAAGCGCTCATTATCGAGGGTATGCCGCGGGATGACAAATGGTACAGCATCCATATCAACAAGGATGGCGCTTCCATCAAGGAGGACATGGAGTTTGTCGGTAACGGCACTGGCAACTATGAGCTGATCAACAAGGTAAGCGAAAGGCTCGGCAAGAAGATTGGAGTACTCGTGTGTGGCCCTGCCGGTGAATTCAAAATGGCTTGCGCGAACATCTCCGTAAAAGACCCTGACGGCAACATCCGCAGTCATGGCCGTGGCGGCGCCGGCGCGGTCATGGGTTCCAAGAAGATAAAGTACATTACCGTCGACGATGCCGGCGGGCCGGGCGTAACCATTGCTGACCCGGAAAAATTCAAGACCCAGGCAAGGATCTTCGCGAAAGCAATGCTGGATCACCCTGTTACAGGACAGGGCCTTCCCACTTACGGTACTGACGTTCTGATCAACATCCTGAACGAGGCCGGTGGTCTCCCTACCAAGAACTTCCGTTTCGGTACTGTGGAGCATCCCCAGAACATCTGTGGCGAGACCCTGCATGACACCATCGTCGCCAGAGGCGGAAATCCGAGCCACGGCTGTCATGCCGGTTGCATCATCAAGTGCTCCCAGATCTATGTTGACAAGGACGGCAAATACATCACCTCCGGCTTCGAATACGAGACCGTTTGGGGATTCGGTTGCGCATGCAATATCTCTGATCTGGACGACATCGCCCGCTGCGACTGGGTAATGGACGATATCGGTATCGACTCCATCGAAGGCGCGGTGCTCATGAGCGTGGCAATGGAAGCCGGCATTCTGCCTTGGGGTGACGGCAAAACCGCGTACAAGCTCTATGACGAAGACATCCGCAAGGGAACTCCCCTGGGCCGCATTCTCGGCAATGGCGCGGGCTCCGTGGGCCGAACCTATGGTCTGACAAGGATTCCCGTTGTCAAGAACCAGGCTATTCCCGCATATGATCCGCGTTCCGTAAAAGGTATCGGCATTACCTATGCGACCTCCACCATGGGCGCTGACCACACCTCGGGTTATACCATCGCCACCAACATCCTGAAGGTCGGTGGTTATGTGGATCCTCTTTCCAAGGTCGGTCAGGTAGAGCTTTCCCGTAACCTGCAGATTGCAACCGCCGCTGTTGACAGCTGTGGCCTCTGTATCTTCGTCGCATTCCCGGCCCTTGACATCCCTGAGTGCTTTACCGCTATCTACGAGATGATCAATGCCCGTTATGGCACGAACCTGGATGCCAATGGCGTTGTTGAGTTCGGCAAGTATATTCTCAAGACAGAGCACGAGTTTAACCTCGCGGCTGGCATGACCAACAAGGACGACCGTCTCCCCGAGTTTTTCGAAGAGCAGGTACCGCCGCACAATGCGGTATGGGACTTCTCCGACGCGGAGATCGATGAGTTCTGGAATTTCTAGATATAGGTTTTTAGGATTCATTTTCTATATCGACGCGGGCATGACCTCAGGGGCATGTCCGCTCTTTTTTTATTTCCCGTTTGTCTTACGGCCAGGCAATGGGCATTTGTCACATCCCAGATTCCATTCAATGATAAATTGACTTCTTGTGCAAAATTTTTTACAGTCATTAGAGCTTCAGGAAATTCAATGAAAGGCGCGTCTATGCCAAAACTCGTTGACTCGTACGGAAGAAAAATCAATTATCTCAGGCTTTCAGTTACGGACAGGTGCAATTTCCGCTGCCTCTATTGCATGCCTTCTGATGGAGTTCCGAAGGTGAACCACAAGGATATTCTGAGTTACGAGGAATTGCTTCTCCTCGCCGAATCCGTGGTTCCCTTGGGGATCGAAAAGATAAGAGTCACCGGCGGTGAACCGCTGGTGAGAAACGGGATCGTGAGATTTTTATCCGACTTGTCCGGTATTTCCGGCCTGCGGCAACTGGTTCTTACCACGAACGGGTCCTTGCTGGAAGATATGGCGGAACAGTTACGGGAAGCAGGCGTTCAGCGTCTCAATATAAGTCTGGATTCACTGAAAAGTGACTCCTTTGAATCCATTACGCGCTGTGGCAGCCTGGATAAGGTTCTGGCCGGGATACAGAGGGCAGAGGAAGTCGGGTTTCCCATAAAAATCAATGTGGTGGCGATGCGGGGCATTAATGACGAAGAGATCGTCGATTTTGCCGAGTGGACGGTTGAGAAACCATATTCCGTGCGTTTCATTGAATATATGCCCACCAGAGGCGAGGAGATATGGAAGTCCCGGGTCATATCGGGAGAAGAAATCCTGGACCGGATAAAAGAAAGGTATGATCTGCAACCGGTCGTGCGCGGAGAAATGGCGGGACCGTCCCGCGATTTCAAGATACCCGGCGCGGCAGGAACGATTGGCGTCATAACGCCGGTTTCCGGTCATTTCTGCGCCGACTGTAACCGTATCCGGGTTACCTCTCAGGGGACGGCTAAAAACTGCCTTTTCGCGGAGGACGAGTTCGACCTGAAACCCCTGCTTCGCGCCCGGGACGTTGCCGGGCTTCAGCATTTGCTCAGGAAAATTGTGTTTGAAAAGCCGGGAAAGCATCTCATTTCAGAAACCGAGCCGGGCCACAAACCTTTCGATATGTCCAGGGTCGGTGGCTAGGTGAATATGTTGCCAGGAGATTTGCGCCTATGTCGGGAAGGGTCGTGGCTGTCTGTATCAGTGAGAAAAAAGGGGAGAGGAAGAAGCCGGTAAGTGAGGTCTCCATCAGGGAAAACCACGGAATCGTCGGCGATGCCCATGCGGGTGACTGGCATCGTCAGATAAGTCTGCTGGCTATGGAGAGCATAAATAAGATGCGGGACAAAGGCCTCGATGTAACAACCGGGGATTTTGCCGAGAACATCACCACCGAAGGGATCGAACTGCCATCCCTTCCAATAGGGACAAGGCTCGCCATTGGCGAAACTCTCGCTGAGGTGACGCAAATAGGCAAGGAATGCCATACGCGTTGCGCCATCTATCACCAGGCAGGTGATTGTGTCATGCCGAGGGAGGGTATCTTTGTCAAGGTTATCCGGGGCGGGACCATCAGGTGTGGCGATCGGGTAGATATTGTAGAAAAATAGAGAATGGCGGCAGGAGAGCGAGATGAGCCCCTCCAGGATTTGAAAAACTGGAGGGGCTTGTTTTATGATAAGCCCGGTTGCTTTGCCGGCGCCTTCTTTACGCGGAAAACCGATCCGAATGTGGCGGTCTTCACCCCGTCTTCGTCGAAAACCTCCGCCTTTCCAATGATGGTGCGTTCGTCTTCTTGATGGGCGGTCGCCACGGCCCTGATGGTTCCGCTGCGTACCGGCGCGTGAAATTTCAGGGAGAGTTCTGTTGTGACGAAATGCGAGCCCACCGGAAGGAGACTTTTTATAGCCATTGCCACCGCGGTGTCGGCCAGAGAAGTAACGGCGCCTCCGTGCATCAGTCCCTTTCCTTGAGCGAGCTTTACAAGGAAAGGCATGGTGAGGACAGCCCTGCCGTTTTCCGCTTCATCGATGCTCATGCCGAGATATTCTTCAAACGGCGCACAGGCAATCCAGCCCGGAAGTTCGAAAGGCGGGTCGCCTGCTGCGGGCATGGGTATCTCAAAAACTCTTTTGTACATTCATCCGCCTTTTCCGGGGTCAGTCAGTCTTTGTTAGGTAAAAGGTATTCAAGAATCATCTCGTCGAGGCTCAACACCTGTTTTTTCGGTTTGTCTGATTCATCTCGTGAAGGAATCGAGGCGCATTCAGTATCTTCCGGGGCGGCGTCGACCGGCGCGCCGGATGGAAAGGCGCGGTTGTCGAACTCTCCGGATTTCAGTCGTCGAAGTATCTCCTTGTGCTGCTCCTTCATGAGATCTTCAACTACCTTTTCCAGCATTTCGACCTTCAGAATGTCGGAGTAGTCGGTTTTTTTTGAGGCGATTATGGTGCCGTCCCTGTAAAGGAGGGTAGTTATGAGTGGTTTGCCGGAGCCGCTGTCCTCGGTCTGGATATGAAAAGACACGCCTTTATATAGGATGTTATGGTTGTATCCTGGTACCATTGTGATTCCCGCTCACGGTTTGTTTTATGGATACTGCTCCTGAATGAACATTGATAAAAATTGATTTTTGCAAAAAGTAGCATGCCGTACTGATTGATGCAAGTGGAAAACCTGATCCCAATCACCTTATCAGGCTGTTTTACCGAGCAGTTTCTTAATTTTCGCAACCGCTTCCATGGCATCCTTCGCATAGAGGTCAGCGCCTATTTCCGCGGCATACTCCTGTGTGACCACTGCCCCTCCAACCATGGTGAAGGTCTTGATGCCCTCATCCCTGAGTTTATTAATTACATTTTCCATTTCAGCCATGGTCGTTGTCATAAGGGCTGAAAGGCCTACGGCGTCAACCTTTCGTTCCCTCGCCTCGGCTATTATCCTTTCGGCCGGAACGTTTTTCCCAAGATCGATTATCTCGAATCCGTGGTTTTCCAGCAGCGTGCAGACGATATTCTTGCCGATGTCATGGATGTCTCCTTCAACGGTGGCCATCAGGATTCTGCCCAGGGTTTCGATGGAGTCCTGTTTCATCTCTGCTTTCAGGCGGGAAAAGGCGGTCTGCATGGTTTCGGCGGACAGCATCACCTGGGGAAGAAAGAACTCGTTTCTTTCAAAGCGCCTGCCGACCTCTTCCAGTCCGGGCAAGAGGGCTTCATTGCTTATCTGCGCGGGCGCCATCCCTTCGCTGAATGCCTGCTCGACAAGGGCCAGGACGTTCTCCCGATCGCCGTTAATTACCGCGCGCGCCAGGATGTTCCTGATGTCGTTCCCCGTTGCGTCCGCCGCTGACGGGCTGGTTTCAATGGAAGTTTTGTCCCTGTATGCCTCGATATAGGCTTCCGCGCGCAGGTCCTTATGCAGCAGGACCATGGCTGAGCGCCATGAGTCCATCATGGCCTTCTCCTTGGGGTTGATGATTGCCGCGTCCAGACCGGCTTCCAGCGCCATTGCCAGGAATGTGGAGGAGATGAGAGAGCGGCATGGAAGGCCGAAAGATATATTGCTTACACCCAGGACCGTTTTTACCCCCAGCTTTTCCTTGACACCTCGAATAGCCCCGAGGGTTTCCATCGCCTGTTTCTGTTCGGCGCTGACGGTCAGTGCCAGACAATCGATGAAGATGTTTTCCAGGGGTATTCCAACATTTAGAGCGGCATCCACAATCTTTTGCGCGACTCTGATCCTCTCCTCCGCCGTTGCGGGAATTCCATTTTCGTCAAGGGTGAGCCCAATCACTGCCGCTCCGTATTTTTTTACCAGGGGCAGGACACGTTTGATGCTTTTTTCCTCGCCTGAAACTGAATTGACGAGGGCTTTGCCGTCAACCGCCTTCAGACCACGCTCCAACGCCTCGGGATTGGAGGAATCAAGAACAATGGGGACGGTTACCGCTCCTGTTACGCAGAATACCGCCTGCTCCATGGTTGCCGGTTCGTCGATGCCGGGCGTGCCGACGTTAATGTCGAGAAGGGTCGCTCCCGCCGCGGTCTGCTCCATTGCTTCACGGCGGATATAGGAAACCTTTCCTTCCCTCAGTTCCGCGGCGAAACCCTTTTTCCCTGTGGGGTTTATCCTCTCGCCTATGACGGCGGCCGGATAGCCGCCGCCGATGGCGGTGTATCCGCAACGGCTTGACAGGTAGGTTGTGTCCGTTGTTCTCGATGAACGGGTTAAAGGACGGTTCCTGCCGTTCAGGGCATCGCGCATTGCCCGGATGTGCGCCGGGGTTGTGCCGCAGCATCCGCCGATGACCCTGACGTCAAGGGCCAGCAGACGGTCGTGATACGCTACCATCTCCTCAGGTGTGGCGGGAAAGATGGTTTTACCTTCCTTGAGTATCGGAAGTCCCGCGTTGGCCTGGGAAATGAGGGGCAGAGATGTTACCTTGCGCATGGCGCGAAGTATTTCATATATCCCGTCTACACCGAGGCCGCAGTTGGCGCCGATGATATCCGCCCCGGCCGCTTCCAGCGTAATGGCGGCGGATTCCGGCGGTGTGCCGAGAACACCGCGTCCTTTATCGTCGAAGGTAAGCATGGCGATGATCGGGATGTCCGCGCTGATTTCCCTGATTGCGATGATTGCCGCCCGAATCTCTTTTATATCGAGAAATGTCTCCAGGGTGATGAGGTCCGTTCCTGTTTCGATAAGGACCCGTGCCTGTTCCCGGTAGATGGCCGCCATCCGGTCAAAGGGTATGTCTCCCACCGGTTCCACGAACCGTCCGGTCGGACCCATGGATGCGGCCACGTAGGCGTTTTCTCCGGATGCTTCCCTGGCCAGGTTGACCGCTGCCCGGTTGATCTCGCGCAGTTGCTCCTCAAGGCCGTAGTGGGAGAGCTTTTCGCGGTTTCCGCCAAAAGTGTTGGTAACGATAATGTCGGCCCCTGAAAGGAGATATGCCCTGTGTACCTCCCTGACTACTTCCGGCATTGTCAGATTGAGTTCTTCCGGTGATTGTCCGGCCTTCAGGCCCCGCTCCTGGAGCATTGTACCCATGGCGCCGTCCAGAACCAGGACTCTTTCCCTGATGGCATCCAGAAAAGGGGTTTTCATTGATAGTGTCCTCCGATTGGAAAGTTCGGGATTTATCCCGACAGGTGTATGCTTTGAGTTTCTAGTACCTTGTAACATCAGTACATTCGCAAAGCTCCCCTCCCTTGATGGG
>CAYMFO010000094.1:0-9906 GCA_964389825.1 uncultured Geobacter sp. | reverse complement strand
TCTCCAGTCCGTAGACGGATTCGCCGTGGAGCTCCAGCCAGATCTCCCGGTGTGGTTTGGTGAAGTGCTTCCGGATCCAGTCCTCGTCTTTCCGGACAAACTGCAGCGCCGTCCGCACCCCCATGGTATGCAGGTAGGCTTCGGTCTGTGGACCAATATTCCAGACCTTGCCCACCGGCAGTTCCTTGAGGAAGAGGTGCGCCCGGTTGCCAGGGATGGCGGTGAGGCCTGAGGGCTTCTTCCACTTTGAGCCAATCTTGGCCAGGACCTTGGTGGGCGCGAGACCGACTGAAAAGGTGATGCCCAGTTCGCTATCCAGGTCGTGCTTGATGCTTTGGGCAATTTCCCCATAGGACATGCGCAGCGGGCGGCGCAGTCCGGTCAGTTCGGCAAAGCACTCGTCGATGCTGTACTCCTCGACAATCGGCGTGTAGCGCCGGACAATGGCGAACATGCGGGTGGAATAGAGGCTGTAGGTCTCGTAGTCGGAGGGGAGCAATATTGCGTCGGGGCAGATGCGGCGGATCTCGGAAATTCGCATCCCCCGCTTCACCCCACAGGCCTTGGCTTCATAGGTAAGGGCCGAGGCGATGCCCCGCTCCAGGCCGGTGATGACCGGTTTTCCCTTGAGCTTGGGATTCTTCGCCACCTCGCAGCTGGCAAAGAAGGCGTCTCCATCTATGTGCAAGATGGCACGGGGAAAAGAATGAAGGGTGAGGGGAGCGTCGGTATCCATGGGCGTCAGGCGGAAGTCTCTTCCCCGAGAAGCAGGGAAAGCTCGTGGGAAGCAAGGGGCCGCACTCGTACGGAATCGTTCGGCTTGTTCAGGAAACCATGGAGAATCCGGCAGGTGTCATAATCGAAAGGATGTTCCGTATCCCGGAGGCGAAATGCCCCGTCCTGTTCGTATTCGAGACTCGCCAGGATGCGCCAACGATCCACGGCATAGGCTGTGCCTTGTCCGTTTTCGTCTCCCTCGGCGATCAGCACTGGTGAAGAAAAGGGCCAGGTCGTGGAGGAGCGGACGGAGAATGCCTCCCGGAACCGCCGGTTGTAGGATTCCGGCTCTTCCAGTCCGACGCAGGCGCCGCGGCAGCGCTTCAACTGGTGGGAGAAACAGGCTCCCTTCCCTTTCTCGATGCCAAGGAGTTTCGGGCAGAGTTCATACGCCTTTGCATGGAGATAGATTTCCTCTTCGGCCTGTCTTATGGTGCGATACTCGGCGAGTACGACACCATCAACCGTCTCCGTCCCGTCCACAAACGCGCATCGGACCGTCTCATACCCGGACGTTGTCACTTCCAGGATGGCCAGAACCGTTTTCTTTCGCTTGCGCAGCCTGCGGTTATAAATTGGAGCCAGTTCCTTGACGAGCTTCGACTCCAGGAGCAGGGCCGAGAGCTCTCCCGCGGTAAGTCGGGCCTCGATAGAGGTTACCCGGCGACAGAGGGCCATTTCCTTGGCGCTGCCGTGGTCGCCGGCAAAGTGGGAAAAGACCCGCTCACGAATGTTGACGCTCTTCCCCACGTAGAGAATCTCTTTCCCCGCTCCATAAAAGAGGTAGACACCCGGGGCCTCCGGCAGGTCGCGCACCATCTCGTCGGGAACCCCAGGCGGAAGGGAAGGGATTTTCAGGAGTTTCGCCAGCGCTGCATAAAAGCGCTCGTCCCCCTTCTCCTCCCGGGCGATGGAAAGGAAGGCCTCCACTGCCCGGGCATCGTCCAGGGCGCGATGCCGCTGCTCCACAGCAATGGCATGGCGCTCGATAATGCTCTCCAGGCTGTGCTTCCTGCTCGCAGGGTAGAGTTTGCGGGAGAGGCGGACAGTACAGAGAGTGGGTGCGGAAAACGAGATCCCCAGCCGTTTGAACTCGTTACGGACAAAGGCGTAGTCGAAGCGGGCATTGTGGGCGACGAACACCGCACCCTCCAGCAGGTCGACCACCTCGGAGGCGATCTCCTCGAACCGGGGAGCATCGGCCAGGTCATTGTCACATATGCCGGTCAGTCCCGTGATGAAGGGGGACAGGGAGCGGCCCGGATTGACAAGGGAGGAGAACTCCCCTCCTCCGTCGGTGCGGATCACTGCTATCTCGATGACCCGGTCTCGCAGGGGATTACAACCGGTGGTCTCCACGTCGATGAGGGCAAAGGGCTTGGCTTTCATGGCCGGTACTGGCGGATAACAGCCCGGACAACCAGGTCGATCTTCAGCTCCTCCCGTGGAACGATGGTCCGGTAGCTTTTGTTGGCTGGCTCCAGGTAGACATGTTTCCCTTTCCGGCGGAAATACTTGATGGTCCATTCGCCGTCGATGTTGGCCACGACGATGTCACCGGGCTTGATGTCGGCGGTGCGCTCCACGATCACCAGGTCGCCGTGCTTGATTCCCTCGTCAATCATGCTGTCACCGGTGACCCTGAGGAGGAAGGTGGCCTGCGGATTCTTTATCAGGAGCTGGTCGAGAGTGATGACATCGGCCAGTTCCTCCTCGGCCGGCGAAGGAAATCCGGCGGCGATGGAGCCCAGCAGCCGAATGCCGGTGGTGCGGGGACCAGGGATGAGCTTGCCTGCGTCGTCCTTTACGAGCCACCCGTCCCTGATAAGCCTGTTGGCCACATGGTAGGCGGAACTCTTGGAGCTGAGCCCGGTAATGCGGGCGATCTCGGCGTAACTCGGCATGCGCCGGTGCTCGGCGAAGAATTCAAAAATGGCTTCATGGTATGCGTTCTTCATGAAAACAATGGTAATCGAACGAACGTTCTATGTCAAGATATAGATATTTCTGGGGGAAGGAAAGCTATCGGTTGCACGCCATTATCAACTTGTGGATTGTCAGTCCTCGTTGAGTTCCTGCTTGAGGAGTATACTCGGCTTGAAGGTGAGGATCTTGCGGGCGGTGATGGTGAGGGGCTCGCCGGTTTGGGGGTTGCGCCCCCTCCGGGCTTGCTTCTGATTGACAACAAACTTGCCGAAGCCGGATATCTTGACGTCTTCTCCCGACTCCAGGGTATCCTTTATGATGTCCAGAAGGGTGTCAACGATATCCGCTGCTTCCCTTTTAGTGAGGTTTCTTTTTGCTAGAACGTTTTCAACAATGTCGCTTTTGGTCATGAATGAGCCTTTTCAGTGGGGTAAGGCCCGCTGCCTGAAACGGGCCTACAGGGGATTTACGGAGCATTACTTCTTCTTGACGACTTTTTTCTTCTTCGGCTGAACCGCATCCTGGAAAGTTTTACCAGCCTTGAACTTTATTGACACCTTTGCGGGTATCTTGATTTCTGCGCCTGTCCGCGGGTTCCGGCCTACCCGTGCGGCCCTTTCGCTTGCCGTGAAGGTTCCGAATCCAACGAAAGTCACTTTGTCACCGACCTTCAGGGCATCAACGATGCTGTCCATGAAAATCGACGCCGCTTTTTCCGCCTGTGCTTTCGTAAGTTCCGCCCCTTTTGCAATCTTGTCGACTATTTCCGCCTTTGTCATATGTTATGCCCTCCGCTTTGATGTGCCCGGCGCCGGTTTGTTAATCAGATTTGGGTTTGGTCATACTCTATCAGTGACGGGAAATATGTATAGCAAAAAACTACCTGAATTTGCTATAGAATATTTACTGTATGTGCGTTTTCCTCCCAACGTTCTGCGGAGTCCCCTCATCTTCTCAACCGGAAACTGTAATCAGCCAGCAAACCACTCGCCGGCAGAAAGAACCGAGTAGATCATGGAGTCTTCAACTTTTTTCGATCTCGAGCAGACCATCCCTCAGTGATTGACAAGCCCCCGAAATATCCTTATAAATTGGCTTTTCAATCAGCACCGCCAGATGCAGGTCACCCGAGGAAACGCCCTCCTCCGATCACCTTCATCTGGCGACGCCCTGATCCCTTTCAGATGCCGCACCATCAAATTCAAAAATGGAGAGCGATCATGAAATGGTTATTCAAAGTCCTTCCGGCCCTGCTGTTCCCTATTCTACTGATGTCCTGCGGCAGCGATCAGACGACACCGCCTGTCGACACCGTGCAGCCACGCCTCAATGAAATGCTGGCAACCAAATATGCTGCCTACAGGGGCGCCAACAATCTGCCAGACGGCGCCGGCGCGCTGGTATACATGAAATCCCCGAACGGCGCCTGGCTGGCAACCGCCAGACTCCCGGCCGGCGTCACTGAAAACCATCACTACCGGGTTGCCAGCGTAACCAAGACCTTCACGGCCGCGGCCATCATGCTGCTCGATCAACAGGGAAAACTTAGGATTGATGATGTGGTGACCGCTTCCATCCCCGGCAGAACCGTTCCTTACCTGCCCGATTCGCCGGACTACGCCCTACCCTTCAAGGACCGGATGACCATCAGGCAGCTGCTGTCGCACCGGGCCGGGGTTTTCGATGTCACCAACGACCCGGTTCCCTTCTCCAGCCCTGCCCCGTATGCCGGAAAATACTACCCGCAGTATGTCTTCGAAGATCTCAACGAGCCGGACCACCAGTTTACCTTCGATGAGCTGGCCGGAGTGGTGGCGGTGAACGGCCTTTCCTATTGGGCACCCGGTGCCGACTATCACTACAGCAACACCGGCTACATGCTGCTGGCGGTGATCATCGAGCGGATATCGGGCAAAAGCTACGACCGGTTCATCTCCGAGAACTTCATCACTCCCATGGGGTTGAGCGCAACCTCGCTCCCCTGGAACAGCAACGACCGAGCTATTCCGTCACCTTACCTGAGGGGGTACAGCAATCGGGGCACAGGGTTCTCCGAAACCACCGAAGACAACATGTCGGCAAATGTCGCCGAGGGTAACATCATCGGGACACCGGCCGACATGGCGCGCTGGATACGAACCCTTCTGAGCGGCAAGGGTCCCCTGAGCAAGGAGCAGATTGAACGCATGACGACCCCGTCCTCCGGCACGACCCAGGGATATGCCCTGGGAATCCAGAGCTATGCCGATATCGGCATGGGACATACCGGCGCGCACCAAGGGTTCATGAACCTGGTAGCCTACAATCCTCAGGATGATCTGACCATAGTGGTGGTGCTGCCGTTCGTCGACTTCGACAAAGTGAGCGAACAGGGGACCTTCCTGTTAGACATCGGCAAGGAAGCAAGAAAGCTCGCCGGTTATACAGGGGCATGGCCTTAGACGGGTGTCCATCTTCCACCCAGAAAGTGCCCAACGAGTACAATGGCAAAGATAGGGGCGAAAAAAAGCTTTTCTGCCCAGCGCTCGTAGCTTTGGCGAAGGTCGATGCCTGCTCTTTTGACCAGCCGTACCAGGATACGACGAGCCTTGTGGTAGAGGTAGGCATCGGCGGAAACGGCAATGGCCTTTTCCTGAACGGTGGTGTCGACGTTCGCCCGTTCCAAGGGCTTTTCCGTCACGTATGCCTTGTTCTTTGACGTATCATGGTCACCTGGAACAGCGTCTCCATTCCCTTGGGGCCGAATGGAACTCATGCTTTCAATTTATTAATCCTGCGCCAAATGCACAGACGTTTTCCCAATATTTATGCTGGCTTGTATTACCTCTTGGGGGGGACTGAGATGAAGACCGAAAACAATGTCAGACGAATCCGAGAGGAACGCTTGATGAGCAAGATGGAGTTAGCTCGTCAGGCCGGAGTTTCCTCGGCAACCATTGGCCGAATTGAAAACGGTGAGATCTGCCGAATGGAAACCAAGCGCAAGATTATTCTGGCTCTTGGTTACGCCTTGACGGATAAGGACACGGTTTTCCCGAATAGCTGAACATTCTTCCACGAGGCGGCCATGGCGAAACAATTGGAAAAAGCGGAAACGCTTACTCTGGAAGAGCTGGCAATAAGCAACAGCTTCGAGATAGCAGCTCTCGTATCCGTGCTCGAACGGAAAGGGCTACTGACCAGGGAAGAAGTCATCGAGGAAATCAAGCGGATGCAGAAGTCGTGAAGCTCGACAAGGTCATTTCCGGCGGACAAACCGGCATCGACCGGGCTGGTCTGGATGCGGCGATGGAAGCTGGCATCCCCGTCGGCGGCTACTGCCCAAAAGGACGGGTTGCCGAGGATGGCACAATTCCGGAAAGGTATCCGCTGGTCGAGTTGGCGGGAGACGACTACCCCGCCCGAACCGAAAAGAATGTCGTTGAGTCCGACGGCACCCTGATTCTGAACGTTGGCACGCTGTCAGGCGGTACCAGACAAACCCTCGACTTCGCCAGGAAGCACGGTAAGCCTTATCTGGTCATGCAATTGGACGGTGACCCAATAACCGACACCGTGCGTCACTGGGCAGAAGAAAATTCTATCCGGGTCATGAACATAGCCGGACCGCGGGAATCGAAATGTCCGGGTTTATACAAAAGAGCGCTTGTCTTTCTGCGAAATGGTTTCTGGAAGGGATAGGGTTTGCAAGCACTGTTTTAGCGCAACAACCGCTGCTGCAGTAATGTCTGCATGTCCCGCCGACCGTCCAGTACGCTGTGAACGATCACGTCATTTCCATGCACGGCTTGACATCCTCCCTCCCCCTAAAGAAGGAGGGATTCCTTCTAAAGAGAAAAGAGACTTCCTTGCAACCCCTTCCGCAAGGAGACCTTTAGGGCCAGTTAGGCGGCCTTTCGGGCAGTTTGTAGCTGCTTGCTGGAATGCTGCCTAACCCCAGCAAACGTCCCCGATTCACGGACTAGCGGCTTGGTTTTTCTCCAAGCAAACCGGTTAACCACAGGCTGTGCCAAACAGCCACTACTCCAAGCGGGGAGGGCAAGCCCTTCCGCCAGAAGATACTTTTTGAGCATATTGATTGCTCCGTTTACGTCTGCATGGATGGTTGCTCCACAGTGCTTGCAGATGTAGAGTCCCCTGTGCACCCTGTTGGCTTTTCGTTTCTTGCCACAGGAGCTACAGGTCTGACTTGAATATCTTTCGCTTACTTCAATTACAGTGATTCCTTGCAATGCGCCTTTGTATTTCAGTTGGTCGAATATCTTTTTGTACGGCCATTTGTGCAGATCCTGGTTGCCACTCGCACCCCAGTTTTTTGCCTCACCGCTTTTTTCGTTCCTTATGTCCTTGAGCTTGCCGACAGTGATAGTCGTCACGCCACGAGCGATTGCATCGTTGATTACGGAACGGGTAAAAACATGGATAAGGTGATTTCTTTGCCTGGAACGCTTTGATTCCAGGTCCATTCGCTTATTAGAACACACATCGGTGCATTTCGATTTCTCCTTTTCAAAATAACGCTCCAACGCACGTAGTTCGCCGCCGGAATAAACCCGGGTGAATCCGTCGGAACATGCCCATGCCGCCAGATGCCGGATGCCGAGGTCGAGCGACATAACACGACCTTCTTTTTTCGGCTTCGGCAACGGAATCTTGCGGACGAGATGGACGAGCCATTCGCCTTTCTCGTAGACTATCCTCGCGAGTTGAACGGATTCGCTGGTGATTATCGTTTTCGGCGGGAGTTGAATTTTAAGGTAAAGATATTTCTTGTCGAATACCGATTTCTGAACTCCGATCCGTAGTTCGGACGAAAATGGATTCCACGAAATCGAATCTTTTTTGAATGTAACCGTGGAAAGGGAATCCTCTCTGCGGAAGCCTGGCGGCTTCGCTTTAGGGTCTTCCTTTCTTTTTTTGAACCAGGATTTGTAAGAATCCCACTGTTCTTCGAGAACCGCCTGGGCTGACTGAGCATGGAGCGTACGGTACCAGCGATTCTTTTTCATCGCCTTGTCCATGTCTCCATATTTGAGGATTTCGCCGGTGTCGGCCCAAGCCTCTTTGCTGTGCCAGAGGGCTGAGTTCCAGAGCTTCGTGGCGGAGAAGCCAACAAGCGACAGGAGCAGGGCGGTGCTGTCATCGGGAATGACGACCTTGCCGACCGCAGTGAGCGTTTGTGTCGGGATGCTATCCTTTTTTGGTTTTTTGTTGTTTCTTGTGCTCATTCATCTCCTGCATTTCGATGTATCGCTTGATGGTCTCGGCGCTCACTGTGCGGTGGTGCCAATGTAGTATGTTCTCGTCCAGAGGCCATCCTGCACCAAGGACTTCAGTTTAGGGAACTTCATCCTGAGCATGCGTGCGGTCACGCCTCTGAACACGTTGACGATCTCCGCCGGGCTGAGCCTTGGCGGCACCAAACAAAGAGATGGATATGGTCAGGCATTACCTCGGATGAAAGAACCTCCATCTCTTGCGATTTAGCGAAGATTGAGCAGTTCCTGCTTCACATCCCCTATTAGGAAGCTTTTTCTGTATTTGGGTATCCACACCAAATGGTAGTTGCAGTTATATATTGCAAATCTTGTCGCACGCTATTTCATTGGTTAAATATACACGTATTATAACTTATTAGCAAATGATAATATTACGGAAGTCAGTGTTTTTTCGAGGCGAGGACGCTTTCACCCCTCCCCCTGAACGGCTGGAGAATGGACACATTTTTTACTGGACACAAGGCTCATTCGCTTTTAATATGGCGTCATGATAACCCTATTCAATTTGGAATTCACTGAAGACCTCATGACAAAAATTGCCGAGACCATTAAAACGGAACCCTCCATCTCCAGACGCCAACTTTCCAGGCGCATCTGCGAATGGATGGACTGGCGCAGTCCCAACGGCAAACTGAGGGAGGTGGGTTGCCGCAAGGCTCTGCTGGAGCTTCACCGCCGCAAACTGATTGAGTTGCCCGACTGCGGCGAGTATGCCTTCCATAGGCGCCGCACCCAACCGTCGGAGCTTCCTTCGCTTTTCCCCGTGGATTGCTCACTTGCCGAGCTTGGCACGGTGGATTTGATACCTATCCGCAGCTCCTCCAGTAAAAATTCCCGCATCTGGAACGCGTTGTTCGACTCCTACCATTACCTGGGCAGCGGCCCGCTCTGCGGCGCGCAACTGCGTTATCTCGTCGTAACTATTCAGCATGCTTATTTTCGTTCTTTGAAAGAAAAAGCTTGACACGCTTTTGGTGTAATTTTTTAAAAATTCGGCTGTTTTTCAAAGTCCCTCAATATGAGGGCTGGCGCGCACCATGGGACTCCTGAAGGCATCTTGATCCGCTTGCGCCGGACGCGGTGCGCTGCGCATGCCAATAATGCGATACAGGCCGATCTGGCGCGAAAAATTCGGCCCTTAAAAGTTGTGGTATGATGCGGCATCACAACAACGGATGCCGCAATGACCATCGAAAACATCAATGTCGAAGAATCAGTAGCCAAGGTTACCAAGCTGCTTGCTGAAGAGAAGAATATCTCTCCGGCCATGAAGCTCAGTATTGAAGTGCTCCTGACGCTGGTCTCCCTGTTATTGAAACGATTGGGGCTTAACAGCAAAAACAGCAGCAAGCCGCCATCAACGGATCGCTTTCGCGCCAAAGAGCCCAAAGCGCCCACCGGTCGCAAACCTGGCGGTCAGGCAGGGCATGTTGGTACGACACTGGTAAAATATCCTGTTCCTGATGTGGTCAAGACCATTGCGGTTGACCAGAGTACCTTGCCGCCAGGTGTGTACCGAGAAGTTGGCTTTGATGCCCGGCAGGTGGTTGATGTTGATATCACCACCTGTGTTACCGAGTTTCGGGCTCAGGTTCTGGAAGACCAGAACGGCAACCGGTATACGGCCCCTTTTCCTGACGGTGTGACCAGGCCGGTTCAGTACGGTATCGGGGTAAATGTCAATGGGAAAGTAAAAGTGTACCAGTTTCGGGAATTGAAAAGTGTACCAGCCAACTGGTTAGAAAATGGGTTCAGTCAGGTGGAACGGGTAGAGAGTCACCTCCTTTCTGGGAGAGTTGTTTTGCAAAGGCATGGCCCTGAAGTCGATAGCTATGCCCCTTTATGTTAACGACCTTGCAGTGGTGCAAGAGCCGGTCGAGAATGGCGGAGGCGATGACGGGATCGCCGAAGAGTTCCTGCCAGT
>CAYMFO010000093.1:0-10092 GCA_964389825.1 uncultured Geobacter sp. | reverse complement strand
TGGGCTCTTCTGGCCGTATTCGCGGCCATCATTCTTCTCAAGGCCAGGCATGAGAGGGGAGATCACATGGATACCAATCCAGCGCCTGTTGCCGGGCGCATGACCCTGAACCTGCCCCGGCCCGAAACCGAAAGCACAACCTCAATTGAAAAGGCGTTGCTCAAGAGGCGTTCACAACGGGAATACGGAAAGGGCCCTTTGTCCATAAGGGAGGTGTCCCGGCTTCTGTGGGCCGCCCAGGGAGCGACCCACGGAGAGGGAATGAGGACGGCCCCTTCGGCCGGAGCGCTCTACCCGCTGGAAACATATCTCGTTGCCGGCAATATCCAGGGACTTCCCGCCGGGGTGTACCGCTATATTCCACGGAGGCACGTACTGGACCTGCTTGTATCGGGAGATGTGCGCAGACGTCTGCGTGAGGCATCCATTCACCAGGACGCCGTAAACAGCGCCCCCGCATGCATCGTCTTCAGCGCGGTGTATGGACGTTCAACGGCGAAATACGGAGAGAAGGGAATCCGTTATACCCACATCGAAGCGGGAACCGCCGCGCAGAATGTCGCTCTCCAGTCGGTTTCCCTGCATCTGGGCACTTTTGTCATCGGAGCATTCCGGGATGACGACGTGAAAAAGGTGTTGTCGCTGTCCGAGGCCGAGGAACCGTTGATCATCATGCCGGTGGGAAAGGAACGGACGAAATACTGAATTGGCCGGACCTCCTTTGGATACAAACAGAGAAGCTCACTCGCTGCCTCATCCCTTTTTCCAAGGCAAGGTCTCAACGGCTCAAGCGGTTACGGATATCCTTCACACGGGCGTTTTCCATAATGCGCATGAAGCGGGGATTTTGGGTCAGCGCCGAAATATCACCGGAAGCGACCGCATCGAGAACCGATTGGTCGCCCAGAAGCGCCTGCATTTCCGGATCGTTTTGCAGTTCCTGTATGCGAGCCATTATCTCCGCATCACCAAGCATCCTCTCCTGGAGAACTTGAACCCGTGCCGCTTCTTCAGCGGTCAGCTGCCCGTCTTGCGAAACGGCGACACCCGGACAAAGGCAAACGCACAGGCACAGCGCCAAACCGGTCAAAAACGCCTGAAAATATTCAGTCATGGTTTCCATCCTTTCCTGAGGCTCTCCGAGGCGCCTCTCTCATCTTTCGTTTACATTCGTGTCATGGCCAGCCATCCCATTCGGCCACACAGTGGAGGATAAATCCATAGAATATTGTCCACTTCACGGCACGATCTCCACGGGAGTGCCCACAGGCGCCAATCGCCATACCTCTTCAACTTCTTCATTTGTAAGAGCTATGCATCCCAGGGTCCAGTCATGCAATAAATGCGCCTTCCCCATTCCGCCCAAGCCGTTCAAGAGGCCGTGGATCATGATATCGCCTCCGGGAGAGACGCCCCGTTCAGCGGCCTGTCGTCTGTCGTCGGCGTTGGGATAGGAAATGTGCAAGGCGCGATGGAACCTGCTGTTCCACTTGCGGCGGTCGATGATGTAACTCCCTTCCGGGGTCTTGCCGTCACCGTCAGTGGTCTTTTTGCCCTTCGGCGCGAAGCCGAGCGCCACCCGGTACGACCGGATCGGTTTTCCTTTGCGGAAAAGGGTCAGGCGGCGCGCCTCTTTCTCGATGTACACAAGGTCGGCGGTCTGATATTCGCCGGTCGCTGAATCCGAAGATGTAGGCGGGTGTTCGGACACTCTTTCTGAAGGCCGGGAAGAAGACGTATCTCGGGCTCTGCGGCTCTGCATGTAACAGAGACCGGCAACCGCGATAAATATGAGGAATAACAAGAGGATTACTTTTTTCATTCCGGTCCTGTGGCGCCTTGAAGGTAAGAAGCCTCACCGAAAAACCCCAATTCGCGGAGAGCGTTTTCCAGGTTTACCCTTGCCTGAACGCCATAGCGCTCTTTGAAACGCTCCGTGAAATATATGGATTGCCTTTCCAGGAAAACACGAAGTACCCGCGCCCTTCCCGACCTGTATTCTTCCTCTGGGACCCGGAAATACTCGGCGCGTATGCTTTTCTCATAGGTTTCGAAGAAGGGTGAAGGCTGCCCGAGAACAGAAAGATCGATATCCACGATGAGTTGGGCATCCGCGCTCACCGGCGGCTGTAAGTGCTTTGTAATCAGAATCAGTTCGCCAATAAGGTAAGCCTCTTTTTCAGGACACCCTGACTCGGACAGGATTTCCATGGCCCACTGCGCGCTTTTCTCTTCATTGTCCGATGCCAGGGGCTCATAGACAACGTCATGCAGCCAGAGAGCGCATTCAACCCGATCCGGCGATTCGCACACATCCCGTACACGGTCGAATTCCGAGAGACATGCCTCGATGTGATCGGCGTTATGATAGCTGCGATGCGGTTCTGAATATGCGGCGACAATTCTCCGGAAAGAACCCCCGGCGCGGTCTTGCCCGTCCAGTCTTTTCAAAATCCCATTCCATCGGCGTTCATCAAGCATGGTTACTTTCCATGGATAGTGAGGATGAAATCGAGAGCACGGTGTCCGTCACCCACTTTCTCTGAAAAGGCTTTTCATCAGGTAGCGGTTCACTCATAGGCGCCTTAGTATCTCCCTCACCCGCGCGGCGTTACCGGAGGTTGGCGCCAGCTCCAAGTATGTCGCAAACGCCTTCCCGGCCTTCTCTTTCTCACCGGACTTCAGGCATGCGTCACCCAGGTTGTAATAGGCAACGGCGCGTGATGGATCCATGCGGATCGCGTTTTCGAACCATCTGGCCGCCTCGGAATATTTGTTCAGTTTATAGAAGACAAAGCCGAGATTGTTGGCGGCCAGGGCAAAATCGGGACGCAGCTTCAGGGCTTTGGTAAACTCGGCTTCAGCCTCGGCGTAGCGAGTCTCCCGGTAAAGGCGCAGGCCCTGTTCCGCGGCGCGCTGCGCTGCTTTGCGGGATGAAAGCCTCACCGCCTTGCCCGTGACCAGACTGGTCGTGCCGCCATCCAGAGCCTGCACCGTTACCTTCAGCGGAGCGGCTTTTCCCGTGGGCTGATTGATGCTTGCCACCCGCTTCAACCCCTCCATTCTGGCGGATATCTTGCGGTTGAGAGCCACCGCCTTGGTATCCAGTTGCTTGGTTTCAGGGTTCAGAAACTCGGCATCAGCCGCCAGTTCGAAGACGAATTCCCCGCCCTCGGAACCCGGAAGGCTGCCGAAGGCCGGCGTCTGACGGGACACGCTGGAAACAGCGGGTGAAACATACGCCGCAAGTTCCGTGGCCGTTATGAAGCCGTCGCCGTTCAGATCACCTCTCCCGGCGAGCCCCTGGAGCAGCGTCCAGGTAAAAACGGAATGACCGCCAGGTCCGCCGTCGACCACAACCTGGTCGGCGCCGCCGGCGGTAAGCATCTGCTTGGCGACGCGCCGGGCGTTTTCCTTCAGGAAGTTGGCGGAGGACGCCCCCCGTGTAAGTCCCAGTCCGCTGTAACAGGAATCCATGACGAAGAACACATGTTTTGCCGGCAGACTTTCCGCGATGTTCTGCAGCTCGGTCATTGGTATGGCATCCGTTGCCACATTCGCGGGCTCGGAATCAACCGGGACGATATACCCCAGATCCCTTCCCGAACTGAGCCTGCGCGTGGCGCCATGGCCGGAAAAAAAGAAGAAGATTCGGTCATCACGCTTGATTTGGCCCTGACCGAGCTTGCCGTTCAGGAGCGACAGTATCCCGGCGCGGGTTGCTTCCCCATTTTTGAGCATGAAGACGCGGTTTGCTGAAAAGCCGAGTTTGTCGATGAGCGTTCGCCGCACGGCATCGGCATCCCGCGCGGCATATTCAAGCCTCGGCCATTTCCGGTACTCATCGATGCCGATCACCACGGCCCAGCTTTCCCGGTATCCGGTGGACGGTGTTTCACGGACTCCAGAAGCGGTGGACGCATCTTCCACTGAAAAACCGCTCCCGTCCCATGCGGCAAAACGGTATCCGTCGGCGGTCAGACGCTCCAGAATCATGGGCAAGGCCTTGACCGTGCGCTGGTTGATGTCGTGGAAAAGCAAAACGCCGTGCTGCTCAGCGTCAACGGAACGGAGAACACGATCCGCAATGGAATTCGGAACAGGATCAGCCCAATCAAGGGAATCGATATTCCAGAAGACGGATCGTAAACCGAGCCCTTCCAGCAGCGCCAATGAACGTTTGGTGCGCGCTCCGTACGGAAAGCGGAAAAGGCGCGGACTGGAACCACTGACCGCTTTCAGGAGAATATCCGTCCTTGCTATTTCACTTCTCAACTCCGCATCGTTAACTTTGTCCAGCCGCGCATGACTGAAGCTGTGGTTGCCGAGCGCATGACCGGACTCGCTGAGTCTGCGGCTCACACCGGCCAACCGCCCCAGTTTCGGTCTATTTTTGGCGTCAAGGGTCCCTAGGTTGACACCCAACTCAAAAAAAACACCTGAGATATTGTACTGGTCAAGGATGGCGGAAATCTCCTCCGTATACCTGCCGTGGGGTCCGTCGTCAAAGGTAAGCACCAGGGTCTTTGGCGGCAGGCCGCGCCCGCTTATCTCGCCTTTTTCGGAGACCCCCTCCTCGACCTGTGGCGCTGGAACGATGACACCGTACTCCTTGAGAATCTGCTCGCGGGTGAACATCCTTTTAAGCCGGGCCACATAGTCCTCCCACCGTTCACGCCTGACTTCTATAGCCCGCTCGCCGAAGCGTTGAAAAATCTGCTTCAGCTCCTTGTTGTAAAGAGTCTCGATTTCGTCCAGGGCGGCAAGGTCATCGGTGATTCGTTTGTGCAGTTTCACCGCCGGCAGAGTCTGGTCCGCGGCCACTGCCTTTTGCATCGTCAGCAGGTTTTCGCGGAAGGCCAGACGGTCGGCGTCGTAGAGGTCGGACCCCGATTCGATCCATCCCAAGAGTTCATCCAGGACCGAAAAGCGCGCATCATGGCGGGACGATGCCACGATTTCCAAGGCGGTATCCAGTTGAGATAGCTTCGCCTGATTCTCGTAATAGATGACATGGCCGACCCGGTTCACATGCTCTCGCTCCAGCGGGCTCAGGGTCTTCTCATCCGTGAAAAGAACGATAATCTTCCGGTACCCTGACAGCACCTCCCGAAAGGTCAAAAGAAAGGGTTCAGCCACCGGCTTGCCTCCGGGATTGGCGATATAGTCGACCAGACGGACCCTGGAGACAGGTTCTATGGGCGCGCTTTTTCCTTTGGAAAAAATAGCGGCAATGGCGGCAACCGCCGCCAGTATCAGGCAGACAACAGTCAAAAGTACTTTTCTTTGTGTGATTTCCATAATTCAGAAGTCTCGAGCCCGGAAAGATTGCCTGTTCAAGGTGAGATTATTCATCGGTTGCCGAATCCTGGGCAGACGTTTCTTCTCCCAGCAGGGCGACATCGCGGACGTTCTTCTGGACCGCGACCGCCGCGAACAGGCTGAGCAGAAACGACATGGCGTAAAAACCCTTTTCACTCAGGGTTACTGAGGCATTCCACAAGCCGACCCCAAGCAGAACAAGAGAAATTCCAAGGGAGAGCCAGCATAGTCCGAAGTAGATGCCGGTCACCGCGATGCCTTCCAGCCGATCCCGCACCGATTTCTGAAGCGAAACCGCTGAAAATAAGCCATACATAAGTATCGTGAAGTAGTACCCCTTTTCATTGAGCTGCATCTCCGCATTCCAGAGGCCTACGATATATGTGACGCTTCCTGTAAAAAGCGCGACCCAGGAAGCGCCTATGAATGCCGCGGTTGGACGTTGAACGTATTGCTTCATGGTGTTTCCCTCCTTGGAATCCTGCTATTTCGAAAGGTTTACGAGATATTGTCGCCGTTTTCACCGGGTTGCGCCAAGGGGTGGGTTCGTGGAATGAGAACCCGTTCGAGGATTGTCATGTACCTTCCTTTCCGGACGAATCCACCTCGCCCCGGCAGGAATCCGCAGCTGCCGATTTCCCGGGTTCCTCCCTCTTTTTCTTTCTTCTCCACTTCACCGACAAGTAGACAATAGGTCCGAAAACCACCAGCCACGGCAGAACCCCGGCGACAAAGACAATAAGTGCATGTAGCGAGCCGGCGACCATATCAGCCGACTTGCCGAAGGCGCCCTTGATGGCGCTCCAGAAACGGTGGCCCGAGGGAAAAGCGCCGGCAGGCTCATGCAGGGTTATCTCGATGGTCACCATCGAGGTCAGGATGTCCCAGTTTTTCTTCTTTGCCTCGAAAGATTCGATGTCGCCCCTGACGCGCGTCAGCTCTTTTTCAACCGCAAGCACGTCGGAGAGTTTGCCCGCTTTGTCATAGAGCTCGAGAAGGCGGGCCTCGGAAGACCTGGCGTTCTTCAAGCGGGCCTCCAGGTCGACATATTCTTCCGTGATATCCTCGGCCGTGGAATTTTCGCTCTCCACGCGCCCCAAGCCGCGAAGGGACTTCATGACCCCGTTTGCCTTGCCGGATGGGACACGCATGCCAACATGCCCCGAAACGGACCCGCTTTCGCTTCCGGACCGCGTGCTGTTAAAGAGATACCCACCGCTCGATTCAGCGAGCTTCTTCAGAGCCTCCAGAGAAACAGCCACACTTTTGACTTCAAGGACCAGCGCATGGTTCAGGATAATCTTCCGCTTTTCAACGGAAGCAAGCTGAACTTTTTCAAACGATTCACCCCTGTCGCCGCCGGAGTCCGCGCTCTCGGGCGCCGGGGCCGATGCGGGAGCGGGCGCTTCCTCCTTTTTCTTGCAGGAAATCAGGCTGCCGCAGACGATCGCCAGAACAACAACAAGGCATATGCGCCGAAACAAGAGACTGATAGCGTTCATGGTATCTACTCCTTCTCACCTTTTTGATAGCTGAGCTTAGTATAGTGTCCGTTTCTACTCGACCACAACAGTTGCGCCTGGTTGAAAGTAATGCTCTTGGGTGCAGATTCTTGAATGCCTAGGGCATTGCCATACACTTCTCATTTTTTCTGCTCCTCAATAAAATGGCTAACAGCAACAAGGATATTACCCCTGCTTTTCTTTTGCATCTGACAAATAACTTCTGAACCAGGAGGAAACTCCCATTCTTCATCATCGGGATCATAACTGCCATCATCTATTATCCGGTAAGTTAACTCCCCGATCTCTTCAGCATTTACCGGTCGCCAGACATCCGTACCTTCGTTTAATAATTTCACAAAAATTGTTTTAGTATTCAAAGCCATCACCTCCGACATGTAGAAGCTCTCCCGCAGTATCCCTGAAAGCGCTTCATCAAGGGCTTCGCCGGTTTCCCTTCTGACAGCGGAAGGAAGTTTGTTTTTCGCAAACCAGAGGGCCTGGGCAACGTTCGCCATCCGCCGCATTCGCTCATATTCATAAGATTCACGAGTGGACAAGGGCCTCCACGAAGGGGGAAAGTTGTATCTTTGCAATGACAGCCTCAATCTTGTCAGAAACTGTTCTGCTCCGTCCATTTTTCCTTCCTTTCAACGTCGTGGGAGATAAGCGGTGGTTTTAGGCCGGTGCTTCTCTCTGGTCGAAACATTTAATTTCCTCTCCTACCACCTATTTGTATCCCTCCCAATCAAAAGGCGCGGTTATCCATGTAAGGCCAGCCAATAAATGGTAAAGTTCGTTGTTAAATATCGCAACCAGCACTTCCACGATACGAGAAATTCCTTGTTCGAGGGTGTACTCTGTGTCTCTGAAACGTAGAGACGCTTTTCGCTGATCGTCTCGCTCGGCTAGATAGTCTTTCAAAGATAGTGTTTGCTGGCCTTGGCGATTAAATTCAACCTTAGAGTAGAAGAGATCTTTATGTATTTCTGATTGTCCAAAACCGATAATGCAGGTCGCTCCCGGGAACTCAATCGTTAGCTCGAGATCCTCGCTCGGATCAGGAAAGGTTGGGAGATGATAGCGTCTAATACCGGTCTCCATTGAAAGAGGTTTTATCTTCAGTAGTTTGAACCCTTCCCGGATATGAGATTCAAATAGCGCATATGTATCATTAAGTGGCGATATCTGGTTTGTTGAATTCATTTTGTACCTCCAAATATGATGGATTTTTCCATTTCATAAAAAACGCTTTTGCCAGCGTCAAACGGATTACCTATATCCGCGACAGTGCCGCCATTGTTCATGACACCCTCAACCCAAGCCTGGTTTTCTGAAAAAATTTTGGTTTTTACCAAAACATTGTCGGGGATATTTCCATCATATTTTTCTGAATAATCAAGAAACTCATCTCTTGCCGCCTTAGATATTTTTGAGCCACTGAAGGTCTCTGCTTCAATTCCTTGCTTGACAAGCGCTTCAGCAAAAGGCTCGACACCTTTCATATTGCGGCCGATTACCGCAACATTGTCGCTCGTTCCTGGTAGTACCCTTTGTGCTGTTATTTTGGTTCCCCTGACAGTCACGATTGTGTTTTTGATTTTAGTGATAGTGCCTACAGGTACAGGTTGCTTCGTCTTGATTCTTTTCGGCCTCGGCTGTTCCGGCACGCCTGTATGATCCAGCACCCTGACCGGTTTCTCAGCCATACCGCCCGAACCTCCACTCGATTTGAGCTTCGGATTGTTCATCAGGCGCAGGTGATTCTTCTCCACCCAGCTCGCGAACTCCGCGCCGAGACGGCTGTTTCTCAGTTGGGCTACCAGTTCCGGCAACTTTGCTATTCCTCTGGCGGTCAGGTATAGCACTATTCCTTCCAGAATCAGCCTTATCAAAACGGCAACAGCCTGCGCGAATTTCTCGGAGGCAGCCGTTACCTGAGAAAGACCAGGAACTTTGTGCGCAAGGTGGCGAGACATTATCTTATCCTGGTAACCGCCCAGTGAAAATTCTTCTCTCGCACCCCATCCCCAGGCATCGTTGAATCCGCTCTCAAGGAGCCTGCCGACCTGATACATATTTTTGCCGACATGGACGGCAAGAAACGCCAACCCCATCCATTCAAGTATCCACAGGCCAACTGTAAAACCGGTAGAGCCGCCGGCGATTGCACCCGGCACGGCCCCAACCCCCAAGCCAAAAACACCGCCGGCTATACCTCCGATTGACGCACCGACCAGGGAACTCCCGGCAACTATTACCAGCGCCATCAATAACGCGGGCAGTATCCCTGAAAGCGCTTCATCAAGGGCTTCGCCGGTTTCCCTTCTGACAGCGGAAGGAAGTTTGTTTTTCGCAAACCAGAGGGCCTGGGCAACGTTCGCCATCCGCCGCATTCGCTCATATTCATAAGATTCACGAGTGGACAAGGGCCTCCACGAAGGGGGAAAGTTGTATCTTTGCAATGACAGCCTCAATCTTGTCAGAAACTGTTCTGCTCCGTCCATTTTTCCTTCCTTTCAAGGAATTGATTACTATTGACCTTCTCGCTTTGTCCGGATTTTCTTCATATAAACCTCAGTAACCCGTGAATAAGGAGTTCAATGGACGATGTATTTGTTTCTAAAAAAAGCGACGGAAGCCGTCCCATCGGCGTTAACCGATGGAGACGGCTTCCGTCTCAGAAGGAGGATTCAGACATCGTGGCAACGGGTCTCCGCGGAAGGGAGGAATTCCACGAAATTAGCCAGTCCTTATTACTCTCTTCAAACATCATTTGTCAATAATATATTCCGCCGGCATACCCGGTCTTTCCCGGGAACTTGACACAAAGGTCTTTTCTGTTACATATAGCCCGAATCATCATTGATGCTTTCACAAATTCGATTCGTCATGCCCGAGTGATTCTATTGATAAAGGGGGACGCCATGTTTTTCAAAGTTTCAGTTGCCGCTTTTGTGCTACTCACCGCGACGGTTGCCGATGCCGACACTTTCCGCTGCCCCAACGGCACTCTCGTCTCAACAGGAGACAGCATATCGGAAGTCTCTCTCAAGTGCGATGCGCCCACCTCCGTTGCGCGACGTGATGATCCGGTTGAAACCGCCAGGGGTAAAACAGCCTATGTGGAGGTGCAGGAATGGACTTACAATCAGGGACCTGACCGGTTCGTGTATTTTCTGGTCTTTCGCGGCGGGCGTCTGGTCGAGGTGAGAAGCGGAGATTACGGCAGATGAGATGATTTAACCTGAAAATGGCATTTCAGCCA
>CAYMFO010000092.1:0-10147 GCA_964389825.1 uncultured Geobacter sp. | reverse complement strand
AGAGCGCCACCAGATCGGAAAAACGCGCCGGGTTGTCGATATAGTCAATCATCTTCAGCACATCATCCGGCAACGGCCTTCCATAGGAAAGGGCTATCTTGAGGAGCGCATTCAGGCTCTGCATCAGGGCATCGGAGACAACCGACTTCTCTGTGAACTCCCTGACAACCTTGAGACGGGCAAAAACGCAAGGCGTGTCAAGGACAACCTCCACCAACCGAACGCGAACGATACCTTCAAGACTCAGTTTCGCCCCGCCCTCCGCAAGTTTTACGAACTGGTTTACCTTGCAGACCGCGCCGGTCTCATAATATGAAGAGAGGGGTGACTCGCGGGCGTCAGCGCGTTTGCGGAAAAGGGCGATGAAATTCTGATGGCGCATAGCCTCTTCAAACGCGGACAGTTCCTCGTCAGGCAGGAACAAAGGAAACATCATATAAGGAAACGCCACCATATCCCTCAAAGGGTATAACGGCAGAACCTCCGGGATCGATGAATACGCAGCCTCGGACATGTGAATACCTCCATAAAGCCGTGACGGAAAAAGGCTTCCTCGCAATCAATCCGCGATACTAACACCTTTCACCCCGCTGTCAATCAAGACGGACCGGCGCCTCGCCGGACGCATCCTCGAGCCGCGCGCCTTTCCCCAAGGGAAAGCGCGAACCAGCCATGCTCAGGCCACGTCCGGCTGCGCCGTCTCCCACTCCTGGTAAAGGCCCGCTATGAGAGCGGTCAAAGCGGCGTGCTCCTTTGCGCCTTCCCTTGCCCTGTCGGCATCCCGGAAATAATCAGGGTCTCCCATATCCCGCTCCAGATTCACAAGGAGCTCTTCTGACTCCAGGATCCTGGCCTCAAGCTCGGCCAGTCTTTTCATGCGGGCCTTCTCCTCACGCAGGCGCTTTTTTTCATCCTCCCTGGAAAGCATCCGCTCCCTTTTCCGGGCATCCCTGGCCGGGTCCCCGGCGGTTTTCGTCACGCCCCCCGGCCCGCGGCCTCCTTCGCCGGTCACTCCGGCATTGGCCGCGGACCTTTGCAAATACTCTTCATAGTTGCCGGGAAATGAATGTATCGCGCCTTCTTTCACCTCAACCACCCGCGTTGCAAGCTCGTTCATGAAGTAACGATCGTGAGAAACAAACACCACGGTCCCTGGAAACGCTCGAAGGGCGTCCAGGAGAACATCCTTGCTGAACAGATCGAGGTGGTTGGTCGGTTCATCAAGGAGGAGGAGGTTCGCCGGCCTCAGGAGCATCTTCGCGAGAGCCAGGCGGCTCTTTTCGCCTCCTGACAATACAGCCACCTTCTTGTGTATGTCATCTCCGGAGAAGAGAAAACAGGCCAGAATATCGCGCAGGGCCGGAACCCGGTCATACGGGGAGTCCGCGAGGATTTCTTCGTATACGGTGCGGCCCGGGTCAAGACTGGAAGGCTGTTCCTGCGCGTAATAGTCATGGATCACGTTGGCCCCGAGCCCGCGCTCTCCCTTCTGGAAAGAGTCCCCGGCCAGGACGCGCATCAAGGTTGACTTGCCCGCCCCGTTGTGCCCCACCAGGCAGACGCGCTCTCCCTTCTCTATGAGCAGTGAAACATTATCCAACACCACCAGATCGCCATACGACTTCGTGACCTCATCAAGCTCCAGCACGACCCTGCCGCTCCGCGGCGGTTCAGGAAAAGTGAAACGTATTCTTTTCCTCTCGGGCGGAATCAATATTCTCTCAATCTTTTCCAGCTGCTTGATCCTTGACTGGACAAGGGCGGCCTTGTCAGCCTTGTAACGGAAACGGGAGATGAAATCCTCCATCTTCGCGATTTCTTCATCCTGCCTCCGCTTCTCCTCCCGCAACCGGGAAACCCGCTCATCCCTCTCCACCAGATACCTGCTGTAGATGCATGGATAATCCGTGAGAGTCATGTTCCAGACCTCGGTGATGCGCCGGCAGACACGATCCATGAAAAACCGGTCATGGGAGACCAGGATTACGGAAAATGGGTATTCGGAAAGATAATCCTCCAACCAGTTACGCGCCTCCACGTCCAGGTGGTTCGTCGGTTCGTCGAGAAGGAGTATATCCGGTTTACGGAGAAGAAGCTTGGCAAGCGCGATGCGCATCTGCCATCCTCCGGAAAAGGCCCCGCATTCCTTATGCCAATCCCCTGGGACAAAACCCAGCCCGGAAAGCACATTTCCCACAAGGGATTCCCTGGAATACCCCCCCCTGGCGCCAAACTCCTCCTGGAGTTCTCCCAGTCTCTCGAGCAGAGCGTCGTTGGGCCCGGCCTCCAGCGAGAGGGTAATGGCCGCCATCTCGCGCTCCATATCCGCCAATTCCGAGAGGGAGGCCATTACCTCGTTGAAAAGCGTTCTGCCCGCAACCGTAACGCCCTCCTGGGGAAGATATCCGGCCGTCCGGCCCTTGGCCATACGGACGGTACCCGATGAAGGCTCCACCTGACCGGCCAGTATCTTGAGAAGTGTGGATTTTCCAGTGCCGTTTTCACCAACCAGTCCTATCCGGTCGCGCTTCCCGACGCGCCAGTTAACGGAGGAAAAAATGGGACGTGCGGCGAAATCCTTGCAAAGATTCGTAATTTGGACCATAGTATCGTGCAGTTCTCCTCACATTAATTAGGGGGTATTGTACGAAGATATCCCACGGTTTGTCAATTTTGCCTTTCAGCCCATAGCTCCCGTCCGATGAAGTGGACCGGAGAGCTTTGATTAGTGTCACATCCGGAATTTCCGGATGGAAACTATTTGGTTTTTTTTTGCCACTGATCGGCAATTTTGCTATAAATAACCTGCCTGTGGGCCGGTAATCCGCGGAGAATACGAGTTTACGCGGGACAAGGCGCCCATTGGGGCGCCGTCACGATGACTTCAAAGGCGACAACAACCATATAATATATAGTAGAATCTGTCCGGATTGGCGCCGCCGGTTTCAGGCATGCGCGATCCGGTTGCGCGAAAGGATTTTCCCATAATGGCGAAAAAGATGCTCATTAATGTAATGCATCCGGAAGAATCAAGAATTGCAATCGTCGAAGACGGTCACCTCATCGAGTTGGACATCGAAACGGCGGGAAGAGAGCAGACCCGAGGCAATGTCTACAAGGGTGTTGTCGTCCGCGTCGAACCCGGACTCCAGGCGGCGTTCGTGGACATCGGCATGAAGAAGCTCGGGTTCCTGCAGATGGGAGAGATTCATCCCGATTGCTGGCAATGGCGCGACGATGCCACCGAAGAGCAGAAAAACCGGCGGCCGCGCATCCAGGAGATCCTCCGCCGGGGCCAGGAGTTGATCGTCCAGGTGGAAAAGGGAGAACGTGAAGGAAAGGGCGCGGCCCTTACCACATACATCTCCCTGCCGGGACGCTACATGGTTCTCATGCCGGGGAGCGACTCCTGCGGCGTTTCCCGGAAGGTGGAAAACGAGGCTGAACGAAAAAAACTCAAGGAAACCGTAGCGGGCCTGGGAATACCCGAAGGCTGCGGGTACATCATGAGGACGGAGGCCGTCGGCAGACGCAAGACAGAGCTCACAAAAGACCTCTCCTACCTTCTCAAGCTCTACGACAATATCAAGGAAAGGTCTCTGGATGTAAAAGGACCCGCCCTCATCTATCAGGAGTCGGACCTGGTCATCAGGACCATCAGGGATTATTTCTCCGCCGAAATAGAAGAGGTGCTGGTGGACAATGTCGATGTGTACAAACAGGCCAGGGCATTCTTCAAGGAGATCATGCCCAAACATGAAAAAATCGTCAAGCTCCACCAGGAAAAACGACCCATCTTCGCAAGGTACCAGCTTGAAGAACAGATAGACCTCATCTACGAAAAAAAGGTGCCCCTCAAATCCGGCGGTTCCATCGTCGTCGAACCCACCGAAGCGCTGGTAAGCATAGATGTCAACTCCGGCAAGACCACCGGGGAAAAGGGGGTTGAGGACACCGCCTTCAAGACCAATATGGAGGCCGCCGAAGAGGTGGCCCGCCAACTCCGTCTTCGCGACCTTGGAGGACTCATCGTCATCGATTTCATCGACATGAGGGACAGAAAACATCGCGCCGAGGTGGAAAAGACCCTGAAAAACGCCTTGAAGGCCGACAAGGCCCGGGTCAGCGTGGACAAGATTTCCCAATTCGGGCTTCTGGAGATGTCCAGGCAGCGCATCAAACAGACCATTAATGAAGCAAGCTACCTGGAATGCCCCCATTGCGGCGGCCATGGAAGGGTCAAATCCATTGAAGCCATGGCGCTCTCATTCCTTAGAAAGGTCCACACGGCCGCATCCAGGGGAAACTGCTCCGAGGTCCGGGGGTCGCTCCCGCTGGAGGTCGCATACTATCTGCTGAACAGAAAGAAGCGTGAACTGACGCAGATAGAGACGGACTACGACATCGAGGTAACCATCAAGGGCAAACCTTCTTTCATGATGAACCAGTTGGAACTGGAGCAGATAAAGAGGGAAAAACAGGCCACCCCGCCGGCGGAAGGCGACCACGTCGCGGAACCGGAAACGGGAACGCCCGCCGGAAATGGCGATGCCGCGGCCGCCTCCGGCGAACGGGAAGAATCGAAAACCAGGAAAAAGAGGCGGAGGGGCAAGAAAAAACCGCAACTATCCCAGGATACGGCCATTGAAACCGTAGCGGACGAGGCGGTTGCGGATGAAACCCCTGCCGAGCAGGCGCAAACGGATGTCATGGAGGAAGAATCCGCGGCGCCGGAACAAACCGATGATTCAGGAACGGAAAGCGCGGTGGAAGCAACCAAGAAGAAACGCCGCAGAAGAAGGAAAAAAAGCGCGAAGCCCGCAAGTGAAACCGAAGGCGCCGAGGAGTCAAAGGAGGATTCCGACGAGGCCGGAGCGGAAACCGCCGTTGACCAGAACCTCCTGGAACAGCCCGTTATGGATAGGGCGCCCGCTGCCGTCACCCCTGAAGTCGTTGTATCTCCAGCGGTCGCCGAATCCCAGCCGGCCGACGAAATGCCGGTTGAGGCCGAGGCAAAACCAAAGAGAAAACCGCGCAAACCCCGGACTAAACCCGCTGCTTCCTCGAAATCCTCCGACGACACAACGGCGGCCCCGCCGGACCTGGCGGCGTCACAATCCGTTCCAGATCAGACGGAAACAGGTGATGACGCCCAAGCCGGAGACGCCGGAAGCGCCATCACTGCACTGGAGCAGCCCTCGGAGAAGCCCAAAAGAAAACGGGCGCCGCGAAAAAAGGCGGAACCTGACCCGAAGCAACAGGAATAGCAGCCCGGGCAGACCACTTTTCCATAACCATGCATCCTGAAAACGCCATTGCAACCACAGGGTCACAGAGAACCCAGAGATATAAAAGCGAAAAAATGAACTACCAGACTCACCATGGAGGTGACGATCGTAACATCTTTACCTTGGAGTAACTGGTTGAAAGTTCCAAGAAAACCCTCCGTCCTCTCTGTGTCTCCGTGGCAATTGCTTTTTTCAGGTTCAACCCCGCCCGCGCGAAAAACCCTTATCGCGCGGGCGTTCCTTCCCGCAACATAACCACGAAATGAAGCCCGCCAACTTAATTAACATGTTCTTTACTGAAAATACCTGTTAAAGTTTTCCATCATCTTTCCGATATATATAATCAACAGCCGTTTTAATGCCCTATCAATAAATAACGGCCTGAGTTTCATTACAAAAGCTCCCCTGAAAGGCACGACAAATTCCACATGCGGCGACGGACATATAAGGTCTACAACCGTTTTTTTACGCGGACGCCTGAAAGGGTTAATTTATATGATAGACTTGCACAAACAGCGGAGAATCCCTTTGAGATTTATTTCTTACCGGCAAGCAGCGCATTATTCACAATCCTGACCGGCGCCGGTACACCCGAGGTCCCGGGAGACAAGGAAGCCTCTATGTTACCCACTTTCATCCCGTGCACGGTAATGGTCATGTCATTGCTGCTCTATCTCTGTTCTCATTCCGGCCGCTTTTTTCCGGAACTGAAGCGCTTGAAGATGCGTACTCCCAACAGATACCGATAGGCTTAGATAAATCGCATTCCGGTCACCCGGCTGGGATCAGATCGTTCTTTCGAAGATTTACAACCACAAATATCAATATTTTCAATGTCTTTGGCAGAGGGCCGAAGAGAGTACGCTGATGTTCCTGATGTCGCGGCAGACTGCTGGAAAAGGGGTTCCGCCCTTCCGCATTTCGCAGCAGGGCAAGGAAGCGTTATCAACAATGTACTGAAGGAGGTGCAAAGAAATGGCGGGAAAAATCAAGCAGATGATCGATTCAATTATCAATCAGAGGGCAAAGGACAATCCCATGCTCGTAGGCGTCATCAAGTCGAAGCTCATGCTGAAAGGGATAGATCCCGGCAAGTTCACCGCTTCATCCGATGACGACCCGGCAATCATCGCCAAGCTTGAAGCGGTCATGAAAGACCTTAAGTAATAATTCCAAGGGAGAAAAGGAGAGCGCAAGTATGTATATCAAAACGGCTTATTCGACGAAAGGCACAAGCGACGACGTAATCCAGGATTTGAAATCGCAGTTGAGCGGCTTTGACACAAAAATGCTGGTCTATTTCGCATCTTCACGGTTTGCTCCCAATATCATCAGCCAGAAGGTGCAGGATGCCTTTCCCGGCTCGGCGGTGTTCGGCTGCACCACCTCCGGCGAGATCGTAACCGGCAAGATGCTGAAGAACTCTATCGTTGCCATGGCTTTCGACGCGACGGCGGTAACCGACGTAAAGGTCGAGGTCGTCGAGAATCCGAAGAACGATAACAGCGTCAGAAAGGCCTTCTCCAATTTCGAAGCATATTTCAAGACCCCCATGTCCGAACTGGATCCCTCCAAATATGTGGGCATGATCTTCGTAGACGGCCTGAGCGGCGCTGAAGAGAAACTCATCGACAAGATAGGCGACCTCACCAACGTCACCTTCATCGGCGGTTCCGCGGGCGACGACCTCAAATTCGAGGCGACCTACGTCTACGCAAACGGCAAGAGCTACACCAACGCCGCCATTCTCGCCGTCGTGAAACCCGGCGTTCCCTTCACCTTCATCAAGACCCAAAGTTTCTGCGACCTGGGCAAGAAACTCGTGGTCACAAAGGCAAACGAGGAGAAACGCGAAGTATTTGAATTCAACGACAAGCCCGCTGCCAACGCATACGCGGAAGCGCTCGGCGTGCCCGTTGAAGAGGCCCCGAACCGCTTCATGCACAACCCGGTAGGTCTGGTAATCGAAGGCACTCCGTTCGTCCGCAGCCCACAGAGGGTCAAAGGCGAGCACATGATCTTCTATTGCGGGGTAACCGAGGGCATGGAGCTGAACATCCTCGAATCAACCGATATCATAGAAGATACCCGCAAGGCCATCGAGCAGGCCAAAAAGGATCTGGGCGGCATCTCCGGCATTATCAACATCAACTGCATCCTGAGAACCCTGGAGCTTGACCAGAAACAGCTCACCGATGATTACGGAAAGCTTTTCGCCGATATTCCGACCGTCGGTTTCAGTTCGTACGGCGAGCAGTACATAGGTCACATCAACCAGACGGCCACCATGCTCGTCTTCAAGTAAACCACAGCTTTGTCCGGTTAAGTTTTTGCGTCATGCGACAACCCCCTCATCCGCCCCCGCGGGGCGCCTTCTCCCCAAGGGAGAAGGGACCTTTTTGAAACCCTCTCCCAGCGGGAGAGGGTGGCCGAAGGCCGGGTGAGGGGTTAAGCCGGGATTTTAGCGATTGCCGCACTTAGCTAACCGGACATTGCTGAGTAATCCATTTCCAGGAACACCGGCAGTCCGACCGGGAGCGGAGAAGACTCCCCCCGGTCGGACGGACCTCTTACCACCAAGGCCCCCTTTTCTCGGCGCCATCTCCACTCGAATCACCGCAATCCTCAATGCTGTCCGCTATTCCGTGAATTCTTTTTTTTCGGCCCATGGATTTTTTTATTCAATTTTTTCGAAAACATGCCGAATAGATTTCTAAATGAATTCTATCGCCTTCATATTCCCGTGAGGCAAAGGGCATTGATCCGTTCGGGAAACGGCCGCAATAAAAACACGATAAGGGGAGAACCCAACACATGGCAACCGCTTCTAATTTCAAAAAGGATGAGACAAAGGCGGAACTGATTCAACTGGTCAGCTTCAATCTCGAGCGAGAAGAGTACGGGGTCTACGTGCTGAAGGTAAGGGAAATCATCCGCATGTCCAATGTCACCCGCGTCCCCAATACCCCCTACTACGTCGAGGGGGTCATCAATCTCCGGGGCAAGGTAATACCCATCATCTCCTTGCGAAAGAAGTTTTCACTGCCGGAGGCGGAAACCGACAAGCAGACGCGCATTATCGTGATGGATGTCGACGGTGAACTCATGGGTTTCATCGTTGACGCGGTATCAGAGGTGATCCGCATATCATCGGCCGAGATTCAGCCCCCGCCGGCGGCGGTGAACGGCGGACTGGATCAGGAATACCTTTCCGGTGTGATAAACCGCGCCGACCGGTTGCTGGTCCTCCTTGACCTGGAAAGGGTTTTCTCCAAGGCGGAGCGCGATTCTCTGATGAGTTCCGCGGCATAGCCGCCCGGTGGCGCAATCAACCACCAACCAGATGAATGCAAAGGAGCGGAAGATGTCTCAATTGTGTGAAGATATGGAGCTGTTGGAAGGTTTTCTGACCGAGACGACGGAGCTTTTGGAAAAGATGGACGATGACCTGGTGACACTGGAAAAGTCGCCGGACAACATGGAACTGCTGAACAGCATCTTCCGCTCCATTCACACCGTAAAAGGCGCGTCCAGTTTTCTGGGATTCGAACTCCTGGTAAAGATAACCCACAAAACGGAGGACGTGCTCAACAGGCTCCGCAAAGGCGAATTCCAGGTTACCGCGGAGATCATGGACGTTATACTCGAAGCCGTCGATCTCATCAAACTCCTGGTCAACGATATCCGCAATGGAGAGATAATCGAGAGAGATCTCGATTACGTCATCGAAAAGCTCCAGCCATACATCTCCGGCAATTTCGCGGAAGCCACGGTCCTGACCCAGACCCCTCAGGATTCTTCCACGGCGGCCGCGCCCGTCGCGGAAGAGGCGCCCCCCCCCGCCGAAGAAACAGCGGCAACCGCCGTGGAACCGCAAAGCAGGCCCGGGCCCGTATCCTCGGCGCCCACACCGCCGCCCGCCGCGGCGAAACCCGCGCCCCCGAAGCCGGCGCCCGGGCGCAATGAAGAACTGGCCGACAACACGACCGTACGCATCGACGTAAAGAGACTGGACGATCTGATGAACCAGGTAGGCGAGATGGTTCTGGAGCGAAACAGGATCCTTCAGATGAACGTCGATTACCAGACCAGGGAAAACATGGTCAACTTCGGCGATGAATTCGGCAAGCTGGCGAAACGCATCGACTTCGTCACCTCGGAACTGCAGATGCAGGTACTGAAGATCCGCATGATCCCAGTGGAAAAGGTATTCAAGAAGTTCCCGCGCATCGTCAGGAACCTGTCCCGGGACCTGGGAAAAGAGGTTGAACTGGAGATCATCGGAGAGGAAACGGAGCTGGACCGCTCCGTTGTGGACGAGATCGGCGACCCGCTGATCCACCTGATCCGCAACGCCCTGGACCACGGCCTGGAGATGCCTGAAGAGAGGGTCGCGGCGGGCAAGTCGCGCACCGGCAAGGTGGTGCTTTCCGCAACCCATGAAGGTAACCAGATTATTATCAGCATCAGGGACGACGGCCGAGGCATCGACCCTGAAAAACTGGCGCGAAAGGCCATCGACAAGGGCCTGGTCACCGAGGATCAGGTGGTGGGCATGTCCCAGAAGGAGATCCTCGACCTTATCTTCCTCCCCGGATTTTCCACCAAGGAAAAGGCCACCGACCTTTCGGGCCGCGGGGTAGGCATGGATGTGGTGCGCACCAACATCAGAAAGCTGAACGGCATTATCGAACTGCGCAGCGAGGTAGGCGCCGGCTCCGAGATCATACTCAAACTCCCCCTTACCCTGGCCATCATCCAGTCGCTTCTGGTGGAGGTGGAACATGAGGTTTACTCCATTCCATTGGCGGCGGTGCTGGAAACCCTCAAGGTGGACAACAGCTCCTTCCATTACATAG
>CAYMFO010000091.1:3734-10296 GCA_964389825.1 uncultured Geobacter sp. | reverse complement strand
CGGCAAAATAATACAAAAGATTAAACCTGAAAATGGCATTTCAACCACAGGGTCACAGAGAACACAGAGATATAATAGCGAAAAAATGAACTACCAGACTCACCATAAAGGTGACGATTACATTATCTTTGTTTTGGTGTAACTACTTGAAAGTTCTACAAAAATCCTCTGTGTCTCTGTGGTAATTGCTTTTTTTAGGCGAAATAATGAAAGAAAAACCGGACCGGGCCGTCAGGAAATAAGGGCGCCCGGAAAAGAAATCTTTACGGCGGTACCGTCATGTTCGCCATCTATGGAGAAACTCCCCCGCAATTGTTCCGTCAGCATGCAGACCAGTTGCAGACCCAGCGTTTCCGCATTGGTGACATCCAGACCCGGAGGCAGACCGACACCATTATCGGAGACCGTAATGACAACCCGCCCGCCGTCAATATGGCAGCGAATGGAAACATCCCCTTCCATCCCTTCGGGGAAGGCGTGCTTCAGGGAGTTGGAGATCAGTTCGTTAACAATAAGTCCGCATGGGACAGCCTCGTCCATGCCGAGAAGTATCTCCTCGGAGTCCACTTCCAGACTTATCAGGTCCGGATCATTGACACTTGAAGAGTAGAGGGAATCAGCCAGTTCCCGGACATATTCACGCAGATCGATGAAGGCGAGGCTGTCGGACTGATACAGCTTCTGATGGATGAGAGCCATGGATTTTATCCGATCCTGGGTATCCCGCAGGAAGAGCCTGGATCCGTCGTCGGCCATGAAGTCCGATTGCAAATCCAGAAGGGAAGAGACTATCTGCAGGTTGTTCTTTACGCGATGGTGAATCTCCTTCAGCAGCACCTCCTTTTCCGCCAGGGACGAACGCACTTTTTCTTCCGCGAGCTTGGACTCGGTAGAGTCAATGATCGTCACTATACCCGCGGGCTTCCCCTTGTATTCGATGCGTCCCACGGAGATGATCGACCACAGCTCCCTGCCGTCTTTGGTTACGAACTTACATTCATACTGGCTCGGGGTCGGTTCTCCCTGCATTCGGGCCAGACCCCTTTCCCGCAACATCTCCCTGAAATCCTCATGGGCGTAATTCCAGAAGCTGGTACTGGACAACTCTTCAACCGGATAGCCTATCAATCTGGAGGCGGTCGGGTTGGCGTAAATAACCTTTTCCCCCTGATACAGGGCAATTGCCGCGGATGATGTCTCCGCCAGCACCCTGAATTTCTCCTCACTCTCCCGCAGCGCCCCCTCGGCCCGCATCCTGTCGGTGATCCCCCAGGCCAGATCGGTCAGCAGGGAGAGCGTTTCCACATCCTGGGAGGTATAATCACCGGTCTTGTTGCCGACGCCGAACACGGCTGCGATGGTGTCGCCGCGGAACACCGGAATCACAAGCTCCCGGATGACCGGCGCATGGCCGGGAGGCAGCCCCTTGCGGTGAGGCAGAGAGGCGTAGTCATTGTGAATGACCGGCCGGCGCAGGCGGATACACTCCACCCAGACCCCCGCCTTTGATACATCGTAGTGAAGGCCCTCCCCTTCCGCCTTGCAGAACTCACGCTTGGTGCGGGTCGACCAGTTCTGGAGGGAGAGGGTCTTCTGGTCGGCTTCCAGGTAATGGTAGAACCCGATGGAGCTTCCGGTAAGGCTTTCAGCCTCATCCAGCGTGGCCTGAAGAAGCTCCCGAAGGGTATGGGTCTGGGCGAACTGAAGCAGGCGCATGCGCGCGGACATGACATTTTCCGTCCTCTTGCGCTCCGTAATATCCACCAGAATCCCCTGGTAACTGGTGACTGAACCCTCGGCATCACGCTCCACTACCGTATAATCGTCAATCCAGCGGACATCTCCCTCTCTCGTGACAATCCGGTATTCCTGCCTAAAACTCTCATCCCCGCAACTGGTATGTTCCGCCACTTCAGCGGCGACCTTCTCCAGATCATCGGGATGGACCATCGATGAAAACGGCGCCCTTCCGGAAAGGAGTTCATCAGGAGAGAAGCCGAACCGGGTTACGTTATTTGAGACCATCTCAACCGGCCACCCCTCGGAAGCGCTCCAGCGGAAAAGGACGGCGGGACCGTTCTCCACCACCAGGTTGGCCGGCCGCAAGGACTCTTCCGCCCTGGCGCGTCCGGTAACATCCACGATCACCCCCATCGTGCCGGTGTATGCCCCGTCTTCTCCGAAGACGGGTTCGTGATAGATGTCGAAGACATGTCCGCCAACGCGATAAGGAACGGTAAAACATTCACCGGTCAGAGCCCGGCGGAAATTTTCCAGGCTGTCCGGCTCATGGCGATAGACATCGAACGCGGACCTTCCCACCATCTCTCCCGGACTATAGCCCATGGCCGCGAGCCCCTTTCCTTCCGACAAGGTGAACACCCCATGGCGATCTATGGCGAAAAGAACCACCGGCGCATTCCTCACCATTGTCCGGAGACGGAGCAGGTTCTCCCGCGGTTCTTCATCCGCCATTTCGCGATCCCTCTTCCGCTTGCGATTGTTGAAGCAAACGCCGATGAGACACAGGGACAGAAGAATGACGGAAGTTCCCGTAAGGCTCAACAAACCTTCCCGGCTCAAGGCCGCCTCTCCCGCCGGACAATCGGCCGCGGAAAAAACCAGCGGCAAGACAATCGCCATGAGGCGTATCCCGAGCCTGCTCAACTTCCTTTTTCCATTATGGTTTACTCTTGTCATTCCGGATTGCTCCACGGAAATGTGATGGTAAATATGGTCCCTCCGGCCCCGCTGACCTCCACCTCGCCCCGCAACTGCCTGGTCAGCATGGTCACAAGCTGGAGACCCAGGGATGCGGTGTTTCTGAAATCAAGACCGGGCGGAAGGCCGACGCCGTTATCGGCGACAGCCATGGTAATCCTTCCATCTTCGTCCACGTCGAAACGGATTGAAATCTCGCCGTGACGGTTATCAGGAAAAGCGTACTTCAAGGCATTGGAAACCAGTTCGTTGATGATAAGGGCGCAAGGGATCGCCCGGTCGATTCCTATGGATGCGCAGCCGCTTTCTACTTTCAGGCCGATGCGTCCGGGAGAGATACTGTAGGAATCGAACAGCCGTAAGGAAAGGCCTTCTATGTAATCCGCGAAATCAACGGAAGAAAAATCCTCCGAGGCATAAAGCATTTCATGGATGAGCGCCATCGCCGCGATACGGTTCTGGCTCTCCCTGAAGGAGTTGAGCGCTTCCGCATCCCGTACCGACTCCGACTGCAGATCCAGAAGCGTGGAGATGATCTGCAGATTGTTCTTCACCCGGTGGTGGAGCTCCTTCAGGAGAAGCACCTTTTCCTCGACAACGGCGCGCATCCTCTCCTCGGCATGCTTGCTCTCGGTGATATCGATAAATGTGGCTATCCCGGCCAGCTTGCCTCCGTATTCAAAGGTTCCGGCCGAAACCATTACCCACCCCTCCTCGCCGCCCTTCTTCACGAACCGGTGCTCGTATTTGCCCGGAGGGGCCTCGCCCCGCTGCCGGGCAAAGCCCCGTTCCCTGATTATCGCCCGACAATCTGGATGGGCGCACTGCCAGAACTTCATCCCCAGAAGCTCATCTTCGTCGTACCCGAAGAGACCGACCGCCGAAGAATTGACATAGACGAACCTGTCCCCCTGATAAACGACAATGGCGGCCGGAGCAGTCTCCGCCAGCACCCTGAACTTCTGCTCGCTCTCCAGCAGGGCTTCCTCCGCCTGCTTCCGCTCAGTAATGTCCATAAAGAAGGAAAATGCGTGCTTTCCGCCGTTGAATTCCACCAGATTCGTGGTGATTTCAACCGGAAAGGTCGTCCCGTCCCTGCGCCGGTACACCGACTGGTGTGTCACTGAACCGGTTGCTTCAAGCATGCCCATGATTTCAAGAAATTTTTCCATGGTGGCGACAGGGTCGATATCGAATACGGTCATCGCGCGCAGTTCATCAACCGTATACCCGAGAGAGCGGCACGCGCGGGTATTCGCATTGAATATGCGTTCGTCCATGGTCTGTAATATCCCCGTCCCCGCGTTGTCTATACAGAATCTGGTAAGGATCAATTCATCTTCGAGCGTTTTCCGCCGGATCCTCGCTTGCGACACTTCCAGGTTGAGACTGAAAAAGAGCTCCGCGATGTTCTCATAGAAGTCCATGACATTGGCGACCGATTCCCGGCTCCAGCGGGGAACGCGTTCCAGCGCCGCCATGTACTCCTCTTCGTCGAAACCGTACCGCCGCGCCTGATTCCTGAAAAAGACATAGTCAGGGAGTTCGTCATCGAAAAAGAACTGTCCGAGAAAAAGCGTGGCTATGTGCCTGCCGTCGATTACGAGCGGGGTCGCCATATCCCACATGCCATTCCCGCATTTTATGAGGATGCGCTTGCCTTCTCTGACGTTGCGGCAGATATATGAATCGGTCTCTGAGCAATTCGCCAGGGTTTCCGGATGGATGCGATGAAAGCGCAGGCAGACGTCCTGCCATCCGGTCGAAACGCGGATAACTCCACGATCATCCTCCAGGCCGAGACCTATTCCGGTAATCTTGTAGAAAGAGTTGACCAGGTTCTGGAATGCATGAAAATCCAGCGGATTCCCGTCTTCACCCTCTCCGGAAAAGTCCGTGCTATCCATATCCAGCGGGGGCGAAGTTTCTTCCGCCCTGGACAGGGGCGCCTTTTCCGTAAAATGATGCCGGGAAACCTCGTGGAAGGCGGCCACATGGCAGGAGACACCGTCAATCTCCACGATCCTCGAATTCATCCGCGCAAAGACAACGCGCCCGTCCCGGCATCTCAGCCTCGTTTCCAGAACGGAAACATCTCCCTGTTCCATCGCCATGCGGCGTGAACGAACCCACAGATCAGTGTCGAGAAATAATACGAAACCCATCAGGGGCTTCCCGACAATGTGTTCAGGCCCATAGCCGGAAAGCCTTCCGAATTCCTCGTTGACCTCGAGCACCACATCATCGTCAACACGGACCACAATCAAGGCGTCCGGCATGAAGCGGAATATCCTCGCAAACCTCTCGTTTTCCTCTTTCTTAACGGCAGCCAGGTCATTTTCCATCAGCGCATCCCCTTTTTCCCGGCTGATACCCGCATGCATGCCCCAAGCGGGTCAGCCTGACTGACGATCCGGTACCGGCATCCGTGAAAGCTCTCTTCATAAATCAACCTGAAAAAACAATTACCACGGAGAACACAGAGGGCGCGGAGAGTTTTCGTACAACTATCAAGTAGTTACTCCAAAACAAAGATATTGCGATCGGCGCCTCCATGGTGAGTCTGGTAGTTCACTTTTTCGCTTTTATATCTCTGTGTTCTCTGTGACCTCCGTGGTTGCAATGCCGTTTTCATGATCAATCGCCGGATTGGACGAGAACGCTTTCTCCAGCGGATAATGGCGCCGCGAAAAGCAGCCAAGGATCAGATCGAAGTCGTTCTCTTCGGACAGCACCAACTGCCGTTTTCAGGATGACATGGTTTCCAGTATACCCGTTCAAGCCCGATGAGGAAAAGAAAGGTTTTCGCGGATGAGACATTTTTTCGAGTATTTCGAAAAGGAGGGAAATTTACCTGGGACGGGAGGGACGGAAAAACGTGGGTGAGTTATCCTGGATTCAGCGGTTGGAGTCATCCTTCGCGCAATCCGGATGACTCCAACCGCGATTCCGGGATCAGTATTGCTGCTGCTGCTGCGGAATAATGCGGATCTCCACGCGCCTGTTCAACTGGCGTCCGGATTCGGAGGCATTGCCGGCAATCGGCCTGCTCTCGCCATATCCCACCGTGGTCATCCTGGCGGCGCTTACGCCCATTCCCAGGAGCGCGCTCTTCACCGCATTGGCGCGACGTTCCGAAAGGGCCTGATTGTACTGCTCCGAGCCGGTGCTGTCGGTGTGACCGGAAATGACGATGGTCGTCTGCGGATACTGGTTGAGCACACCGGCCACACGCCTCACCTCATCATAGGCCCCGGGCAGAAGGGTTGACGAATTTACGGCGAAAAGATAGTCGGACTTGAAGGTTACCGTCAGGATATCCATGTCTTTTCTGGAGCTGTCCTGCTTCGCCTCTTCCAGAACCTGCTGCTCCCTCTGGATGCTGGCCGCCTCCGAATTGGCCAGAGCCTGCCTCATGGCGGCTTCCTGCTTGTCCATGTAGTTTCCAATAGCGGTTCCGACCAGTCCGCCGGCAACCGCTCCGGCGGCCGCGCCGATAAGCGTCGCGGAAGTGCTGCGGCCGATGGCCTGTCCGAGACCGGCGCCGACGCCGGCGCCCACGCCGGTGCCCACCAGAGCCCCCGTCTGCGCCCTGGTAGCGCATCCCGAAACGGTCAGGGCCAGAAGGGCCGTCAAAATTACGAGTTTTTTCATGGCGATTTTCTCCTTTTCACAAATGACATTCAAACGGGCCATTCCCGGCTCGATACAACTAGGCCGAAAATATTACCAATTTATAGCAGACTATTCACTGAACGCAAGGAATCTTAATGTTTCACGCAAGCGATGGCGCCCTGGAATATGGCGGAAAAACGGCTCGAATGGAAGGTAAGGACGAGAC
>CAYMFO010000091.1:0-3634 GCA_964389825.1 uncultured Geobacter sp. | reverse complement strand
ATGGCGCCCTGGAATATGGCGGAAAAACGGCTCGAATGGAAGGTAAGGACGAGACAGCCCCGGCCCACGAAGCGCGCAAGGGGAGCAGTCAGGCAAAAAAGCCCCGGCCTTCCACGGAGGGGGGAAGAAGGAAGACCGGGGAAATAAAACTCTCTCTGAATCCGGACCTGTCACCAGGAATATGCGCCAGGGTTATCAGTCGATGGTCTTGCGAAGGAAGGTCGGTATATCGTACTGGTCTTCTTCATCGGAGAAAAAGGCCCGCTGTTTGGGCACATCCCTTGTCTGCCTCTCAATGCGCCTGAAGGTGGGAATCTCCCGGTTGATATCTTCATCCAACTGCTGGGTAGCGACGCTCTTCAACTCCGGCTTGGACTTCTCCAGGTCGAAGCGATCTCCGAAACCGGTGGCGATGGCGGTTATCTTTACCTGGTCGCCCAGGTTCTCATCGATCACGAGGCCGACGATGATGTTGGCGTCCTCATGAACCTTTTCGTGGATGACCTTGCTGGCGGCATCGAACTCGTCCATGGTCATGGAGGAGGAACCGGTGATGTTGACCAGAACGCCTTTGGCGCCGGAGATGTCGATGTCTTCCAGCAGGGGGCTGGATATGGCCTTGGTAGCGGCTTCCACCGCGCGGTTCTCGCCGGTTGCGAGGCCGATGCCCATCATCGCCATACCTCTCTCGCTCATGATGGCCTTCACGTCGGCGAAGTCCACGTTGATGAGACCCGAGGTGGTGATGAGGTCCGAGATACCCTGCACCGCCTGTCGCAGCACGTCGTCGGAAGGCTTGAAGGCGTCCAGGATCGACATGGATTTTCCGGCCAGGCCCAGGAGCCGGTCATTGGGGATTATCACCAGGGAGTCCACGTGCTTCTTCAACTCGCGCACGCCGTTCTCCGCCTTGGTCAGGCGGAGCTTCCCTTCCCGGGTAAAGGGCTTGGTTACGACGCCGACGGTGAGGGCGCCGACCTCTTTGGCCACTTCCGCGATAACCGGGGCCGCCCCGGTTCCCGTGCCTCCACCCAGGCCCGCGGCTATGAAGACCATGTCGGCGCCGCTGAGGACATCGGAGAGCTGCTCCCTGTTCTCTTCCGCCGCATCCTTGCCTTTGGACGGGTCCGCGCCCGCGCCGAGCCCCTTGGTGAGCTGGCCCCCCAACTGGATTTTCACGGGCGCCTTGGACATGCGCAGCGCCTGGGCATCGGTATTGGCGACAATGAAGTCGATACCGTGCAGTTCACAGTCAATCATGGTGTTCACGGCATTGCCGCCGCCACCCCCGACCCCTATCACCTTAATCTTCGCACTCTGGTCTATACTGGCGTCAAACTCGAACATACCCTACCCCCTTTTATGGACACTACGCATAGTTACAGGACCGAAAAATCAGAAGAACTCGCCAAACCATTCCTTCATACGACGTGTCACCCGGCGAAATGCGTTGTCATCGTTCTGCACCGTCGGAAATTCGCGGATGCCCTGATTCTTGCTTCCGTAGACCACCAATCCCACACCGGTGGCATAGACCGGTGAATTGACCACATCCACCAGGCCGCCGATATTCCGCGGCAGGCCGCGACGCACCGGAAGATTGAAGACCTGCTCGGCCAGTTCCGGCATTCCCTCCAGAATCGACGTGCCGCCGGTTATCACGACCCCGGATGCTATCTGGTCCTCGAAACCGGACTTGATTATCTCCCGGTTCACCAGGGTATAGATCTCTTCCATTCGCGGTTCGAGGATCTCCGCCAGCAACTGGCGGGAAAGGATCCGCGGCTGCCTCCCCCCGACGCTGGGGACCTCTATGGTTTCATCCTTCCCTACCAATGGTGAGTAACAGCAGCCGTATTTCTGCTTGATCTTTTCGGCCTCCGCCATGGGGGTCCGCAGGCCGACGGCGATGTCATTGGTGAGGTGGCTCCCCCCAAGGGACAGGACCGACGTATGCTTTATGGCCCCGTCCACGAAGATGGCGATATCGGTAGTTCCGCCGCCGATGTCCACCAGGGCGACGCCTATCTCTTTTTCCTCAGGAGAGATCACCGCTTCGGACGAGGCAAGTTGTTCCAGGACGATGTCGGCCACGTCGAGTCCGGCCCGGTTGCATGACTTGATGATATTCTGGGCGCTTGCCACCGCGCCGGTTACAATATGCACCCTTGCTTCCAGACGTACGCCGCTCATGCCCAATGGTTCACGGATGCCGTCCTGCTCGTCGATGATAAACTCCTGGGGGAGAATATGGATGACCTCCCTGTCCATGGGGATGGCGATGGCCTTTGCCGCGTCGATCACCCGGCGAACATCGTCGGTAGAGACTTCACGGTTTTTTATGGCGATCACTCCCTGGGAATTGTATCCCCTGATATGACCGCCCGCTATCCCGGCATACACGGACTTTATCTCGCAACCGGCCATGAGTTCCGCCTCCTCGATGGCCTTTTTGATGGAGGCTACCGTGGTTTCAATATTGATTACCACGCCTTTGCGCAGACCTCGGGACGGGCTCGAACCGATGCCGACAATGTCAACTCCATCCTCGGTCACATTGCCGACGATGGCGCATATTTTCGTGGTGCCGATATCAAGCCCCACGATCAGATTTTCCCTTCTGTTGGCCATGCCCCCCTCCTCTAACCTGCCTTTTTTACCACAATTTTATCTGAATAGTTTAGATCAATATATTCCAGCGCCGCCATCTGATCAGTCAGTTCCTTGTAAATCCTGGAAAAGCGCTCCAGCTTGGCGGCATATTCACCACTCCCCAGCTTCACCGGTATCCCGCCCCTGGCGGTAAAAAGCGTGATCCCGTACCCCTTGCCCACATGGATCTCGGAGATATCTTCAAGTCCGAATACCCTTCCCGCCCTGAGCTGATCCATGATGCCAAGGGCGGACAGGAGCATCTCCTTCGCGCCGGCCGGGTCCTTTTCCAGATCCTCGGCGGTTATACCCGTCACCACTGGAAAATCCAGCCGGTCTCCCTCTGTAAGGGGCTTGAAGATGTCCCCTTTCTTGTCCAGGTAGTAGAGATATCCCATGTTTACCACCGCCACCGGTTCACGTTCCGTAATCTCGATGGAGATTGTGGAAGGAAGCCGGCGCCGGATCTTCAGGGTTTCGATCCAGGGGTTCTTTTCCAGCCGATCCGCCATCTGCCTGAGATCGAGCCTGAGCAAGGGATCGCCAGGCTTGAGACCGGCCAGTGCCGTGATCTCGTCCCTGGTAAGCCGTTTAGTCCGCGAAATCTCCATCCTCTCCAGCCTGAACGGCGTGGCCGTGGTCACAAGCTCATAGGCCTCGACGCAGACAACCCACAGAATGGTTACCAGAAGAACTCCGGCGCATACGCGGGCCGCCTTGCGGAGATAGCGGCGAAACTGTATGGGCCTGCGCGGTTTACTTTCCCGCTTCTGCCGGTTCCTGCTCCTCTGGGGGCGATTTTTTTTGTTGTGCAGATCGCGCATGACACACCATGGTTTCGAAAGATGCCGCCCTATCCCTGGATCTTGAGGGCCGCCGATATAAGAATACGTTCCAGCAGCTCCCCGAAGGGGATGCCGACACCGGCGGCGATCTCGGGGAAGAGGCTGAGGGCGGTCATGCCCGGCAGTGTGTTCACCTC
>CAYMFO010000090.1:0-10688 GCA_964389825.1 uncultured Geobacter sp. | reverse complement strand
TCTATCTTATTGATTATGCGATAGTTGCATCCTGTAAAGTGTCAAACTTGGGAGTTCAACAATATTGATGATTGTGGAAATGAGCGCTCATTTCGCTCATTCCAGCGGGAAGCGGACTAGGCCGGGACTTGGAACATAGTGCGCTCCTCTGCCCATACCCGCGGGGGTCAAGTACCTCTCGTCGACCAGGCGTTTCAACTCTTTCGTCGCGACAGAACCTGGTGGCGTACTGAAACTGCTCCGAGTCGTTTCACCAGCATAAACGTCAGCGCTGGTAGCCCTGCTCCAGTAAAGCACCGTCCTCGCCTTCAGGACATAGGTCCTGGACAGGGCTTTCACTTTCAGCCGGGACCGGCGCGTCGCCCCCTATAAACCGGGAAGCGCCGGCCTGGGGATTTTTCAGCGACGGCAGCGCTATTTTCCCCTGTTTCTTCTTCACCGAGGAATCAGCCTGTCTGCTTTCCCGCTTCTCGATGGTGAACCGCTTTTTTTCCGGCCACTGCTCTTCCAACCCGGACTCGAGGTATTTGACCGTAACAGAAGCGCCGAGAGCGGTTTCAACCCTGTCACCTGGATAGAGCAGACACCCCAGACGCGCCAGTTTCTTTTGCCGGTCCCGCTGAACCTCGACTTTTCCCTTGACGGCCAGCACCATGGCGCTGTAAGGAACTTCGCCGGCGCCGCAGGCCAGCGGGATTACTAGAAATATCGTGAGCAAAATTATCTGACGCATGACTCCCTCCCTTCCCTCTTCACCGTCTCAAGCCATGAAATCCGGGAGACGTTGTCCATCCATGCCCCCACATAACCCCCCAAGGAGACGGAAAGGGCCGTGCGGACCTTGTCCAGACAGGGAAGACCGGGCTTCACCATCAGAATCTCAGCTCCCTCCTCCACATCCATGGCCGCCTCGCGGATGGAGGTTCCGGGCCGGTCTCCTGGTCGACGAGGTTCGCCGGCCACGGGTCGCCTCCTGAAACTGGACCCTTGCACATTCATCCTTTGCGTCTGTTACCATTTCCTTTATGCGTTCCAGCGAGCTGAGATAGACTTGGCTTACCACGGGGGTCTTGCCGTTCACCCTTGCGATCTCCCGGATGTAGTAACAGGGTCTTACGAGCGGGTGGCAGATGAATTCACCTACTGCGCCAGTACCCAATTTGGCCCAACACCGCCCGCGTCAGGATTGAAATTCTCCGGCAATGATCTCAAGCAGAGTGTTGAGGTGTTGTTACCAAAACCACGGAAATATTGTCCCTGCCGCCATTTATATTGGCGGCATAAATGAGATTCCCAGCCAGGGTGTCAAGGGAGGTCTCTCGGATTGCAAGAATGGCTTCGATTTCAGCGTCGGTCAGCATATCAGTCAGTCCGTCGGAACAAAGTAAGAGCAAATCCCCTTGATTAAATTCAACAATTTTATAATCGATGATGGGCGGGTTTCCACACCCGATTGACTGGGTTAGTGTATGAAAACTTTTCTTTGGGATCTGTTCTCTGGGAACACCGTTTGTCAGTCGTTGAAAACCGACGGTATGATCGTTGGTAAGTCGCCTTAGTTTATGCCTGTCCCTTTGGAACAAAGGGGTAGTGTGGGTTTGGGGTTCATGCTGAAACAGATAGCAACGGCTGTCCCCGGCATGAGCGATATATGCCATCTCCTCCCGCAAAACCGCGACAACCAGAGTAGTTCCCATATTCAAAAAAGATGAGTTTGTGAGTGCTTTGGTATATATCTCCCAGTGAGCAGTTTGCATGGCATGTACCATCAGCTCAAAATAATCATCAATATCGGTACGTTCAATATTGGAACGCAATATAGAATATACTGTTTCAACAGCAAGGGCGCTTGCTACTTCACCGGAATTATGCCCGCCTATACCGTCCGCCAGCAGGTATAAATTAAGGTTATCATCTGTGCGGATGAAGTCTTCGTTATTTTTTCGCACAAGACCAGGATGTGTGGCATGGGCTGAAATCATGAAAGTCTTTATTGTAGTCTTGGTTGACAGTGAAGCTGATAGATCGTTTTCAGAAATGAATATGTATCTGGAGTCAGTTCTCTATTAAAGGTAGCCGCGGTAATTGCGGGTTCAATGTGAACTGTAATGCCATTTACAACGAACTCATGGAATAGAAAATCAGTTTCAATTCTTTTTTTAACATAAAGCGCTCCGTTTATGTCTGTCATTTGCAATATTATAAACGGTATAATCTGATTTTTTACTGGACAAATTCCGGCCAAGTCCAGGTCTCTTTTCATGTTTTTCAACAAATGAAGGGACTGTTGAGACAACTGGATATTTATATCCGGTGTTAAATCAATAATAGTGAATGACCGTATATCAATGATTTTCTCAAATGAAATCAGGAGAGTTGAAAACGGTGAATTGTAGCGTAAATTTCGCTTGATCTCGAGACCAAGAAAAAAAGCCATGGTCGCCGCATTAAATGCGCCTTCCGGGAGTTCGATTTTTTGAGAAGCAGCCGCTTCGGCTCGAAGTTGCGCTTTGTTTATAATATTGTCTAATTTTTCAGCGGAAAAACCATGGGAAATCAGTAAGGTTCGTATTTCATCCGTGACACCATACCCGTCCAGTCCCTGATCCGCTATCTGCTCAATAATCGAAAGTATGGCCTCTTCATCCAGGCTTTTCGATCTGGTGATAGTCCTTTTAACCCAAGCGCCTTTCAAAGCGGAAACTGTTTCAGAAAACTGACTTGCCAGTTTCCGGGCAACTTCAGAAACAATATTCGAGTCGATATTATGTGATTTCAACCGATCGAGAATCTCGCGCTCAATTCTCGTAACAACTGTTTTCAGCAGCATGCCGCCGCCACGGGCCGCAACTTCGGGTGATTGAAGGGCAAGGGCGGTACTCACCTTTTCGATATAATCACTCAAAATTGCCGACATTTGTTGATCATCAGCGCTGACGCCACCTTTTTTTATTTCCGCCGCCAGGACAATCAGTCTGGCCGCCTCTTCCGGCGCTTCCTTGATTCCTTCAATCAGTTCATTCAACGTGAGTCCGATCTGGTCCGATGCTTCCATCAGAATCTGAACCAAACCATCGCTCTCCAGCTCTTTACTCAGCTCCTTTACGAGCGTCAAATAATCGGAAGGGGACATACCTTCGGCAAAAAGACCATCTTTAAGCTGTGGCAACAGGTACTTCAGTTCCTTTATATCCGGAAGCATACGCCGGATAATCTGGGCCAGCCTCTTGACGGAAATCTTGCGGTCGCTTCGGTATTCCTCTTTAATCAGCCGCACGATAACCCTGTAACTGATATGATTTATCTCGGTAACGGCAAGCTCCTGCGCGGCAATCAATTTCCCTGTTTCTCTTTGGAGCTTTATATTCTCGAGAACATTCTCCTTTATCTTGTAAATTGTTTCGAGCATTTCAACCGGAGTAAGACGGGCGCCATCCTCGGATATCTCCGATGATGAGAGTTGATTATTGATTGATTTTATCTGCGTTGCTATGAATTTGTCATAATCGGACTGGGATAATTCGGAAGGGGCGGCTGTTCCCGCGGCGGGAACTTCATTATCATTGGCGGCGCCGCGCAGAGACAGAATTTCCGAAAATTCCCTGAGAATTTTACCCGGATCAGACTTGTCGAACAGTGACCGGGTTTCGGAAAACAGCTCTTTATTAACTACGGCCTCATCAAGAGTTACTTTCTTATACACAACATAATTGATTTTTGCGCCGGCAATACCTTCTTTGGCAAGGTACGTCTGCATTGCATCTACGCTCTTGAAATCAGTTAGCGATCCCATAACATAAAAAAATGCCAGAGCGCTTTCCAGTGAGGCGTTCCTATCAAAGCTGACGGACTGTACCCCGGCCTTTTTGAACCGATTGTTAATTCTCTGAACGCTGACCAGTTTATCCACGCAGTGATTTTCAATAAAAATGGAGTCTTTTTCGGCGATTATCGTTATCGTGCTTGAAATGTCGAGTAGCGGCCGCAAAACATGGAAAAATGTCGCGGCGCTATCTTTGGTGGTTTGGTGGCTGCCCCCGTACATAAATGCATGATTGAATGCCAGGTTAAATGCCCTGGCAATCTGTAGAGCCTGTGTTATGTCTAAAGCAGTTTCTGGTGTGCCCAAGGTATATCCCTGTAGAAAGATATCTTAGTTAAGACCGCTTTTGCGAACGTAATTTTCGAGCGCTGTTTTGAACTCCATGCAATCGGAAAAACGATTGTCGGGTTTCGCCGCAATTGCCTTCAGAATTATACCCTCAAGTTCCATCTTTATTGAGGAATTAATTTCCGATGGTCTGGCTGTAAAAAAAGTCCCCGGCTCGGTTTTCTTGCGTTTGATCAAATCAGTAGCCGATTCTTTATGAATCGGCAAAAAACCCGCCGTCATCTCGAAGAGCATGACACCGACCGAGTAGATATCGGTTCGGCCATCAATTGCGGCGCATGAGGCCTGTTCGGGTGACATGTATAAAGGTGTTCCGACCAGCGCCGATTTCGCGCTGTATTCCGCCCAAACTGTCCAGGCTATACCGAAATCAGCCACAAGCGCCCGCCTAAAACGGTCATCAACAAGAATATTAGCCGGTTTGATGTCTTGATGAAAAACTCCTTCTTCGTGAGCGTATCCAAGGGCATCGAGAATTTGGCTTATCAACTGGAATGTTTCCGTCACGGGAAGGATTCGCCTGGTAGGAACCGGATGGTTGCGCGCTTTGGCCAGGATCGCTTTCAAATCATGACCTGCAACCAGTTGCATAACTTGAAAAAAGAAATCGCTGGTCTCTCCCATCTCATACACGGGCACGATATTTGGATGGGAAAGTATCCCGATCGTCTCAGCTTCATCGCGAAACATCTGCTGGGCTCTTGCGGTGCTCGCAACAGATTTGGGGAGTATTTTGACCGCGACCTGGCGCTTCAGGGTGGCCTGATACCCTATAAACACCGCGCCCATACTGCCGTGCCCCAATAATTTGACCAGGGTAATGGTTCCGATATTTACACCTATATAATGTGAGAGATCAGTAGATGCGATGCTGCCCATAGAATCCTTCTCCATCTGGTAATGCTTCGCGAACAATTTATAAGTACTTTACATGAAGGGCAAAGACATAAAACATGAGGGAATTTGACAGGCTCGGAGCTTTCTGTTATATAGCAAAAACATATGATAAGCTACCAATTTCCCAGGCAAAAAGTACTTTGCGATGAGAGACCGTATTCACGCGAACTGTTGCGCAATTTGCTGGAGATGGTCTACACGTGTTCTCCCCCGCTAACCGGATACTTACAGATTGCAGGCATTGGCACAGACATCCATTTCCTATTTTTCTTGAAGGGCACGCCATATGCCGCTGGAAGATATCAGAAGAATAAGCCACTCGGTTATTCAATTCAGGATTTCGGTAGAATTTTGGCATCAGCCGATGATAAAGCCATATCAATAACTCTCTGTCACACAGACCCGGTTCTGTTGAAATGTATGCTGCTCTTTCTACAGATTGAGCCAGAAATTAAAGCGCCTACCGTATTAATAGACGTTGAACTTATAGTCCGACAGATTCGTAAAGAAGGCGCTAATAAAATAATTGCTCTTTGCCGAGACAAAAAAATCAGTTTCTTCTTCTTCAAGGCCGGAAAGTGGGCTCTTGCCTATTATTCCGATTTAGAGTTCAAACGTCCGGAAGGAATGACTATCGACGAAGAGATACAGCTCTACGCATTCCAACAACCTGGAGAATTGGTAGAGGCGTTCATTTTTAGTGATATACCCGCAAACACGGCGGAGGACGTAAACCTGTATGACAAAGATTCGCTTTATGAACTTCTTACCGTAGGGTATCTGAAAAATAAACGAAAAGAAGATAAAGAGGTATTACCTGCCGCCGTGGAGAGTGACAAGGTTCCTGATGTCCATCAAGAGCCTGAGTTTTCGAGCGTCGTATTCATTATAGAGTCAGGTCCTCTGCTGGGGAAAAATATTAAGGTAAAGCTTCCTTGCACAATCGGACGTAAAGACTGTAATTTGATACTGGACGATCGCATGATCTCGCGGCGACACGCGGAACTGAAACTAGTCAAGAATAAACTGGTGATTGAAGATCTGGCGAGTAGAAACGGTACCAGGGTTAACGGTGAAAAGATTACCGTGATGCAGCTGAACCCAAATGATTTGATAACCATTGGACCGATTAATCTCAGAGTTTCTCCTGCATAATCCCCACCCTGGAAAATCTGAACGCCACATTCTATCGCCTTTTGGCCAGCTTACACCTACCAACGAGTGGATTTTGCTCGCCACCTCTGCCCGTCTCTTTTCCCATGGACAAAATTGTTCACGATATCGGCAAGATCGGGGTCCCTGAAACCTTGCTGCCAACTAAGTCGGGCCTGAACGAAACGGAATACGAAGTGGTAAAGCAACATGTGGTGGAAGGTAAACATATCCTGAAGCCGCTCAATTTTCTGAGCGATATCATACCGGCCGTGTATCACCACCACGAGCGATTTGATGGGACAGGGTACCCGGACGGCCTCGTTGGCGAAGAGATACCCCTATGGGCTAGAATTATCCAGGTGGCCGACACCTGTGACACCATGTCCATCAGCCGGCCTTATCGGGCGGCTTTTTCAAAAGAGCGGGTGATAGATGAATTCACCCACTGCGCCAGCACCCAATTTGACCCCAATATTTCCCGCGCCATGATTGAAATTCTTCGGCGCTGATCTCAAGCAGAGTGTTAGCTCTACTTAGTCACATTCAAATAAAGCATTTAACACTTCGATATTATTGTAATATATTTCATTTTTGTTGCCTTGATGGATGAGCGCTTGCACCTCCCCGAGCAGTGGACTAAAGATAAAAAGCGCCACAAAAAGTCTGGAGTGCCGGCTTACATCGAGTTCAAGACCAAAAGCCAGCTGGCGCACGTAAAAAAAGGCGAAGCATTGAAAAGCTTCGCCTTTTTTATAATCCAGTCATATCCAGCGGAACTACTGTCGTCGAAATCTCATTCTACCTGCGCCCAGAAGCCCGGCAAGCCCAATGCCCAGGAGAATGACCGTGGAAGGCTCGGGAACCGAAGTAGCGGTCAGGGAACCGTTGAAGGTAACGCCGCCGGCCGCGATGCCGTCCCTGTTATCAGGATATTCCGCAATCGCAAGGGCATTCATCTGCAGCAGATACGCCTTCAGTTCGGTCATGTCGGCCGCGGTAACCGTAAAAATAATGCTGTCGTCCAACGGCATCTCCCAAGCCACGGTCAGGTCATTCAGAGAGAGCGAATCACCGCCTTCCAGTCCGAAGATAGAGAAAGGAATGACGACATTCCCCAGATTCGTCGATCCCGGCGCCTCCAGTGGAGGACGCTCGTATTTTCCTATTCCGATAGACGCTAAAGGCCCCACGGAGAAATCCGGACCACCTCCATTGAGGTCGACGGCAAAGTTCCTCATACCGATGGACCAATCATATTTTCCGGCTGGAGGAAAGTTCTGGTTCACCGTTCCCGTGAGACCGGTGAACGACAGGACGAGCGGCCCTCCCGTGTCATATCCGCTGAAGCTGAAATCACCCGTCACATTGAAGTCCGTAGTGTAGGAAGCGGCGTGGGCCGTTGTCACGGCAATCAGCATGACCAGCATGATCGCCATTGTGAAAAATGCTTTCTTCATTTTCACCCTCCTTTTCCTTTTTGACTTTTGATTTTCAATATGATGTCCTTTCTTTTCAGGACATCATTAGAACTGTTCAATGCAATTTACATGCAAAAATTGATAACCATTTAATTATACGAAATATTTTCGAATATCTGCTTCTTCCGCCTTTGTGGTATTTGTAAATATTTTCGACGGCTTTAACCGGCGCAGACGCGAGACACCAGATTTAACTATCTAATATTTATAAAGAATTTGTAACCGATGTTGAAAATAAAGCGGAAACGATTTAGGAGGATATCTTTACACAATTGCGACATCTCATGCCATTGGAAGATGGCGTCTCGCGGGAAAGAGGGGAAAAACCCAGAGGAGAAGGACTCGGAGAAGTTCTCAAAAAATTGATATTGATGCCGTACGTCATGACAAAACCGATGCCGTCGTCGATGCGGCCCGGTATGGCGCCGGCGAAATCAAACGGAAAAGGCGCCTGAATGAGGGAAAACAACCTGGAAAAATCCTCTTCCGTATTGCAGGACAGGTTTTCGTTGATTATTTCCAGGAGTGTTTTCGCATCGCCGCCGGAAAGGGAGGAAATCAATGTTGACGGTTCACGTAATGACATTTATCACTCTCGGCGCCAGTGCGGCAAACTCAATTCCCGCTGGGAGCGCCCATGCGCAGGGGGCCGCCGCGGGCCGTCGTCCAGAGCAGGCATTTGCATCCGGAGCCGGGAACCGTGAAGATGTCCAGGCCGTGATCAAAGGTCTGCGCCAGGATCTCCAGTTGTCCGTCACCGTCCAGGTCGGCAATGGTGGGCGCCGCCGGTGAGCCGTTGCCGTTGCCATTAGACCCTGGATTGGGGAGGGATATGTCGTGCAGTAACGCTCCGCCGGCCGAAAGGATGATGAGGTGACCGGAATCGAGGGTTTTCGGGGCGCCATAGGTACTGAAAACCAGCTCTGGAGAACCGTCCTGATTCAAATCGGCGACCGTGACCTCCGAGGCGAACATAATAGCCTTGCCATGGGTGTAGTCGTAGCGCCACAGGCGGTTGCCCGCGGCGTCAAAGGCATGGACAAAGCCGTCGTTGAGGGAGACCACGATTTCAGGTCGGGAATCACCCGAAACATTGATGGTGGTTGCGGCCGGCACTCCCATGGGCGGATACCAGCCGTTGACCTTGATGGGAGCGCCTCCGCGCGGAAGGGTTTCCCATCCGGCAAGACGCATGGCGCTCCGTGAGCCGTCACCGTACGCGCCCTCCAGCACCATCACTGCGTAGGACAGGGTCTGGTACGGTATGTTTTTCTCCACGTTGGGAACCCCCAGGACCTCGTTGCGGCCGTCACCGTTCAGATCGATCACATTGGGCGGCGAGGCGGTCCACTGCAGCCACTCCTGGCCGGTTCCGGGATTGGGCCAATCCCCGGTGTGCAGGTGATAGTGGTTCTCTTCCACCACCGGATCCGCCCAGCGGATGAATTGACCCCAAGCCAGACGCATTCCCGCATAGCCGGAGGCCCGGTTGGTAAACCACGGCGAGGCGTTGATGGCCTGCCCATCCATCTTGAAGGCCTCGATGGTGTGATTGTCGTAGGTGACGATGATTTCCAGGTTCGCGTCGTCATCGATATTTCCGATCCCCACATTGAGGCCATAGCACCCGTATCCGTGCAGACCGGCGCCGTTCCGGTCGGCATCGCCTCCGACTCCGGTGCGGATATTGTATCGCGGCCAGGCCTGCCAGGTTACCCCTGCCGGCTGGAACAGGGAACCGTTGGCGGAGAAAACGAACACCTGCGCTCCCTCGGAACTGGTCTGGGTGGTAGTGGCGACTACCTCGATCCTGCCGTCACGATCGAGATCGCCTGCCGCCAACCCCCGCACCTCCGGGGTCTGTCCGGCCAAGGTAGTGTCCGCCGGCCAGCCGTTCTTCACGGACAGTTTCCTGTTGCGCCATTCATAGGCATACACCTTGCCGCCCTGCCCGACGACAATCTCCCGAATTCCATCTCCTTCCAGGTCGGTCACCACATGGGGGGCATAGATGCGGCTGCCGTTGCCCGGCACGCTGTCCAGAAGATTGCCCGCTGCATCATGCACATAGAGCGTGTAATAGGCGGAAATCAGTTCATTGGAGCCGTCGCCGTCCAGGTCGGCCACGAGTGGAGAGGCAAACCAGCCCGTCTGACCCGACAGATTGCGCACCAAAACGGGCCGCTGCACGGGACCGCTGCTTTTACCTGCCGCGCATACCGGCGTGACGAAACCACCGGAGGCGCCGTCTCCGCCTTCCGAGGAAGGAGTGTCAGCGCTACCGCTGCCGCCGGTATCGCCGTCGCTAGCGGTAGCGCCGCCTTGTGCGCCTCCGCCGCTACCGCTGCCTCCTCCATCCCCTCCGCTGCAGCCGACTATCAGGCTCATCAGGAAAATCACTATTACCGCCTTCAGACCTCTTCGCATGGAACCCTCCCGATACAGTGAAGACCTCTTGTCGTATTTTTCCCCCTCTTCAGGCCGCCGGAAACAGAACAGCCGGGGCTGAAATCTGGATGATATTTCGGCAACCCGGCTGTCTCGGTGAGACCCTGTAGGCTTTCCGCCCCACCCTCACGGATGGTTGAGTAGTATCGTCTATCCCATGGGGTGGTTTCGTTTGCGTGAATCCTACGTCATGAAACGGAACAAGTCAACCGTGTGATATGAAAGCATCATGTTATTTCCTTGGCGTATCCCAAACCGACCCTTTTTCATTCCGCGGGCAGCTTAGCGGTGTCGTACTCGAAGTGCTGGTAATCGAGGAGGTGCTTCCAGGCGCCGCCCCAGTCGAAGCCCCGGTCGGTGAAGAAGCCGACTTCCCTGCCTCCGGTCCTGAGCAGTCCCGGCTCTTTCCTGGAGCGGTCCGCGTAGACGGCGCCCGTTGCCGGCAGCGCCAGGCAATCCGTTGGACGGGCAGTGCAGAAGGCCAGGGCCGGAGACGGGGCGTCAAAGCCGTTGCGGCGAAGGAACTCTCCCTTGTCCTC
>CAYMFO010000089.1:0-10822 GCA_964389825.1 uncultured Geobacter sp. | reverse complement strand
GAAGCGGCGCCCCCTTTCGCGAAAGGCGCGCGCTCACGGTCACGAGAAAAAACCGACGGGAGGGATATAAATGCAGGTCGCAATCGCTGGACTGGGACGAATGGGAGGCAACATGGCGCGAAGGCTCCTGCGCGGCGGCCATGAAGTCGTCGTCTGGAACAGGTCCCCCGCGAAAACAGAGGAAATCGCCAAAGAAGGGGCAAGGCCGGCCTTTTCCTTCAAGGAACTTGTCGAGATTCTCGCGCCGCCAAGACGCATCTGGCTGATGCTGCCGGCCGGCGCCGTGGTTGAGGAGACCATCGGTGAATTGATGAAGCTCCTTTCACCCGGCGACTGTATCCTGGATGGGGGCAACAGCTACTACAGGGACGACATCCGTCGAGCGGAGACGCTGGCCGCCCGAGACATCCGCTACATGGATGTGGGGGTAAGCGGCGGCATATGGGGACTCAGTGAAGGTTACTGCCTCATGGTGGGCGGCGCCAGGGAAGACTACGACCGTCTGGAACCTCTCTTCGCCACCCTGGCCCCAAAGGACGGATATCTCTACTGCGGCCCAGCCGGGGCGGGTCATTTCGTGAAGATGGCCCACAACGGCATCGAGTACGGCATGATGGCCGCCTACGGGGAAGGTTTTTCCATCCTCAAGGCCTCGCCCTACGGCGACGGGCTCGACCTGGCGGAGGTCTCGCGCCTCTGGAACCGTGGAAGCGTAGTCCGTTCCTGGCTGCTGGAGCTGGCCGAAACGGCGTTCCGGCAAGACCCCGGCCTGGTGGAAATTCAGGGCTACGTGGAGGACTCGGGCGAAGGGCGCTGGACGGTTCAGCAGGCAATCGACAGCGGGGTTCCCGCGCCGGTTATCGCGGTTGCCCTGTTCCAGCGCTTTCGTTCACGCCTCGGCGACAGCTTCGGCGACAAGGTGCTGGCGGCGCTGCGCAACCAGTTCGGTGGACACGCCGCTGTACCGGCTGATTCCATGAAAAGGCCGGACGGCGCCGGCGCCGGTGAAGTGGCCCCGGCCGCCGCTGACAAGACGCGCAACTGACCGGAGGGAACGCCATGGCCAAGACCCCGGATTACTCAAACCCTCAGCCGTCGCCCTGCGGAATCGCCATCCCCGCCAATTGCTGCCTGGTTATCTTCGGCGCATCCGGCGACCTCACCAGGCGCAAGCTCATCCCCGCCGTCTACCGGCTGTTCCGCCAGAACCTCCTCCCCCCCGGATTCTTCGTTCTCGGCCTGGCCCGCACCTCCATGGATTCCAACCGCTACCGGGAGCTGCTGCGGGAAGCCACTCCCGACGAGTGCGTCGGCGAATGCTGGCGGCGCTTCGCGGCGTTGATTCACTACCGGGCCGTGGACTACGGAGATCCGTCATCCTGCCGGGCCATCCTCTCGGAAATCCTCCCCCCCCTGGAAAAGGCAGCGGGCACCGGAGGAAGCCGGATCTTCTACCTGGCCACCCCGCCCCCCGTGTACGAGGCGGTCATCAAGGCCATGAGCCTGTCGGGCCCGGCCACCCATGGCGATGCCCAGGTCAAGGTGGTTATCGAAAAGCCCTTCGGCAATGACCTGGAATCATCGCGAAGACTCAACCGAATCCTGCTCGACGTCTTCCCCGAAAACCAGGTCTACCGCATCGACCACTACTTGGCCAAAGAGACCGTGCAGAACATCCTCATGTTCCGCTTCGCCAACTCCCTTTTCGAACCGCTCTGGAACAGGCGATATATCGATCACGTGCAGATAACCGCCGCCGAGACCATCGGCATAGAACGCCGCGCCGGATACTACGAGGAGGCAGGCGTGCTGCGGGACATGTTCCAGAACCACATGTTCCAGTTGCTGGCCCTGACGGCCATGGAACCCCCTTCCCTCTTTTCAGCCGGTCGGGTGCGGGACGAGAAGGCAAAGACGCTGCAATCCATCCGCCCATTCCCCCTGGACCGTCTCGACCAGTGCGTGGTCACGGGCCAGTATGCGGCTCAGGACGGTTCCGCCATAAGGGGATACCGCGAGGAGAACGGAGTTGCCGTCGACTCCACCGTGCCGACCTATGCGGCCCTGAAGGTCTGGATTGACAACTGGCGCTGGAACGGTGTTCCTTTCTATCTACGCTCCGGGAAGAGGCTGAAAAGACGCGTCACGGAAATAGCAATCCGCTTTCGTCCCGTCCCCCACATGATGTTTTCCCGCTCCATTGGGGGCGAGATCGAGGCCAACACTCTGGCGCTCCGGGTGCAACCGGATGAGGGAATCTCGCTGGAGATGCAGGCTAAGCACCCCGGCTCCCGCATGTGCCTGAAGCCGGTTGACCTGGATTTCTCTTATGGCGGCGATGTCTCTCTCGGCGCCTACGAGCGGGTGATTCTGGACTGCATGGAAGGGGATCAGATGCTGTTCGTGCGCGAGGACGGGGTTGATCTGAGCTGGTCGCTCCTTTCTCCGCTTATCAGGGCGCTGGAGGGCCGGAGAAAACCGCCGGAGTCGTTCTTCTATAACGCCGGGAGCGAAGGGCCGGAGACGGCCGGGGCGCTCCTGGCAAGGGATGGCCGGAGGTGGAGGGCGCTGTGAATCCGTTGCCCGTGTCCATTGTCCGTGTGTCGAGCATGGATGAGAAACGCGCCATAGAAATAGCGAAGTCCGTGGACCAGGTCGCTGTCAGGGGAGCGGAGCTGTTCCTGGAAGCGGCGCTGCGCGCCATCGATGAAAGAGGACGCTTTACCGTGGCCCTTTCCGGGGGCGCATCCCCTCAACCCCTGTTCCGGACAATAGCGGAACAGGCCCCGAATTGGAACATTGACTGGGGCGCGGCGCATGTCTTCTGGGTCGACGAACGCTGCGTCCCGCCCGACCATCCGGACAGCAACTTCCGCATGGCCCAGGAACTCCTCCTCTCCAGGCTGCCGGCGCCGGGCGCGGTCATTCACCGCATTGCTGGCGAACTGCCGCCCAAGGAGTCGGCCATCCGCTACGAGGAAGACCTCTCCCTCGCCTTTGGCGGCGACGAATTGCCGGTCTTCGACATGATCTTTCTCGGCGTCGGGAGCGACGGCCATACAGCTTCGCTTTTCCCGGGAATGGAGAGTAAGGGGAATGAAGGCCGGAAAGCGGTTGCCATGTATGCGGAAAAGTTGGACAGCCACCGGGTCACCCTGACCCTGCCAGTCATCAATAACGCGCGCCGTGTGGTTATCATGGTGACTGGCGTCGGCAAGGCGGACATCGTGGCGGAGATCCTGGAAGGGAAGAACGCCGGGCGCTATCCTGCCGGCCGGGTCGCGCCATTGCGCGGGACCCTCACCTGGCTTCTGGACGCAGACGCAGGAAAAAACCTGAGGCAATTTAACAGGAAAACGTAGGGGCGAACCTTGTGTTCGCCCCTACTGGAATCATGGAGACAATGAGCATGTGGGAACGATACAAAGAACACCTGACCTGGCATCCGGAAATCGGCATGCTACTCGACATCAGCGGCATGAACTTTCCCGCCGGCCTCTTCGAAACCTGGGAGCCTGCCCTTGTAAAGGTCTTCCGCCAGATGGCCGAACTGGAGGACGGCGCTGTCGCCAATCCCGATGAGGGACGGATGGTGGGCCACTACTGGCTGCGAACGCCCTACCTCGCCCCCACCAGGGAGATACAGGAGCAGATAGAGACAACAATAGCCGGCATCAGGGATTTCGCCGCTAAGATCCACAACGGAACGGTGGCGCCCGCCAAAGGGGGCAGGTTCTCCCGCTTCCTCCTCATAGGCATCGGCGGATCGGCCCTCGGCCCGCAGTTTCTGGCGGACGCCCTGGGTAACGCCGGCGACCCGCTAACGCCCCACTTCTTCGACAATACCGACCCCGACGGCATGGACCGGGTACTGGCCGAAATCGGAGACGGCATTGCGGAAACATTGACCCTGGTCATCTCCAAGAGCGGAGGAACGAAAGAGACGCGCAACGGCATGCTGGAGGCGGCCGCGGCCTACCAGCGGGCGGGACTGGATTTCGCCGGCCATGCCGTTGCCGTTACCGGCGAAGGAAGTGAACTGGATCGCCTGGCGCTAGAGCGGAACTGGCTGGCCCGCTTTCCCATGTGGGACTGGGTCGGGGGACGCACCTCGGTAATGTCGGCCGTTGGGCTCCTCCCGGCCACACTCCAGGGGATCGACATCGATGCCCTTCTTGAGGGGGCCAGCCTGTGCGACGCCCTGACCCGCATGCCCAACAGCCGCCACAATCCGGCGATCCGGCTCGCCCTCATGTGGCGTCAGGCAACCGGCGGAACAGGCGCGAAAGACATGGTCATCCTTCCTTACAAGGACCGGCTGCTCCTCTTCTCCCGCTATCTCCAGCAACTGGTCATGGAATCCCTGGGCAAGGAGAAGGACCTGTCGGGCGCGGTCGTCAACCAGGGAATAGCGGTATACGGCAACAAGGGGGCCACCGACCAGCACGCCTTTGTTCAGCAACTCAGGGACGGCGTCAACAATTTCTTCGTCACCTTCATCGAGACGCTCCGGGATCGGGAAGGGAGTTCCCCTGCCGTCGAGCCCGGCGTCACCAGCGGAGATTACCTCAGCGGATTTCTGCAGGGAACCCGGAAGGCCCTGGCAGAAAAGGGGAGGGAGTCGCTCACCATCACGCTCGAAGCCCTCGACGCGCGTTCCGTGGGGGCGTTGATAGCCCTCTACGAACGGGCGGTCGGTTATTACGCCTCTCTGGTGGAGATTAACGCATATCATCAACCAGGCGTGGAGGCTGGAAAAAAAGCCGCGGGAGAGGTGCTCAGATTACAGGGGGAAATCCTGGCCCATCTTCGTCAACAGGCGGGAAAAACCATGACGGCCGAAGAGATCGCCACGGCCATCGGCGCGTCGGATGCGAAGGAGTCCGTATTCCGGATACTCCTCCACTCCGCCGCCAACGTGGACCACGGTGTCCTCATGGAAAAGAAGAAACCTTTCACGTCCAGCAGATTCGGGTCGGTGTAACTTAAACGGCGGTTGCCGTCATCCCTGCCGAGCCGGGGATGTCTTCAACCGCCGAATCCGGAACCAGGCCGCGGGCGGCCACACCGGGCCGCCCCTACTTCAATGCGAAGCAAACCTTCAGAACTACCTGATACTCGCTGACCATGCCGTCATCACCCACATGGCCGCGGATCTCCTCCACCTCGAACCAGGAAACCCGCTCCAGCGTCTGGTGGGCCTTGGCAAGGGCGGCCTGGATGGCTTCCTCGATCCCCTTTCTGGAGACCCCGATCACTTCGATCTTCTTGTAAACCCTGTCTTCTCCGTAGTGCATGGCGTCCTCCTTCCGATAAAGATGATTGTGTCTTTCTGAAGGTTAACACCGCCCGCCGCCCTGTAAAGGGAATCTTTTCCTTTTCTTTACCAATGAAAAAGGATAAAAACCGCTCACTCCGACGGCATACAACCCGCCGGATACCGCCGCCGCTGGAGGTGAATATCTTGAAAACTATGGAATGCCGGGAAATGGTCAGAGAATGGATCAGGGAGGGATGTTTTGACGAACGGTTTCCGGAGGTTTCGGCGCTCCGCGGCGTTGAGCAGCCTCCGGAATATCACGGCGAAGGAGACGCCTATGTCCACACCATCCTCACCATGGAAGCGGTTGAAGATGACGCGGACCAGCGGGTTTTCTGGGCGGCGCTCCTGCACGACATCGGCAGATCCGTCACAACGGTCTTCACGGAAGGGAGATGGAGATCAACCGGGCATGCCGAGGTCGGAGCGAAGATGGTCCCGGCGGTCATGGAGAGGCTGGGCCTGCCCGAACTGGCCGCAGACGTGGCCTGGCTTGTGAAGCGCCACCTGTTCCACTTCAGCTGGAACCTGGACGGCCCGGCCCGGCCCACACGCAACCAGCGCAAGGTCATGGAGCACCCCCTGTTCCCGCTCCTGCTGATGGTGTGCCGGGCGGACGCCGACGCATCCCTCGGCCGAAGCAACAAGGGGGACAAGATAGGGCTGATAGCCGGGATTTACCGGGAAGAATACCAGGACCAGGAAGAATGGTAAAACAGGTTTCCACTTTTTACCCGGATTCCGCGGCTGGTGACATCCTTCGTTCTCCCCAACTGACGTTTTCAGGTTTAGCGGAAGACTTGCCCCGCGAATGATAACTGCACGAATAACCGCCTCATTTTCACATTCCGACATATTTATCAAGAGTAAACAATTCGCAAAGGATATTTTTCAAGCAATACATTATATTAATTATAATATTATACTTTTTAAGACATATTTCACCATTCCACGTACTACATTTCCGATAATATGAGTGTTTAAGCTAGCTTTTGCCGCAGGACCATCATATATCTCATTAACTATCGTCCTTTTTCTATCTTATAAAACGATATTCTACTTGACATGCCACTTTGACTTTTTTACAGTAATTTCCGGTTAGGTTTTTGCTCTACGTTTATTGCTCTTTAACTGTCTTATTTTGTTAGTGTTGCCTTGTTTTCTTGTTTGTTGACTCTGCTGTTCGGCTGCTTCATTTGCGATCTGATTGCGTAGTTCTCTTACTCTGGAGATGCTGACCGGCTCGTGGTGTTGCTCCCGGCAATAGATCGCAAGAAGCAGGTAGGTGATAAGGCCGCCAAGAATCTGGACCATCAGCCCGTACTCGCTCCTGGCTATCAGGTGATACACCTTGAGGTGGCGCTTCCACCAGCCGAAGAACGTCTCGATGCTCCAGCGCAGTTTATAGACCTGGGCCACTTCCTCTGCCGTCAGGTCGTACCTGTTGGTGGCGATCCAGTAATCCTTACCGTCAACATGGTAACCAACAAGGCGCAGCTCTTTCTCAGTCTGGTTTACACCTTTGGTGCCGAGAAGCACTATTCGGTCATAGAAGACAATACTGTCAGCCATGACGGCGTTTTCTCTGATGACGGTTTTGTGCGTATTCTCCCTGATCCGGCAGACAAAGAACTTCTCGGCGGCCTGCCACTGGTCAAAGTGGTCATGGGACTGATACCCTCGGTCCATGACGCCGGTTTCGCCTTTTTCGATGATCTTGTCAACAAAGGGGCGCTCACCCTCTTTTCCGTCGCTCAGGTATATCTTCCTGGGAATGCCCCGGTTGATATCGAAGCCGACATGGGCCTTGGCCTTCTTTGAACCGCTTCGGTAATCCGCCCATTCCATGGACAGAACAGCATCTATCAAAGAGCCATCTATGGATACCAGGTTGCCAAGGTGGGCATATTCAGCCGGGAGCGCTTTGCCTGCTTGCTTGACAAGATGTCCGAATACCTCCGTAAGCTGCTCAAGGCCACGGTTGTTGATCGCCTCGAAGAAGGCGCTCTTTTTGATCCCCTTGGGGGGAGCAACGCACTCCTTGGCAAAGTCATTCTGCTCCAGCGCCTGAAGCAGCTCGCTCCCGGAAGAGAACTCTTCCAAGTGATAGAAAATTAGGGCCTTGAGCTGATCATCAAAAGTCATTTGCAACGGGCGGTACCCCCTGGACTCAAGTTCGTTATCTGACTTGAATCTCTCAAAAATGGGGGCAAGAAGCAATTTGAAAGCACGTACTTTTCGTCGTTGTTTCAGTCGTTTAAAAGGTCGCATGTCGTAACTCCTGTAATATTAGCTAGTTACGAGTGCGCCCCGCCGATTTTTTGCTCAATGTCAAGCAAAAAATTCAGCATCACGCTGATTTTACGACAATTTTATATTCTCAAAGAACCATGCAAGGACCTAACCGGACAACACTGACTTTTTTACTATGTCTAAAATTTTTGAAGTCTCTATCAATCGAAGACGGAGGAAGAAATGGCGCAGAAACCGGTAGACGTCGTAGAAGCGTGTGGCAATGCGGGGATGTACAAGGCCAATCTGGGTGTTCCCAACTGGCTGGTGCGAAGTTTCATGGCGGGACTTTTTATCGCGGTCGGCGCAGCGCTCTGCACCGTAGCCGGCACGGGCCTGGACAAATTCATGGGCCCCGGATTCAAGTCCCTTATCGGGGGGGCGGTCTTCCCCATCGGCCTTATTGCGATCGTGCTGACAGGCATGTCGCTCTTTACCGGCGACACCATGCTGATCCCCATGGCGGTCTGGCAGAAAAAAACCACCTGGAACAAGGTGTGGAGCGCGTGGTTCTGGGTTTATATCGGAAACTTCGTAGGGTCCCTTTTCTGGGCGTACATCATGGTGTACGGCCCGTTTGTCAAAGGCGGCGGATTAGAACTGACCATTTTCGGAAAGAGCGCCATCGCCGTTGCGGAAGCGAAGACCCTCCCCTACATCGCTAACGGCGCCTGGGGTCTCTGGTCCTGCTTCCTGAAGGCCATAGCCTGCAACCTGCTGGTCAATGTGGCGCTGCTGCTCGGCTTTTCATCAAAGAACATGATTGGCAAATTTTTCGGCATCTGGTTCCCCATCATGGCATTCGTCGCCCTGGGAATGGAGCACTGTGTCGCCAACATGTATTTCATCCCGGCCGGCATCATGCTGGGCGCCAACGTTACATGGGCGCAGTTCATCCAGTGGAACCTGATCCCCGCCACGCTGGGCAATATCGTCGGCGGATTCTTCTTTATCGGTGCAGTCTACTACTGGTCCTTCCAGAAAGAGCTGTCCACGGCTAACGCGTCCTGACGGGCGTAAAAAAACCCGGCCTGCGGTCTGCAGCCGCTGGCCGGGCCCGCATATTCCCCTGGGCGTCCCCATTGAGACTCCCCCTAAAGTCGGGGGCGTCCAGAGGAATTATGCTTTCCCATGCTTCGGAATTCTGACTCTCTTCCCTTCACACTTCACCGTTCGGCTTCCACCCTGCCTCACAAAAGCCCATTTACCGCCGAGAGCACGACGTCATAGTCCGGTTCCGTGGTAATTTCCGGGACAATCTGTATATAGCGGATTATGTCCTCCTCGTCCACCACGAAGATGGCCCTGGCAAGCAGCTTCAGTTCTCCGATCAGGACGCCGTAAGCGGTGGCGAATGAACGCTCCTGGTAATCAGAGAGCGTGGTGACCCGATCAACGCCAGCCGCGCCGCACCAGCGGGCCTGGGCAAATGGGAGGTCCATGCTGATGGTGAGCACCGTTACCTTGTCCGGAAGCGCGGCCGCCTCTTTATTGAACCTGCGGGTCTCAGTATCACACACAGGCGTATCCAGCGACGGAACCGCGCTCAGCACCTTTATCCTCCCCTTGTAATCAGCCAGGGTGACCGGGGCCAGTCCGTTGTTCACCACCCGGAAATCGGGGGCTTTGCCTCCAGCCTTCAGTTCCGGACCCACCAGGGTCAGGGGATTGCCTTGAAACGTGATGATTCCCTTTCTTTCCTCCATACCGTCCTCCTTTTGATGGTGGAGTTTCCAATCAGCGCACGGTAAAGTGTACCATAACGCACGGTAAAGCAAGCCTCAACCCTGAAGCCGAGGCCTTTTCCCCGGCGCAGGGAGGGTCAGCTCCGGTCAAGAACCTCCCTCAACCTTCCGAGAAACTCCGAAGGCATGACAGGCTTGGGCATAAAGTTGCACCCGTCGGCCAGGACGCCCCTTGCATCAAGGGTATCAGTTGCGTACCCGCTCATGAAAAGAACCTTCAGGTCGGGTCTGATTTTTACAATCTCGCCATAAAGGGTTTTCCCATCCATATTCGGCATGATGACGTCAGTGACGAGAATATCAACTTCTTCACCTCTTTTCATGAAGGTTTCCAGCGCCTCCCTCCCGTCAGACGTCTCGATCACCCTGTACCCGGCTTCTTCCAGGATCGTGCGGTTCAGTTCTCTCACCAGGTCATCATCCTCGACCAGCAGAACCGTCTCCTTTCCACCCGGCGCCTCTCCCGGCGTCCGGGTCCCGGCCGCCTCCTGCTTTTCCTGATCCGCCAGCGGCAGATAGACGCAGAAAGTCGTTCCCCTGTCCAGCGAACTGTCGACAGTGATAAAGCCGTTATGCTGCTTCACGATTCCATAGATGATGGAGAGGCCGAGACCTGTTCCCTTGCCGACGTCTTTCGTGGTAAAGAAGGGATCGAAGATCTTCTCACGCGTCTCTTGATCCATGCCGTGCCCCGTATCATGAACCATCAGCCTTGCGTACCTTCCGGGCAGCCCGAAGCCATTCCGTTTTACAAAGCCTTCGTCGATAAACTCTAAACCGGACTCCAGCGTCAGAACTCCGCCCGCCGGCATCGCGTCCCGCGCGTTCGTCACCAGATTCATCAGCACCTGTTCGATCTGGCCCTTGTCCGCCATGACGACCAGGTCCATTGCGGCTGTCTTGACCCGGAAGTCGATGTCTTCGGGGATCAGCCGCCGCAGCATATTCCTGACACCGTTCACCACATCACGCAACTCGATGGCGCGGACGTGGAGAATCTGCTTGCGGCTGAATGCCAGCAGCCCCCGGGTGAGGTCCGCGGCCCTTTCGGCGGCGGCCAGGATCTGTTTCATGTGATGAGCAAGGTGGTGCCCCTGCCCCAGGCGCATGGCGACAACCTCGGCGAATCCCATGATAGCCGTGAGGATGTTGTTGAAGTCGTGGGCTATGCCGCCCGCCAGTTGCCCGACCGCCTCCATCTTTTGCGCCTGATGGAGCTGCGCCTCCAGACTCTGCCTCTCTTCCTCGGCGCGAATCCGTTCCGTGATGTCCTGATTGACGCCCCGGACCCTGGCGACCCTCCCCTCCCCGTCGGCGCGGATGAAGCGATGCTCGATGCGACCGGTCGGGGAGTTATCTCTGTTATCAAGGGATCGAGCAATAAACCCGGCGACCATGGGGATGTCTTCCGGGTGAACGAACTTGCGGGCGTAATCCTCGGGGGACATGAAGACCCTGCCTTCCC
>CAYMFO010000088.1:0-10872 GCA_964389825.1 uncultured Geobacter sp. | reverse complement strand
TGGCCCTGTGGTTGAAATGCCGTTTTCAGGTTTATGGTTTACCCTCCGCTGCTCAAGGTCCGGCGGAAAACCCCTCCTGCCGGCTCGCTAGCGGCGTCTTTCTATGGCGAGCATGGTCACGTCGTCATCAAAACGGTTACTCCCATGCCAATGGATGAGCTCTTCTTCCATGGCCTTCAGCTGATCCGGCAGATCCATTGAGGACAGCCTTTCTATTTCAGCGGCAAGCCTTTCCCCGGAAAACTGTCGGGACTCGTCATCGAAACATTCGGTCACTCCGTCGGAATACAGATAGAGGCGATCCCCGGGGTGGAACGGGAACGAGTCTTCCTCATAATCCATGCCGGGAAGGATCCCTATGGGAAAACCGCCGCTTCCTATGGCGGTCACGGCGCCGGAGGAGTCCCTGAGTAGAGGTGGCGGAAGTCCGGCCTGGGACATGGTTATCCGGCTTTTCGCCACTTCCAGGATTCCATATATCATGGTGATGAACTGCCCGCTGTGATGATGTTCCTGAAAGAGGCCGTTGAGACTCTTCAGCAGGGCGCCGGGAGAGGCTGTCAGGCCCGGCGCGGAAGTTCCGGCGCTATCCTGGTCCTCCATCTTCCCGTAGGAAAGGATCCAGTTCAGCGACGCGGAAAGCATGGCCGCCGGAACCCCGTGCCCCGAAACATCCAGCAGATAGAAGGCGAACACGCCCGGTTCGATGGGAAAATAACCGAAGGTGTCCCCCGCTACAAAGCGGCTGGGGTAAAACAGCCAGTGAAAGCGGACCCCTTCAAGGTCGGCTGCCCGCGGCAGAAGGCGTCTCTGGATGGCCGCGGCCGCCTCCAGGTCGGCGCTGATGACGTCGTAGGCCTTGCGGAGCTCTTCATCCGCGGCTTTCCGCTCCGTGATATCCTCCTGGATAGCCACATAATGCCGGATGACGCCGCCGGCGCCTTTCACCGGCGAGATGGAGGCCGAGGCCCAGTAAAACTCTCCGTCCTTTTTCCTGTTGTGAAACTCGCCCCGCCATTCCTTTCCGGATGTTATGGTCCGCCACAGTTCGTCATATTCAGCCGGGGATTTTTCGCCCGACTTCAGCAACCGGGGATTGCGTCCCATGACTTCGCCAGGTTCATAGCCGGTTATCGCTGTAAATTTAGGATTAACATACTCGATATTTCCATCCGCGTCCGTGATCAATACGATGCTGGGGCTCTGTTCAACGCACAGGTGCAGGGTGAACAACTCTTCGTCCGCCTCCCGCATCTCTACCGGATACCTGAAAATCGCGTTGAAATATCGTTTAGCGTCGATGAAAAACCCGTTCACCGCCATCTGGAGCGGGATTTCCTTTCCGTCCTTCCGTTTCCCGGTAACTGCTCTTGCGGTATCTGAATCATCCTCAAGGAGGCGCGGCCGGGTGAGCAGAATGCCGGCCGGTTCGCCTGATATTTCTTCGCCGCGGCAATGAAATATCCTCTCCGCGGCCTTGTTGATGGCGACGATACGCCCATGGGAATCGAAGGTCACAATCCCGATCAGCTCGTTTTCAAGGATAGTTCTCCGGATTCGTTCATCATTCAAGAGAGGATACCTCCGGTGGCGCGCCTTGGCATCCATCGACGCGTCGCTATCTTCGTATAACAGTCAAATGACCTTTGCGCAACAGGGAAAAGGAAAGATAATCAAGGGGATTGTGGAAAAACGCGGTGACGGGTAAACTGACTGGACAAGCCGGGCAAAGGAACGCCAAGGACATCGCTTAAAGATAACCGGCATTCCATCCAGACCCTGCCACCCGGCCGTCACGCATAAACACGCCATGCAACCGGCAAGCAAGAAACAAAACAGGAAAGAGGCGGCATGCCTGACGCATCACCACACACTCAACATTCCTGGAGAATCCTGATTACCCTGGCTCTTGTGTTCTCGCTGGCGACCCTGGCCGGAGGCTTCGTGTACTTCCAGACCCAGCTAAAGCACGTCAGCCGGGAGAAATATCGAGAAATCTCCGCAATAGCCGAACTGAAGGAATGGCAGCTCAGGCAGTGGCGCATGGAGCGCCTGGCCGCTGTAGGAAGACCGGCGGGAAGCCCCTTTTTCCGGAGGATAGTGAAGGAGTGGCGCGACAGCGGCTTTTCTTCCTCTTACCGGAATGAATTGCGTGAACGGCTGAAGATGGAGCGTGCCGGCGGCTTCGAGGACGCGCTCCTTTTTTCCCCGGACGGCGCAATCCTCCTGGCGGCCAAGGGAGACCCCGATCCCCTTGACCCGGCCACGAAACGGGCGCTGGAATCCGCCGCGAAAGGTGAGGCCGCCCTCTCCGACTTTTACCGTTGTCCCCGGGGCAGAATCCACATCGACGCCGTGGCTCCGGTGAAGGACGATGACGGCGCGGTGATTGCTCTACTGGCGCAGCGAAGCGACGCCTCATCCTACCTGTATCCCCTTATCAAGTCGCGGCCCATTCCCAGCGAAACCTCCGAGACCATCCTCGTCCAGCGAAGGGGTGACGAAGTCATCTTCCTGAATGAACCTCGCCAAAGGCCGGAAACTCCCCTTTCGCTTCGCCTCCCCCTTTCCCGCGCCGATGCCCCGGCCGTGGCCGCGGCCCTGGGTACAAAGGGGATGTTTCGCGGCAGGGATTACCGCGGCGAGAAAGTCCTGGCGGACCTGCGCCCCATCGGCGGCTCTCCGTGGTTTCTCGTGGCCAAGATAGACGAAGGGGAGGTCCGCGCGGAGGCAAGCAAGCGGGCGCTCCTGGTAACGCTGGCGGGGTTATGCTTTATCCTCCTTGCCTCCGTAACCACGGCATATGTCTACAGGCGCAGAGAGTCCGTGACGTACCGGGAGCTCTACCGCGCGGAGCAGGAACAGCGCAGGACGGAGGAGGCCCTGAGAGAGAGCGAAGAACGGGTCCGCGTGAAGCTGGATGCCTTGCTGCTGCCGGATGGAGACCTGGGCAAGCTGGAACTGGAAGACATCATTGACGTGCGGGAAATCAAGAAACTTATGGAAGACTTCTGCGCCATGGAAAACATGGTCACCGCCATCGTGGATATCCATGGCAAGGTCCTGGTAGCCACGGGCTGGCAGGATATCTGCTTAAAATTCCACCGGGTCCATCCGGAGACACTGGCCAACTGCCGGCAAAGCGACACGGTTCTCTCCTCAGGAATAGCGCCTGGCGCCTTCAAGATGTACAGATGCAAAAACAACCTGTGGGACCTGGCCACGCCCATCATCGTCGGAGGCAGGCACGTGGGAAACTTTTTTTCCGGCCAGTTCATCCTGGAGGACGAGGCCCCCGACTATGAACTGTTCCGCGCCCAGGCCCGGAGATACGGATTCGACGAAAAAGAGTACCTCGCCGCCCTGGAACGCGTACCCCGCTGGAACCGGGAAAAGATCGAACGGGTGATGACCTTTTTCGCCAGATTCTCAAGGCTGTTATCCGATTTGAGCTTCGCCAACATCAGGCTGGCGAGGACCCTGACGGAACATGAAAAGATGGAGGCGCAGTTCCTCCAGGCCCAGAAGATGGAGGCCGTAGGACGTCTGGCGGGAGGGGTCGCCCATGATTTCAACAACATGCTCAACGTGATGCTCGGCTATGCGGAAATGGCCCTTACCAGGCTTGAACCGGGCACGAAACTCCATAACTATATTACGGAGATCACCCGGGCGGGACGGCGCTCCGCGGAACTGACCCGGCAGCTTCTGGCCTTTGCCAGGAAGCAGACCATCGCGCCCAGGGTCCTGGACCTCAACGACACCATAGAATCGATGCTGAAGATGCTGAAAAGGATGATCGGTGAGGATATCGAGCTGACCTGGAAGCCGGCTGATCGGATGTGGCGGGTCAATATGGACCCGGCCCAGGTGGACCAGATACTGGTAAACCTGGTGGTGAATGCCCGCGACGCCATCGCCGGAGTCGGCCGGATCACCATCGAGACGGGAAAGGCGGAATTCGATGAGGCCTGCCGGGACCTGCACCCGGAATTCATCCCCGGCAGATATGCGCAACTGGTGGTGAGCGACGACGGTTGCGGCATGGACGGGAAAACACGGGCAATGCTTTTCGAGCCGTTTTTCACCACCAAGGAGGTGGGCAAGGGAACCGGACTGGGCCTGGCCACGGTCTACGGTATAGTCAAGCAGAACTCCGGTTTTATCAATGTCTACAGCGAGCCGGGCAAGGGATCGACCTTCAGGATCTACCTGCCCCGGCACGAGCCTGCCAAGAAAGAGCCGGACGAGGCGGTGGACGAGGCCCCCGTTCCGGCCGGCGTCGAGACCGTGCTCCTGGTTGAGGATGAGGATTCCCTCCTCAGCCTCGGCACGCTTCTCCTGGAAGAACTGGGTTACAAGGTCCTGGCCGCGGCCGGCCCCAGGGACGCGCTGCGGATTGTGGATGAATACGAAGGCGAAATTCATCTCGTGCTCACCGATGTGATAATGCCGGAAATGAGCGGAAACGAACTGCACGACCGTCTGATCATTTCGAGGCCCGGACTGAAAAGCCTGTTCATGTCGGGCTATACCGCGGACATAATCACCCGCCACGGCGTCCTCAACGAGGGCGTCCATTTCCTGCAGAAACCCTTCTCCGTTCAGGACCTGGCAACAAAGCTTCGCGAGGCCCTGGACGGGTAAAAGAAACAAGGGCGCTGGAGATGTTAACCTCTGCCCTGCCCGTTTTTCCGTACCTGTATTTCCCCATGGAGTTTCATCATGACCGATATAATACTGTTCACGGTTCTGGCCTTGCTGGTGGCCGTTGTAATCCTGCTGCTCATCCTCCTCAGAAAGGCCTCGCAAGGCGATATCGCCATGATCACCCCCCGCTTTGACGCCTTCTCTCTGGCTTTGGACAGGACGGAACGCGCCGTGAGAGAAGAGTCGGCCCGGAGCAGGGAGGAATCCGGAAAAGCCTCGAGGGATCAGCGTCAGGAGCTTTTGGAGGCCTTCAAGACCTTCGGCGAATCGGTGATGCAGCGGATTGCGGATGGCGCAAACAGCCAGAAGATGCAAAGCGACGCCTTCTCCGGCCGGCTGGCCGCCTTTACGAAAGAGAGCTCCGACAAGCTGGATGCCGCCCGCGCGGAGTCCGCCATGGCCGCAATACAGTTGCGGCAAGAGGTCATCGCCACCCTCAAGGGAATCACGGAGTCCACCACGAACACCATGGGCGAGCTGGCGAACATCCAGGAGGTCCGGCTGGAGGCCATGTCCAGGGCCATCGGAAAGCTTTCGGAATCCAACGAGAAGAAGCTGGAAGAGCTGAAGGGAACGGTGGAAGGCAGGCTGCGGGACATGCAGACCGACAACGCAAGGCAACTGGATCAGATGCGCCGGACCGTTGACGAAAAGCTCCAGGGTACCCTGGAAAAGCGTCTGGGGGAATCCTTCAGGCAGGTGAGCGAAAGGCTCGAACAGGTCCACAAGGGGCTGGGCGAGATGCAGACCCTGGCCTCGGGCGTCGGGGACCTGAAAAAGGTCCTATCGAATGTAAAGACAAGGGGAACGTGGGGCGAGGTGCAGCTGGGCGCGCTCCTGGAACAGGTGCTGAGCCCGGATCAGTTCGCGGCGAACCTCGCGACAAAGGGGGGCGGCGAACGCGTGGAATACGCCATCAGGCTTCCGGGGAGGGGGACCGGCGGGGATGAGGCGGTGTGGCTCCCCATAGACGCCAAGTTTCCGGTGGAAGATTATCAGAGGCTTATGGAGGCCCAGGAGCGGGGCGACGGCGCCGGCGCGGAAGCGGCCGGCCGGCAGTTGGAGGCGCGGGTCAAGTCCTGCGCCTCGGATATCAGCTCCAAATACCTGAATCCGCCCGACACTACCGACTTCGCCATTCTCTTTCTCCCCATAGAGGGGCTCTTCGCCGAGGTTATCCGCAGGACCGGGCTAACCGAAGCAATCCAGCGGGAATGCCGGGTCGTCATTGCCGGGCCGACAACGCTGTGGTCCATCCTGAGCAGTCTTCAGATGGGATTCCGCACGCTGGCCATCCAGAAGCGTTCCAGCGAGGTGTGGAAACTCCTGGCCGCGGTCAAGACGGAGTGGACGAAATACGGCGACATCCTGGACTCCGTCCAGAAGAAGCTGCATCAGGCGTCGGAGACCATCGAGAAGGCCAGGACCAGATCGAGGGCGGTCGGCCGGAAGCTCAGGGATGTCCAGGAGCTCCCGGCCGGAGAGGCGGACGCCATCCTGCCCCATGGCCTAATGGAGGATGAAGAGGTTGGGGCACGGGACGCCGGAACAGACGAAGAAGGTTAGGAAGGCAATCAGGGAGCGAACCGTTTCTCTTACCTGTCTCCGCCAATGAGCGTGCCCAGGGAGCCGAGGATCGATCCCTCGTCCTTGCCGCCCCCCTTCCGGGGAGACGCCTGGAGCATGCGGCCGGCCAGCCGCGAGAAGGGGAGGGACTGGAGCCAGATCCGGCCCGGTCCGACCAGACGGGCGAAGAAGAGCCCCTCGCCGCCGAACATGGCGGTCTTGATGTTGCCCGCCTGCTGGATATCGAAATCGACGGTGGGCTCCATGGCCACCAGGCACCCCGTATCCACGTGCAGGGTCTCGCCCGGATTCAGCTTCCGCTCCACCACGGTCCCGCCCGCATGGAGGAAAGCCAGGCCGTCCCCGTCCAGCTTCTGCATGATGAATCCCTCACCTCCGAAAAGGCCGGTCATGATCCTCCGCTGGAAGAAGATGCCGATGGATACTCCCTTTGCCGCGCACAGGAAACAGTCTTTCTGGCAGATGAGGGTTCCGCCCAGGTTGGAGAGCGTTACCGGGATGATGTTACCGGGATAGGGGGCCGCAAAGGATGCGCGGGCCTTTCCCTGGCCCGAGTGGGTGAAGAGTGTCATGAAGAGGCTTTCACCGGTCAGGATGCGCTTGCCCGCGCTGAACAGCTTGTCGGTGAAACTTCCACTCTGGGTGGCGCCGTCTCCGAACACGGATTCCATCCTGATGGAGGCGTCCTTGTACATCATGGCCCCCGCCTCGGCGATCACGCTTTCGCCCGGATCCAGCTCAATCTCCACGAACTGCATCTCCGACCCCATGATCCTGTAGTCGATCTCGTCCGAGACACTCCTTGTGGGAGGGGGCGCGGGAATTCCCGCCGCCTGCGCCTCCGTCAGTTCCGCCACATGTGATATGGGGACCCAATCCGTATACCCTTCTCGCCAGGCGTAACCGTCCGGCCCGGCCTTTACCCGTTCCTGCGCCTGGGAAAGGTCAAAGGGACCCTCCTGCCTTCCGTTGTAGCTCAGATACCACTGGGACATATGCCTTTCTCCTTTAATCCCGGACCCGGCGGAAAGGGCCATCCTTTGTTTTTCGGGATGCCCCCGTGCGCCGTTTTCAGGTTAATAGAATGCTCGCGTATTTCCGCCAGACCACCCGGCTATCGCCCGACACTCCCGGCGATGTCCGCCGCCGTTTCCGGGTCGAGCTCCAGCGCCTTTCGCAGGGTCTCCAGATAGGCCCGTTCGGCGTCCGTATCCACCTCCACCGCCAGCAGGGAAACCGCGTAGACCTGCCGGGCGTCGGACCGGCTCGTGACCGCCGCGACGATCTCGTGGAGCGGCCGGGGCGAATCCAGTTCGCGCTCCATGAAGGCGCGCTCCTCTTCCGTGAGGCCCGCCCTTTCCAGGCGGGATACGATGCGCTCCCGTTCCGCGTCGTCCAGCGAGCCGTCCGCGCGGGCGGAGGCAATCATGGCCCGCAGCAGCAGTATCGGATCCGTCGCCTCCGGCGGTGGAGTCGCGGGCGGTGGAGCAGGCGGGGCCGCTCCCGGAGGGGGAGGAGGCGCTGGGGTTTCGCGGAAAGGGACCGGCGGTTCACCTTGCCCTTGCGGCTTGTTTCGTTCTGAAAAATGCTCGAAGGCGGCGATGGCCACCCCCAGGAGCCCCATGCCGATGGCGGCCTTGCCCGGCAGTATCCCGGCGCCCGGCTTCACCAGATTTCCGATGGATGGTTTCAGGGAACCTTTCAGCAGCCCTCCCAGCAGTTTCTCGGCGTCAATCATGCTTCCTCCTTGCTCAGGTCTAAATGAGGTTTTCCGGCGGATAATGCCGCCCGTTGCGGCCGGATGGGGTGTTTTTCAGGGGGACATCCCTTCGGGATCGTCCGTCACGGAGATTGGACGATTCCGGGAGGAGTGTCTCCACCGGCGGCGGTCAGGGGGCGCATCCGGTTTCTGCCCAGGCGCTTCATCAGTTTCCAGAGAGGCCCCTTCACGGGGAATTGCCGCAACGCCGCCATCATGGCGTCGCTCATATTGATCTCCAGACCCGGCACGACCCAGTTTTTCCGCTTCATGGCCTCGGCGGTGACCAGACCGCACAGGTTGTCCCGAACGGGGGGGGAGAGGTAGAATACCGGTTCCAGCAGAGAGGTCTCCGGCCCGATGACCCCCTCTTCCAGGGCCAGGCGGTGGAGTGGCGTAGCCGGGTAGATGCGGATTCCCGTCATGCCTATGACCGCCGTCGGCGTCACCTCGTCCATGAGGGAGAAGCTCTCCAGAACGGTCTCCTCCGTCTCGCCCGGGCCGCCGAACAGGATATAGTGGGCGAAGTCCACGCCGAAGTCCCGGCACATAAGCGAGGCATCCCTGATTTCCCGCACGCCGAAAGACTTGCCGAGGTTGCGAAGCATCGCGGAGGAGCCGGAATCGCTGCCGAATTCAAAGGCGTCGCACCCCGCTTCCACCATTACCCGCAGCAGGTCCGGGGTGACGAATCCAGGATTGATGAACGCCGACCATTTCACGGGCAACCCGGCCCTGATGAGTGCCCGGCAGAGACCATCGGCGAAATCCACGGGATAGTTGAAGATGTCGTCCACGAAATAGAGATATTCGGTATCGTGCCGCTCCACCAGTTCCCGAATCTCCGCAACGATGTCTTCCACCTTGCGCGTCCGGATGCGGGTCCCTTCCAGGATCGGGTAGGTGCAGTAGATGCAGGAAAAGGGGCACCCCCTCTTGGTCTGGATGTTGGCCATCCCGCCCTGGCGGTTGTAGCGCGCCACATGAAACAGGTCCCGATCCGGCGTTCCTATGGCCTCCACCGCGAGAGGAGGCGAAAAGGAGACGCTTCCCCTGGCAACCACACCGGGGAGCCCGGCCGGCGATTCCCCCCTTGCGATGAGTTCCAAGAGCCGCGGCAGGATCTCCTCCCCTTCTCCCACGACCCCGTAATCTCCCTCGAGACTCTCCAGAAGCTCCAGGGGCATGAGGGAAAAGCCGGAGCCGCCCAGGATAACCGGCGCGGACCCGCGGCACAGGTCCACCAAGTCCTTTACATTATCCAGATAGGATCGGAAACCTGGCCAGGTGACATTGTCGATATTGCGGATGGAGACAAGCACTGCGTCGGGGGGGGATTCCCGCATGGTGTCCCTGATGAGCGCGCCGGGGTCCTCCGCGAAACAGAGGTCGATGACCCTCAGTCCGTGGCCGGCCGCCTTGAGGGGACCCGCGAGGAAGGAGAGGCCCAGGGGGAATACCGGGTAGGGGCTCGTTTCCCGGTTGGCCGAGATCAGCAGGACGTCCATTAAACCTCCAGGTAGGAGAGCATACGCCCGATCCGTTCAATGATGAGCGGGGGCGCGGAGTACTGAAGGACTCCGTTCCGGTCGATGAGCGCCAGGACGGCGCGTCCCGTTGCCCGTTCGACACCGTCCGGACCGACAATCCGGCAGAGGAATTCAAGGGTGGCGGTCTCCGTGCGCCGCACCGAGGTCATGACCCGCAGTTCCTCGTTGAAGAGGGAGGGACGCTTGTATTTCATCTCCAGGGACACAACCGGGGCCATTAAACCCGCTTCGGCCACCTGGTCCGCGTCCAGCTCGAACATGCCTGCCAGGTCGTTTCTGCCAATCTCCATCCACGCCACGTAGTGGCCGTGCCAGGCGACCCGGTATGAATCCACCTCGTTGAATCTTACGCGAATCCGTGTCTCATGATATTTCATAACGCTCTCGCCGCCTCGTTCATGATCCAGCGATTGTACTTCTTCAGGGCGTCTCCCATCCCCACCTCGAGAAACCTCGTTACCCCACTGGACAGAAGCTCCCGGCAGCTCCTTTCCCAGTATACCGGCTGCATCAGTTCCTTCAGCAGAAAATCCCCCACCTCGGCGCCGGTCAGGAAATCCTGATCGATGTGGTTCATGAGCGGAATGGAGGTTTCTCCGTATTGGTAGTCGGCTATGACGGCCCGAAGTCCGTCGGCGGCTTCCTCCATGAGGGGGGAGTGGAGCGGGGCGTCGCACGGGAAAACCCTGGCGGAAAAGGCGCCTGCCTGGAGGGCCTCGGCCACCGCCTCTTCCATGCTCATCCGTTCCCCTGAAAGGAGAAAGTGCCGCGAGGTGTTGTGGTTGGCCAGATATACACCGTTGTTTTCGGAGATGGCGAGCAGCGGCGCCAGGGGAAGGCCCACCATGCAACCAAGGGCATAGTCAGCGGTCTCCGCCATGCGCGACATGCAGCGGCCCAGGCGGAAGGTAAGCTCCAGGGCGTCTCCCTCGGACAGGGCCCCGCTTGTGGCAAGGGCGGCATAGATTCCCATGCTGTGCTCGGCCACAAGGGCCGGGCGCGTCCCTTCCCGGCGCAGACGCCGGGCATGGTAGAGGCTCATGGCCGCGCCGTACACCTGGAGGGCGACACTCCCGGTGGCAGGTTCGCCCTCCCAGGACAGGTCCTGGAGAACGAGGCCCGTCCGCTCACGGGCAAGCCGGTCAACGGCATGGAAATCTTCGTCATCAGGGAGTTGTGGACCGGGAGACAGGGGCTGCCCCGGAAACATGAAACAGATCATCGTCAAGACCACTCCGGATTTTATTAAAGTGAAAAGTGAAAAGT
>CAYMFO010000087.1:0-11090 GCA_964389825.1 uncultured Geobacter sp. | reverse complement strand
AGCCTATAGTGTCAGGTCTCCACCCATGACATTGTCACATGTGGAGACCTGACACCTTCATCTTCTTCTCTTCCTCTTCTTCTTTTCCCAATACCCCTATCAGGAGCAAGCATCTTGTCAATGTTTAGAACTGACACCTATGTCTGTCTGGGGATCCAGATGTATCCGGGCTATGTCCCCTTCTCCAAGGTTCATCTGCGAATGTAAGACTGTTCTCATGCCCTCTCCGGGAAATTCGTGACGCGAAGATTATGGACGGCGGGGTAACGACATACAAGCCAAGCCATTGAGAAGCTGTAAAACTTCGCTCCGACAGACCATTATAGCAAGATGACCAGCCACCGTCACCGAAAAGAGTGTAATCTTAATTGGCATAAAAGTCTATAAATGTTTATTATTATTGCATAAATATGTTTTTCATCCAGACACTGATATGGTTGTCAGTTGTCAACAAGAAAAAAGTACTCTTGTCCACTTTTGCAAGCGGTTATGCTGTACATGTATTCTAGGGCATATGCCGGGGCAGAACTTGGTGTAGCGACGTTTGAACATTCTGATATACGCGGGTTGGTTACCGGCAAGACTTGTTTCCGTCGCGGAGCTGCCTCTGTCTAGTTGCGGGTATTCGGCGAGCCTTATCCCGATAGTGTCCACGAGGGTTCTCCTTACGTGGTTCTGTCCCCGCATATGCCCTGGATATTGTGTCAGTGATTGATGTCTCCTCCGGTTAGCCTTTCTGGATTTTGCAGTCTCTCACGACTGTCCATAGAGGGGTGAGCTCTGCCGGGGTGAGTCGCTTCCCCTGTGAGCAAGGGAACCCCGGCAACCCCTCTGTAGGCAGGCCGGGAAAGCTCCAGTCATACATCGTTCTTGAGAAGATATCTTACGCTGCTATCGATGTCTGCGTTGCTATGGCCCAAATGAAGGCGGCAAGTTCTCTGGCGGTTGCCGTTATAACGGCATTGCGGTTTTTGCCTTTTTCCATCAGTCGCCGAAACCTGGTACACAGCCGCACCTGACACTTCCATGCAATATCCAGGACGTCTTGGCTCATCTTGACGACCATTATCGCCTTGTATCTTCCCTGAAAGAGGTGGCCGCATTTCTGATGCCGCCAGTTGAACCATTGGGTATATCGCTGAGCTACATTTTGTATGATCCGTGACAAGGGAACCTCTCCAACCTGAACTGCAAGATGGATATGGTTGCTCATAAGACAGAAGGCAACGATACGGTAGCGAAATCGCTCGTACGATTTGTGGAGAATATCGTAAAAACGAAACCGGTCACGGTCATCGGAAAAAATCTCCTGCCGGGCGTTGCCACGGAGGATCACGTGGTAAACGGCGCCTTCTGCATGAATACGAGGTTTGCGTGACATGAAGAAAAGTTATTACCTATCTGCAATTCTGCAAGGCCTGACCCCACTGTGACCCTGACCCCACTGTGACCCGAAGGCAACGATACGGTAGCGAAATCGCTCGTACGATTTGTGGAGAATATCGTAAAAACGAAACCGGTCACGGTCATCGGAAAAAATCTCCTGCCGGGCGTTGCCACGGAGGATCACGTGGTAAACGGCGCCTTCTGCATGAATACGAGGTTTGCGTGGCATGAAGAAAAGTTATCACCTATCTGCAATTCTGCAAGGCCTGACCCCACTGTGACCCTCCCTACTGTGACCCGCAGTTTCTCTTGTATACTTCATGGTATCCATTTTTCACCCAACGGCTTCGGAGCTAACCGGCCGCCTTTTTTTGGGCGGTCCGAGTTGTGCGACTGGTTCGACCTTCTTTTTGAGATTCCGTAACAAGACGCAACTCAAGACGACAACCAAGTGCGTGAGCGTACTTCTGCAATGTGGCTAACGATGGAGAGTGTTTCCCCCTGCCGGATTCAAGACGGGCTACAGCAGATTGAGTTGTGCCGATGCGTTCCGCAACTTCAGCCTGCGTGACGCCTGCCGCGGCACGAGCCTTGAGAAATTCGTCAAGAAATTGGAACTCCTCGTCCAGTCGATCGTATTCAGCTTTTACGTCTGCGCGCTCAAGGGCGCGAGCTTTAAGTTCTTTTTGAGTGAGCATTTTTGAACTCCTTCATTCTTCGCCGAGCTGTTTCAATCTCTCTCGGCGGGGTCTTGTCTGTTTTCTTGATAAATTGATGCAGCATCACGATGTTTCGGCCAACCATTGTGCAGTACAACACGCGCGCGATTCCCTCAGCAGCCTTCAATCGTAATTCAAAAAGTCCGTCACCCATTGCGCGAGTGTGCGGCATGCCGAGGTCCGGACCGTAGGCTTCCATCTTGTCAGCATATCGGAGATAGCGACCAAGAAAGCCGGCCGGCATTGCAAGGATCTCTTGTTGTACTGAATCGCTGTAGTAGGTGATTGTCCAATTCACGGTTGCAGTATAGCGTATTTGCTATAAAAGGTCTATATGATTATTTGTGATCCTATTGTGATCGAACTACTTATTGATGATCCCCTGCCCATCTCCCTATTTTTCACATGATTTTATACATTGAAGTAACTAATTGATATATATAATATAAAATCTGAAATAACATTCCAAATCAATAGTTGAACGGTTCTGAACCAATACTCCATTCCGGCATTCTTTATTTCTGATGCGAAATGAAATATACTCCCGCTCATGATTGAAGGCAAAGGAGATCCCCTTGCCGCGCATCCCTCACGTCATATTCACCGAGTTTGCGGCACATCTCAAATCCAGAAACATAGCTCCGGCCCGAATTGGCGAATACAGGAAGTGGCTGCGCTATTACCTCGATTTCCGCGATAAATATCCATATAACGCAACATAATGTAAGGCATCGATATTACGGGATTAATTCGCAGATACGATCTTTGTTCCTTGACGACATGTTTTGCCGAAAAAAACAATTATTTCAGTGGCTCGCGTAAGTAATTGTGTTCACTGGGAAGCCAGTAACGCAAATAATATCAGCGTATTATGCTGAGCCAAGCAAAAAAAACCCTGCAACACAATGGAGTAAACTTGTGTTGTAGGGTTATATCTCTTTGTTCTCTGTGACCCTGTGGTTGAAATGCCGTTTTCAGGATTATTTGTAAATCTGCTCTTCCCTGGGCGCGTACCACCTGATGAAGTTGTAGGAGATGCCGGCCGGCGCGGGCTCGATGCCCCGGAACCGGGCGCTGACCACCGGCAGGGCGTCCGGCACGAAGAGGAAGGTATAGGGCTGCTCCTCGACCAGGATCTCCTGGATGCGGTAGTAGCACCGTTTCCTCTTTTCCTTGTCAAAGGTCCTTCTCCCCTCTTCGATGAGACGATCCACCTCGGCGTTTTTGAATCCGATGAAGTTCAGTTCCTTGGGGCCGGTCTTGGAGGAGTGCCATACGTCGAAGATGTCGGGATCCGGGGTGATCGTCCACGCGAGGATGACGGCCTCGAAGTTTCTCTTGTCGATGAAGTGGGTTATGAAGGAAGACCACTCCAGAACCCTTATCTTGACGTCGATTCCGACGGTCCTCAGACGCTGCTGGATGATCTGGGCCGTCTTCAGGCGCTGCTCGTTTCCCTGGTTGGTGAGCACCGTGAAGCGGAAGGGGCGGCCATCCTTCACAAGCATGCCGCCCGAGCCTCGTTTCCATCCAGCTTCCGCCAGAAGTGTCCGGGCCTTTTCCGGGTTATAGCCGAGGTCCTTGACGCCGGGGTTATACGCCCAGGTTCCTGGCTTGTAGGGACCGTGCGCGATCCGCCCCATTCCCAGGAGAGCGCCCCGCACGATCTCGTCCCTGTTTATGGCGGAGGTGATGGCCTGGCGTACCCGCTTGTCGGAAAAAAGCGGATTGCCCAGGTTGTAGCCCATATAGACATAGGTCGAGGCCGCATAACGATACTTGTTGAAACGGTTCAGGAATTCCGGGGTATCGGTCTGGCGCTGATACTGGATCGGGGTAAGGGACATCAGGTCGAGTCCACCGGCCTTGAGCTCCATGTACATGGTGGAGGTATCAGGAATGATGCGGTATACATAGCGATCGATGTAGGGACGGCCCTCGAAGTAATCGTGAAACGATTCCAGGACTACCTTCTGGCCCGGTATCCACTCCTTGAAACGATACGGGCCAGTGCCGACGGGTTTGCGGGAGAGGGGGCTCTTTGTTATGTCCTTTCCTTCCAGCAGGTGGGCGGGGAGCATGGCGGTTCCCCACGAAGCCAGGGCAGGGGCGAAGGGACTTGCATAGGTCGCGCGGAATGTGTAGGGGTCCGGCGCCTCAACCTCTTTCACCTGTTTGAAGTCTTCGGCATAGGCGGTGGGCGTCTTTGGGTCGATGATGATCCGGTAGGTGTAAAGGACGTCCCTGGAGGTGAACTCGACACCGTCGTGCCATTTCACGCCGCGCCGCAGGCGGAAGGTGATGGTGAGGCCGTCCGGCGAGATCTCCCAGGACTGAGCGAGATTGCCGGTCAGGTTCAGGTCCTTGTCGTATTTGACCAGGCCGTTGTAGACAAGGGCGGCGATGTCGAAGGAGGCGCTGTCGGAGGCGAGGATCGGGATCAGGTTGGAGGGCTCGCCGATGGACCCCTCCACAATGGTGTCTCCGTAGGCGGGGATTCCCTGGCCTCGGGAGACTTGTCTCTGCCGTTCTCTTCCGTTATCGCATCCGGCGAGGCAGAGTATGAGCAGGGCGGAAATCAGGAAGGTCCTCGCCCGGCTTCTCATTTCAGACCCTTCTCCGCCTTCAGTTTTCTTATCTTCTCCGCAATCTGGCTGTTGTCAGGGTCCAGCTTGTGGGCCTTCCGCAATGTGGACAGGGCGCGGCGAAAGTCCTTTTTCGCCATGTATGCCTCGGCCAGGTGCTCGAGAATCGTCACGTCATCCTCCGAGAGCCTGACCGCCTTTTCCAGATGCGTTATCGCATCGTCATAGCGCTTCATCTTGAAATAGACCCAGCCGAGGCTGTCGAGGATGTAGCCGTCCCTGGGGCGGAGGGCCACGGCCTTCTTCAGGTATCCGAGGGCCTCTTGCAGGTGGATGCCCATCTCCGCATAGGTATAACCGAGGTAATTCAGGGCCTGCGCGTCGTTGGGCGCCATGGCGATGACCTTTTTCAGCCGCGCGATACTTGCGTCCCTGTCACCGGTCTTGTCGAAAAGGACGGCGACGCGGAACTGGATTGCCGCGTTGTCCCTGAATCTTTGTTCTACGTCGGTAAGGGACTTCAGGGCTTCCGCGTTGCGGTCAAGGGACTCGTAGATACCGGAGAGATAAAGGTGCAACTCGGGCCTGTCCGGTTGTTCAGCTATGGCCTCTTTCATGATGGCGATGCCTTTTTCCGGTTGCCCCTTTTCCTTGTGGAGGAAGGCGATCTGTCCCCGCGCCTCAAAGTAGACGGGTGAATTTCCCGGAATAAGGGAATATTCGCTTATGGCCCGGTCATAGTCCTTTTTTTCTCCATAGGCGGTCGCCAGATAGAGCCGGATGGCGTCCGATTTGGGGTCCTGGGAAAGGAGATAGGAGAACTCCTTGATGGCTTCGTCGTATCGTTCCAGTTCAAGATAGATGAGACCCATCTTGCGGCGTATTTCCCTGCCTTCCATTCCCTGGACGGAGATGGTCTTCAACAGGGCCAGGGCTTCTTCCAGCCTTTCCTGCTGGATATACAGCTGAACCAGATGCTGGATGACGTTGAAGTTCGAGGGATTGGTGGCGAGAACCTCGCTGTAGATTTTTCCCGCTTCCTCAAAAAGGCCTTCTTTTTCAAGGGAGAGCGCGAGATCGATCATTGCCTGTTCGAAGTCGGGTTTCAGTTCCAGGGCCTTTCGATAGTAGACCGCCGCTTCCCGGTTGAGTTTCATCCGGTCATAGGCCTTGCCCAGGTAGTAATATCCCAGAGGCGAATCGGGCGAGACCCGCAAAAGCTTTTTCAGCACCTTAACCGCGTCTTCATAGTCGTATACCTTCAGGTTGGAGACCGCGAGGTTGATGTAGGCGTCTTCCCTGGAAGGGTCCAGCTCCAGCGCCTTTCTGAAATGGGGGATTGCCTCTTTGTCTCTTCCCATGGCGGCCTGGATCATGCCGAGCAGCATATGGGCGGGGCGGTATTGAGGGTCGAAACCGAGGGCGGTTTCGCAGGCGTCGATTGCTTCCTGGGGCCTGTTCAGCTTCAGGGACGCCTCGGCCACTTTTTTGTGGAGGAAAGGCGAACGGGGGTCTTCGCTCAGCGCCTCCTTCAATAGAATCATGGCGCCCTCGGCGTCACCCTCCAGTATGCGGATGCGGGACAGGGAGTAAATATAGAGTCCGCGCGACGCCTTTTTCGTCTCAATCATTTTGCTGGTGGGACCTGAGGCGCTCCCAGAGCTCGCGGCGGCGCCGTGGCCCGTGGACGGAACAATCAGCATGATTAGAATGATGATAAAGGGAAAGATGTTCATCGGGGTAATCCGGCGGAAAAAACCAGACAGGGAAGAGGAGGCGGCGGCGACACGTTCCGGTTTCTCCTCGACGCGGTCTGGTTCGGTTAGGGTTATTTCGTGTATCGATTTTCGGAAAAATACAGGAATGAGAACCTTATCCGCATCTGTCTCCGTTAAGGCGAGAGGAAGGGACTGGGTATTTCGAAATAATTCTGTACAATGAATGATAAACAGTCTCCGGATTCTTGTTAGGTGTTGAAAAAACTACCACAAATAGGTAGTTCCGTCAAATGTTTAACATGGTGATTCTTTGCTGTCTTCCATCACGCGGGAAGGGGGCGCCGTGACGCCGCGACCCACCGTACCGGCCGAAGAACTGGAGTGATTCATGGTTGGAGATTCAGGCCTGACGTTCCCGGATAATGATTTGAAAGCACCGTTGCGTGAACTGGAGACGGCGCGGCGAATACAGCTTTCTTTGCTGCCGGAGGCGCCATGCGGCCTGCTGGGGATCCGCGTGGCATGCCGCTCTCTTCCCGCCCATCTGGTGGGGGGGGACTACTACGATTTCTTTCGCTGGGACGAATCCACCCTCGACCTTGTGATAGCGGACGTTTCCGGCCACGACCTGGGCGCCGCTCTTGTCATGGTGGAGACACGAAGCGTGCTTCGGGCGCACGCCTATCGTTCCGGCGAGGCCGGCGCCGCCCTCACGCTTCTCAATGAGCTGCTCTTTGACGACCTCACGAGGACGGAACTCTTTCTCAGCATGTTTTACGCAAAGTATTGCACCGACACCCGTCTCCTTTCATATGCAAACGGAGGCCACAACCCTCCCCTCCTGCTCCGTTGCGGTCGGGAAGGGTGCATGGATCTGGATGCCGAGGGGATGATCCTGGGGGTGAAAAAGGGTGTTGCTTTTGAGGAAAAGAGCATCCGGCTGCTGGAGGGTGATATGCTGGTTCTCTACACGGACGGCATCACCGAGACCCGTGACTTGTCCGGAGAGCTTTTCGGCAGGGAGAGGCTGTGCCGGGTTGTATATGAACGTCGCGGCGCTCCACCCGATGTGCTTATAGACGGTGTTCTTGAGGAGTTGCGAGCCTTTTCCGGGACCGAGTCGTTTCAGGATGATATTTCGCTGGTGGTGATGAAGGTTGATTGATCCTGAGAGGAGATCCGATGCCATGAAGATCAGCTTAACGGGGTTTGCCGGGGTTACCATTCTTATGCCCGAGAGCGAGAGGCTGGACGCCCATAATGCGGATGTGCTGAAAGCCGCGCTGAAAAACGCCTTTGAAGGCGGCGCGAAGAATATCCTCGTGGATATGGGGAAGGTGCGCTTCATCGACAGTTCAGGACTGGGCGTGCTGGTTTCGGGGTTCAAGAATTCCGTGGCCCACAAGGGCCGTCTGGCGCTTTCCGGAATTCAGGAGCAGGTAAGGTCCATGTTCGAGCTGACCAGGTTGCACCGGGTGTTCGATATCTATGAAGACCGGGACCAGGCCCTTGCCGCCTTGCGTGAGCCGTAAAACCTCCTTGCGGGGGCGAGGGATGTTTCCGTTGTCCCGTCCGGAGTGAAACCGTCATGGGAATCGACAGCATTGAACTGGATGTAAGGGTGCCGAACAGGACACGATACCTGCGGCTTGTAGGGAGGATTGCCGAGGCGCTCGCCGGGGAACTGGAAGGGCGCCGGCAGGGTAAGGAAATCTTCGCCCGGCAGTTGAACGTGGTCCTTACAGAGGCCATGTCCAACGCCATCCGGCATGCCCATGGCGACGACCCGGAACAGACGGTTCAGGTTCATCTTTCCGTATCGGGCGGTGAACTGCGGGTCCGCGTATACGACCGGGGACGGGGGTTCGACCTGGAATCGGTATTGGAACCCGACGAAACAGGGGAAGAAGAGCACGGTCGAGGCATATTTATCATCAGGCGTCTGATGGATGGGGTCGAATACCGCAAATGCGAGGGTTACAACGTCCTGGAGATGTGGAAGAGACTGTAAGAGGCCGCCGGCGGCTAACCGCCGGCGGCCGTTTTTTTCCGGAGCCAGATGAAAATCATGATTGCGCCCAGCGGAATAAGGGGGATGCTCAGCATCTGACCCTCGGTCAGGAAGCCCAGGATATAGCCTACCTGCTGGTCCGGTTCCCGGAAGAACTCCACGAAGGCGCGGAAAAGTCCGTACATGGCGGTAAAGGTCCAGAGCACTATCCCGGCGGGCGCCTTGGAACGGCGCGCCAGCCAGAGGAAGAAGAAGAGAACCGGCCCCTCGAGGATGGCCTCGTAGAGCTGGGACGGATGCCGGGGCATGGGGCCGGCGGAGGGGAAGACGATGCCCCAGGGGACATCGGTGACTCGTCCGTAAAGCTCGCCGTTGATGAAATTGCCTATCCGGCCCAGGCCCAGTCCGATGGGAGCGGCGGGCGTGATGAGATCGGCGACCTGAAAGAAGCCGATCTTTTTCTTTTTCCCGAACCACCAGGCGGCTATGATCGTTCCGATGAACCCGCCGTGGAAGGACATTCCGCCTTCCCACACCGCCAGGATCTTGAGGGGGTTGGCAAAATAGAAGGAAAAGTTGTAAAAGAATGCGTAGCCCAGCCGCGCCCCGATGATAAGCCCCACCGCCAGAAAGAAGATGAGGTCGGAGATGTCGTCCATGGTAAGGGGAAGACGCTTTCTTTTAACGTCGGATCTGGCGATGAAATAGGCCGCCGCAAAACCGATGATATACATGAGTCCGTACCAGCGGAACTGAAGGGGACCGATACGGAGGAAGACAGGGTCGATGTGGGGGAATTGCATTGGAATTTCCTCTGGAATTTTTTCCTATACATAACAGCAAAAGAAGACGCAGTCAATCAGGCGGCGGGACTTGCGGTCCGGCCGGCCGAAATGGAGGGGTGAGAAAAGCAATGAGCGACGATAAGAAGGTCATCTACACGATGATGGGAGTAAGCAGGTTTTACGACAAAAGGCAGGTTCTGAAGGATATTTCCCTGTCCTATTTCCATGGGGCCAAGATCGGCGTGCTGGGACTGAACGGCTCCGGCAAGAGCTCCCTGCTGCGCATCCTTGCCGGGGTGGACAAGGACTTTACCGGCAAGACCATTCTCTCGGCGGGCATGACGGTAGGGTTCCTGGAGCAGGAACCCTGTCTGAACACGGAAAAGACGGTGCGGGAGGTCGTGGAAGAGGGTGTACAGGGGACGGTGGACCTCATGAACGAGTTCAATCGTATCAACGAGCGTTTCGCCGAACCCATGTCCGATGACGAGATGGCGGAATTATGCGAGCGCCAGGCCGAGGTTCAGGAAAAGCTGGACGCCCTGGACGCCTGGGACCTGGATTCCCGCCTGGAGATGGCCATGGACGCCCTGCGCTGTCCACCGCCGGAGACGAACACGGCGACCCTGTCCGGAGGCGAAAAACGCCGGGTGGCTCTGTGCCGCCTTCTCCTCCAGCAGCCGGACATCCTCCTTCTGGACGAGCCCACCAACCACCTGGACGCCGAGTCTGTGGCCTGGCTGGAACACCATCTGCAAAGATATCCCGGCACTGTCATCGCCGTGACCCACGACCGCTACTTCCTGGATAACGTGGCCGGGTGGATCCTGGAGCTGGACAGGGGAGAGGGGATACCGTGGAAGGGAAACTACTCCTCCTGGCTGGAGCAGAAGGAAGAGCGGTTGCGGCGGGAGGAAAAGTCGGAGAGCGAGCGCCGCAAGACCCTCCAGCGGGAGCTGGAATGGATCCGCATGTCGCCCAAGGGACGACACGCCAAGGGCAGGGCGCGCATTACCTCCTATGAGGAGCTGTTGGGGCAGGAGGGTGAAAAGAAGGCAAAGGACCTGGAGATATATATCCCTCCCGGACCGCGGCTGGGCAAGGTAGTGGTGGAGGCGGAAGGCGTGAGCAAGGGGTATGGGGAGCGGTTGCTGGTGGAGGAGATGTCCTTCACCCTGCCGCCCGGCGGCATCGTGGGTGTTATCGGTCCCAACGGTGCGGGCAAGACTACCCTGTTCCGCATGATAACCGGCCAGGAAACACCCGACAGCGGTGTTATCCGTGTCGGTGATACAGTGAAGCTGGCCTACGTGGATCAGAGCCGTGACGCGCTCGATCCGGAAAAGAGCATCTGGGAAGTGATCTCCGGCGGCCAGGACACCCTGCAACTGGGCCGGCAGCAGGTCAATTCCCGGGCGTACACGGCCCGCTTCAACTTCTCGGGCGCGGATCAGCAGAAAAAAGTCGGCATGCTGTCCGGTGGAGAGCGAAACCGCGTCCACCTGGCCCGCATGCTCAAGGAAGGCGCCAACGTGCTGCTGCTGGACGAACCCACCAACGACCTGGACGTAAACACCATGCGCGCCCTGGAGGAGGCCCTGGAAAACTTCGCCGGTTGCGCCGTGGTGATCAGCCATGACCGCTGGTTTCTGGACCGCATCGCCACCCATATCCTTGCGTTCGAGGGTGACAGCAAGACAGTCTGGTTCGAGGGAAACTGGTCCGAATATGAAGAGGACCGCCGGACGAGGCTGGGCGCGGCCGCGGACCAGCCCCACCGCATCAAGTACCGGCAGTTGACCAGGTAGACCGGACGCCGGGATTGCAGGCGGGGTTTTCGCGGTTGCGACCGTGCGGCCCCGCCGCAATTACCGAATCTGGATTAA
>CAYMFO010000086.1:0-11505 GCA_964389825.1 uncultured Geobacter sp. | reverse complement strand
TCTTCCGCCTTTCCGCTTTCGGCAACCGGGAGAACGTGGAAGAGGCGGTCACGCGAATTGGAAACAACCTGAAATAATTGAGTATTCTTTACATGTCCGTGCGCCCTGTAACGGCGTGGTCCGGACAAAGGAGAAAGAAAATGGGCAAGATCATTCTGGCAGCGGCAATGATGATGATTCTCTCCGCGACTGCGTACGCGGAGAGCTACGGCGGCATTCCCGACAGGTTTTTCAGCTATCTGCGACAGGGCCAGGCTAACGAGGCAATCGACTACCTGTATGCCACCAACAAGTGGGTGGTGCGCAACGAGGATCAGGTGACCAATCTTAAAGCCGAATTTTCCAAGGTTCCGGGCCTTTTTGGAAAGTACGTGTTCCACGAGCTGATTGCCGAGCAGAGGATCGGAACCCGGTATGCGCACCTGGTCTATCTGGTGGGTTATGAGAGACAGCCGCTCAGGTTCGAGATCAAGGTATACAAACCGGCCGCTGAATGGAGGTTCCAGGGTATATCATTCGACGCCAAGCTGACGGACGACATAGAAAAGCTTACCAACGAAAGGCTTGTCAAATAGGGCCGGATGCCGGGTTGGGCGATGGGAATAACGGAAAAGGCGGTCTTTGGACCGCCTTTTCCGTTATTCCCATCCGCGATTTTGAATCTTCACTCGTGTCGCAACGCGTCGATGGGGTTAAGACCGGCCGCCCGGCGCGCCGGGAAAAAGCCAAAGATGACGCCGATGGCCGCGGAAAAAATGAACGAGAGGAGATTTATGCCGATGTCGAAGATGTAAGGCACTCCCATCAGTCTGGCGAGCACGATGGAGGCGCCTGTCGCCAGTGTGATGCCGACCAGACCGCCCAGGCTGGAGAGGACCACCGCCTCGATGAGGAACTGCAGCAGAACTTCCCGCTCCAGGGCGCCTATGGCGAGACGGATGCCGATCTCCCGGGTGCGCTCCGTCACCGATACCAGCATGATGTTCATGATGCCGATGCCCCCTACCAGCAGGCTCACGGCCGCCACCGCGCCCAGGAGCATGGTGAGGATCTTGGTGGTGCTGGTGAGGGTTTCCGCGATCTGGCGGGTGTCCATGACGCGGAAATCATCCTCTTCGTTTTCGCTGATGTTGCGCCGCTCGCGCATGAGGAGGGTAAGCTGGTTTTTCACCGCATCGATGGATGCGCCGTCCTTTACCGAAACAGTGAGACGATTGATGTCCTGGCTTCCGGTAAGGCGTCGCTGCACGGTGCGCAGGGGCATGACCACGACGTCGTCCTGGTCCTGTCCCATGGCCGACTGCCCTTTTGATTTGAGGAGTCCCACCACCTCGCAGGAGAACTGCTTGATGCGGATCTCGCTTCCCACCGGGTTCTGACGGCCGAACAGCTTGTTGCGGACTGTTTCGCCGATGACGCATACCGCCTTGCCCGCCCCTTCCTCTACCTCGCTGAAGGAGCGGCCGCCGGCCAGTTCCCAGTTGCCGGCCTGGAAATAGTCGTTGCTGCTGCCGTTGATCACGGTCGACCAGTTGTTTGCCTGGTACACCGCGGTCGCTGTCTTGTTGACCATGGGCGCGACCCTTTCCACGGCGTTTATCTGGTTGCGGATCGCCTCCACGTCCGGGCTCTTGAATCTGGGCGCGCCTTCCGAGCCGGGTCCAAAACGCTGGCCGGGGACTACAATCAGCATGTTGCTCCCCATGCTGGAGATCTGGTCGGACACGGATTTGGTCGCTCCGTTGCCGAGGGTGACCATGGTAATTACCGCGGCGACGCCTATTACGATGCCGAGAACCGTCAGAAAAGAGCGCATCACGTTGCGCCGGATGGCGCGCATCGCCAGGAGCAGCGTGTTCCAGAGCATCAGGCCTCCTCCCCGTTGCGGGTGTCGCTTTCCACCTTGCCGTCGACAAAGCTGATGATGCGTTTTGCATGCGCGGCCATGTCCGGTTCGTGGGTGACCATGAGCACGGTGATGCCGTGTTCCCGGTTGAAGGTTGCGATCAGTTCCATGATTTCCTCGCTGGTGCGGGTGTCCAGGTTGCCCGTAGGTTCGTCGGCCAGCAGCACGGCCGGCCGGGTAACGATGGCGCGGGCTATGGCGACCCGCTGCTGCTGGCCGCCGGACAACTCACCGGGAGTGTGGTGTTCCCACTCCTGGAGCCCCACCTGCTTCAGGGCCGCGCGCGCCGCGCCATGGCGGGCGGCCGCCGGTTCTCCGCGATAGATGAGGGGCAATTCCACGTTCTCCAGCGCGGTGGTGCGCGACAGCAGATTGAAGCCCTGGAAGATAAAGCCCAGGAAATGACGTCTGAGCAGGGCGCGCTGATTGCGCGACATCCGCTCCACATGGGCGCCCATGAACCGGTAGCTGCCGCTGGTGGGGGTGTCCAGGCATCCCAGGATGTTCATGGTGGTGGACTTGCCCGAGCCGCTGTGGCCCATGATGGCGACGAAGTCTCCCGCTTCGATGGAGATATCAATCCCCTTCAGGGCCTGGAACTCGGCCTGGCCGCTGCCGTAGGTCTTTGTTATGCCGGACAGCTGGATAAGTGGTTCGCTGCTCATGGCGTTCCGCCCAGTGACTCGGTTATGACCCTGGTCCCTTCCTTCAGGTCGCCTTCGAGGATCTCGGTCATCCTCCCGTTGGTTGCGCCGGTCTTTACGTCCACCGGCGCGGGCCGCCCGTCACGCTGCACCCATACCCTGGGCGCGCCCTTTACGTCTGTTGACTGCTGCTTCCGGGGCTGTCTTGGAGGTCTCGGCATCAGAGTTCCCACTACCCCGCCTCCTGATCTCTTCTTCTCCGTCTCCGCCTGTCGCGGGGTGAAGCGTAGCGCCGCATTGGGTACCAGCAGCGCATTCTCGCGTGTAAGGGTAGTGATCTCAGCGGTGCCGGTCATGCCCGGCCGGAGGGAAAGGTCGTCGTTAGCCACCTCCAGAACGGTGAGGTAAGAGACCACGCCGTCTTTTTCCTGGGCGCCGTATCCGACCCGCCTTATGACGGCGGTATACTGGCGGCCGGGCCATGCGTCCACGCTGAAGACGGCCTTTTGACCCTTGCTCACCTGCCCCACATCGGCTTCGTCCACATCCACCTGAAGTTCCATTTTGGACAGGTCTTCCGCCAGGGTAAACAGCACCGGCGCCTGGAAGGACGCGGCCACCGTCTGTCCCGGTTCCACTTCCCGCTTCAGCACCACGCCGTTTATGGGAGAACGGATGCTTGCCTTGGTAAGGTCTGTTTCATTGGATTGCAGGGAGGCTTTTGCCTGGGTGACACTGGCGAGCGCGCTTGCCTCATTGGCCACGGCCCGCTTCAGGTTGGCTTCCGCTGTGTCCATCTCGCTTTTGGAAGGAACCTTTCCGCCCGAGAGCCGGGACACCTGTCGATAGCGCTCCAGGGTGGCTCTTGCCTCGGTTACGGTTGCCCTTGCCTGAAGCACCTGCGCCTCGGCCGCCGCGAGGCTTGCCCTGGACTTGGCGACCGCGTCCCGGAGCTTGGCCAGGTCGAGCCTGGCCAGTATCTGCCCCTTTTTCACATGGTCGTTGACGTCCACGTACACCTGATCAACGATCCCGGACAGCTCGCTTCCCACATCTACCTGGTTCGTTGGTTGCAGTTTGCCGGTGGCCGAGACCTTGACCACCAACGTACCCCTTTGAGCGGGCTCGGTTGCGTAGATTGGCTTGTCCTGTTTCTTTCCCGAGCGGAGGATGAGTAGTCCGATGACGGCAACCACCAGCAGTGCGCAGGCAATCAGCAGCCATTTGCGCGGAAAGGGCCCGGCGGTCTTTTTTTCGAGGATCTGTTTCAGGGCCGAGCCCTGATCTTCCTTTGCGGTTATCTGTTCGTTCATGGGGTATCCTTGCCGGCCGGCGGCGTTGCGGCCTGTGAAGTCCAGCCGCCGCCCAGGGCCTTGTATAGACTGATGAGAGCCAGAACGCCGTCGGAGCGGTTACTGGCGAGATTTTCCTCTACGGTAAGAGTGGTACGCTGGGTCGTGAGCACCGACTGAAAATCGATGAGTCCGGTTGTGTAGCGCTGCCGCGCCAGTTGCTCCGCTGCCCGGGCGGCGGTCAGGGCCTTTGCGAGGGCCTCGCCTCTTTCACTGGTCCTGGCCAGGGAGACCAGCGCGTTTTCCACGTCCCGCAGGGCGTTCAGCACGGTTTTTTCATAGGATACCAGGGCCTGCTCCCTCACTGCGTCCTGGATCTCCACCTGGCTTCTCAGACGTCCGGCATTGAAGATGGGGGTTGTTATGCCGGCAAGGAGGGAGTATGTGGCGGAACCGCTGTTGCCGAGCGCGCTCAGGGTCAGCGCCTCCAGGCCCACGGAGCCCGAGAGGGTGAAGGATGGATAGCGCGCGGCTTCCGCTACGCCGACCCGGGCCGTTTCCGCCGCCAGCTTCCGTTCCGCCGCCCGGACGTCGGGTCGCCGCCGCAGTGTGTCGGCGGGGATGCCGACCGCGATCTTTTCCGGAAGAGACGGCAGGTCTCCCGCGACGGAGAGACGGGAATGAAGGGTCCCCGGAGTTCTGCCCAGGAGAATTTCAAGGCTGTGCTCCGCCTCGGCCAGATTGATTTCCAGTCTGGGGAGAAGGGCCCTGGTCTGCTCCAGGCTTGTGCGGGCCTGTTCCACGTCCTGGCTGCTTACGAGCCCGGCCTGCGCCCGCCATTCGGTAATCCGCAGGGTTTCCGACTGGCTTGCGAGATTGTCGCGGGCGATGGAGAGCAGCAGCAGCTGGGTGCGCGCCTCTATGTAGTTCCTCGACGTTTCGGCGGCCAGAGAAACCAGCGTATCCCGCAGATTCGCCTCGGCCGCCGCCAGATCGGCCCCGGCCGCCTCCACACCGCGGCGAATGCCGCCGAACACGTCCACTTCCCAGCTTGCGTCAAAACCGGCGCTGAAAAGTTCGCGTGTGTCCCCGCTGCCGGTATCCTCGCTGGAACGGCTGTGCCTGTAGTTTCCCGCCGCGGTTACTTCGGGAAAAAGCCGGGACGAGGCGACTCCTCGTCGGGCGCGCGCCTCGCGCACCTTTGCCAGGGCGCCGCGCAGGTCCGGGCTCCCCCGCAAGGCTTCCTCCACCAGTTGGGTCAGCAACGGGTCGTTCAGGTTGCGCCACCACTGGCTGATGTCGCCCACATCCTCGACAGGGGTTGCGGGGCGGGCTGTCTTGTCCATGCGGCTCCAGGCCGCGGGCGTCTCGGTGGCGGGAGGCGAATAATCAGGACCCACCGTGACGCACGCCGTTAGGCCTAAGGCTGAAAGGGCTATGGTGGCTCGTGAGAGCAGGAGAAGTTTCATATGCATGGGCCTCGGATTCATGGGTGGTCCCCGACTGAAGGGGAAGGGGCGGTTGCGGGGATTTCCCCCCCTTTGATTGCGGCAATGCCGGCAAGAGCAAACCTCACGACATGCTTTGTATATGCTTCAAGGTTGAAGGGAGGATGGGGGCTACCGGCATTTCCGGTTTTCTGGCCGACCCTTCGCAGGAGCATCGGATGAACGCACATACTGATTATACAGCTTTCGCAGAAGACGACCTCTTCCTCTGATGCGTCGGGACCGAGCAGTTCCCGCATGAGAGAAAGGGTTTCTTCCCGAAGAGGGATGAACTCGGTGCGCATCACCTCTTCCAGGAGGCCGGTGGGATTGACGAATTCCATCTGGGAGATGAAGAAATCCCTGTTGTTTTTGTCGGCGATCCTTTGTATCAGGGCCTTTATCCGTCCCTGCAACCGTTCACGGGCGGGCGCGTCTTCGCTCACCCCGCCGTCCTGGGGATGGATCCTGACGGATTCCGCGAAGGAGTGCCTCCAGGCCTGCTGATAGAGAGTTTCCTTACAGCCGAAATGATAATTCACGGCGGAAATGTTCGCGCCGGCGCGCCTGCAGATCTCCGCCACGGTTGCGTCGCGAAACCCCATTTCGACAAAAACGTCGCATGCCGCGCTCAGCAGTTTTTCCCTGGTATCGCCTGCTTTTGGCTTTGCCATAATACCTCGAGAATCAAATGAACATTTCAAATGGACATTTTAAATACTGATTCGAACATGTCAAGGAAAAATTCCCGGTCAGGGTGTTTCAGCCCGTTTTGCCTGGAATTTTCCGGTAGTGGAAAAAAGAGGTTTACCATGGGTCCGGTTACTGCTATTTTTCTCCGGTTTACCGGGAGGGAAAGCGGAAGCCCCGGCCAGGCTGAAATCCGCGTTGACTGAAATGTCATGCACTCGCGGATCGGATCCGTCATGCCGGGTGATCCTGTCTGCCATCCATGTTTCAGGGGTTTGCGGGCTGGTCTCCCGACCAACACAACTCAGGGAATGACTTTTTGCAACGTCATCAATTGTGGATAACCAATGAAGAAATGTATCTTCATCATAACCTTCTTTTTTTCTCTGATTTTTGTCGCGGCGCCTTTGCGGGCGGCGGACACCATGCGCTGCATCGGTGATTACCACAACCGAGGACATGATAAGGGTTTCTACTGGTACTTTGTGGAGATCAGGATGAATGCTTCTACGGTAGAGGGTCTTTCGTGGGAAACGTCCTATGCCAGCGATACCTCTCCCAGGGGAAGCTCCTGCGGAATCGACGCCACCGGTTTCGAGCGGAGCAGGTTGCCCAACAATACCATTATTTTCAAGGACCCTGACTCATCGTGCACCGTATCCCTGACGCCGAAAAGACGGGAACGGGGCGCGTTTCTCCTGGACGCAACGGGGTGCGTCGAAAAGTATTGCCCGGAGAGCGGCGTGTTCATTCCCATTACCGTTTCCCTGGTTTCGAAAAAGTGCCTTCCGGTGACGAAGAAATGAAAGTCCATTTAATGGCCGCGCGACTGGATGCGGCGCCTGTCAGTGCGGTTGACGCGGTTTGCCTGTTTTATTGAATCATGTGAGAGAGTGTACTCCGCCATGAACGGCTTTCTCCGGCGTTACGGGCCGTTTCTTATCCTCTGTCTGACCGGCTTTGCCACCTTTTTCTGCTCCTATCTTCGCATTCCCGTACTCCCGCTGTATGCCGCCTCCCTTGGCGCCGGACCGGCCCAGGTCGGGATGATCAACGGCGCGTTCATGCTGACCGCCGGCATCTTCTCTATTCCCGGCGGGCTCCTTGCCGATCGCCTGGGGCGCAGACGCCCCGCTGTCTGCGGTATCCTCTCAATCGCAGCGTCATCCTTCCTGATTACGCAATGCGCCACCCCCTTGCAGATGGCTGCCGCCTACCTCTTCTTCGGCGCGGGCTTGGCGGCCTTTGTCCCGAGCATGCTCTCCCAGATCGCGGACTCCCTCCCCCCGGAGCGATTGGGGCAGGCCTACGGCTGGTATTCCACCGGAACCTACGCGGCCATGACCCTCGGCCCGGCCGCCGGGGGGTACCTGGGAAAATCCCTTGGGCTGCCCCATGTCTTCTATCTATCCGCCGCGCTGCTTCTCCTGCCCGCGCTTGTGGCGGGAACCATGCTCCCGGCTTCCCCTTCGTCACGAAAGACCGATCCCCACGACCTGGTGGCCGCGAGCCTTTCCCTGTTCCGCAACCGGACGTTGCTGGCCTGTCTTGCGGCAACCCTTGGCGCCTCCATCTGTTTCGGCGCCTTTCTCTCCTTTATGCCCCTGTACGGGAAAGGTAAGGGGCTTGATCCCGCCCAGGTAGGACTGGTTTTCGCCGCTCAGGCCATCACCAATGTCGTAAGCAGGATCCCGGTTGGATTCCTTGCCGACCGGGTGGACCCCCGCCGGCTTGTTTCCGCGGGTCTCTCCTGTCTCGCCATCGGCGTTTCGGCTCTGGGCAAGTTCGAGTCATCACTGTCACTCTCGGCATGCGCCGTTGTGCTGGGCATGGGAATGGCCCTGTCCTTTACGGCCATAGGCGCACTGATTGCACAGGCCGTCTCTCCCTTCCGGAGGGGGCTTGCCATGGGGATGTTCAACAGTTGCGTCTATCTGGGCATGATGGGAGGGTCGCTGTCTCTGGGGGCGCTGATCCGTACCGTCGGTTATCCTTACGGCTTTGCGGCAGGCGGCGCGGCGGCGGCCGTGACGGCGCTTCTCTTTATCCGGCTGATGGGAAAGGGTCCGGGCGGGCAGGCATGAGGGGGAGAGTATCAAGCTGGAAACGGTATTTAATCACGCAAGGCGCAAAGAGGCGGAGAAATTCAAATAGCCTCGGAACAGGCAGTATCAGCGGTCAGGTGAATGGCTACATCTGACCGGTTCTTGATTATCCCGCGCGTCCTTTACGGCCTCGCGGGGGACAGTCTTTTCGGGTTCAATAGTCAACTCCTGTTTCACGTGCTCGAGTTGCTCGGCATCCGCCGCGACGGCAGCGCCGCCAGCACGATGCCGGCAATCACGGCGCAGCAGCCGATGATCTGCCAGGTCCGTGGTGATTCGCCCAGCAGCAGGGCCGCCAGCAGCACCGCCGCGGCGGGCATGGCCGCGCAGGTAGCGCCGGCCGTGGCGCCGTCGACTCTACCGACCGCGCGGGTCCAGAGGAGGTAGGCAAGAACTGTGGCAACGGCGCCGTAGTAGAGAATCGCGGCCAGTTCCAGGGCTGTCGGCGCTGTAGTGACCTTTCGGCAGTCCCAAAGGGCAAAGGGGAGAACAGTCACCAGAGCGCAGGAGATGAGCATGGCCGTGTTTACCGTGGCGGAGACGGTCGTGGCCACCCGCTTGCGCCATATGGTGAAAAGGGCTTCACTGACCACCGCGGAGAATACCAGCAGGCCGCCAAGGAGTGAGCCGTCTTTCAGGGAGAGGTCTCCGGCGGCCGCGAGGCTGACTCCGCCCGCCACGGCGCATGCCACTCCTGCCACCGCGCCTGGTGTCGGCCGCTCCTTGAGCATGCAGAGCGAAAGGATTGTGAGCACAGCCGGAGTAGCGCCGGTGATGATCCCTGCCTGGGAAGCGCCCATATGTCGCAGGCCGAGAAAGAGAAATATCCGGAAAAGGACGATACCGCACAGCCCCTGCAGAAACAGGTATCCCCATTCGCGCCGTGTCAGCGCCCGGATTTCATCGCGCCGTCCCCATACCAGAGGGAGCATGACCAGCCAGGCAGCCAGCAGGGTAGCGAAGATGGTCGGGAAGAGAGGGAGGGTCACGGCCAGGGTCTTGCCCACCGGCACTGAACTACCGCCCAGCGCCATTGCCAGTACCAGTTGCCCTATGGCCGCCCACTTTCTGTAATCAACCATATTCTCCTCCATTTCCCTGGGCGCCGACAATACCGGAAAAAAGTGGTTTACCATAGAGCCAGTTATTGATAATTTTCATGGAACCACTGAGGAGGATTCCATGACCTTGATAACATTGGACAGAGATTCATCCCGGCCCCTGATTCGCCAGATTTACGGTCAGCTGCGCGGGCGGATCCTCGAAGGGGCACTGCCTCCCGGAACCAGGCTTCCCTCAAGCCGAGCCATGGCGGCGATGCTCGGGGTATCACGCAACGTGGTGATCGAGGCGTATGATCTCCTCTATGCCGAAGGATTCACCAAGGGACGCCACGGCTCCGGCACCTTCATCGCGGATGGCGCGGCTTATTCTCCTCCCGCGGCCCCTGAAGCCCCGGAGGTGGAGGTGGTGTCCATGGGGTACGAAGGCCCGGCAGGGGTCATCAACTTCAAGCCGGGCACTCCGGACCTGCGTCATTTCCCGGCCCGCCTCTGGCTTCGTATGCTCAAGGAGGTCTACTCCCGGGCTTCCGCGGACCTCTTTGCCTATGGCCTGCCGGAGGGGCGACCGGAGCTGCGTCAGGCGATCCGCGACTACCTGGTCACCCGGCGCGGAGTCGTCTGCCACCCGGATCAGATCGTGGTTACGGCGGGGACAACCCAGGCCATCGGCATTATCGCTTCGTTCCTCCTTGGGGAGAGACGGGACGTCGTTCTCGAGGACCCTATCACCCGCGACATTCAGCTCATCATCCAGGGGGAGGGCGGGGTCATCCACCCGGTGGAGGTGGATGACGCGGGGCTGATGACCGGCAGGCTGCCGGAGGGCCTCAGCCCCTCTTTCATCTACGTCACCCCTTCCCACCAGTTTCCCCTGGGCGGAACCATGCCGATCCAGCGGCGCGTCGCTCTGCTGGAATATGCGGAGCGGAAAGGCGCCTGGGTGATCGAGGACGACTACGACAGCGAATTCCGCTTCGACGGCCCGCCCCTCGATTCACTCCAGAGCCTCGCCCCTGAGCGGGTGGTCTACATCGGCACGTTCAGCAAGACTCTCTGCCCGGCGCTTCGCACCGGGTACCTGGTCCTCCCAACGGCCCTGATCGCGCGGGGCAGGAGTGGAAAGTGGCGCCGCGACCTGCACAACGAGACTACCGGCCAGCTTGCCCTGGCCGCTTTCATCCGCCAGGGGCATTACCAGCGGCACACCGCGGGAATGAGGCGCCTGTACGGAATGAAGCGCCGGGTACTGGAGAATGCGCTTCGGCGGGCATTCGGCGACCAGGTTCATATACTGGGCAGCGCCGCCGGACTCCATCTGGCCGCGCGTTTCCCTGGCGCCGTCTTTGAAGGGGATCTCCTCAGGGAGCTGGAAGGCGCCGGTGTGCGCGTATATCCGGCGGAGATGCATGCCGTCCGTCCGGGGCGGCTTCCGGATACCGTGATTATGGGATACGGAAATCTGGATGAGATGGTGATACGCAACGGGGTCGATATTCTCCGGAAGGCGCTGGAAAAAGCCGGAGCGTGGTGATGGTCTTCAGGGAAGGCGCTGTTTTTCAGCTACTCTTAACCTTATTTGTGTGGCATTGCGTTGCCGGAGACATCCAAAAGCAGGCAGGCCGCTGTTGTTTATTCCGCATATTCAATCTCTTCTATCTCCAGCAACTCCTCTCCTCCTCCGGTTCGCATGGAAACCGTCTCCCCGATACCACAACCGATGAGGATGGACGCCATCGGCGATATGAATGATATGAACCCCGAAGAGGGGTCTGCTTCATCCACTCCTACGATGGTCATGCGGCGAATCCTCCCCGGCTTTCGGCCGGAAAGGGTCCGTACCGTAACCGTGGCGCCGAAACGAACCTCGTCGCCAGGTTGTCCGAGAGGATCAACGATCCGTGCGCTGTCAATGCGGCGAACGAGCTCGGCGATACGATGCCCGAGGGTAGCGAGACGGCGAATCAGTTCCGCGTCGTCGTTGCCGTTCTCCCGTCCTTTCCGCGCCGCCAGGCGTTCAGCCTCCAGAGCAGCCAGTTCCTCCCTCAGCAGCGTCATGCCCCTTGGTGTGACATAGTTGATGATTCCAGGAGGCAGAGGGGCGCGCTGCGGGACGAGAATCCGCTCATCCGAAGCGTCATTTTTTACAAAGGCTCGACTCATTGGGTTTTCTGGTGACGGTCAGAAACAGTCTTCATCATTGCCTCGCATCCTGGTGAAAAGACGCCGGAACAGAAACCCGACGTTAACGCGGTAGTTGCAGCCATAAAGAGGATGTACGATATCAACGATGATTCTCTCAGAACCCGGGGCCGACCGC
>CAYMFO010000085.1:0-11664 GCA_964389825.1 uncultured Geobacter sp. | reverse complement strand
CAGAGAACACAGAGATATAATAGCGAAAATTTGAACTACCAGATTCACCATAAAGGTAACGATCGTATATCTTTGCTTTGGAGTTACTGCTTGAAAGTTCTACGAAAACCCTCTGTACCCTCTGTGTTCTCCGTGGTAATTGATTTTTTCAGGATAAAACTGAGTTGGTCATTACCGGGCGCAAGCGCGCGAACACAAGGTTCGCCTCTGCAATCCTTTCAGTTGTCAACCCCCGGCTTGTATTCCTTGACACCGAATCGGTACAGGAACTGCCGCAGGCCGTCCGGCGGAAGTTCAAACCCGAAGGGCCACCCCGGATTCAGGGCGAAACCGGCATTTTCATATACTCTCCGAAGAAACCAGCAGGTATCGACCACAACCGCATGCGGATAGTCCGGATTCCCGGAAACGGCCTGCCTTGCGCGCTCCAGGCTGCTGAAGGTTGCAAGCGCCATGTAACCCATGGGGGACTGAATCGCCAGCGGATTGAAATGCGTGTCCGGACCGGTTATGTCCACGTCCCTGTCGGCCAGGATCACCACCTGTGAATCAAGCAGTATTTCCAGAAATTCGGTAATCTGTATTTCCCTTCTGTACATCGCCAGCAGTTTTTCTTCGAGAGGATTATTAGGCTTGAATTGGCTCTGCATGGATAGATTGTCCTTTCATTCAGATGCGGCGCGCGGGGAATGAAATTTTTCATGGTTCCCGCCCACATCGTTTGGTGCTTGTCTATATAACGTCGGGCTAATATGGTCAGGAAAGATAAGCATGTCAAGAGCAAAGAAACGGCGGAATCCGCATTATCCGCGGCTGGCTTCTTTACATTCCAGGAGATTCGGGGTATCCTTTCATGAAATTTAACAGAGGACGACGGACTGGGTCACTCTTCGTCGTCCGAACCCGCATGGGGAAAAGGAGGGTGTATGCGTACGTTGATCGTTGTTCTGTCGGTAGCGCTTCTGGCAATGGGACCCTTGGGTTGTCAAAAGAAGGAAGGACCGGCGGAGGAAGCAGGCAAGCAGGTTGATCAGGCGGTAGAAAAAGCAGGTACCGCCGCCGAAGGAGTCAAGGAAAAAGCGGAAAAGAAAATGGATGAAGCCGCCCAGAAACTCAAGGACACCGCTGAAAAAATCGACAAGAAGGTAGACGACAAAATAAAGAGCGGCACTGAAAAGGCGGCCCAGGAACTGGAAGACGCCGGCAAGGCAGTGAAAGAAAAGGTAGATAAATAGGACTGCTAAATAAGGTTAAAAAATTGGGGTGCATCAGACAACCCGGGCGTGCGGCTTCCACATGTCCGTAAAGGCATGATGAGCTTCATTCCATATCAACTGACGAAAAGCCCCTGGCCGCGTTTATCCGGTCAGGGGCTTTTTCCATTTTTTGAACGAAACAGGGGATAGACGCTATTTCTCCCGTCGGTAAGGCCAGGCCATGACCCCGCCTTCCAGCACCTTCACGTTTTTCCAGCCGTTTGCCTCAAGTATGATGGCCGCCTCGTACCCCCGCAGGGAAATCTTGCACCAGCAGACGATCTCCCGCTCCTTATCGCTGGGGAGGTCATTCAGACGTCGCCGGAGATCGCCGATGGGGATCATGGTTTCGCCGATGCCCAGGCGCATGGCGTCGAATTCCTCCGGGGTGCGGACGTCCAGGAGAAACGGCTTCTCGCCCTTGTCCAGCTTTTCCCTGAGCTCCACTGGTCCAATACCCTTCAACCGCCCCTTGAGCTTGTTTTCCATGATGTGGGCCGTGGCGATAAAGTGGTCTATGGCCAGGGAGAAAGGCGGCGCATAGGGAAGATCGGCATTCACCACGTCAGACACGGTGAGCTTTCCAAGGATGGCCATGGCTGCCGAGGCAATCTGCTTCGCTACGTCGCCGGGACCGACGCACTGCAAGCCCAGGATCCTGCCGGTATCGGCATCGACAACCATCTTGGATATGAGCAGTCTGGCGCCCATGAATTCCGGCTTGTCCAGGCTGGCATTGATGACGGTCTCGACATTGTAGCCTTCCTGGCGTGCGCGGCTTTCGGATAGCCCGGTTGAGCCTGCGTTGAAGTCGAAGACCTTGCAGATGCCGGTATGGATGGTGCCGGGGAAGGTCACGCTGTTGCCCAGGGCCGCGTTTTCACCCGCGACCCTCCCCTCCAGATTGGCCAGGTCGCCGAACGGGGCGCGGGTCTTCTTGCCGGTGATGCGGTGCACCAGTTCCACGCAGTCACCCACGGCGTAGATATCCGGGTCGGAGGTCCGCATGTATTCATCCACCAGGATACCGCCGGTGGCGCCGATCTCCAGCCCGGTCGCCCGGGCCAGGTCGGTGTTGGGGATGACGCCGATGGCCAGCACCGCCAGCTCGCAAGGCAGTTCGGTGCCGTTTTCCAGCCGGACCGCGCTCAGCTTGCCGTTTTCTCCAATGAATCCCGCCAGCTTGACATCGGTAATGACGTTTGCCGCTTTACTTCGCACGTGGTTTTCCAGCACCTCCGCCAGCTCCCAGTCAAGAAAAACCAGGATCTGGGGCAGCATCTCGATAACCGTTATGTCGATGCCTGACAACTGGAGGGCTTCACAGGTCTCGATGCCGATGAGACCGCCGCCAATAACCACGGCCTTCTTGATGGTTCCCTCGTCCCGGATACGGCGCAGGAAATCGGCGTCACGCATGGACTGGAGGGTGGTCACCCCGTCCAGGTCGATACCCGGAACCGGCGGTTTGCGTGGTCTGGCGCCGGTGGCGATTATCAGTTTGTCATAAGGGAGCTCGTCCGTCGCTCCGCCGCGCAGATCCCGGCACTGCACGACACGCCGCTCCCGGTCAATGGACATGACCTCGGTTTCCGTCCGGGCGGTGATTCCCTTGGTATTGACGAAATAATGCGGGTCACGCACCTCCCCGTAGGGCGTACTGAGAAGGGCGTTGCGGTTATTGAACACTCCGGCTACGAAATACGGGTAACCGCAGGAAGCCATGGACATCTCCGGCGCCTTCTGGATGATGGTAACCTCCGCGGTCGGGTCCAGTCTTTTCGCGCGAGCCGCGGCCTTCGGTCCGGCTGCCGAACCGCCGATTACGACGATCTTCTTGCTCATAATTCACTTACCTCCCTTGTTTTATTATTTCGGCTGAGTAACTATTCAGAATAGTTACACAGTGGACCTCAACTTGCCGTCCCACCTTTTCCCCTCACCCGGCCTTCGGCCACCCTCGCCCTCCGGGAGAGGGGCAGGGGTGAGGGGAAAAGCGCCGACTTGACTAAAAATTATGAATCAGGAGATTCTTTGTTGGCTTTTATCAGCGGTTAATGGCGCAACTGAATAGTTGCTCGGCTGATATGATTACTTGCCTTCGAACTATTGAAGCGCGTTAAGCGGGCAGGCCTTTACGCAGGTCCCGCAATGAATACAGTCGTCGTTAACGACTTTACCGCTTTCCCTGAAACGCGCAATATCCAGCCCCATCGGACAGACTTTCTCACAGAAACGGCATCCTGAACATGCGGTTGATATGGACATGACACTCTTTTTTCCGCCAATCGCCGCCTGGATGGTTCCCATGGGGCAAAAGGAACACCACGCCCGTGGACGGTAGATCACTCCAGCCAAAAGGGCTATCAGTGTCGTGACCAGACATACCCTCCAGAAGACGGTTCCCCAGTGGGCCGCGCTCCCGATATCAGCAGACAACTGGAAAATCATGAAGGAAAAAAGAACGGTGAGCAGGCCCCAGCGGAACATCGGCGCGCGCATGAATTCCGGCATCTTGCGAGAGCCGCCCAAGGGCTTGAACCAGGTATCGAAAAAACTCCCTCGCGGGCAGAAGGCGCCGCAAACAACCCGCCCTTTGATAAATGCGCCCACCAGTCCCGCTACCATGACAACCGGAACCATGAAGCCAAGATAGGGATACTTCCACCCTAACCCCAGCACCAGAAGCATGACAAGAGCCAGAAACCACTTGTATCTGGCCTTAAAATATGAGTCGGTTTTCGTCATGTGAACCTCCCGTTCAATAATATGGTTATATATATATATATTAGATTTTAGATTGTCAACGGGTATTTTATACCCGGACGCATTCGAGAAATGGATCAAGTCTCACGTAATTTGCCTTTGCAATAAAACATGGTATATAGCGATAGGTCATTATCATTTTTTCTTTTAAGGAGGCAGCTCATCATGAAAATCTCTCGTATCCGAAGTATTCTGCTTTTTCTCGTGCTCTCCCTTGCCGTGGCCGTCTCGTCCGGTTACGCCGCCGACCAGTTCAAACAGATAATCGTCGCCACCGGCAGCCCATTCGAGCTGGGACTGGTTGACGCGCTGGCAAAGGCCTTCCAGAAGGAGACCGGTTGCACGGTGCGCTGCATCAAGACACCGACCGGACCGGGCCTGGAACTGGGCGGAAACGGCCTGGCCCACGTCACCATGGGACACAACCGGGAAGCAACGGCCAGGTTTTTCAAGGATGGATATGCCGCAAAGCGGACGGACCTCATGTACAACATGACCGTCATCGTGGGACCTTTAAACGACCCGGCCGGGATTACCGGAATGAAAGACCTGAAGCAGGCCCACAAAAAGATATTCGAAACCAGGGCCAGCTACCTTTCCCGCGGTGACATGGGAGGAATGAACATCATCGAGAAAAAATTCTGGAAGGAATTGAATCTGAATCCGGAAGGGCAGCCCTGGTACGAGGTGAGCAACAAGTTCATGCTCGACTCCCTCATGAACGCGGCCGTAAAGGGACAATACCACATGCTGGACTCCAGCACCTGGGCGCTGCACAAGGCGAAAATCAAGAATCTGAAGGTGCTGGTGGAAGGGCCGAAGAACGAGTACGAGATGTGCCTGGTTAATCCGGAAAAGCACCCGAATCTCAAATACAACCAGGAGTACGCTCGACAATTCTATGACTTCTGCCTCAGCGAAAAGGGCCAGCGGATCATCTCCACCTTCGGGGCAAAGGAGTACGGGGAGCCGGTGTACTTCATATTCAAGAAATAATCCCTGGAAATTGGATTGTTATGGCCGGATGATGAGTAGTGAATAACAGAGGGTGGGTTGACGGGAAGTCTCCGGAGAGAGAGACTTCCCGTTTTTTGTTCGGGAAGGGTTACGGGCGCTCGATGAGCTGGATGAATTCTTCCTTCTTGACCTCGTCCACGATCCAGGAGCAGGCCTGGAAACAGCGATCGCGGGTCTTGCCGGAGACGATGGCCAGCAGGACCGAATCACAGGCCCCGATCAGGCCGAGACGGTGGACAATGAGAACCTGGTTGAGCTTGAACTTCTCTTCCGCCTGCCGGGCAATGGCGGCCAGCCGCTCGTCCACGTCGGCGGCCAGCGGTTTCAACTCGACAGTGGTAAAATCCGGTACCTGCTTCCCGGGACGCTTCACCCTGCCGTGGTGCAACACCACCGTGCCGGTAGCGTCGGTTTCCCGCTCAAGGAATGAACGGTAGAGTTCCAGGTGGTCGAAAGCTTGATCGGTTGCGAATGCCGTGATCATGTGTCCTCCCTTGGGCATGTTTTTCGTAACACTATCACCGGTGCGGGGCAAACCGCAATGGCTGTTTTGAATTTAGCATTTTCGAGGCAGGCTATTTTTCCCCTACGGGAATCAGTGCCCAAGAAACTCCAGGCGTTTATGCGCCGTATGGCGTCACCTGCTACCCGGCGCGCCGGACGGCCCGCGGGACCTTTCCGGGTTTGAGCGCTTCCGTCAGCGCGAGATACCCGCCGACGATTATCCTGACATCCGTGTATCCCCTTGAAAGCAGGTAGGCATACGCAAGCGCCGATCTGACATTGGCCGGGCAGAAGATGCCGATGGCCTTGCCTCCCGGTATCTCGTCGATACGCTCGGGCAGCTCATCCACCGGAATATTCATGCTGGTTACATTGGAGTGATGCCGCAGCGGGATTGCAATCGACTCTGATTCCTCTCTGGTGCGCACATCCAGCATAACCACATCCTCCTGATCGAGGAATATATCCGGCTCGACAATGTTTTTCCCTTCGCCGAGAAACTCGAGCGAATGCTTTCTCAGTATTTCTTCCATGTATTTCCTTTCCCGTGACAACGGTCCGTGAATTTCGAAGCATCTTCCGTATGACACCCGTTCAGGCGACCATGGACCGCCTCAAAGGGCAGGCCATTCCCGAGCAGTAATCCGTTTTCCCGAACTGATCGCATTGCAGCGGATACCGGGCCATAATCGTAGCCGGTAACAGCTCTTTCGAAATCTCTTCCGCCTCTTTCAGCGCAATCCAGACTTCACGCTGACAGCAGCGCGCGGCGGCATGCTCGGCTATCTTCGACGCGACCCGGATGACTATTTTCTGAACCATGTTGCGCTTCGTCCCGTCGAACGGAGAAGCGCCCAGGATTACCGAGAAGGCGATCCCGACGCCGATAGCGGCGCCGTCAACACCGTAGAAGGAACAGAATGCCCCCGGTATCCGTGCGCCGCGGTCAATGCCGGCCATGATCTGCTCATCCGATATCTCGCCCCCGCTGTTCCGGTAGGCGGCCAGAAGGATGCCGGGCGTCATTGGATGATGGTGCGGACCGTGGGTGGGAAACCGGGGGTTGGAACGGATATCGCGCAGGATGGCAAGCACGTCCTTTTCGGACGTCTTCAGGCAGGTTGCCTTGATGATATCCGCGGCGGCCAGGATACGGCACTGGTCGCAGACAAAATGCTCATCCTCGCAACAATGCTCGACAAGCATCGTTTTCCCGCAGTACCGGCATGAAAGCATTTTGGGTGGACGCAGATCCAGTATCCGCTTGCCGCAGACCGGGCAGCCGCTCCTGTGGCTGATTTCAAGCGGCGCGCAGGCGCAGGGCTCATCCGACGCCGTCGGCGCCGGGGCGCGGCAACCGCTGTCCACCGGCGGTGACCGTAAACTGCCCGTTCCCGTCCCGGAAGACGGTGTCGACCAGCGGTAACTCATCTCCTCGCCCATGGCGGGGGCATTGCGATACAGGGGCGTTCCGTCGCTGGAAGTAAGGTTGTAAAGACAGAACGGGATCATTTTCCCTCCCGGCGCGACCACGTGGATGCAGCAGTCCTTTGTCCGTTCCAGGTCCAGGTTCCAGGCGTCCTGAAATGCCATGCAGGAAACGGAAAGCATCCGTGTCCTGACCCGTTCCAGAAAACCGTCCAGGGTTTCAAAGCCTGTTCCGCCGCCGGCGGAGTCGCCCCGGTTCCGGTCCTCTTCCGTGGTCGCGGGGGGCGCGGACCACTGCCGGGCCGTGAAGGTTACCGCATGGGCGTCGCCGCCTTCGGACGAGCAGCACCCACCGGCGCCGTGCCCGGTAAGGGCCTGCAATCCGCCGCCGGGCTTGGGCAGGAAGGTTCCGTGGAAGGAACAGAGGGAGTTTTCCCACCCCGGGGGGCTGAAGTCCTCGACGCGCATCAGGCCGTCGGTCTGTTCCTCGATAAGCCGCATCACATCGGGGAGAGTAAGCCGATTGGCGTTTTCCGGGGTGTCCGGACAGCGCCCGAAGTATCCGACCGGCTGGAAATGCACACCGCGCGCCACAGGAGACAGCTCCAGGGCCAGCCTGATGATAGCGCCGATGTTGTGGGTGTTGACGCCGGGGACGATGGTGGGCACCAGCACCACGCCGATCCCGTTCTCCCCGCACCGCTCGATGGCGCGCCGTTTCACGGCATACAGGGGTCGGCCCCTCAGGGTTTCGTAGATGGCGTCTTCCGTGCCGTCGAACTGGAGAAAGACCGACGCCGCCCCGGCTTTACCCAGGGCCGCGGCGTATGATTCATCCTCGGCGATACGCAAACCGTTGGTGTTGACCTGAATGAACGAGAAGCCGAGCGAACGGCCCATCTCGATAATGGCCGGCAGGTCATCCCGCACCGTGGGTTCGCCTCCCGACAGTTGCAGAATGATGTCCGGTCCATAGGCGCGCAGCACCCTCCGGTAGCATTCTTCAATCTCGGCAAGGTCGAGGTCCCGTCCCGCGCCACCGGAATCGGCGAAACAGACCGGGCAGCGGAGGTTGCAGCGGGATGTCACCTCCAGGACGGCGGTACAGGCGTTTTTGCGGTGCGTAGGGCAGATGCCGCAGTCAAACGGGCAGCCCCTCACGGCCGGTGTCTGGGATTCCCCTGTGCGATTGCCGCCGCTCTTTTTCTTCCATCCGCGGAACTCGGGACCGCTTCGCCAGATAATAGTGCTGAACTCGCCATGTTCCGGGCATCTCTTCACGAGAAAGACGTCGCTTCCGCGGGTCTCGCGGGTCGCCGGGAGTCTTCTCAAGCACACCGGACAGAGGCTTTCCGTTTCAAAAACATTTACACAGTCACGGCAATCACCGGCGGTACCCGTCCGGTTGTCATTCAGCTCCAGATGGCAGCAACCCAGGTCAATGCCCCGTTGGGGCGGAGGAAGCGCCAGACCCGGTGCAAGGCTGTATCGAACATTTTTCCCTTCCCGAATGCAGAGCACAAAGTTCTCATTCCGCAGTATTTTCAGATGGTGCGAAAGGAGGGTCAGGTCAATCTTCAGAACGCTGTTCAATTCTCCGACATTTTTCGGGCCGTCCAGCAGCTGAGCGATAACTGTCCATCGCGTCGGGTCGGCAATGGCCTTCAGCCTGCCTGAGCAGAATTCCTTGGAATAGGGAGTAGCTATCGTCATTTGAATGGCCTCTCTGTTATTGAAAAAAAATTCAATTGAAGATCAGTTGCGTTATTATATGAATAGATAACGAAACACAAGAGATTTTTTTATGTAAGCTTGAAGATATCAAGGAGGGAGATGGGGCTATCACGTCACAGCGGGCACGAACCCGTACACACGGGTTCCAGGAAGGCGGTATTCGGTGATCCGGTCAAGTCAGGAAGCGTCTCCGGGCGCGGACGTCTCATTCGCCCTGCCCGTCATGAAAAAACCATTGCCGAAAAAAACCTTTGTCAAGGCGATGAATCCAGCGCTGCCCGCAATCACCTGCAGTGGATAGATTACAAGAACCTCCTCCGGCAGAATGGCCGGCAGCAGGGCAATGGCAACGACGGGCGGGAAAGGAAAGCGCATGGCATGGTACAGGAGAAAGACTGTCGGCGTTGAAAGACAGGCGGAAACCCATACCGGCAGGCCCAAGACGGTATGTATGAGATACAGCCAGGAAACTCCGGAAACCGCGGCCAGCCCCAGAAGGACGAAGGCCTTCCCCGCCTTGTCCCGTAATGCGCCGCCCGGTTTTGACAGTTCCACGAAAGCGACTATCAGGGGCGGCGCCACCATGAAGGTGAAACCGAAGCCGATGGCAACAAAAGTAATCAGGGCGACGCCGGCCAGCAACTTGCCCCAGTGTTGAAGTTCACGGGAAGACCAGACGCTGGAGTTTCCACGTCCGGCGGCATTCGCGGCCGATGAAGCGCCACCAGGGTCGCATCGGCGCAGCGCAACGCGCCCCAGCGCAAGGGCGCCCGTTAAGACGCATACGGAAAGTGGATACCACCAACTGTCTGAACGGGTGATTATGGGCAGGATGGCGGCGGAAATCGAGGGAAAGACGGCTGATCGCGCCAGCTTCAACTGCAGAACGACGAAACAGAAAGCGGCCAGTACCATGAAAAACGGCGAGTATGGGAAAAACCGCATCAAGATGATTCCGGTCAGGGCGGCCAGGGTTGGCGACAGCCAGTAAAGGAGGTCGGCGCCGGGCCATGGCGACTTCTCCATGACCCATGCGCCGAGGGCCAGCGCGGCAATCTCCGGAAAGATGATCTCCTTCTGGCCGGTTATATCCGCGACCACGAACATTGCGATCACCAGAATAATCGCCGGAAATTCGTATCTTATCTTCACTGATGTCATCCTCCATCATTCCGCCCCGCTCTCACGCCGAAAGGAGCTTCCATCCGTATGATCCGGACATGGAGGATGTCAACGGAAGGCGCCGCTACCTGGCTGAAAGGGGGGTGAAGCGGTATTTTGAAAAAATCGCGGAGGCCTCCGGAGACTTGAGAAATTCCATGAATCTCTTCGTCTCCTGCCGCCGTTTGCTCGAAGTCAATGCGGCGATAGTGAAATGGATGGGGGAATGGGCGCCTTTCGGAGCTACCGCCACCAGAGCGCCGCTCTTCATCACCGTTGTATCGGAACGGTACACAAGTCCCGCGTCCACGTTTCCCGAATCCACGTAGGCAAGCACGGTGCGAACGCATTTGGCGTACAGGATGCGCTTCTCCAGCTTGCCCCACAAACCAAGGTTTTGCAGGGTCTCCCGCGCGTACTTGCCGGCGGGAACCGTTTCCGGATGTCCGATGGTAATGGACTGGGCCTTGTCCGCGAGATCCGCGAACGACCTGATTGCATTCTTCTTTTCTTTTGCCACCACCAGCACGATCTCGTTGCCGAGGAGGTCGGTCCTGGTTTCCGGAATGATAAGCCCCTTGCGCTGAAGCTCATCCATCTCCTTCTTACCCGGAGTGAAAAAAATGTCCGCCGGAACGCCTTCCTCCACCTGTTTGCGCAGGATTCCGGCAGCCGCGAAACTGTAACGCACCTCCACGCCCGTCTTCCTGGCGTACAGCCCTTTCAGGTCATTCAGGGCATCCTTAAGGCCGGCCCCGGCAAGGACCTGGATAAAGGGCTTTTCCGCTGCGCTGCCCATCTCCGGCGCCACCGCGCAGATTATCAGCATCAGCAGCGAAAGAAAAGCGATAACCGGCATCCTTCTGTTTCTCATACGTCATCCCCCTGTTTCTCTTTATTTAAGCAACGCTTTTACCGCGCGCCATATCAGGCATTCCAATGAAAAAACCCGCGCTTGCAGCGGGCGCTCCAGCATCGAGACATAAAAAAACGGCCGGCGGAAACAAACATCCGCGGGCCGTAACAAGCCACAGTGTTCACTCCTTTCCAGACATGGGAGGCGACGCTGTTTCCCGCGGCGCCCACTGCCCGCCTCCCATAGCAAAAGCCTTAGGAAAGACGGGTCGGAGCAAATAATGTATTTTTTACAGTTGCGTTATATAGCAACCCGCATAATGCAAAGTCAAGGGATAATTCCTTTCAACCGCATTGTTTTTCATTAAAAAACCGCGCCTTTCGCGTTTACCCGCCCCGTTTCGCTCCTTCCGGTTCCGATCAGGCCTTCTTCAGCCTCCCTGTTGCCAAGACGATACTATCAGGTAACATTAATCTCTGCGGAAACAGTTGCCGCAATCTTTTTTCCAGGAGGTCGCCAAATGAAAGAAAGAGAAGGTGGTGCATGGAGCCCGTATCTGGCAGGCGCCCTGAGCGGTCTGGTATCCATAGGTTCCGTCTGGATAGCGGGCAAGTATTTCGGGGCGTCCACGACTTTTGTGCGTTCCGCGGGGATGGTGGAAAAGGCCGTGGACCCGGAACGGGTGGCGCTGATGGACTATTTCATCAAGGAAGCGCCGAAGATCGACTGGCAGTGGATGTTCGTCGTGGGCATATTCATCGGCTCTCTCATTGCTTCCACGACCTCGGCCAGCTTCCGCTGGCAGGCGGTCCCCGATATGTGGGAGGAACGTTTCGGCCCGGTGAGGTGGAAGCGCTGGCTGACTGCCTTCGTGGGAGGCGTTATCGGCATGTTCGGCGCCAGGCTGGCTGACGGCTGTCCCAGCGGCCACGGCCTCAGCGG
>CAYMFO010000084.1:0-11733 GCA_964389825.1 uncultured Geobacter sp. | reverse complement strand
AACGACGCCACCTTGGAGCTTTTGTGCAAGGAGGCCCTTTCCCATGTCCGGGCCGGGGCCGACATGGTCGCGCCCTCGGATATGATGGACGGCCGGGTCCGCGCTATCCGCGAGGCCCTTGACGTAAACGCCTTTGCCAATGTTCCCATCATGAGTTACGCCGTGAAATACGCCTCCGGATACTACGGTCCGTTTCGGGAAGCGGCCGACTCGGCCCCTCGCTTCGGTGACCGCCGCTCCTACCAGATGGACCCGGCCAACCGGCTGGAGGCCATCCGGGAGGCGGCCATGGATGTGGAAGAGGGAGCTGATATCCTGATGGTGAAGCCAGGGCTTCCCTATCTGGACATCGTGCGGGAGGTGCGGAACGAGTTCAATCTTCCCCTGGCGGTATACAATGTCTCGGGTGAATACAGCATGGTCAAGGCGGCGGCGCGCAACGGCTGGATCGATGAGGAAAGGGTGGTGATGGAGACCATGATTGCCTTCAAGCGCGCCGGCGCGGACCTGATCATCACCTACCATGCCCGCGACGTGGCCCAAATCCTGCGTAAGGGTTGTTAGCGGACCGGCGCGCCGGTTCTGCGAGCATGGGGGGGCATCATGCATCCTGAAAATACAGGTATAGCCTTTGGTCTTACCATTATGGCCGGACTCGCCACCGGCATCGGCAGCGCCCTCGCCTTTTTCGCCCGCAGGACCAACACGCGCTTTCTTTCCGTGGCCCTGGGTTTCTCCGCCGGGGTGATGATCTATGTTTCACTGGTGGAGATACTGGTCAAGGCGCGCACGGCCCTTTCCGTCCCCCTGGGGAACTATGTGGGGTCGTGGCTGGCGGTGCTTTCCTTTTTTTCCGGCGTTGCCCTCATCGCCCTCATCGACAAGCTGGTCCCCTCCTTCGAAAACCCCCACGAGATGCACACCATAGAGGAGATGGGTTCCGCTCCGCCCAACAGGGCGGAAAACGGAAAGCTCATGCGCATGGGAGTCATGTCGGCCCTTGCCATTGGCATCCATAACTTTCCCGAGGGAATCGCTACCTTCGCCGCTTCGATCCAGGACCCGTCGCTGGGTGTCGCCATCGCCGTGGCCATTGGCATCCACAACATCCCGGAGGGAATAGCCGTTTCAATCCCGGTATATTTCGCCACTGGCAGCAGGAAGAAGGCCTTCGGCTATTCTTTTCTGTCGGGAATTTCCGAGCCGGTGGGCGCCCTCGCCGGATATTTACTTCTCAGAAGCTTTTTCAATGAACTGGTGTTCGGCGTCCTGTTCGGCATGGTCGCCGGCATCATGGTCTTCATCTCCTTCGACCAGCTCCTTCCGACGGCCGAGGAATACGGAGAGCATCATCTGGCGGTGTACGGCCTCATTGCCGGCATGGCGGTGATGGCGGTGAGTCTGCTGCTGTTTATGTAGCGCCCGGTGGACGAGGTCATGACCGAGGTTGCCCTGCATGCTATCTACGGAGTCAGGATGAAACGCTTCCGGGTTGAATGTGAAGAAATCGACATGGAGACCTTTTCCCCTGTCTATTCCTGGCTCGGCCGCTTCCGGAACGGAGGGTGAAATTGATTTTGGCGCGGCTTAAACCTGGATTCCGCGGTTTGAGGCATCCTTTGTTCGCTCCGGGCTCGCGGGAGAGTTGAACCTGAAAACGGCATTTCAGCCACAGAGGTCACAGAGAACACAGAGATATAATAGCGAAAAAAATGAACTAACAGACTCACCATAAAGGTGACGATCGTAATATCTTTCTATTGGAGTAACTGCTTGACAGTTCAACGAAAATCCGCTGTGTTCTCCGTGGCGATTGCTTTTTTTCAGGTTGAATGCTTTTTTTGCATGATGCTCCTGTATTCCGCGCAAATTGCCACATAAGCCGGATATGTCACCACCCGCCACCCCCTCCTCCGCCTGAGCTGCTTCCGCCTCCGCCACCGCTGCTTCCCGAACCGCTGGAGCTCGGCTTCGCGACCCCGGCGGCGAGGACGCCTACGGCAGCGGCCCAGGAGGCGCTGGCGCCCGCGCCGCCGAAGGTCCCGCCCCCGCCGCTCCATTGGGCCGTGACTGTCCCTGTTCCGGATGACCCCATGCTCCCGTGGATGTTACGAGACGCTGAACGCGCGCCGTGGACCCTGAACCAGCGATCCATCGGTTTTCCCAGCTCCAATGCGATCAGGTAGGGATACCAGTTATCATCCAGGTTCGGCGATTTCTTCCACAACTCGTATTTCATGAATCTCCTCGCGGCCGCCAGATCCCTTCGAAGAAGGACCTTTTCCCTGCTGTCGGAGGTGCGCGCCTGGTTGAACAGGCTGAGGCTGAGGGAGACGAAGGAGGTGGTCAGTCCGGAAAGCAGAAGCGCGCTTTCCGGTCCGGCGGCGGCGAGAAGCGTCTTGTGGAGGGCCATCCCCATGGCCAGGATGATGCTGATGAAGGGGATGCTGCGCGGGAATGGCCATGTGATGCTCATGCGGTAGACGTGGATGAAGAAATATGCGGCAATATATGCGGCCAGGCCGATGCCGAAACCCAGGACCGCTTTCCATATTTCATGGTGTCGCGTGACTCCCGCCGACGTCAGGAGGGCAATTCCCGCCAGAAAAAGGATGGCGGTGAGAATCCAGAGACGACCCTTTTTCTTCGAGGTTTCGCCCACCATGGATTGAGCCTTTTTTTGCAGTGGGTCGCTGATGCGCGCCGCCGGGTTGAAGCCGGTTGCGCTGTAACGTTTGCGGATACCGTCGCTGTCGGTGGTTTTTTCGCCGGGGCGGAAAAAGGCCCGGACAAGGTCTGCTTCGTAGCCCTTCAGGGAGTCCTGATCCACCAGAAGTTTCATGTGCAGAACATTTCTTTTGAACAAGAGAAAACTACGCCTGGTCTCGACCCGGCTGGCGAGTTTTTTCTCGGTGACCATGCGCGCCAGGATTGCCGCCACCTCGGGGGCGCCGGTGTGGTTGTCCCACAGGTGTCCGATCACCTCAGGGGGGAAGCGGAGCACGCTTTTTTCCAGCCAGGGGCGATCTATGCGCGAAACCGGAACGAGGCGGGAATAGCGGCCCCGGCGCCATTCCCGGAAGAAAAAGGCGGCCGCGAGAAAAAGGGGCGCCGTGAAGACGATGAGGGAGAGGACGCCGCGGACTGAGGGAGGAGCGCCGTAAAGGACGGAGGCGGGCCGCCCCTTTCCGGCATAGACCATCGGGATGTCCAGGATCACGCTCTCGCCGGGTGCGAGCCTCCCCCTGTCAAGGCGCACGGGTCCAGACTCCTGACGCAACCAGGAGGGATCGAATCGAAGGTCCAGGGAGAAGGAGTTGATGGGCCACAGGCGATCGGGAAAGGCGAAGTCGTGATTGAGGACGAAACCGTTTTCTTTCGCAACAAGGATATTGGAGAGGGTGTATTCCAGGACATAGGTTATCCGGGTGTTCAGAAACGGGGGGGAATCGGGAAGACGGCTGCGCCAGCGCAGGCTGTTGCCTTCACCCCAATCGTAATGATCCATCTTGCCCAGGCTGCCCCGTTTGAGTTCGTACTTCCTTCCCGTTGCCGGATCAATGCGGGTTATCCCCTTGAAGTCCAGCTTCTGTCCCCCGGTGACGCGGAAGGTGCGCTCACCGCCGTTCCAGTCGCCGCTGAATACCATCTCCTGACGCTCCGTCACATGAAGCCGGCCGCCGGCGTCCAGGAGGGCGGTCACATCCAGGGCCTTCCAGTAGAGGGAGCGTTCTCCGGCAATCGCAAGGGCGGCATCAGAGCAGAGAAGAGATATGGTGAACAGGAAGATAATCAAGTTGCGCATGGCGGCGCTCCTTTCCTTTTGTCCGGCTGAAGGCGGGCAATCGGCTGTTTGCCGGTTATTCCGCCTGAAACATCTGTAGTACAGTATACGTTGAATTGCCTGGATATACATCATGGGACAGAGCCGCGAAGGCGGCCCTTTTTCAGGTAACCGCGCGCCTGAAGCCTTCTTTCGAGGGCGCGGATATCCTTGTTATATCGTGCTTTGTTCCGTGATAACAGGGGGTTGTCAGTTGTTTGTTCCTCTGAAAATCCCCTGGAAAAAATATCTTGACTTTTCGTTATGTCATGGTCTATATAATGCCTCACAATTTGATAGGTTAATGTTCAACTCCGACCCGTCTTCCCTAAGGTGCAAACTATGGGAACCGGGCTATGGGCGCCGCCGGAAACAGCGTCACCTCCCGTGTTTTGGAAAGGAGTAAACACCGCTGGGTTGAAACGGCCGAGGGATGTTTATATCCTTCGGCCGTTTCCGTTTGCGGGGATAACGGCAACCCAGGATCAGTCGGCATATGCTTTCGGACATTTATTGTGATTATTGCGTGGAAGGGTTATGGAAAAACAGGAAAAAATAATCGAGTTGCTGAATGAGCTAAAAAAAAAACAGTTTACCGGTTTCATCAGGATAAATTTCAGCCAGGGCGGAATCACCAGAATCGAAAAAAATGAAGAGATATTGAAGAAGGCGAAGATGTAGATCGAGCCTCCAATGATTGTAACGTGTTGGTCCTTTGCTGACCGTTGAAACGGACCCAGAAAGCCCAGGCGAAACGCATGAACAGTGTTTGCCTGGGTTTTTTGTCTGGCGCCGTTGATTTCAAATGAGTCGAAGCTGACGCAATAGCGTAAACACGTCATACAGAGGAGAGCGGGTATCCAGGGGAGGCAAAGGCTTGATATCCCAGGATTTCCGCTTGCTCCGAAATAACGGAAAAGAAGGTTTTCCTTCTTTGGGAGATAGCATCGAAACCGGGATTGAGCCGGGGGCGTGATAAACGCACAAGGCGGTAGATAAAATATCCATACGAAAAAAGAATGTTTTATTGGTCCTTTGCTGACCGTCAACGACGGACCCAGAAAGCCCGGGCAATGATCCTTTCGGAGATTGCGCGGGCTTTTTTTGTTTCCAATGACGGAAGAGTAGTCGGCTTTACTGAATCCAGCATTAAAAAATTGAGGAGATCCCTACAATGAAGAAGATGGCGGCTGTATGTGTATTGTCAATTATTTACGTGTTGATTTTCATGCCGTTTGATTCCGGGGCAAGCGGGGTTTCCATCGCTCTGGCCGGGAAGGCTTTCGCGGGATCGCCTTCCTCTCTTCCTTCCCTTGACGCCCTGCGGGGCGCCGGGCATATTGATCTGGGCGCCCTCCTGCCGTTGTGGTCGGTGATCCCCTTTGCGGGGATACTGCTGTCCATCGCTCTGCTCCCCCTGTTCGCTCCCAATTTCTGGCATCACCACTTTCCCAAAATCACCCTTGCCTGGGCGCTTTCCTTTGCCGTGCCCTTTCTGATCATTTTCAAGGGTGAGGCGCTCCACGAAATCCTCCATATCTATATCATCGACTATGTGCCGTTCATTATCCTGCTTGGGGGGCTTTTCACCGTAGCCGGCGGCATCTATGTGAAGGGAACCCTGAAGGGTTCTCCGGCGATCAACTGCATGATGCTGGTCATCGGGACGGTGCTTGCTTCGTGGATTGGAACCACCGGAGCGGCAATGGTCCTCATCAGGCCGCTGCTTCGTTCCATCGCCTGGCGCAGACACAAGGTCCATACCATTGTCTTCTTCATATTCCTCGTCTGCAACATCGGCGGCGCGCTGACACCCCTGGGCGACCCGCCGCTCTTTCTCGGCTTCCTCCACGGCGTACCCTTTTTCTGGACAATGAAGGCTATCCCCGCAATGGCCTTCGTCAGCGTTATTCTCCTGCTGGTCTACTTTGCCCTGGACACCTTTTTCTATCGTAAAGAGGACCTCTCCACCATCAATGACGACGAGAAGGAACCGCTCAGAATCGAAGGGATGCACAACTTCCTTTTTCTCGGCGGCATCGTCGGCGCCGTCCTCTTCAGCGGCCTGGTCGAGATGGGAGAGATCACCATTCTCGGAACTCGGCAATCCCCGCAGAACCTGCTCAAGGACGCAATCATCATTGTAATGGCGGTCCTGTCCCTGGTGACAACCGGGAAAGATATCCGCAAGGACAACCAGTTCAGCTGGGAACCCATCAAGGAGGTCGCATACCTGTTCGCGGGCATCTTCATGACCATCATTCCCGCTCTGGCGATCCTCAAGGCCGGAGAGCACGGCGCCCTCGGCATGCTGGTGAAGGCCGCGGACAAGCCCTCCCATTACTTCTGGCTCTCCGGTATCCTTTCCAGCTTCCTGGACAACGCCCCCACCTACCTGTCGTATTTCAATACCGCGCTCGGCAAGTTCTTCCCGGGTCAGGCAGAGACAGCCGCGGTCCCTCAGTTGTGCAGCGCCATACCTATTCCCGGTCGCGAGGCCTTCTGCTACAGCGATTACCTGCTGGCTATATCCCTCGGTTCGGTGTTCATGGGCGCCAACACCTATATCGGTAATGCTCCCAACTTCATGGTCAAGTCCATTGCCGAGGAGACCGGTGTCGCCATGCCCAGCTTTTTCGGCTACATCTTCAAGTATTCAATCCCGTTTCTCGTAGTTTCATTCCTCATCGTCACCTTCGTGTTTTTATGATTGGGAAAGGGTAGGTGGGACAGGTGGAAACCCTTGTGGAAGCTCGCGCCGTTGAGTTCTCGTACCAAGCCCGTAACAGGGCCGGAGCGGGAACAAAGGCCCTGGACGGGATCAGTCTGAGCATCAAAAAAGGCGAGTTCGTAGCCGTTGTGGGGGGCAACGGCTCCGGGAAAACGACCTTTGCGCGAATGTTGAACGCCTTGCTTGAACCCATGGCCGGCGCCGTTTTCATAGACGGTATGGATACGAAGGACAGGGAACGCCTGTGGGAGGTGCGCCGGCTCGCGGGTATGGTCTTCCAGGATCCGGACAGCCAGGTTGTGGGGACAACGGTGGAGGAGGACGTGGCGTTCGGTCCTGAAAACCTCGGACTGGCGCCGGAAGAGATACGCCGGAGGGTCAGGGACGCTCTGCTGTCGGTCGGCATGGAAGAGCATTGGGGGAGCCCTCCCCATCTTCTCCCCGGAGGGCTGAAACAACGGGTCTCCATTGCCGGTGTTATCGCCATGAAGCCGGCGTGCCTGATACTCGACGAAGCGACCGCGCTGCAGGACCCCGTTGCCCGGAAAGACATCATGAATTTGCTTCGCCGGCTCAACAGGGAGGAGGGAATAACGATCATCCATATTACCCATGACATGGAAGAGGCGGCGCTCGCGGACCGGTTAATCGTTCTGGACGCGGGAAAGGTTGCTCTTGAGGGAAAGCCCCGAGAGGTGTTTTCCCGGATATCCAGGCTCAGGGAATCGGGTCTCCACGGGCCGTGCGTCACCGAGCTGTTCGAGGCGCTTCGTGGTGAGGGTTTCCTTCTCCCGTCCGGTGTTCTTGGCGTGGACGAGGCGGCGGACGCCCTGGTGGAAATGCTGAACGGACAAGGCCATGATCTCGATCCGGCTTGAAAACCTTTCTTACTGCTACCAGCGGGGGACTCCGTTCGAGAAGGCAGCTTTACGGGACATAACGCTTCGCATCGAACCGGGGACCTTTCTCGGAGTCGCGGGACGGTCGGGTTCGGGGAAAACGACACTGCTTCGCCACCTGAACGGGCTCCTGAGACCGACCTCCGGCAGGATCAGATTTGACGGCCTCCCGCTGGACGAGCACGGCGCGCGGGCGCTGAGAAGACGGGTGGGACTGGTTTTTCAGCGACCGGAGGACCAGTTGTTCGAGGAAACCGTATACAAGGATATAGCGTTTGGGCTGTCCGGTAGCGGATTGGGTCCGGAGGAAACCGCCGACCGGGTCGGTGAGGCGCTCAATGCGGTTGGTCTCGGCGAAGAATTTCTCGAAAGGTCCCCCTTCGGGCTGTCGGGCGGCGAGAAGAGGAGGGTGGCGATTGCCGGGGCGCTGGTGATGAATCCCTCCGTCCTTGTTCTGGACGAACCGGCGGCGGGTCTGGATCCCCTGGGCCGCCGGGAGATCCTGGACCATATCGACGGACTGCGGAGGGAGCGGGGCGTCACCATTGTTCTGGCGACCCATGACATGGAGGAAATCGCCCGGTATGCCGGGAAGGTAGTCGTTCTGAACGGCGGGAGAATCGCAGTGGAGGGTGTGCCACGGGACGTTTTCAGGGATGTCGGCGCCCTGGAGAGCTCCGACCTTGAACCTCCCCGGATCACCCGCCTCATGATGAGGCTGAAAGAGGCGCTGCCGGAGATCGATGACGGAATATGTACCGTTGAAGAAGCCGCGGAAGAAATAAAGAGGGTCTATCGCGGGAAAGGGTGCGGGTGGAGACGGCATGATACGGGACATGCTCGTGGGCGGATATGTTCCCGGCGGTTCGATCCTTCACCGGTCGGACCCGAGGATGAAGATATTGCTGGCATGCGTCTTTATGACGCTTGTATTTCTTGCTGACGGATATCCGTCGTTCCTGCTGCTCATTGTCTTCTCCGTTACGGCGGCGCGTGTGGCGGGGAGGCCTCCCTGGCGTTCCGTGAAAGGACTCAGGCCGTTCCTGTTCGTCACGTTGTTCACCGTGGCGGTGAATGCAGTTGCTGTTTCGGGTATTTCCCAGGACGGGCCGGGTTGTTTAAACGATGTCATTCGGGATGGAGCGGTTCTTTCCATCCGGATAGTCCTGAGGCTTTTTCTGCTCCTGACAGGCGCTTCCCTGCTCACGTCCACCACAACCCCCGTCGCCCTCATGGACGGTCTGGAGGCCTTGCTGAAACCGTTGAAAAGATGTCATGTGCCCGTTCACGAAGCTGTGACGATGATGGCCATGGCATTGCGGTTTATCCCGGCGCTCCTCGAAGAGGGGGAAAGAATATATGAGGCCCAGGCCTCCCGGTGCGCGGAATTGGATTCGGGAAACCCTTTGAAAAGGGCGGTGCGGTGCGTGCCGGTTCTCGTGCCTCTGTTGGTGGGCGCCTTCAGACGGGCGGACGAACTGGCAATGGCCATGGAGTCTCGATGCTACCGGGGAAGCGGCGCCGGGACCAGGATGAGGCGGCTCTCGTTTTCCCGCGCCGATATCGCCTGCGCGGTTGTCATGACGGCCTTGGCGGCGGTCTTTGCCTTTATCGAGTACGCGATGTGATGTCCCATAAAACCTTATCCTAGAAAACGGAATCCGCGCCGGAGGCGCGTCATACCAATCAACCGGGAGTGAATAGAGCATGAGAAAAGCCAGCTTCAGGGGCGGTATCCACCCACACGGATACAAGGAGTTGACCAGCGGAAAGGTCGCGGTTCCCGCTCGGGTTCCGGACAAGGTGTACATCCCTCTCTCCCAGCATATCGGCGCTCCCTGCGCGTCTCTGGTGCTGGTGGGGGACAGGGTCGGGAAGGGGCAGAAGATAGGTGAGGGGAAGGGTTTTGTCACGGCGCCGATTCATGCCAGCGTGAGCGGAACGGTATCGGCGGTGGAGCTCAGGGAGCATCCGGGCGGCAGCTTCGTCAACTGTGTCGTTATCGAGAATGACGGCAAGGATGAATGGGCGGAGACGGTGAAACCCCACAAATCGCCGGCGACCCTCGATTCCCAACAGCTCAGGAAGATCATCTTCGAGGCCGGTATCGTGGGGATGGGAGGCGCGACCTTTCCCTCCCATGTTAAATACAGCCCGGTGGAGGGGAAACGAGCCGAGGTGGTGATACTGAACGGCATAGAGTGCGAGCCGTACCTGACCTCGGACCACCGCCTGATGGTGGAAAAACCGGACCGGATCGTGGCGGGCCTGCGCTACATCATGCGGAGCGTCTGCTGCGGCCGTGGAATCATCGCCGTGGAAGACAACAAGATGGATGCGGTGCGCCTGCTGGAAAAGGCGGCGGCCGGTGAGGGAGGCATAAACGTTCATGTTCTCAGGGAAAAGTATCCGCAGGGTTCGGAGAAACAGTTGATCCATGCCTGCACCGGCAAGCAGGTCCCTGTGGGCGGGCTCCCCCTGGACGTGGGGGTGATCGTCAACAATGTGGGCACCGCCGTGGCGGTGGCCGAGGCCGTGGAGCAGGGGGTTCCCCTTATCGAGCGCTACATTACCGTGAGCGGCGACGGTGTCCGTGAACCGTCGAACTACCTGGTCAGGGTCGGGACCCTGTTCAAGGACCTTATCGCCCAGAGCGGCGGGTATGCCGGGAATGTCGAAAAGATCATAGCCGGCGGCCTGATGATGGGAAAAGCCGTTTTTTCGGACGAGGTGCCGGTGGTGAAGGGGTCTTCCGGGGTTGTGGTCATCAGGAATGACGCGAAACGGGAGTTCAGGGAGTATGGCTGCGTGCGCTGCGCCAAATGCGTCGATGTCTGTCCCATGTTCCTGGAGCCGACGTCCCTGGTAAAACTGGCGAAAAAGGGCGCCTGGGAGGAGGCGGAGAAATTCCATGTGACGAGCTGCATCGAATGCGGCTCCTGCGTCTACGGATGCCCGGCCCATATCCCGCTGGTCCAGTATATCCGCAGGGCGAAACAGGCCGTTCTGGCGGCAAAGGCCAGGGAAAAAAAGTAACGTAACGGAGGAAAAGATTCAATGGCAAATCAGGACAGTCTATTGGTTGTATCGTCATCTCCGCATCTGCACAGCCCTGACAGCGTACCGGCGGCCATGCGGGATGTCCTTATCGCGCTGGTTCCGGCGCTTATCGCGGCAGTCTACTATTTTCGCCTGCCCGCCGTCATGGTCATTCTCGCCTGCGTGGTGAGCGCCTGTCTGGCCGAGATCGCCTGTCTCAAGGTCATGAAAAAAGGCGCGACGACCGGCGAGTTCAGCGCCGTGGTTACCGGCCTGCTCCTGGCGTTCTGTCTGCCGCCGACCCTGCCCCCGTGGATGGCGGTCCTCGGTTCGGTTTTCGCGATCGTGGTCGCGAAACACCTGTTCGGCGGACTCGGCCACAATATCTTCAATCCGGCATTGATCGGAAGGGCCTTCCTGCTGGCCTCCTTCCCGGTCGCCATGACCACCTGGGTAACGCCCATCGACGCTGTCACTACCGCGTCGCCCCTCGGCATCATGAAAGAGGCCGGCGGCAGGCAGCTGCCAGGCATCGCCGATCTCTTCCTGGGCAACGTGAGCGGCAGTCTCGGCGAGACCAGCGCCCTGGCCCTCCTCATCGGCGGGCTCTACCTCCTCTACAAAAGACACATCGACTGGCGCATCCCGGTCAGTTACCTGGGCACGGTCTTTGTCCTGACCTCCATTGTCGCGTCCGTTAAGGGGCACGGCATGTGGTATCCGGTGTTCCACCTGTTGGCGGGAGGACTTTTTCTCGGTGCCTTTTTCATGGCCACCGACTGGGTGACGAGTCCGGTTACAAAGGCAGGCCGAATCATCTTCGGCGCCGGAGCGGGAATTTTCGTGGTCCTTATCAGGCTGAAGGGCGGCTACCCGGAAGGGGTCTGTTATTCCATCCTGCTCATGAATGTGGTGACCCCTCTTATTGATCGATACACCAAAGCCCGGGTATTCGGGGGGGTGAAGAGCCATGCTTGATATCATGAAACTTGCCGTTTTCCTCCTGGTTGTTTCCGCTGTCGCCGCATTCGGCGTCGGCTACGTCAACAGCATGACCGTCCCCGTCATCGACAAACAGGCCCGGCAAATGAAAACCGACAGCTTCAAGGAGGTTTATCCACAGGGGGAAGAAATCAAGAATGAAACGGAGCGTTATCTGAAAAAAGACTCGAGTCCTCTTCTCAAGGAAGTGAACGTTGCATACAAGGGCGGCGCGCCGTCGGGTGTTATCTATTCCGTTG
>CAYMFO010000083.1:0-11906 GCA_964389825.1 uncultured Geobacter sp. | reverse complement strand
ATGAGGCCTGCCACAAGGTTATTCAGAGTTATGATGCGTTGACCGGCAGGGCCGTTAATGATCTGGGGAAGGTTTGATTTCTGGTGAAAAGTGAAATGTGAAAAGTAATAAGTAATAGGTAATAGGTAATAGGTAATAGGTAATAAGTGATAAGTACCGGAGAAGTCCCCTCTCCCCTTGTGGGAGAGGGTCAGGGAGAGGGGTAAAGTTTGTTAAACAGGCAGGGAAAGGGAGGTTTTAAAGATGATACGAGCGCTTTGGACGGCCGCGTCCGGGATGCAGGCCCAGCAGCTTAATATTGATGTCATATCTCATAATCTGGCCAATGTGAATACTACGGGTTTCAAGAAGAGCCGCGCGGATTTCCAGGATGTGATGTACCAGAACCTGAAGACTACCGGTTCTCCGTCCACCAGCTCCACCCAGACGGCCGGTATCCAGATCGGTCTCGGCACGACCCCTGCGTCGGTTACGAAGATATTTACCGCCGGAAACATAACCCAGACCGGTAATGAACTGGATGTGGCCATCGAAGGCGACGGATTTTTCCAGATTCAGATGCCGGACGGCACGACATCCTATACGCGGGCCGGTTCGTTCAAAAGGGACGGCCAGGGGCGCGTGGTTACCCCTGACGGGTATCCCCTGCTGCCCGAGATTGTGATTCCCAACAATACCACCAAGGTCAATATCGGCAATGACGGTACGGTTTCGGTGGTCCAGTCGGGACAGACCGGAACCACCACCATAGCCACGATACAGCTCGCCACCTTCCAGAATCCGTCCGGGCTGTTCAGCACGGGGCGCAACCTCTATCAGGTATCGGACGCATCCGGGGACGCAACAACCGGGACGGCGGGACAGAACGGAATAGGTACCCTCAGCCAGGGCTTCCTGGAAATGAGCAACGTGAGCGTGATGGAAGAAATGGTTAACATGATCGTGGGCCAGCGGGCCTATGAGGTCAACTCCAAGGCCGTTCAGGCCGCCGATGAGATGCTTCAGCAGGCCAACAACCTCAAGAGGTAGTGTCGGCGGGGCCGGAGGTACGGTTATGAAAAGATATTCCGCCACCGTCATTATGTTTCTGGTAATGCTTTTCCTCTCTTTGCCGGCGCATGCTTCAGGCGCGGGCAAGGTTCTCAGGGAAAAGACCATCCGCGAGGCCGTGCGTTCTTTCATCCTGGAAAGGACCAGGGGCACGGGCATGGAAATCAGGATCAAAAAGATCGGGTTTTCAGGCGACATCGCGACGCCTTCCGGGGATGTGACCTACGAGTTTACCGCCTCCAGGCAGTGGCAGGGTTGGGGCAGGTCGATACTGGGGATGGTCATCCGCGTTGATGGCAGTGTAGTCAAAAACATGAGCATTCCCGTGGAGGTGGAGGCCCTGGCGGAGATGGTGGTCGCCTTGCGCCCACTGCAACGGGGAGAGACGATCGCTGAAGGAGACGTCGCCCTTCAGAAGCGTGACCTGGCCTCGACCTCGGGCAGGATATGCCGGGATACCGGACAGGTGATCGGCAAAAGGGCGCGGGTTCTCCTGCGCGCCAATATGCCTGTGCGCGCCGACTATCTGGAAAAGGTCCCCCTGGTCAAATACGGCCAGTTCGTGACCATCGTAGCGGATAATGGCTCGATTCGGGTCACGGCGGCCGGAAAGACCAAGGGCGCCGGGGCGGAAGGCGATGCGGTGACGGTGCAGAACCTTGCTTCGAAAAAGGACGTACAGGCGCGGGTGGTTGATTCAGGAACCGTGGCTGTGGATTTTTAGGAAACCGGTCGATCGTCCAAAGTCGAGCGGACAGGAAGAGGTAACAGCATGAATAAATCACTTCTGGCGATAGCGGCGTTGTTTGCCGCCGGGTGCGTCTATCCCCAGGTTGAACTGCCGAGGCAGTCTTTCGAGGAGCATGTTCCCGCGCCCAGGCCGGACTACGCCGGCGGCTCCCTGTGGCAGGAGAACTCACTGAGCATCGTTGATGACTGCAAGGCCCGCCGCAAGGGGGATATCGTTACCGTGGTAATCGAGGAACAGGCAAGCGCCACGAAACAGGCGAGCACCGGGACCAAGCGCGAGACCGGTATATCCGCGTCCATTCCCAACTTCATGGGGATTGAAACCACGGCCCTTGCGGACAAGATCGACCTTAACGCCCTGGTGAAGGCGAACACCAGTTCCAATTATGACGGGAGCGGAAACACCTCGCGGAAAGACGTCCTCAACGCCACCATCACCGCCCGCGTGACCGATGTCCTTCCCAACGGAAATCTCCGCATCCAGGGACAGAGGAGCGTCAAGGTCAACAACGAGGAGCAGATCATCATCCTGGAGGGCGTAGTGCGGCCCAAGGACATCAACCACGACAACATGATAAGCTCCGCCCAGGTGGCCGACGCCAGGATTACCTACGCGGGCAACGGCATCATCAATGACAAGCAACAGCCCGGCTGGCTGCACAATTTCGTGGACAAGATCTGGCCGTTCTAGAACCCGGTAACACTTGAATCGACGCAACAGATAATCCCCTCTCCCCTGGTGGGAGAGGGCTAGGGAGAGGGGGAGTTTTCAGGTTAGTCGTTGCTTGAAGCTTCACCCTCCCCCCAACCCCCTCCCATCAAGGGAGGGGGAGCTTCGCGGGTCCATGATTTTGCATGGTGCCAGCGTCAGCCGCGGTCCGCGCCAATGCAGCAGTGTCCGGTTAGGTAATTTACTTTAGGTAAACCCCCACCTCTGGTGGGGGACTCCCAGAGTTTGACAGTTCCGGGATTATGATGTTCCAAGTATCATCGTTGCCGCCGGAAAATAGGGGTTTTACGGTTTTGACTTTGACCCGATTGCGGTCAGGCCCCTTTGAGGGGCCAGCAATCGTAATACCCCCCGCTCTGCGGGGGGATAGTTATTGCATAGGCCCTAAAACCCTGCCTTAACCCCTCACCTGGCCTTCGGCCACCCTCTCCCGCTGGGAGAGGGATTGGTCAGTATCCCTTCTCCCTGAGGGAGAAGGCGCCCCGAAGGGGCGGATGAGGGGGATCTTGATGTACTGCAAAAAGCTAACCGGACATTGCTGGCGCCAATGAAGTTCATAAGCGCGGGGCAATGGAAACAGGGGTATGACATGAAAAGGATAATCTTCATCCTTGCCGTTCTTCTCGCACTGCCTTGCGCGGCGCAGGCAACCCGTATCAAGGATGTCGCCAGCATTGACGGCGTCCGGGACAACCAACTGGTGGGCTACGGGCTGGTGGTGGGTCTGAACGGCAGCGGTGACAGCGATCAGACAAAATTTCCGGTGCAGACCCTTACCAACCTGCTGGAGCGTTCCGGGGTAACCATCCGGCGCTCCGACATAACGGTGAAGAACATCGCAGCGGTTATGGTAACCGCCACCCTGCCTCCTTTCGCCAAGCAGGGGACGAAGCTCGATGTCCTGGTCTCTTCCATGGGTGACGCCAAGAGCATCGCGGGGGGTACCCTTGTAATGACGCCGTTGAAGGGCGCTGACGGCCAGGTCTACGCCGTGGCCCAGGGCGCGGTTTCCACAAGCGCCTTCTCCTATGGCGGCCAGGCCGCTTCCGCCCAGAAGAACCACCCCACAGCGGGCCGGGTGCCCGAGGGCGCGCTGGTGGAGCGGGAACTCCCCACCGTCCTGGCGAACCGCAACACCCTTCGTCTCAATCTCCATCAGCCGGATTTTACGACCGCTTCACGCCTGGCCGCGGCCATCAACGCCAAATTCAATTCCAACATAGCGGTCTGCAATGATCCGGGTTCGGTCATTCTGACAATACCGGCAAGTTATCAGGGGAATACGGTGGAGTTCGCCGCCGCGATGGAGGTCCTTCAAGTGCGTCCCGATGTGGGAGCGAAGGTTGTTCTCAACGAGCGGACGGGTACCATCGTCATCGGCAATGCGGTGCGCATCTCAACGGTTGCGGTTGCCCATGGAAACCTGACCCTTACCATCAAGGAGACCCCGATGGTTTCCCAACCCGCCCCCTTCAGCAGGGTCGGCCAGACGGAGGTGGTTCCCAGGACGGAACTCAAGGTAAATGAGCAGAAAGGTCCAGGGCTCTCCGTTCTCAAGGAAGGGGCCAATATCGGAGATGTGGTAAGGGCGCTCAATGCCATCGGAGTCACTCCGCGGGATCTGATTGGCATCATGCAGGCCATCAAGGCCGCTGGGGCGCTCCAGGGTGAATTGACCATCATTTAAAATAAACCCTTCTTCCTTGAGGTAGAAGGTGGCCGAAGGCCGGATGAGGGAGAGGCCGTCCAATGAAATCACTTCTTTCCCTTCACCATGCCCCTCTCCCGGGAGGATGTAAGAGACCTGTCAGCGATCTTTTGGAAGATCGTAGCTAACAGGTCGTTTTTTCAAGATAATCTCCCGTCTGTAACTACCTGGTTCGACGTCGGTTTTCTGGTCACAACTTGAACAGATGTTCAACAATTGAAAAAAATCTGAAAAAAGAGCTAAAGTTTTCCATCTGAAGTTCGATAGGAATAGTGTAATGACAAACGAAGCGAAAATTTCAGGGTTGCCAAACAGTGTCGATCCCGCCACGCATCGCGAGAAACAGGTCCTTGACAAGGCCGGCTCGTCGGTGAAAAATACGGCGGCCGTGAAGAAGGTCTCCCGGGAGTTTGAAGCCGTGTTTGTCGGGTTTATGCTCAAGTCCATGCGCGCAACCGTCGGAAAGGATGAGATTACCGGCGGAGGCCGAGGAGAAGAGATTTACCGATCACTTCTGGATCAGGAATATGCGACGGCGATAGCCCAGCAGGGCAGTCTGGGAATCGGACGCCTTATCGAACAACAACTGGAACTTCATTATGGAAACCACTCTGACAAAGACAATGGAACTGAGCCGTGAGGCTCAGGAGCCCTTGACCGGGAACGCAGGCGCTGCCATGAAAGTTACAAACGAAAATAATGTCGCGTTGCGGAGCGCGAGGAACGAATCCGTTGAAAACAGGGGAACCGCGATCTCCACGGATGCCGGACTTTCGGGTCGGGCCGCTGACCGGGTGGAATTGTCGGTGAATCTGAAAGAGGTCGAGAAGCTGACGGCGGCCGTAGCAGCCCTCCCCGATTCAAACAGCGGTAAAATCGAATCCATCCGGAATCGCATCGCCGATGGAACCTACAGGGTGAGCGGTCTGGCGGTTGCGGAAAAAATGCTGAATTCAATGGGGATCAGCATTCCCAAAGGGGATGAGTAGATGAGCGATTCAATCAAGACTCTCACCGAGCGCCTCTCCGCCAAGGAAGGGCTTCTGAATGAACTGATGTTGCTCATGGATGAGGAAAGGGCCTGCATTGTGGAAATGGACAGCGTCGGCCTGGAATCGCGGCGGGAAAACAAGATCCTCCTGGTGGAGCGTCTCGCGCAGGCAAAGGCCTCGTGCAGGGAGGCCCTGGAAGATTCTTCCCGGGAGCTTGGCCTCTCCCCCGATGCCGCGCTCTCAACGCTCATGGAAGCGCTTCATCCTTCAAGGCGTGAAGGCCTGGCCGCCGCGCGGCGGAGGATTGTTGATCTCGTGGAAAGACTCAACAGGAGCAACTCCTTCAATCGCGACCTGCTCCACAGATCCCTGACCATGGTAAACCGCTCCATTGAATTTTATAACAGCAGGCTGGGAAGTTCCGATACCTACAGCGGCAGCGGGCGCATGGTGTCCGGAATCACGGGCGGCAAGCTGGTCAAAGGAGAGATCTGATGGGAGTCAACAGCATATTAAATGTCGCCACCACCGGAATCAATATGGCGAGGGTCGCCATTGAGGTCACCGGCGAGAACATAGCCAACGTAAACACGGACGGCTACTCCCGCCAGACCGTCATGTTCAAGACCGGTCCCACAATCACGTCCAACGGTTTTCCCCTCGGGACCGGGGTGCAACTGTCCGAGGTGCGGCGCAACCATGACGAACTGCTGCAGCTTCAGCTTGTGAAAGGGAACAGCGCCAGTGGCGAAAGCTCGGTGAAGGAGAATGCCCTCAGCCAGGTCGAGCCCTTTTTCAACGAACTGACGACAGAGGGCCTCGGGCAGTCTCTGCAGGATTTTTTCGACTCCTGGAAAGACCTTTCCACCAATGCCTCGGGGACAGCCGAAAGGCAGGTTGTCATGTCCAGGTCCGAGACCCTTGTGGATACCTTTCACCGCCTGAGCTCCAATCTCAATGATTCCATAGAGAGCGCGGACACCTCCCTGGAAGGGATTACCCAGAGCATTACCGACTTTGCCGGGAGCATCGCGTCATTGAACGGACAGATCCTTCAGACCGAGAGGTTGGGCGGCAACGCCAACGAACTGCGCGATCAGCGCGATTACGCGGTTCTTCAGCTTGCGGAAAAGGTCGGCGTCGGATACGCGGAACAGAGTGACGGAACTTTGACTGTTACGCTTCCGGGGGGCGAGGTTCTGGTGGAAGGGAGCAATTACGGGACCCTGACGACCCAGGATGATCCGGTTACCGGCCTGAACGATATTATTTTCACCTCCAGCACCGGAGTGGTCAGTGACGTAACCGCGACCATCGGCGGAACGGATAACAGCCAGGGAGAGATTGGCGGTACGCTTCAGGTCCGTGACGAGATAGTTCCTGGATACCTGGCCCAGCTGGACGAGATGGCAAATCAGCTGGTTACCGCCGTGAATACCCAGCACGCAGCGGGTTATGGACTTGATGGTTCGACCGGCACGGCATTCTTCACCGGCGCCACAAGCTCCACCATCAGTATCAACTCTTCGCTGACCGTCGAGAAGGTTGCCGCCGCGGCCAAGGACCCCACGTCCCTTCTGAGCGGTCCTGGCGATAACGGCAATGCCCTCAAGCTTGCCGCGCTGCAAAGTACATCCCTGACCTTCACGGTCGGCGCTACGGTTACGACCACGACTGTTTCCAGCTATTACAACTCACTGGTCAGCAAGGTGGGGGTAGACACCCGTAACGCCGAGACCACCATGCTGCAGAACGAGAGTTTCATCAAGCAGCTGAATACGCTGCGTGAATCCCATTCCGGTGTTTCACTGGACGAGGAGTTGACGAACCTGATCAAGTTTCAGAAGGCCTATTCCGCTTCCGCCCGGATGATCACCACCGCTTCCGAGATGCTGGACACGGTTCTCGCCATGGTAAGATAGGAGGAAATATGCGGGTAACACCGGGAATGACGGCGAATAATGCCATGTACAATCTGCAGAAGGGACGGACCATTCTCGGGCGTCTGCAGGAACAGGTTGCTTCAGGGATGGTTGTTAACAGACCCAGTGACGATCCCATAACGACACGTCAGCTCCTTGACCTGGAAAACAAGCTGGAAGAGGGCGAACAGTATCAGAGCAACATAACCAAGGGTAATCTCTGGCTGAAAATGACAAATACCGCTCTGGAGGGCGTGGCCGACGTGGTGAATCAGGCCAGGAAACTGGCCGGAACCATAACCAGCGGAAGCAGCGACTCCACCGTGAGGGAAAACGCCGTCTCGCAGCTTAATGAGCTGAAAAAGCAGCTGGTGGATATGGGAAACACCCAGTTCGGAGATCAATACCTCTTCTCCGGCTTCAAGACCGACACCCCGCCCTTCTCCAATACCGATAACTTGTATCACGGAACCGGTGACGCCATTTCCGTGGAGATCGACAGGGGCTCGCTTGCCGATATAAATATTGCCGGAGACGCTTTGCTGAAGGGTACGGGCGGCTACGGTTCCGTGGATGTCCTTCAGACCTTCGACGATCTTGTAGCCGCGATCAATAACAATAATCCGGCTGATATCGGCGCAGCTGCGCTGAAGCTGGATGAAGCGATACCGCAGATTTCCAATGCCATCAGCGACATCAGTTCCAGGTTGAACAGGCTGGAAAACGCAAAGACGATGATTTCAAGCGACAAGGCGACAATCCAGGGTATTATTTCAGACACCCAGAGCGTTGACATGATAGAGGCGGCCACAAAGCTGACTCTTCGCCAGACGGCGTTCGAAGCAGCCCTATCGGCAACCGCCAAGATCAGCCAGTTGTCTCTGCTTGATTATATGTGAGCAGGCAACGGATAAAAACAGGAGGACGTCTATGAAAAAGATGCTATGTGTTACCTTGTGTGCGCTATTGCTTGCCGGAACAGCGGTAGTGAGTTATGCCCAACGGGGGCCAGGGCCGGGGCCCGGGCCAGGCTTTGGTTATGACGGCCCGTCGCGTGGCGACTGGCGGGGAGGGATCCGCTCGCGGATCCATGACGCAAGGAGAAGAATCGACCACGGAATCAGGAACGGATCGCTTAACCGTTACGAAGCGCGGAGACTGAACGGTCAGCTGGACCGTATTATGTTCAGGATCGATCGCATGAGATCTGACGGCGATCTGAGCCCACGGGAACGGGCTATCATCAACAGGGACCTGGACAGGCTGAACCGCCAGATCTTCCGCGAAAAGCGTGATGACAACAGAAGGGGAGATTTCGGAGGCAGGCCTTACCGGAGATAATGAAGCAAAGTAGCGGGATTGCATCCCTTCCGCCTTGCCCTAAATTGTCGTAATATTCTTTTCTATCAATGAAAGGCCGAGCGCGCGTTTCAAGCCGTTCGGCCTTTTTTCATGGCCTTCGCTTCTCTTTGCGGCCTTGCGGTCGCGACAGATAATGCTCAAGAAATTCCGGAGAATACCGAAAGGTAAAATAAGAAATAATTTCCCGGCGGGTGACATATGATATGCGTGACCAGGCTTGACCGCAGTGAAATGTATCTCAACGAGGATCTGATAGAGCTCATAGAGGAGACCCCGGATACGCACATAACCCTGACCAACGGGAAACGGTATCTGGTGCGGGAAAGCGCTTCAGAGATCATCGAGAGGATAGTGCGATTCAGGGCGGCTGTCATAGCCAGGGCCCATCGCGGTCAGGGAAGGAAATATTTCAGGAAGGCCTTTGCCGGCGCTTTCCGTTCCGTTCCGACGTCACACAATGCGGAATTGGAGTCATAACCGAAGTTTCACAATTCCAGGTTCAGAAAGCGGGAGTCCGTATCGTCCTGATTGAGGAAATCAGGATTGGGCTATGCCGCGAACCATCGAAACGATAAAGAGGACGGGAATCTATATTCTATGGATATTGCGACTATCATCGGCATCATATTCGGTTTCGGCGCGGTTATCGGCGGACAGGTACTGGAAGGGGGGCATGTCAGCGCCATTATCCAGCCGACGGCCGCGATCATCGTTCTGGGCGGGACTTTCGGCGCCGCTTGCGTAAGTTTTCCCATGCCCATTATCCTCCAGGCGTTCAAGGACGCGAAAAGGGTTATCTTCGTCGAGTCCCAGAACAGCGAAGCGATTATCAAGGAGATCATCGGATATGCGGCAAAGGCCAGGAGAAACGGTCTCATCTCCCTGGAGCAGGAGGCCCAGAACGCCAAAGACCGTTTCACGCGCAAGGGGATTTCCCTTGTTGTGGACGGAATAGATCCGCAGAAGCTCCAGGAGACCATGGAGACGGAGCTGGACACCTATGAAGAACATGCCAAGGGAAGCGCGGAGTTCTATGAGGCAATGGGCGGATACGCCCCGACCATCGGCATCATCGGCGCGGTGCTGGGTCTTATTCACGTCATGAACAACCTGGCGGACACCTCCAAGCTGGGTGCGGGCATCGCGGTCGCCTTCGTCGCCACCATCTATGGTCTGATGACCGCCAACATCATCTGCCTCCCTTTCGCTACCAAGCTCAAGCACCGAATCAAGCAGGAGCTTCTCCACAAAAGAATGATCATCGAAGGCCTTACCGCTATCCAGAACGGGGAGAACCCCCATTACATCGAGCAGAAGCTCCGCTCCTTCCTGGTGCAGAGCGGGGAAGAGAAAAAGGCGAAATAAATGGCCCGAAGAAAGAAAAAGCCCGAGCCCCATGCGAACCATGAACGGTGGATGGTCTCGTACGCCGATTTCGTCACCCTCCTCTTTGCCGTCTTCGTGACCCTTTTCGCCATGTCCCAGACGGACAAGCGCAAGGTGGAGGAAGTGATTGCCTCCATGCGCGAGTCCTTCGGTTACGCGAAGTCCAACCCCAGCAGCAAGGTCAACGTCCTTGATTCCACGGAATTGACCCAGATTCCCAGCATCACCCCGCCCGCCTCCAGGGGGCCCATGAATCCCCAGATGCCCTTTGACAGGAGCAAGAAGCACCGTCATCACGCCGATGAAAAGGACTTCAAGAAGGTGAGGGCGGCGCTGGAAGTATACCTTCTGAAAAACGGGATGCAGGACAAGGTGGGTCTGGAGATTACCCGCAGGGGGCTGGTAGTGAGCCTCAAGGAGGCGGGTTTTTTCGATTCGGGGAGCGCGGATATCAGGGTGGCTTCCTATCCGCTTCTGGCCAAGATCGCCGAGTCGCTTTCGGAGTTCACCAACCAGATAAGGGTGGAAGGGCATACGGACAACGTGCCCATCAACACGCGCGTCTTTCCTTCAAACTGGGAACTGTCGGCCGCCAGGGCGACAAACATCGTGAAGCATCTCATTACCTACTACAGGTACGAACCCGAGGGGCTATCGGCCACCGGTTATGGTGAATACAGGGCCGTTGCCGACAACGGCAGCGCGGAGGGAAGGGCGAAGAACAGAAGGGTGGATATCGTGCTGCTGAACAGCGATGTGGAAAAAAGCGAGCCGCGGGATTTCCGGCAGGCCACCCTGCCGCCGGCTGTAACCACCCCGGCGCCGGTGGAATCCGGTTCGGCCGCCGCCGGTCATGAGGACGGTTCGCCTCACGGCGCGCTGTAATAATAATCCTGAAAACGGCGGTTCAACCACAGAGGTCACAGAGAACACAGAGATATAAAAGCGAAAAAATGAACTACCAGACTCACCATGGAGGTGACGATCGTAATATCTTTGTTCTGGAGTAACTACTTGATAGTTATGCGAAAACCCTCTGTGCCCTCTGTGTTCTCCGTGGTAATTGCTTTTTGTAGGATAATAAGCTCAAAGGCCGATCAGGTCAGGTTCGGCTTCGGCCTTGAGCTGGTTTCTCTGCTCGCTGAAGATGAATGAGATCAACGCGTCTCTGTCTTTGTCTTCTATGTGAACAAACCTGGCCGCGACAACAAAGACGGGATCCTTCTGGATACGGAGGGTCAGTTCGTTGCATCGGATAACTTCCCCGACCGCACTCACGATTCTGGGAGGATTCAGCGGCAGATAGAGATCCAGGTTCAGGAGGTTGCCGATGCGGACTCCGGACTTCATGCGGAACCTCATGCCTCCTCCGCTCAGGTTGACGGCCTCCGGAGGCAGGTCCTTCCGGTCGCGCGTCACCGCCCTGTAGCCCTTTCCGGAACGAACGACATCCGGAGGCGGTGAATTCCGGTTGCGGATAAGCGCCGCGTTCCAGCGTTCTTTCGCCTCCGAAGGCTTTTGGGTGTCTTCGCCGTCCACCAGAAACGGTATAACGACATCGAGCCGGAAATATTCCCTTCTCTGCCTTTCCTCTATCTCGCCCACCAGGGCGAGTGTTACTTCCTTCGTGGCGCCGCTGTCTTTCAGCAGGGCATCGCAACAGAAAAACCCCCATCCCGACCAGCCGGACAACAGGACGCGGGATTGGGCTTTTTCCTTGATGATATTGACGGGGAGGCTTCCTCCCAGCATTTCCACTTTGACATTGTTGCCGGAAATATGGGTTATTTCACCGCTGCTCTCCCGAAAAAGCGAGCCTGACAGGCGGATTCCAATCTTTACCTGTTGTCCCACTTTATAATAGTTGTCATAGGGTATTTTTTCTTTCGCCATATAACACGTTCTCCAATGGATAATTCATTGGCTCGAGCCGCATCGGCATCTCAATCTCAAGTGCGGCTTGAGGCCTGATAACATGCCGGAAATCTATCATGAATTACTTCCGG
>CAYMFO010000082.1:0-11933 GCA_964389825.1 uncultured Geobacter sp. | reverse complement strand
TGTTTTCCGTGGCAATTGTTTTTTTATGGATTATTTGGCGGGGCCTTCTTTTTCCCCTTGGAATACCCGGCCGAGGGAAATTCCGGGGTTCCATTCCTGACAACCATGTTACGAAGAAAGGACCAGTTTCATGAAAATTGACAAGAAACCATGGCACGCCCTTTCCCCCGAAGCCGTGTTTGACGCCCTTGGCACAAGGCCGGAGGGTTTGTCGGACGAGGAGGCCAAGGCCCGTTTCCTGGAACACGGCGCCAATGAGCTGGTCAGGAAAAGCGGTGATACCCCGTGGCGCATCTTCTGGCGGCAGATGAACAATCCCATCGGCTGGTTGCTTATGGGCGCCGGTTTCCTCTCCGTGGCTCTGGGCAAGTACACCGATTCATCCGTTGTGTTCAGCGCCGTAATCATTAATTCCATCATAGGCTTTGTTCAGGAATACCGCGCTGGAAAGGCCATAGAGGCCCTCGCCGCCATGGTGCCGGAATCCGCCTCCGTTATCCGCGATTCGGAGACGATATCGATTCCCGCCCGTGAACTTGTCCCTGGGGATATCGTCAATCTCCAGAGCGGAGACAAGGCGCCGGCGGACATCCGTGTGTTCAGGGCAAAGAATTTCCTCGTTGAAGAGGCCGCCCTGACCGGCGAGTCCCTGCCTGTGGGAAAGAATATCAATGCCGTGGGAGAAGAGTCTCCCCTGGCTGATCGCGTCTGCATGGCATACAGCGGCACAATGATTCTCCAGGGCGCGGGCGCCGGGGTGGTGGTGGCGACCGGGAACGCCACGGAGCTGGGCCGTATCAATGAACTCCTGAACCAGACCGTGCAGTTGGAGACTCCCCTTACCCGGCAGTTGTCCAAGGTGACCACTGGCATAACCATCGCGACTATCGCCGTTGTCGCGGTTCTCATCGGGTTCGGGATATGGATCAAGAATGCGCCGGTGGGGGAATCTCTCATGGTCGCGGTGACCCTCGCGGTGGCCGCGATCCCGGAGGGGTTGCCGGCGGTGATTACCATAGCCCTGGCCATCGGCGTGCGGCGCATGGCGTCCAGGCATGCGGTGATAAGACATCTGCCGGCGGTTGAGACCCTGGGCGCGACGACCGTAATCTGTTCCGACAAGACCGGAACCCTGACACGCAACGAGATGACGGTGCAGGTTGCCTGGGTGGATGGTCATGAATACCGTTTTTCAGGCGTGGGCTACGACCCTTCCGGAGAGATTGAGCATGACGGTATCCGTCAGGAGCAACCGCCGGAAGGACTTGGCGCCCTCCTGACCATGGCGGCGCTGTGCAATGACGCCGCCGTGCGTCTGGAAGGGGACGTGTGGACGCCGACCGGAGACCCGACGGAAGCGGCCCTGGTGGTTGCCGGAGAGAAGGGCGGTTTTTCGGCCCAGACCCTGAGGGAGCGTTTTCCCAGGCTGGATGTGATACCCTTTGAATCGGAAACCAAGTTTATGGCAACCCTGCACCGGATCCAGGAACGGGGGATGATCCTCCTGAAGGGAGCGCCGGAGACAGTGGCGAGATGCTGCCTCCCTGACGAGACTGACGGCGCCGCCATCCTGGACGCCGTGGAGACCTATGCCCGTCAGGGGATGCGCGTAATCGCCTTTGCCTGGCGTGAAAGCGCCGAAATGGAACGTATCCTTCCGGGAGAAGAAGACGCGGGCTTCACTTTCGGCGGTCTTATGGGGATGATAGATCCGCCGCGAACCGAGGCGATGGACGCCATCCGTGTCTGTCATAACGCGGGAATAACCGTCAAGATGATAACCGGAGACCATCCGACTACGGCAGAGGCGATAGGCCGTCAACTGGGCATTCTCTCTCATGACGGCAAGGCCGTGCAGGGAAGGTCGCTGGATGGACTCGACCAGGAGCAGTTGCGCGCCATTGCCATGGAGACCAACGTCTTTGCCCGTGTGGCCCCTGAACACAAGCTGCGCCTGGTGGAGGCCCTGCAATCCCTGGGGCACGTGGTCGCAATGACCGGTGACGGAGTCAACGACGCTCCCGCGCTCAAGCGCGCCGACATCGGGGTCGCCATGGGGATCACCGGAACCTCCGTTTCCAAGGAGGCGGCGAAAGTTGTTCTCGTGGATGACAATTTCGCCTCCATTGCAGCCGCCGTGGAGGAGGGGAGAAGGGTATACGACAATCTCATCAAGTCCCTTGCCTTTGTTCTGCCTACCAACCTGGCCCTGGCCGGCATCCTGGCCGTGGCGATGTTCTTTTTTCCGACGGTTACCGTGGATGGGGTCAAGGTTCTCCTGATGGCCATGTCGCCAACCCAGATCCTCTGGATCAACCTGGTGGCGAGCGTTACCCTTTCAATACCCCTGGCATTCGAGATACTGGAGCCCAATGCCATGCGCCGCGCCCCTCGTCCGGCGGATGAACCGGTCTTTTCGCGCTTTATCCTCTACCGCCTGATCATGGTGGCTACGCTTATGACAGCCGGCGGATGCGCCCTTTTCCTATGGGAATATTACCGTATTGCCGGTGACCTGCCCCTTACCGCCGCGCGTCATGCCCTGGCCCTTTCCGAGGCGCAGACCCTTTGCGTAACGGTCGTTACCTTCTCCCAGATATTCTATCTCCTGAATTGCCGATCCCTTCGTGACTCCATCTTCTCACTTGGCGTAATGTCCAATCCCTCCGTATTCGCCGGAATCGGAATCCTGCTGATACTGCAACTCTGTTTCATGTATCTGCCCCAGCTCAGGACGCTCTTCGGTTCCGCGCCATTGGACATGAATGCCTGGCTGACGGCCCTGCTGGCCGGGGCTATGGTGCTTCCGGTAATATCCATCGAAAAATGGATCAGGAAAAAGAAGGGGTGGTGATGGCGTAGTCTCCGGGTTTTTATGGGCAATAAAAAATAATATCTGTTATTATTCGAAAAACCGGACAATCGGGCCTGTATGGAAGGCCGGGGCCTTTTCCATCTTGTCCGTCCGGCGACGGCGATAAACTTCCGGAGGTGTTATGAAAAAGATTTTGCTGGCTGCCGCGCTTTTTGTTTTGGTTGGATGCTCGATGTTTGAATCCAACAGGCCGTTTCCCCTGGTTGAAACCGAACCGGTTTACGTGCGTGAGTGCCGCAAGGTAGGGACCTTCCCCGGGCCTACCGGAAAGCGTATGTGGGGTCCGCCCGCCGTTCTGGCGGATTTCAAGTATCAGACGGCCTTAAAGGCAAAGGATATGGGCGCGACGCACATCTACTGGAGGGAGATCCTCCAGGGGCTGGATGGGCAGACCTTCGGATATGCCTTTGACTGCACCGGGGTGGAAACGGAGAAGAACGGGGATGGAATGTTACGCTAGCCACTGGGAAAGGGAGGTGAAGGCGGCAGGCGGCTTCACCTCCCTTTCATTAAGCCGGAAGGGTTATTACTTGAGTTCCGAGGTGCAGTTTGGGCAGCGGACGGCCTTCAGCGGGACCGTGGAAAGGCAGAAAGGGCACTCCTTGGTATCCGGCGCGGCCGGCGCCGGCGCCCTCTTGAGGCGGTTGATCTGACGGATCAAGAGGAATATGGCGAAGGCTATGATTATGAAGTCCAGTAGGGTATTGAAAAAGAGGCCATAGTTGATGGTGGCCGCGCCTGCTTTCTTCGCCTCCGCCAGGGTGGCGTAACCGGCGCCGGACAGATCGATAAAGAGATTGGAGAAATCCATCTTGCCCATGAGAAGTCCGATGGGAGGCATCAGAACATCGCTCACGAACGAGGTCACAATCTTGCCGAAAGCCGCGCCGATAACGATACCTACCGCCATGTCTACCACATTGCCTCGCATTACGAATTCCTTGAATTCCTTAAGCATGGTTTTACTCCCTTCCTGTCAATGAAATTCCGGGCATGGCCCGGTGGATGCTTTTGTTGATAATGGAGAAAGTGTCGAAAATATGGGAAAGGGCGCATCAAACCGCATTTTTCAGTTTTATTGCCCGTGAACGTACGCTTTTTGTCCTTCTGGGAGCAAATGACTTGACACGGTGTTCCGCTTTTCTGTATTTAGTTAGCGAACCATGGGCGAGAAATATTTCACAATTCCCAATCTCCTGAGCGGATTCAGGCTCTGTTCCGTTCCGGTTCTCCTTGTCCTCGCCTGGACCGGGAACGAAAAGGTGTATCTGGCGCTCTTTGTCATTGCCCTCTGCACGGACGTCGCGGACGGTTATCTTGCCCGCAGGCTGCGCCAGGAATCCGAGTTCGGCGCCCGTTTGGACAGCTGGGGTGATTTCTCAATCTACTTATCTACACCCCTGTGCGCCTGGTGGCTGTGGCCGCATATTGTCTTCCGCGAAGCGCCTTACGTCGCGGCCGTGCTGGCTGGTTTTACCATTCCAATCATTGCCGGATTCCTGAAATACCGGCGTCTTACCAGTTATCACACGTGGGGCGCCAAGCTGTCGGCGGTAGTCATGAGCGTAGGCACGGTCATTCTTTTCGCCGCCGGCCCGCCATGGCTTTTCAGGTTTTCCACGGTTGTGCTTATTATTACCCAGATAGAGGAAATGGCAATCACCGTTGTGAGCCCCCGGTGGCGCTCCAATGTTCCCACTCTCCTTCATGCCTTGCGTAAAAACCGCGAGTCGCGCATGAAGGAAAACAAATGAATCTATATTTTCAAGAAAGCAGGAACGCCTTTCATGACAGAAGATAACGATGAACGGAAACGAACCCATCTGCGCTTGGTGGTAAACAATCCGGAGAAGAGAAATCCAAGAGAAGATGATTATATTGGCCTTGCGGATCTGGTGGATCGCCTGGATGAAATTCGTCCCATGTTCTACCGTGACATGGATCGTCTCCACCGCAAGGCTTACGCCGTTCTGGAACGTTTTCTACTTGAAAAAGGATGGCCATACGGCCTTGACCCCCATTACGGGCGGCCGGTTGTGCTCCCCTCGTCCCTGGTCTGTCCCGATGCGACGATGCATGCCGTTGATCCCGGGGACGAGGTCCTCCTGTTTGTGGCGGAAGATGTGACGGGAAAGGGTTTGTGCCTTTCTCTGGAAATGATACTTCCTTTCTACAGCGACGACGAATCCGTGATGGAGGACGCGCTTCTCTATTCTCCCCTTTTTCAATATGGGACCATGTTCCTTGAGGAAAACCGGCAGGACGGTCTGCTGGACCTCATTTATCGCCTTGCCTTTCCCATTTATCCGCCCGCTCTTTCCTCAAGGATTCTCGAGAGGCTCTTTGCCGTAGCGGCTCAGGAAGTCGCGGATGCGCTCCAGGGGGTTTCAGAGTATCCTCATGCCTAGACGCCCGCGACTCCCTGTCCAGGGGCTTGCGTAACAGGCGCCTGCGCTCCCTCCAGAAAGTTTCTGAATTCGGCTTCTCCTGATTGGAAACCGAGTATCTTTACTCCGAATCCCACCTTCCTCATCAAATGAATCATGTTGGGCGGGACCTTCTTTGACCAGCGAACCATTCCATTCAACTTGATCCGTGTTTCATCCGGCAGGGTCAGTTCGATGACGATCCTGGCGCCTGGAGGATAAAGATTGGTGGTTTTGATAAACATGCCATGGTCCGTGACATCCTCGGTAAAAGCCAGGCGTACGGGGGCATCTATCCCGAAGCGGAGGGAAAGTCTGCGACGGATTCTTCTCATCACCCTTTTTTCCGCCATCCGTGACCTCCTTTGTTATCCAACGGTATGAATGCTTCAATAAGTGCGCAGCATAGCATATGTTGAGGGCGTATTGATACGAATTAATGTGTAAAACGGCATTTCAGCCACAGAGGTCACAGAGAACACAGAGATATAAAAGCGAAAAAATGAACTACCAGACTCACTGAAGAGGTGACGATTGTAATATCTTTGTTCTGGAGTAAATACTTGATAGTTATACGAAAACCCTCTGCGCCCTCTGTGTTCTCCGTGGTAATTGTTTTTTTAGGTTTAATGTGCAAAACGGCAGCGGAATATTGGCCGGAAGCCGGCTCCTGCAGGGGGGGATTTCTCCATGAAAGGGGCTGACGCAGGTAGCCCATTTTCTTGACAGCCGCGCTTCGTTCATGACATACTTTCACGAAGTTTTGGATTATCAACCGGGAGCCCTTGGCAGGTCAGGCTCCCGTCATTGTTTCCGCGGGATATATGGAACCCTCTAATTTTGTTCATCTTCATGTTCACACACAGTATTCCCTCCTGGACGGCGCAATACGCATCGGCGATCTGGTAAAAAAGGCTTGCGAGTATGGGATGCCGGCGGTTGCGCTAACCGATCACGGCAACATGTTCGGCGCTATCGAGTTCTATCTGAAGTGCCAGTCCGCGGGTATAAAACCCCTGGTTGGTTGCGAGGTATACCTGGCGCCGGAATCCCGTTTTACCAAGGAGGCCCGGGGGATTGGCGATGCCGCGAGCCATCTTGTCCTCCTGTGCGAGAATCTCGAGGGGTACAGGAACCTGAGCCGGCTTGTTTCCATAGGCTACAAGGAGGGTTTCTATTACCGTCCGCGTGTCGATAAAGAGGTTCTGCGTAAATATTCCAACGGTCTTATTGCCCTGTCCGCCTGTCTGAAAGGGGAAGTGGCCTCCCTTTGCGAGTGCGGCCGGATGGATGACGCCAGGGCAGCGGCCCAGGAGTATGCCGACATCTTTCCCGGGCGTTACTATCTGGAGCTTCAGGAAAACTCCCTTCCCGAACAGGAGCGGGCGAACCAGGGACTTTTGAGCCTGGCCGACCAGCTTGGACTTCCCCTGGTCGCTACAAATGATTGCCATTATCTGAATCGCGCGGATGCCAAGCCCCATGAGGTTCTCCTTTGCATCCAGACGGGCAAGACCATGGACGATCCGGGCCGGATGAGTTTTTCCGCCGACGAGTTTTACTTCAAATCCCCCCAGGAGATGACGGCGGCCTTTTCCCATGTGCCCGAGGCCCTGGCCAACACGGTGCGGATCGCCGAGCGTTGCGACCTCCGTTTTGATTTCAAGACCTATCATTTTCCCCGCTATGAGCTTCCCGAGGGGAAATCGCTGGAGGAGGAACTGACGCGCCAGGCCGAATCCGGTCTGGAGAGCCGTTTCGAGCATATCCGCGCCAAGAAGCCGGCCTTCTCGGCCGAAGATGAGGATGCGTATCGACACAGGCTGGAGATCGAGCTTGCCTGCATAATCCAGATGGGTTTTCCAGGCTACTTCCTGATTGTCGCTGACTTTATCAACTGGGCCAAACAGCAGGGCATCCCGGTCGGTCCGGGCAGGGGGTCGGCGGCGGGTTCGCTGGTGGCCTATGCGCTGCGCATCACCGATCTCGACCCTATCCCGTATAACCTTCTTTTCGAGCGATTCCTGAATCCGGAGCGTATTTCCATGCCTGATATCGACGTGGATTTCTGCCAGAACCGCCGCGAGGAGGTTATCCAGTACGTAACCAGGAAATACGGCCGCGACAAGGTCTGCCAGATCATCACCTTCGGCACCATGGCCGCGAAGGGTGTGATCCGCGATGTGGGGAGGGCGCTGAATTACTCCTATGGAGAAGTGGACAAGATCGCGAAGCTGGTTCCCAACATCCTCAATATCCATCTTGAGGATGCGCTGAAAAAGGAGCCGAAGCTGACTGAGATGGCCAAGGCCGATCCGCGGATCAGGAACCTTCTGGATACCGCCCTCTGTCTTGAAGGATTGACGCGCCACGCATCTACCCACGCCGCGGGCGTAGTCGTGGCGCCCGATGAACTGGAAGAGTTTTGTCCGGTTTACATGGACCCGAAGAGCAACTCCATAACCACCCAGTTTTCCATGAAGTACGTGGAAAAGATCGGCCTGGTGAAGTTCGACTTCCTCGGTCTCAAGAACCTTACCGTCATAGATAACGCGATAAAGCTCATCCGTGCGGGCAAGACGCCCGATTTCGACATCACCCGTCTGGGAGACGATGACGAGACCGCTTACCAGCTCCTGCAGGCGGGCAACACCACCGGCGTGTTCCAGCTTGAATCCAGCGGCATGAAGGAGCTTCTGGTAAAACTCAAGCCTTCCTGCTTCGAGGATATCATCGCGGTGTGCGCGCTATACCGGCCCGGCCCCCTCGGCTCCGGCATGGTGGACGACTTCATCGACCGGAAACACGGCAGAAAGCCGGTTACCTATGAACTCTCCCAGTTGCAGCCGATTCTCAAGGACACCTACGGCGTTATCGTCTATCAGGAACAGGTTATGCAAATCGCCCGGACCCTTGCCGGGTATTCCCTGGGCGGCGCCGACCTTCTGAGGCGCGCCATGGGCAAGAAGGACCCCGTGGAGATGGCCAAGCAGCGGGATATCTTTCTGGCCGGGGCCAAAGAGAACGCTATTGACGTGAAAAAGGCGGAGGCGATCTTCGACCTGATGGCCAAGTTCGCGGAATACGGCTTCAACAAGTCGCACTCCGCGGCCTATGCTCTCATCGCCTATCAGACCGCATACCTGAAGGCCCACTACCCCGTGGAGTTCATGGCCGCCCTTCTTTCCGAGGACATGGATTCCTCGGACAAGGTCATAAAGAACATCGCGGAGTGCCGCGGCATGGGCATCCAGGTTCTTCCTCCGGACATCAACGCCTCTGAACTGTCATTCACGGTAAGGGAAAATTCCATCCGCTTCGGTCTGGGCGCGGTGAAAAACGTGGGCGCGTCGGCGGTTGAGGCGATCCTGGATGCGCGTGGCGGGGAAGCCTTCAGGGACCTCTTCGATTTTTGCGCCCGGGTGGACCTGAGGCGGGTGAACCGCAGGGTCGTGGAGTCCCTGATAAAATGCGGCGCTTTCGATTCAACCGGCTTCCGGAGGGCCCAACTGGCGGCGGTCCTGGAATTGGCCATGGATATGGGACAGAGGCTGCAGAAGGAGAGGGCCGGCGCCCAGGCCTCCCTGTTTGATGAATCGGAGGTGGCGTTGACCCCCGCCAGCCGCGCCGGTACCGTGCCGGACATAGCTGAATGGCGGGAAAAGGAGCTCCTCTCCTTTGAAAAGGAGGCCCTGGGCTTCTATATAACCGGCCACCCCCTCGACCGTTATACCGACGACGTAAAGAGATTCGCCACGGCAAGTACCGCGTCGCTGCAGGAGAGGGAAGACAGGAGTGAGGTGAGGCTGTGCGGAATCGTCGCGAGCCTTACTGAAAAGATCACCAAGAAGGGTGATCGCATGGCCTTCGCCCTCATCGAAGACCAGATGGGGTCGGTGGAGGCCATGGTCTTTCCTGACGTGTACGGAAAGGTGTCCGAGTATCTGAAGGGTGAAGAACCTCTTCTGGTCACCGGAAGCGTGGAGATCGGCGAAGAGAGCTGCAAGGTGAGGGTCACGGATATCGTTCAGCTGGGAACCCTGAAGGAGACCCGTTCACGCATGGTCAGCTTCACCGTGGACGCGTCCGGGGTTCGCCCGGAACAGCTTGTTTCCCTCAGGGAGATTATCGGCAGGCATCGCGGTGACTGCCCCGCCAGGCTTCATGTGATAATTCCGGACATCTGCCGTACGGTTATCCGCCTCCCCTCCGCATGCTCCGTCAGGCCGAGTGATGATTTGTCGCTGGAGGTGGAGGAGCTGTTCGGGTATAATGCCACAACCTTTGAATAGGCGACATGCGTTTTCCGCCAAAGGAAACCCAAGGAGAGCAACAGGATGGCCCTGAACCCGTATCTTGATTTTGAAAAGCCAATCGCTGAACTGGAAGAGAAACTCCGTGAGCTTAAGGAATTTTCCACCGACAAGCTGGATCTCAAGGCGGAGGTCGGCCGTCTGGAGCAGAAGGTGGAGAAAATGCGTGGAGAGGTCTTCGCGAACCTGACACGCTGGCAGACGGTGCAGCTTGCCAGGCATGTGAACCGTCCCTTTACCATGGACTACATCCAGCGCATTTTCACGGATTTCATCGAACTGCACGGCGATCGGAAGTTTGCCGATGACCCCGCCATCATAGCCGGACCTGCCAGGCTGGACGGAGAGCCGGTGATGGTTATCGGGCACCAGAAGGGGCGCGACACCAAGGAAAAGGTCTACCGCAACTTCGGCATGCCGAACCCCGAGGGTTATCGCAAGGCGCTTCGGCTCATGGAGATGGCGGAGAGATTCCGGCTTCCCGTTATCACCTTCGTGGATACCCCGGGCGCCTTTCCCGGTATCGGCGCGGAGGAGAGGGGGCAGGCGGAGGCTATCGCGAGAAACCTCATGGAGATGTCGCGCCTGAGGACGCCTGTTGTCGTGGTGGTTACCGGCGAAGGGGGGTCAGGGGGCGCCTTGGCCATAGCCGTTGGCGACAGGATTCTGATGCTGGAGCATTCCATTTATTCCGTTATCTCGCCGGAAGGGTGCGCCGCCATCCTCTGGGCCGACGGGTCCAAGGGTGAACTGGCGGCCGAGGCCCTGAAACCCACGGCCAAAGACCTGAAGGCCCTGGAGGTCATAGATGAGATAGTGCCTGAACCAATCGGCGGGGCTCATCGGGACCATGAGGCCGCGGCCCGTGAGGTGCGCGAGGCAGTGGCGAGAAACCTCGGGGAGTTGAGGGATATCCCCATGGAGAGGCTTCTGGCTGAACGGTATGACAAATTCCGGAGAATGGGGCGCTTTCTGGAGTGATCCGACGGCGCGCCGGATATTATTTCACCTGAATACCGCATCTGATCACGCGAAGACGCAAAGAAATTCAGATAGCCGCGGGACAAGCCAGCTTCACTGATCAGGTGAATGGCCTCATTTGACAAGTTCTTGATTTTCCTTTGCGTCCTTTGCGATTTTGCGTGAAACCGCCTTTTCAGGTTTCACATGGTACGTGGCGGAAGAGAGGGGATGGTATGTATCCCCTTTTCGTTTTTCAGGGGCTTGGGAAATGTCTTCATTTCCGCCAGGTTCCTAAGGGAGAAAGATGAAAGAGCGTCTGCAGAAGATAATTTCCCGGGCGGGTATCGCTTCCCGTCGACGGGCCGAGGAACTCATCGCCGCCGGCAGGGTGGCGGTAAACGGGACGATTGTCCTTGAGCCCGGGACAAAGGCGGATCCAGGGTCGGATTCCATAACCGTCGACGGAAAGGCGGTTGATATGGGCGGCGGGAACGTCTATATCCTTCTGTACAAGCCCGCCGGATACATGTCGACACTGAAGGACCCCCAGGGGAGGCCTCTGGTTACCGACCTCCTTTCCGGTGTCGCTGAAAGGGTCTACCCGGTCGGGCGTCTCGACTACAATACCGAGGGCCTGCTGCTCCTCACCAACGACGGGGAATGGGCAAACGCCCTGGCGCATCCCAGGCACGAAGTGGACAAGGAATACCACGTCAGGGTGAGGGGAAAGGTCGCGCCGGCGCAGTTGCGAAGACTGGAGAGCGGGGTAGAGCTTGAGGACGGCGGGACCGCGCCCGCTGAAGTCCGTATTGTGAAGGAGAGTGATAACAACACCTGGCTTTCCATCACCATCCACGAAGGACGATATCGCCAGGTGCGCCGCATGTGTGAGGCAGTCAGTCTTGTCGTGGTCAGGTTGAAGAGGGTACGGTACGGGTTTCTCGGCCTGGAAGGTCTGAGAGCGGGTGAATTCCGTTTTCTCGGCGTCGAAGAAGCCGAACGGCTGCGTCTGCCGGGAAGGGGCTCGAATGCCGGGCGGAAGGAGGCGCCTTTCCGTGAAAAGCCCGTTGATAATAAACAGGGCAAGGTAAAGCCGCTTGAAAAGGGTCCTGATGAGAGGCGGCGTGAGACGGTCCGGGCGCCGCGGAGGACAAAACACAACTAGCCGGACAGACCCTGTTGTTCCGAAACAAGAAAAGCCGGCGCCTGGATGGGCGTCGGCTTTTCTTGTGGTTTTTCACAGCTTTATCCGGTTAAGTTTTTGCATCATGCGATAATACCCCTCATCCGCCCCCGCCGGGCGCCTTCTCCCTTGGGGAGAAGGGACATTTTTGAAACCCTCGCCCTGCGGGAGAG
>CAYMFO010000081.1:6145-12136 GCA_964389825.1 uncultured Geobacter sp. | reverse complement strand
CAGAGAATACAGAGATATAAAAGCGAAAAAATGAACTACCGGACTCACCATGGAGGTGACGATCATAATGTCTTTGTTTTGGAGTAACTTCTTGAAAGTTATACGAAAATCCTTTGTGCCCTCTGTGTTCTCCGTGGTAGTTGCTTTTTTCAGGATAAAATGACGGACCCGGAAAGCTGAGAATACCTTAAAAAGGGCAATCCATAATGCTTTTGCGGTTTAATGGGTGATTTTTGGGCAGGCATGGTTGAGCGGAAGCAAGGTTTTCCAGAAAAATCATCATCCGGCGCGTGACGTTCCCTTGCGAACCCGAAGCAATAGCGGATCAATTCCAGCTCATGGCCATGCGCGGTAAAAAACAATAAAAAAGGGCGGTTGGAGTCATCCGAAGAAAACGACTCTGGACTGATTAGTTGCCGCACCTGGCTAAATGATACTGAAGCATCGGAAGAAGGACATCCGAAGCGCTCAAAGGATTACTTCGGATGCCGAGTTTAGGATAATTTGGCACACAACCTGCTTAACAAGAGATTACAAAAGCCATGTCAACCCTCCGGAAAATACCTCCCTTTGAACCCGCATCCTGCCTGATGCGGGTTTTTTTTTTGCGCCTGACCCGACAAGGCAAACAGGATAAAATACGCCGTACCCACGGTTATTCGGCCGGAAGCGCCTTCATCAACAAGTATGTGGATTAGCTGTGGATTACGCGAAAAACACCCTCGATGAAATATCCAAAGAGGGTTTCCATTATCCGCGCCTTTATATTGAATACGGATTTTCGCCGGGAAAACATAAGTTTACCCAAGCCAAAAGAACAGGTCACGGCCACGGAAATATCACCAGCAAAGATAGATGCATTTCCCTGGGCGCTTACAGGGGTGTGAATAACCGGAAAACGATCGCGCCGCGAACCTCACCTCGGCCATACTCAGGAAAAATGAATGCTTAAGAAAAGCCGGGGTACCGGGGTTGGTCGGCAGCAATGAAAAACAGAGGGATTTTTCCCAACGGGAAGGTTAAAAAAGGGCCGCGTTCCAACGCAAGCCCCTTGAACTCTGGATGGTGGGCGATACTGGGATCGAACCAGTGACTTCTACCGTGTGAAGGTAGCACTCTCCCGCTGAGTTAATCGCCCGTGATATGCGTCCATGAATAGCAAAACCTCCCTGAACTGTCAAGGGCGGATTCCTGTATCCACCCCTTGAGGCCTGCTCCCGCCCCGGGAGCGGCGCATGTTTACTCTTGACAGCGGGCATCTCCTGTTCCAAGCTTTGTCAGCGCGGGACAGGCGTAATAATGAATCCGGACGGTTTCCATGGATAGCTACAGGCTGGAAAAGGGCATGGTTCAGGTATATACGGGCAACGGCAAGGGAAAAACCACGGCGGCGCTGGGATTGGCCTTCAGGGCCGCCGGAAGGGGGCTTGCCGTCCATATGATCCAGTTCGCGAAGAGGGAATGTTGCGGCGAACACCTCGCGGCGGAAAGATTCGCCGATTGCCTCATCATTACGCGGATGGGACACAATGGCTGGCTGTGCGGAGAAAAGCCCGGCGCCGAGGCATTAGGCATGGCCCGAAAGGCCTTCGATCTGGCCCGGGAGGCGGTAAAGGGCGGGCTTTACGACCTGGTGATACTCGATGAGATAAATAACGCCGTGTCCCACGGCCTCATAGGTGTGGACGAGGTGCTGACGCTGATAAGGGAAAAGGGAGCGAACGTCGAACTGGTGCTGACCGGCAGAAACGCGGCGCCCGAGGTAATGGAGGCGGCCGACCTGGTAACCGAAATGCGGGAGATCAAGCACTACTACAAGACGGGGATCGCGGCGCGGATCGGAATAGAGAAGTGAATGCCGTCGCAAGAATGGCCGGCCAAGACCTGACAACCAACCGGCCAATCCTCTGCCGGACTTTATCAGCCGCTCGGAACCAGACTTTCGTCCATCAATAGTCGGCTCGCAGGCGATACCCGACTCCAGGTTCGGTGATTATGCGCCTGGGACGTGAAGGTTCCTTTTCCAGTTTGTGGCGCAGGTTGCTGATATTGACCCTGAGGACGTGGGGTTGTTCCACATAGGCCGTGCCCCAGATATGTTTCAGAATGAAGCCGTGGGTCAGGACCTTTCCGGCGTGGACCACCAGCAACCGCAACAGTTCGTATTCCGTCGGCGTCAGTTGCACTTCGGATCCCGACACAAACACCCTCCTGTGGGACAGGTCCACCTTCAGCTCTCCCGCCAGAAACACGGGCTCTTCCGCCTGGCGCAGGGAACGGCGCAGGGCTGCCCGTATACGGGCAATCAACTCGGCGACACCAAAGGGCTTGGTCAGGTAATCATCCGCGCCGGCGTCCAGGGCGCTGACCTTGTCGTCCTCCCGCTCCCGCACCGAAAGGACGATAATCGGCGTCTGGGACCATTCCCGTATGCGCCGAATGACCTCCACCCCGTCCATATCCGGGAGACCCAGGTCCAGGATTATAACGTCCGGCCTCGTTGCGACGGCCGCTGAGAGCGCCGCAAAACCGCTCTCAGCCTGATGGATTACATAATCTCCCGTATCCAGGGCGGTTCTCAGAAATCGCTGAATCGGCGGTTCATCGTCCACAATAAGCAATCGTGGCGGATTGTTATCCTTCCGCATGCAATTCTTCCTTTCCCTTTCACAATCTCAGCATGACAATGATCCTCAACCCGCCACCGTACCTGTTTTCGGCCCGGATGACGCCACCATGGGCCTCCACGATCCCCTTGCAGATGGAAAGCCCAAGCCCTGTTCCAGAGGCGCCCTCAGGAACCGGCAACCGGTAGAACTTGTCAAAGACCCGTTTCAGATCACGCTCGGGTATGCCGGGGCCATGATCGGCGACTTCTATTATCAGACTCTCCCCCTCCGTCCTGGCGGATATCTCGATGGGGCTTTCGGCCGGGGTATGTTTCACGGCATTGTCCAGCAGATTGACAAGAACCTGGGTCATCAGGGACATGTCAAGCCTGACCGGAGGGAGCGCGGGAGGGAAGCGGAGTTCAACACTCCTGTCGCCGAGCCGCCTCTCCATGGCGGCCAGGGCGCATCCCGCCAGGTCCTCCACATCACACATCTCCTTTCGCACCTTTACCGCTCCGGATTCCAGCTTGGTCATGTCCAGGAGATTGCCGACGAACCGGTTAAGCCGCTCCGCCTCCTCCCTGGCGATATCCAGCAACTCCAGTCTGGCTTTGTCCGCAAGCGTGGGCACCCTTTCCCGCAGGGTATCCAGGGCGCCGGTAATCGTTGCCAGGGGTGTGCGCAGGTCGTGGGAGATGGAATTCAGCAAAGCTCTTTCCAGGTTCTCCCTGGCCTGAAGAATCTGGGACTGCTCCGCCTGACGGGAAAGCTGGATACGCTCCAGGGCCATGGCCGTCTGGCTGGCAAAGGAATCCAGCAGACGCCTTATCTGCCTGGAGCGGTAATCGGATTCGTTCCCCAGCTTTATTCCCAGTACGCCCAGCCGGTTTCCGGAGGCCTGGAGCGGCAGATGGAGAAAATGGGCGGCGCCGAGCGTCCCCGTCCCCCGTCCCGCTTCCTTGCCATTGCGGAAAACCCAGTCGGCCACCGCCATCTCCTTGTCGCCGGGATGTATGCCCCTGCCAGCGGCCGCGACCCGCATATGGTCGCCTTCCGGAAGGATCACGGCGGCCTTGGCGTTCAGGGATTCCCCAAGGTTTTTCAGCACGGCCTCCAGCATGGTTTCAATATCGGCGGTCGAGGCCAGGTCCCGGCTGAGGTGATAAAGGCTGTTTGTCTGTTCCTCCCGGTCGCGGACCGCTTCCGCCCTCTCGCGAGCCTTTGAGACCAGGGAGCTGATGATCACGCCCACCGCCAACAGCGCGCCAAACGTGATGATGTACTGGGTATCGGCCACGGCAAGGGTCAGGTGCGGCGGGACGCAGAAAAAGTCGAAGGCGATTACACCGAGGAAAGCCGTGAGTATGGCCGGTCTCCGGCCGAGGCGCAAAGCCGCCACCACCACGATCAACAGATAGATCATTACCATATTGACCGGTTCAATGAAGGAGCGCGTCAACAGGCTCACCAGCGCGGCCGCGGCAACCAGCGCCACGCTCGCCAGGTATCCCGCAAGGGGAACGGGCGTTTTCGGTCCCGCTCCGGTGAGGTCCGCATCCGGAAAGGTCGGCGTGACACTGACCACATGCACGTCGATTGGTCCGCTCATCCGGATGATCCGGTCTACGGCCGGAGGGGAAAAAAACTCCCGCCAGCGGGATCCGACGGGTTTGCCGACCACTATCTTGGTGATGTTGTGACTGACCGCATAGCGGATAACCGCTTCCGCTACGGAAGCGGACGATACCGTAGCTGTTTGCGCCCCGAGGCTCTCGGCCAGCCGGAGATCCCTCCACACCCGTTCCCGGTTTTCCCGCGCATGCCTGCCCACGTCCGGGGTTTCAATGTAAACCGTATGCCAGGCGGCCTTCATCTCGTCCGCCAGGTGGCGGGTCATACGGATGAGCCGTTCACTGAACGGGCTGCCGCTGACGCAGACCAGAAGCCTCTCCGCCGCAGGCCAGGGACCGGGAATGGCCCGAGCCTCCATGTAGGCCCGCATCTGCTCGTCCACCCGTGTGGCCGTACGCCGCAATGACAGTTCTCGCAGCGCAATGAGGTTGCCGGGACGGAAGAATTTTTCAGCGGCCCAGGCCGCCTGTTCCGGAATGTAGACCTTGCCCTCGCGCAACCGTTGCAGAAGCTCGTCAGGCGGAATGTCCACCAGGCGGATCTCCGCCGCCTGATCCAGCAGGCTGTCTGGAACCGTCTCCCGCACCGCCACCCCGGTAATCTGGGTGACAATGTCTTTCAGACTGTCGAAATGCTGGACGTTCACCGTAGTGTAGACGTCGATGCCGGCGGCCAGGAGCTCCTCCACATCCTGCCAGCGTTTCTCGTGCCGCGAACCCGGGGCATTGGTGTGGGCAAGTTCATCCACCAGGGCGATGTGGGGTCTCCGGGTGAGAACAGCGTCGATGTCCGGCTCCGAAAGCAGCACGCCATGATACCTGACGCAGGCCCTGGGGATGATCTCCAGACCTTCCAGCAGGGCGTCCGTCTCGGCGCGGCCATGGGACTCCACGTACGCCGCAACCACGTCCCTTCCCTCACGTTTCCGCTGCCGGGCCGCTTCCAGCATGGTGTAGGTCTTTCCCACCCCGGCGGCGTAACCGAGAAATATCCGCAACCTGCCCCGGCCCGTCAGTTGTTCTTCGGCCCGGGCAAGCCTGAGCATTGCCTCAGGCGATGGCCGGTTTTCGTCCTCTTTGGCGCTCATGGCGCCAGTTTATCCAATGCCAGGTTCAATGCAAGGACATTCACGCGGGGCTCGCCCAGGAAGCCCAGCTGACGGCCCTCGGTATGGACGGCAACAAGACCGGCCAGATCCTCCATACTCATTCCCCGGATTCCGGCGACGCGAGGGAGCTGCAAATTCGCGGCTTCCGGCGTAATGTGGGGATCGAGACCGCTGGCGGACGCCTGTACCAACTCCGACGGGATCGGGCCGCTCAGACCGGCGGCCCGCAGGCTCTCGACCCGTTGGGCCACTGCCTTAAGGTAGGCGGGGTTGGTGGGTCCCAGGTTCGAACCGCCGGAGCCTGCCGGGTTATACGGGAAATCCGTGGTCGCGGAAGGTCTGGGCCAGAAGTACTTGGGGGCGCTGAACGGTTGGCCGATGAGAGCGGCGCCGACCACCCGGCCGGTCTTGTCGGTCATCAGGCGCCCCTCAGCCTGCCGGGGGAACAGGGCCTGGGCAATGCCGGTGACCACGACTGGGTATATGCCTCCGCAGACTATGGTGAAGGCGATGAGCATGAGGATTGCGGTTTTAAGGTCTTGCATGGGTTATTCCTCTCGTAGGGGCGAACCGGTGGTTCGCCCACCCGGTGGTTCGATCGGGGCGACCGACCCGGTGGTTCGATCAGGGCGACCGACC
>CAYMFO010000081.1:0-6045 GCA_964389825.1 uncultured Geobacter sp. | reverse complement strand
ACCCGGTGGTTCGATCGGGGCGACCGACCCGGTGGTTCGATCAGGGCGACCGACCCGGTCGCCCCTACATTGATCCTATTTACATCCACATCCCCACCAGCATGTCGATCCCCTTGATCCCCACAAAGGGCGCTATGATCCCGCCGACCCCGAAGAGCAGCAGGTTATGGATCAGGAGCTTCTCGGCAGGCAGGGCGCGGAACCTCGTCCCCTTGAGGGCCAGCGGCGCCAGCAGCGGGATGATGAGGGCGTTGAAGATGACCGCCGACAGGATGGCGCTCCGGGGGCTGGTCAGCCCCATGACGTTCAGCGCTCCAAGCTGGGGGTATATGGAGGCCAGCGCCGCGGGTATGATGGCGAAGTATTTGGCGATGTCGTTGGAGATGCTGAAGGTGGTCAGGTTCCCCCTGGTCATCAGTATCTGCTTCCCCACCTCCACGATGTCCAGCAGTTTAGTCGGATTGCTGTCCAGGTCGATGATGTTGGCGGCCTCGCGGGCCGGCTGGGTGCCGGTGTTCATGGCCACGGCCACGTCCGCTTGGGCCAGGGCCGGGGCGTCGTTGGTGCCGTCGCCGGTCATGGCAACCATGTAGCCGGCCGCCTGGTTGTCGCGGATCAGGCGCAGCTTGTCCTCGGGCCTGGCCTGCGCCAGGAAGTCGTCCACCTGGGCCTCGGCCGCGATGGCGGCGGCGGTCAGCGGGTTGTCTCCGGTGATCATCACGGTCTTGATGCCCATGCTCCGCAACTGGGCGAAGCGTTCCTGTATCCCCCCTTTTATGATGTCCTTGAGGTTCACCACCCCGTAGATATCCCCTTCGATGCAGACCACCAGCGGTGTGGCCCCGGCTCGGGCGATCTCGTCTACTATTCCCTGAAGTCCCGCGGGATCCGCCTTCCCACCCGCTTCCCGGACAAATGAAATAACCGAATCGGACGCCCCTTTACGGTACCGCTTTCCCTCAAGGTTCACACCGGAAAGGCGTGTTTCCGCGCTGAAGGGGACGTTTTCCGCATGCGCCGGAAGGGCGCCCGCCCGCAGGCCGTATTTTTGCCTGGCCAGCGTCACGATGCTCCGTCCCTCCGGGGTCTCGTCTGTCAGCGAAGTCATCATGGCGGCACTGGCCAGTTCCTCCTCGGTGTGGCCCCTTATCGGGACAAAGGCCACCGCCTCCCGGTTTCCCAGGGTGATGGTGCCGGTCTTGTCCAGGAGCAGCACGTTCACATCGCCTGCCGCCTCGATGGCCCGGCCGGAGAGGGCAATGACGTTCTTCTGGAACAGGCGGTCCATGCCGGCGATGCCGATGGCCGGGAGGAGCGCGGCGATGGTGGTGGGCGCCAGGCAGACGAACAGGGCCGTCAGCGCCGTGAGCGAGACCGGGGTACCCTGTCCGGTGGCCTTGACGCTGTAAATGGAAAGCGGGCTCATATTGGCGCACACCAGCAGGAACACGAAGGTCAGGGCTATGAGGAGCACTTCAAGCGCTGTCTCGTTGGGGGTCTTGCGCCGCCTGGCCCCCTCGATCAGGGAGATCATCCGGTCCAGGAAGGTCTCGCCCGGATTGGCTGTGATCCTGACGATGATCGAGTTGGCGATGACCGTGGTGCCGCCGGTGACGGCGCTCCGGTCACCACCCGACTCGCGCACCACCGGGGCCGACTCGCCGGTGACCGCCGATTCGTTCACCAGGGCCGCGCCGGCCACCACCTCGCCGTCCCCGGCTATGAGCTCATGGTCCTCCAACAGGATATGGTCACCCTTGCGGAGCATGCTCCCGGCCACCAGTTCGTATTCGGCGCCGAACTCCGGTTTCTTCAGGCGTTTCGACTGGACCTCGGTGCGTGTCTTTCGCAAACTGGCGGCGCGCGCCTTGCCCCGGCCCTCGGCCAGGGCCTCGGAAAAATTGGCGAAGATGACCGTAAGCCAGAGCCAGACGGATACCTGCCCGGTGAACCAGGCAGGCTCGAAACTCTTGCCGGTGAGAGACATGACGAAGGTGATCAGGGTGATAAAGCTGGCGATCTCGACGCAGAACATGACCGGATTACGCCACAAGATGCGGGGATCAAGCTTTTTGAATGATTCGAACAGTGCGGATCGCATGATTCGGGGATCGAAGATGGATATAGGCGCTTGAGAATTTTTGCTCATTTTCATGATCTCCCAATATCTTCCACCACTCTGCAAAAGGTTCTCAGCCTCTCCCCCCTTTACGAAAGGGGGGCCGGGGGGGATTTCATCATCAAATGCTCGGCAATGGGTCCAAGAGAGAGGGCCGGAAAAAAGGTCAGCGCACCCACGATCAGGATCACCAGCGTGAGCCAGACGGCAAACGGCGCCTTGTCGGTCGGCAGGGTGCCCAGGCTGGGAGGAACGTACTTCTTCTCCGCCAGGGCGCCGGCCATGACCAGCACGGCGATGGCCGGGACATAGCGCCCGAGGGTCATGGCCAGGGCGCCCAGCAGGTTGTAGAAATTGGTGTTGCCGTTCAGGCCCGCAAAGGCGCTGCCGTTGTTGTTGGCCATGGAGGCGAACGCATAGAAGACCTCGGAAAGCCCGTGGGCGCCCGGGTTGGCCATGGACGACACGGCAGACGGCGTGATCATTGCGACGCTCGACAGGATCAGGACCACTGTCCCGGCAGTCAATACTGTCAGGATTGACATCCACATCTCCCTTACCTCGATCTTCTTACCCAGGTATTCCGGGGTCCGGCCGATCATCAGGCCGGAGACGAAGACCGCGATCACCGCGAAGGCCAGCATGGTGTAAAGTCCCGAGCCGACCCCGCCGGGGATCAGCCCGCCCAGAAGGATCAGGCTCAGGGGGACCATGCCACCGATGGGGGTAAGGGAGTCGTGCATGGCTGAAACCGCGCCGCAGGATGTGCCGGTGGTAGCCACCTCGAACAGGCTGGCGCCGGCCAGACTGAAGCGGACCTCCTTTCCCTCCATGTTGGCCCCCTGCACGCCCATCCTGGCGACAAGCGGGTTGCCGCCGGCTTCCATGGTCTGCATCACGCCGAACGACGCAAACAGGATGAACAGCATGACCCCCAGGAACGCCCATCCCTGCCGGGTGTTGCCGACCATCACCCCGAAGGTGTGGGTAAGGGCGAACGGTATCAGCAGGATCAGCAGGACCTCCAGGTAATGGGAGAGGGGGGTGGGATTTTCATAGGGGTGAGCCGAGTTGGCGTTGAAAAAACCGCCGCCGTTGGTTCCCAACTCCTTGATGGCCTCCTGAGAGGCCACCGGCCCCATGGGGATGGTGACTTCACTGACCGTGACGGTCTCGGTGGCCGGGTTCCCCTTGGCGTCCTTTACCTGGTTTCCCGAAGCATCCAGCTTCGGTATTTTATAACTGGCCGATTGCGCCAGCGGGACCGTCCTGTAGGCGCTGAAGTTCTGGATCACCCCCTGGGATACCAGCGCCAGGGCCGCTATGAGCGAGATCGGCAGCAGGATGTAAAGGATGCTCCGTGTCAGATCGACCCAGAAATTGCCCAGCAGGGAGGTCTTGCGCCTTACGAAGCCGCGTATCAGGGCGATGGCGATGACCATGCCGGTGGCGGCGGAGACGAAGTTGTTCACCGCGAGCCCGGCCATCTGGGTGAAATAGCTGGCGATCAGCTCGCCGCTGTAGTTCTGCCAGTTGGTGTTGGTGACGAAGCTGGTTGCGGTGTTCAGCGCCAGTTGCCAGGAAAAGGCGGGGAACTTTCGCGGGTTGAGTGGCAAAAGATGCTGCAGCATCAGCATGGCAAAGAGCGCGATGAAGAGCGCCAGGTTGAAAAGGATCAGGGACCAGGCATAGCGCTTCCACCCCATCTCCTCGTCACGGTTCACCCCGCAGACGCGGTAGATCAGGTTCTCGCACGGAACCAGGAGCGGTGAGAGAAAGGTCCGCTCCCCCTGGTAGACACTGGCCATGTAGGCGCCCAACGGCTTCACCAGTGCCAGCAGGACCAAGAAGAAGAGAATGGTTTCCATCCATTCGTAAGTATTCATGCGAACTCCTCCGATGAAGTACTGTCATAAAGTCTATCGCGTGACAGGCTTTCCCGCATGGCCGCGAGGGAGCGGATTACCCAGCGCTGTTCAGGGGCATTACGATTTTATCACGCCCTTGAAGAAAGATTCCGGCGGGTTCCGTCTCATGATGCGGCTCCTGACGGGAAAATGCTCTGTTCAGCATTACTCTACCCCGGACTTCATCAAGGCGGTCTCAAGATAGGGGGGAGGAATATCAAGAAGTTGTCAAGAATGAGGGCGGTCTTTGAGAGGATGGGCGAAGGGTGGATTGGAGAGGGGCGGGCGGGATCCCGCGGCGCATATTGACGAAAAAAAGGGAGCGGCATAACCGCTCCCTTTTTTCGTGTCTGACTGGAACAAGGCGGATTCTAGTAATCCATGCCGCCCATGCCACCCATGCCGCCCATGCCGCCCGGAGGCATCATCGGGCCGCTGTCCTTCTTGGGCTTCTCGGCAATCATCGCCTCGGTGGTCAGCATCAGGCCGGCCACGGAAGCGGCGTTCTGGAGAGCGGAACGGGAAACCTTGGTCGGGTCGATGATACCGGCCTGGACCATGTCGCCATACTGGTCTTCCGAAGCGTCATAACCGAAGGCGTCGCTTCCGGCCTTAACCTTGTCCACAACGATGGAGCCTTCGACTCCGGCGTTAGCGGCAATCTGACGGATCGGCTCTTCAAGGGCGCGCTTGATGACATTCACCCCGAACTGCTGGTCATGAGAGAGCTTCAGCGCATCGAGGGCCGGCAGGGTGCGGAGGTAAGCCACGCCGCCTCCGGGGACGATACCTTCCTCAACGGCCGCGCGGGTTGCATGGAGGGCGTCTTCCACGCGGGCCTTCTTCTCTTTCATCTCGGTTTCGGTGGCCGCGCCGACGCGGATGACCGCTACGCCGCCCACCAGCTTGGCGAGACGCTCCTGGAGCTTCTCACGGTCGTAATCACTGGTGGTCTCTTCAATCTGGGCGCGAATCTGCTTTACGCGGCCCTGGATATCGGCCTCGGCGCCGCCGCCGTCGATGATGGTGGTGTTGTCCTTGTCCACGGTGATCTTCTTGGCGTTGCCGAGCATGTCCATGGAGGTGTTTTCCAGCTTGAAGCCCAGCTCTTCGGAAATGACCTTGCCGCCGGTGAGGATCGCGATGTCTTCCAGCATGGCCTTGCGGCGATCGCCGAAGCCGGGGGCCTTGACGGCGCAGACGTTCAGCACGCCGCGCAGCTTGTTGACAACGAGGGTCGCGAGGGCTTCGCCTTCAATATCTTCAGCGATGATGAGGAGTGGCTTGCCGGACTTGGCGGTCTGCTCCAGTACCGGGAGAAGGTCCTTCATATTGCTGATCTTCTTGTCATGGATGAGGATGCTGACGTTTTCCAGGGCCGCTTCCATGCGCTCCGGATCGGTGACGAAGTAGGGAGAGAGGTAGCCGCGGTCAAACTGCATACCTTCCACGGTCTCCAGGGTGGTTTCCATGGACTTGGCTTCCTCGACGGTGATGACCCCTTCCTTGCCGACCTTCTCCATGGCCTGGGCGATGATGTCGCCGATGGTCTTGTCGTTGTTGGCGGAGATGGTGCCGACCTGGGCGATTTCCTTGTGGTCCTTGATGGGCTTGGAGATCTTCTTCAGTTCAGCCACGACCGTTTCCACAGCCTGGTCGATGCCGCGCTTGATGTCCATGGGGTTGTTGCCAGCGGCCACCAGCTTGGCGCCCTGGCTGTAGATGGCCTGGGCGAGAACAGTCGCGGTGGTGGTGCCGTCGCCGGCCACGTCGGAGGTCTTGGATGCAACCTCTTTCACCAGCTGGGCGCCCATGTTCTCGAACTTGTCTTCCAGTTCCACTTCCTTTGCCACGGTTACGCCGTCCTTGGTGATGACGGGAGAGCCGAAGGACTTCTCGATAACGACGTTGCGGCCTTTGGGGCCAAGGGTCACCTTTACCGCATCCGAAAGGGTGTTTACGCCTTTCAGGATGGAATTTCTGCCGTCCTGGTCAAACTTGATGGTCTTTGCTGCCATA
>CAYMFO010000080.1:0-12328 GCA_964389825.1 uncultured Geobacter sp. | reverse complement strand
ATAAAGAGGATGTACGATATCAACGATGATTCTCTCAGAACCCGGGGCCGACCGCGGACGATTTCAGAGGCTCGCGGACTTGCCGCATGGGCCACCCTTGAACTCAGCAGCGGGAAACTGACTGAGTTGGCTCTCCTGTTGGGACGGGATCCATCGACACTTTCATGTGCCGTACGTCGAATGGAAAGCCGGAGGATAAAAGATCCACAAATTGATGAGAAAATGGAACTGCTTCGGCGTTATCTGGCTGAATCAAGTTATCAATGCCCATAGGCGCCCTTGATATTTTTTCTCGATCGGCATGAATTCCAACCGATCTGTCAGAAGAAAAAATCACGTTCAGTTCTTTCTTTTTTCGGAGAAGTAGCGTCCGATCCGGTCGGCGGCGTTCTGTCTGATATTGAAGAAGTAGAATGGGTAGTCGAAGCTGTGATAGATGCCGTAGGCATTGTAGTCGGCCGGGTTGACGGTGCTGCAGATGACCACTCCCTTGGCCTGGTCGACACGAGCGTCGGCAAGGCCGGTGACGCGCAGAATTTCTCCGTATTGGTCAAGCACCGGGAGCCCAGTCGAGTCCAATTGAAGCGAGCCGAGGTTCCGGGAAGCATCCGCCGTATCTTGGCCAAGCGTCCAGGTGATGGGATTGATGGCAATACCCCCCGGTTCCGTGACGGGATTCGTTATGGTGGTGGTGGGGGCTTCGGTGTTCCAGGAGACGATGACTCCCGTGTCGCTGCCGCCCGTGGCGAACCTGAGGTGGGAATTCTGCGCCAGGTACCGCGGGGTGATCGACTGACCGACGACGTACGCCGCGATCATCCGCTGATACACATCAGGGTGTGCCTTCATGTAGCCTGACAGGATATACTTGAGCGCGGCCGAACCCTGCGAATGCCCGGCAAGGATGAAGGGGCGGCCGTTGTTGTAGTGTCGCAGGTAGTATTCGAAGGCCGCAAGGACATCGGGGCCCGGCACTTTCCGGATGTTCTCGTCCTGCTGGTCGAAAGGGAGTGACAGCTGATACGTGGCGTCCACCTGCCGGTAGTAGGGAGCGAAGATGTTGGCATAGGGGGTAAATGCGGTCGCCTGTCGCTGGAAAGCGCTCTGCGCGCCCTGCACCATGGTTGGGTTGTTAATGGCGCAGAAATCGGGGTCACTCGAGGCGGCCTTTTTATATGCAGTCGGATATACGTAGAAAACATCTACATTTTTTATGGGGGAGGAGAGCGCCAGCCAGTTTGCGGTTTGAGAGTAATCAGGGGTGGCCGCCAGGGCCGGTGTGACGGAGTCGCCGCTTCCACACCCAATCACCAGCAGAACTGTGAGGCCTGTAATGAAATATGTAACTATGCGAATCCGCGCCATACATTTCATGTATCAATCTCCTTTTCCCGGTTCGATATCTCCTTGCGGAGTCTTTTCTGTTCAAGCAGATGGCCAGCATCTTGTCCATGATTATGGTCGTTGAATCATATCATGAAAATGATGTTTCCGCGATCTGCCGGGAATTCCTCTTCGTTGCGTCTCCATCATGGTAATGTTCCGTGTTCATCCTTATTGGCATATTGACTTCCGTGATTATGTTGTAAGAAGGATGATTGAGGAGACAATTCAGGAAGACGGCAGGTACTTTGAGACATTCAGGAGAATCAATGTGGTTGCCGAAAAACAGGGATGCTTGAATCCCCGTCATCCGCAAGGACAAATGGACATCAAGACTGTTGTAGCTTCTACCTGGATATTTTCCAGTAAATCGCGCCGCCGGGGAAAACTACAACCGCTTCCCGACGGCGACCGCCTTACGGGATATCATCCCGTCCGTTCCCTTTGCTGATGACCTCCATAACCTCCTTCAGCACCAGGTCCAGTAGGAGCGATGCCATGGCCGCATCGAGTATTCCGGTTTTTCCGAGGATGTGGTTAAGCTGGTAGTAAGTCCTGCCGTCCCTGATCAGAAGCCTGCCGTAGAACGGTTCTTCCCTGGAATACAGCTCGTAGGCCGAGGATGCCACGCCGGCAAGTATCTCCAAATCGTCCGGACACTCGATCATCAGGTCGACGATAAAGAACAGGCTGTTGTCTTTGTAAAGGACTCCGGCCGTCATGTCTTCCTGTTCATCGTCCGCATCCGCCAGGATGGTATAGTTGATAAAGGTTTCGTCGACTTCCCTGCTCCACACAAACCTTCTGGAAAGCTCTTCCCTGACAAGGGTCAGCGGGCTTTTTCCGAATCCTTCCCATGCATATGCCATCCCGGCGTCCTTTCTTTCCGTGCCTTGCGTGATGTTATTCCACATCCAGCTGTCGCTCGAATACCTCCGATGAGCCGACCTCCAGATCCGTCACTTCGTATCTTTGCGTATATGTGCCGGCATCAAGTGTGTCTGGTATGTCAACCTTCCAGGAGAGCGGGAGGAAAAAACCAGGTGGGCGATAATCAAAGGATTCGTTGATCAGGATAAATTCCGGTCTGTCGATAATGATCTCCCCGTTCGGGTCGACAAGCTGGAATGCGATGCGCGCACGCGCCCTGTTGTCTGAAAAGCGCAATCCCGTCAGTCTGGCATTCAGATAAACGGTGCTGCCTCTCGGCGCGGCCGCGCTCACCGGGGGGCCTCCTTCCGAGAGAGAAATCTTCATGTCACGCAGATCAAGACCCGCGGCCAACAGCGGTTGGGGCGCGTCCACGTTGAACCTGATCAACCTTTCTGCCACCTTGTCCCGCGTATCATCATTCAGGGTTATGCGGATCTGGCAAGCGCCCGGGGGCGTGAAGGGTGGCAGTGAAAACTGGAACAGTCCACGGGCCGCTTCGGTTTCCGTTGTTTTACGGTTCAGGCTTCCCTTCCACCGGGCCAGGGTGAGAGAGCCGGGGTCCGTGACCTCTATGGATACGCGGAGGTTGACTCTTCCCTGTTCGTCCGGTTCATAACCGACAACGGTGTATCGGGTAAAGATGGTGTCGCCGGGGCGATAGACCTTGGAAAGGCGGGGGGCCCCATCCCTGGATTCGAGAAATTCGAATTCGTCGACCATCAGAACCTCTTCGGTCAATACCGAAGAACGGGGCGCATTCCGATGCAGGGTCCATGCGAAGAACGTGGCACCGGCGCTGAGGAAGAGCCAAAGGGTGGAAAAGACGATGCGGACGGCCCATCCGGTGTGATTTTTTATCACCAGGGTCTTTGCCAGATGGTCCCCGATGCGCTGCTTTTTCTGGGAGCATACGGCAACCAGGAAACCGAGCAGATAGAAGAACAATCCATCGAAGATGCGAAGGCAGGTGCGGACGAGGGCGTTGGCGAGACCGCATTTTTCTCCCTTGAGGCCGGTTACCCGGATGGCTGCCGCCATCTTTCCGATGGTCGCGCCAAAAAGCCCCTCCATCAGCCAGTAATAAAGGGCTGCGAACAGGGTCGTGACCATGAAGGAGATAGACGCCGGTATCCCCACCAGAGAGAAACCGCTTTCAGTCACTCCTCCCCATCGCACGGCAACGCCCATACCGCACAGGACAAATACGGCAACTATGAGGGTGCTGTCAAGGATAAGAGCGATGAACCTGTCCAGCATGCCGGCGATCCGGATTTCCGGACCTTTAGCTGCTTCTTCCCCCTGATCCGTCCAGTTGTCCAGGGGAGACGACCTGGGAACGGAAGGAGCTGGTTCAGCGGGCTGCCGAGGTGGCGAAGTGTCTGGAGCGGCCTCCTCTTCCGTTTTATGGGACTGGGGCGCTGGAGGTGTCGATGAAGGAGGGGCAGGGGGGCCTCCGGGGGCCGCGCCCTGTTTCAGCGCGGCCCCGCAGGACGAGCAGAAGCGGCTGCCGTAGAGGTTGCTGGCGCCGCAATCGGGACAGAGCATGGATTCCTCCTTGAAGCGAGATGGCCCTATTGTCATGCACAAGCCGGATTTCGGTTGCGCAGGAAGGGGACGGTACTCGAGGTGTCAGAGTGTCCTCATCACAGCATGTAAGTTGATCAAGACATCATTTCTTATTTCATCATTCTTTGGCTGCTATCGCAGCATCAGCCCGCACGGCGTCGAAAATCTCCCGGGCCAGGATCGGGAACGTCGATGACTGGAACGCCTGGTCGGCCATGTAGCGGGTGACGATCTTGTCGTTCTCCGCCATCCTTTCAATCATGAAGTCTTCAATAAGCTTACGGATGCCCAACTCGAACTTGTCCAGCGGGTTGGCCAGGGCGGTACGAACTACCTGCTCGCTCCTGCAGGCCTTCTCCTTGATCTGCTGGAAGAAGAGACGATCCTCTTCCGTGAACTGGGCGCCGAAGCGCTCATTCAATACCTGGATGATCTCGGACAGCGGGGCCTTTTCATCCTTTCCTCTGCCGGTCCCCGCATCGGTCGGGCTCTTCACATACTCCGGGTCGCCTTCCCTTACGTCTATCGGGCCGGAGTAGATGCGCTCCAGACGATAGTACTGTAACTCCACCTCATCGCCGATCTTGACGACGGTTGTATCCCGGTCGATGGGCAGATGTGGCAGCAGGAAACGACCGAAGCTGTACAGCATCTCCAGGTCCGGGTCGGCATAGGGGATGATCTGGCTCAGGAAGGCGTAGACCTTGACGTAGCCGCTCAGTTTGTCGCGGAACTCCTGCCGCTGCTCCGCAGTTTCGATGGCCTTGTACCGGTCCACCGCCGGTTGCAGGTGGCGCTGCATGTGGGCATGGTCGGCCGGGGTCTGGCGCTCCGCCGGTTTGTAGAATATCCGCGAAAATGCTTCAACCTCACTCCAGTGGTACACCTGGAACAGGTCGAGCTCATGCTTCAGGGTTTCCAGCCTGGCCGGGTCCGACGGTTCTTCCAGGCCGGTTTTGTCGTAGTAGGGCTTGAATGCCTGGAAGATCGTTTCGGTATCGTTCACGAAGTCGAGGACGAACGGCGCATTCTTGCCGGGAATCATACGGTTGAGGCGGGAGAGGGTCTGCACTGCCTGTACGCCGTCCAGCCGCTTGTCCACGTACATGGCGCACAGAAGCGGCTGATCGAAACCGGTCTGGTATTTGTTGGCCACCAGGAGAATCTGGTAATCCGGGGACTCGAAGCGCACGGGAAGCTGCTTCTCGCTGATGGTTTTACCCGTGACCACATCAATGTTCATACTCGGCTCAGTATACTCGACACCGGTGTCCGGGTCGCGCACCGTGCCGCTGAAGGCCACCAGCGGGCGGATGTCGTGGTAGCCATTCTCGTTGATGTAGCGCTGAAAGGCCTGCATGTAGCGCACTGCGTGCAGGCGAGACGATGTGACCACCATGGCCTTGGCCTTGCCTCCCAGGCGTTGTCGCACGCTGTGCCGGAAATGCTCCACCATCACCTCGGTCTTCTGCTCGATGTTATGCGGATGCAGGCTCATGAACTTGGCCAGCGCCCGCGCCCCTTTCTTCTTGGGAATCGTCGGGTCGTCCTCGGCGGCTTTCAACAAGCGGTAGTAGGTGGCGTAGGTGGTGTAGTTGGTCAGCACGTCGAGGATGAAGTTCTCCTCAATGGCCTGCCTCATGCTGTAGATGTGGAATGCCTCGGGCAGCCCACCCGGACCGAGCTTGCCGAACAGCTCCAGGGTTTTCCCCTTGGGCGTGGCGGTGAAGGCAAAGAAACTCAGGTTCGGCTGCCGTCCCCGCGACTGCATGATCTGGTTGAGCCGATCTTCCCAGTCCGCTTCCTCGTCATTGGTGTCGGTGACGGAGCCCAGGATTGCCTTCAGTTCCCGGGCCGTCTCGCCGGTCTGGCTGGAGTGGGCCTCATCGACAATGACCGCATACCTGCGGGCGGCAATGGCCGCCTCCCATTCCCTGGCCTGTTGTTTCTCGTCTTCGGTGGCCTTCTCCCGGCTCTCCGCCCCGGTGGCATGGAGCAGGCCGCGCAGCACAAAGGGGAACTTCTGCAGGGTGGTGATGACGATCTGGGTGCCGTCGATCAGTGCCTCGGCCAGTTGCTTGGAATCCTGGTCGATGGCCTTGACCACTCCCTGAGCATGCTCGATCTGGTAGATGGCGTCCTGCAACTGCTGGTCAAGCACCCGCCGGTCGGTAATCACGATCACGCAATCATAAACCTTGGTGTCCTCCTGGTCGTGCAGGCTCGCCAGGCGATGGGAAAGCCAGGAAATGCTGTTGGTTTTGCCGCTGCCGGCCGAATGCTGGATCAGATAGTTGTGGCCGGTACCGTCCCGACGGGAAGTGCTGATGATTTTGCGCACGGCATCGAGCTGGTGGTAGCGGGGAAAGATCATCGTTTCCTTGACGATGCGCCGTTGTCCGCCCTTGCCGTCGTCAATCTTCTCTTCCTTCTTCTCGATGAACATGAAGTGACCGAGGATCTCCAGGAAGCTGTCCCGCTGGAGCACCTCCTCCCAGAAATAGCCGCTCCGGTAGCCGGAAGGGTGCTGGGGATTGCCCGCACCACACAGCACCGCGCCGGGCTCGCTCCCCCGGTTGAAGGGGAGGAAGTGGGTCGCCTCCTTCCGCAAGCGGGTGGTCATGTGGACCTCGTCCGGGTCGGCGGCGAAGTGGACCAGCGCCCTGGTCTTGAAACTGAAGAGCGGCGCACGGGGATCGCGGTCCTGCTGATACTGCCTGACCCCATGCCGCCAGGTCTGGCCGGTGCCGGGATTCTTCAGCTCGCAGGTGGCCACCGGCAGGCCGTTGACGCTGAACAGCAGGTCGATGGTGTCGTGCCTGCCGGGATGGGAGAGGACCTGCCGGGTCACGGTCAGCCGGTTCTTGCCGTAGAGTTCGATGATCTCGTCGTTCAGGCCGTGGGCGGGCTTGAAGTAGGCCATGCGGAAGGTCTTGCCGTAGAACTTGAAGCCATGCCGCAGGATGTGGAGGGTACCCTTGGTCTCCATCTCCTTCACCAGAGCGGCGATGATCATGGTCTCGATGGCAGTGCCGTGCAACTTTTGCATCTCTTCCCACAGCGGGGGCTGGGTGTCCCGGATGAACGTCACGATCCTCGCCGGGAACAAAGCTCGATCCACATCCCACTCGGCAGTAGTTCCCTGCTCCCAGCCGGAGCCGGTCAGCAGCATCTCCTCCACGTAGGATTCGAAGGCTCTTTCGGTGGTTTGGCTCATGTCGATGCCTCCCTGACGTCAATCTTCCCGGTCACCGCCGCCGTAATTAGGGCGGTGCGGTACTCCTGCAGGCGCTCTATGGCTTCCTCCGCCTTGGCAATCATTAGATCAATCTTGGTGGTCTCTCGGTCGAGGAAGTCGGCGATGGCGCGTTGTTCAGGCAGTGGTGGCCTTGGAAACCGATACCGTCGTAACTGCTCACCGGTTAAATGAGCAATTGTGGAAACGCCACCTGCGTTAAAAACACCGGTAGTAGAGGCCCAATAAAGCGTGTAATAGAGATACTTGGGTAATTCTTTCGATGAAAGGACGCGTAAGCGATGCAGTGCTTTTTGGTAGCCAACGATACCGGATAATTTGCTAACAATTGCTGACCTGCCCACTTCGCCACCCTCACAAACAAGCAGATCACCTTCCGATACGGTATATCGTTGGTACTCTGATGGTGGGATATCCATTTCAGGTAGATCGTCAAAGTTGATAGATTTCCATTGGACGTCAACATTACGCAGGTATGGGGTTAGGTGGTCCCCTGTAATTCTACTCTCGTTTAGCATCTTACCAAGTTCAACAGAATAGCGAATATAAAGTGGCGGTGTGTCCCAATGCTCTGGTACCTCCCCCAACCACTCAACCCCTGACTCCTTCATCGGCGGATGCGGATCAAGTCCGGCAGATGTGGCTGCGTCGGGCGGAAGGCCACGGGTGACGATTCGGGAGATCAGCGTCGTGCGCTTTTCCTTCAGCTTCTCGATCAACTCACGCTTCTTCGCCAGCAGGGCGTCGATCTTCGCGGTCTGGGTGTCGAGGAAATTGGCGATGGTGCATTGTTCATCCTCTGGAGGTAACGCAATCCCGAGCGCTCCGAACTTTTCACCTGTGAAGTGGGCTATAGTTGATTTGTTGCACAATATATCGAACCAACTCTGAGATGCAGCATGCGCAAGAACATATAGCAGGTATCGAGAATTATTACTGCTTAATGGTCTCACCCGATGAAGGGCATTCTGAATGATCGCCCCTTCTGGTGGGCGACGAACAATTCCGGCACGCCCTACTTCTCCGCCTTCACAGACGAGCAGGTCTCCATCTGATATTGCATATTTTGAACGGTCACGCTTACTGGCCCACATGGTTGGAAGATCATCAACGCGCACCTCGTACCATTGAACATGCTGCGCTTTGAAATAGGGTGTTTCCTCATCCATTTCACTTGAAGGTTCTGGCTGAAGCATCTTGCCAAGCTGAATTGAATAGCAGAACTTTACCTTCTGTGGAACCCAATGCTTCGGCACCTCCCCCAGCCACTCAACTCCCGAACCCTTGTATGCTGTATACGCCGGATACCTCATACCTTCCCCCTCAAGAGCGGCAGATCGCGCCAGTTGTTTGTGGAAAGGTAATACAACGGTTTCACATCATGATGGAAAAAAACGGAGCTTAACTGAGAAGAGAGGGGAAATGGAGGAAACAGAATAAAAATGACCCCCCATGGTGCGCAGATCTTACGGGATGCGTGGGGGGTGCTGTTAATCGCAACAATAGCTAACCCGACAACTATTGCAAGCATAATGACCTTTGTACTCACTCAGACACCCCCACAGTGGCTTTATACGCTTGCTGTTCGTGATAAGGATTGTCTGGGATGGTGTACGCCAGTTGGCCCGACCGGACAAGCGGGGTGAGGTAAGTTCTCGTTATATAGGCCTGGTCTCTTTCAAGTATTGCAGAAAGTTCACGTGCCTGTAATGCTCTCCACCGGCATAGTTGAATGATCACGGCTTTCACTTCATCAGGGCTTTTTCTTTGTCCGAGGTTTTGAACCATTTGGGCCAGATCATGTGGCAATTCAGAAAAAGGAGATAAGGAGTCTACCCCCTGTGATAAGGGCGCTATAACAGGGGGTATCTCCTGTGGTAAGGACGTTATAGCAGGGGGTACCTCCTGTGATAGGGAATCGGCCGCAGAAACCTCCTCCAATGGAGTTCCAGCCAGTAGAGTCGGGGAGGGAAGATAGTAAGCGCCTGAAGTTTTCCCCCGGGGAACCAACAGGCCTAAATCACGCAACCGGCGTAGATGAGTGCTGGCGTTCAATGTATCGACCTTGTTCATGGTGCGATAAGCAAGGTTGTTGACGGCTCCAGCCTCACGGACAAAGACAAGGGCGCGGGCTTCCTCATCTGAAAGGTCCATTTCTCTGAAACGGGCGAGCCATTCGATATCTTCCGGGCTCAGAAAATGATGGAAGAAGTACGTAGCGACGAATGTATCGCGTCCACGGTCAGACTCGAACAGAGGAGGAGTCAGCCCAGCTTCTTCCATCATTGTCCGCATGACACGAATGCCGCTCCCTTTGGTTTCGGCAAAGCGGGTTTCATGGAGTACGGCAGCGATTTTTGGATTCCGGGCCAGTGATCCCGGTTCGCCGAGATGATCTTCGGGCTTCAGGGAGTATCCGGGGTTGCGTACTTCAAGGCGATTGGTATAGCGGATGATCTGGATGGGACTGTAAACCCGGTAATTACGGTGCATGACTGCATTGACAAGCGCCTCACGTATGATTCGCACTGGAATGATCGGACGTTCCTGCTCTCCGAGTTCGTGCAAGCTTGTCAAAAGTTCGCGTATATTCATGCCGTCACCTCAGCCAGCATGGCCACGATCTCGCCTTCAAGCACCTTGATTTCCGCCTCAATGGTCTCCAGGGGGCGGGGCGGCTCGTAGCGGTAAAAATGCCGGTTCAACGGAATTTCATAGCCGACCTTGGTCTTACCGTGATCAATCCAGGCGTCGGGCACGTGGGGCAGCACCTCGCGGCGGAAGTACTCTTCGATGCTCTCCTTCAGCGGTACATTTTCGGTGTCGCGCAGCTCGGTATCAGGCTCCGGGGCGCCGTTCCTGTCCCGGCAGATCTCGGCGGCCTCGTCCCGCTCGCCCAAGGCGTTCAGTACCGCTTTGATTTCCGGGGCACTGAGCTTCATGCCACGTTTTCGGTCCAACTCCCGCAGGTCGAGCAGGAATGCCGTCCGGTCCATGTAAAGACGGTCGCCCCTGGCTTCGGCGAAGGTCTGCAACAGCGCGCGTATCTCGGCCTGACGCTGTTCCCCTGCCGCGATCTCCTCTTGCCGTGCAATCTCGCTCTTCTTGTTGCTGGTCGCCAGGTTCTTGAAGGCGGTCTCGTCCTCCAACCGGGCGATCCGCTCGGCAGTGGCCTGAAAGTTGAGGCGCAGGGGGCGTTCGACGGTGATCTTGTGGTAGCCGAAGTCGGCATTATCGAAGATTTTACTGACCACCAGCTGCTTCCAGGTCTGCCCCTCAGGGGCATCGTCCTCGGGAGCTTCCGTGGTTACGTTAACCACTTTACCGTTCTTGTCGAACAGAACCCAGCGGCTGAGCCCATCCGCAAAATTGCCGTGAAGTCTGGAGAGGTCTGCAATGTGGTTCGGGTCCCTGGGCCTCTCTTCGGTGGGGTCTCCGATCCTCCTCCGCTTGTTGCCGAGGCTCTTCTCCATCGGCGCCCAGTGGTTACGGCCGTCGATAAGTTGAATCTTTCCCTTGCGTTCTGTCTCTTTACGGTTGGTGAGCACCCAGGTATAGGTAGAGATGCCGGTGTTGTAGAAAAGCTGTTCCGGCAAGGCCACCACGGCCTCCAGCCAGTCGTTCTCAATGATCCATTGGCGGATGTTGCTCTCGCCGCTACCGGCATCGCCGGTGAAAAGTGGTGAACCATTGAAGACAATGCCGACCCTGCTGCCTCCATCCTTGGGCTGGCGCATCTTGGCCAGCATATGCTGCAAAAACAGCAGTGAACCGTCGTTGATCCTGGGTGTTCCGGCCCCGAACCGGCCGTTGTAGCCGAGAGAGTCGCGTTCCTGCTCGATGAACCGCTGCTGCTGCTTCCATTCCACCCCGAACGGCGGATTGGCCAGCATATAGTCGAAGTTTATCTTCCTGCCGTCCGCGTCGCGGTCGAAACCATCCTTGGTGAATGAATCACCCAAGCGGATGTTGTCGGCATCTTCACCCTTGATCAGCATGTCAGATTTACAGACAGCCCATGCCTCATCGTTCCAGTCCTGGCCGTACAGCAGGGGATTGGCGTCACGATTCAGGTCCCTGATGTAATGCTTCGCAACCGAGAGCATGCCGCCGGTGCCGCAGGCCGGGTCGAAGATGGTCTTGACCACGTGGCTGCGGGAGAGGTCCTTTTCCGGGGAAAGGAGCAGGTTGACCATCAGCTTGATGACCTCGCGGGGGGTGAAGTGCTCACCGGCCTCCTCGTTGGATTGCTCAGCCCCGATCCGGATCAGCTCCTCGAACACGTAGCCCATCTGCACGTTGTCTACCCTGGCAGGTGACAGGTCCACTTCTTTGGCGAACTTCTTGACCACCTGGTAGAGCAGGTTCTTTTCCGCCATCTTGGCGATCTGCTGGTCAAAGGCGAACCGCTCCATGATTTCGCGCACGTTCTTGGAGAAGCCGTTGATGTAGGCATTGAGATTCGGAGCGAGCTGGTTGGGGTCGTTCAGCAGCTTGGTGAAGTCAAGCCTGGAGAGGTTGTAGAACGGCCGCCCGGTGACCTTCTCCAGGAGACTCTTCACCACCGTCTCCGGCTTGGCCTTGATCTCGGCATGGGTCGCCAGAACCTTTGCCTTGGTGGGCGCCAGAAGACAGTCGAAGCGGCGCATCACGGTGAGTGGAAGAATGACCTTGCGGTATTCATTGCGTTTGTACGGGCCGCGAAGGAGGTTGCAGATGCTCCAGATGAAGCTGGCCAGCTGGCGGTGGGTTTCGGTGGTCATGGATGTCTCATTTTTTACTAGAATTGAAGAAGAAGCAATGCTGACGTTCATTTTCAGGATAAGCCGCAAGGTGCTCCAGGTACTCGAATGTCTTATTTGGGGAGAGTCATGAAGTGTCGCTTTAACAAAAACGGAGATTATCACAAACTTTAATCAAGTTAAATTCAAAAGGACCCCCCCCACCGAAAATGATAACGAAACGAACGTCGATACAGGGAGCAGACCTTCAGTTCGTTCGCTTGCTCTTTGTCCTTTACCGCGACACCAGGCGACCTTCAAGGTTGTTAACCAGCCCCTTGGTGGCTCACGACGCGGGCAGTAAAGAACAAACATTTTCGGACAACATAAGACGCCAAATAAAGAAAAAGCCCCGATTTCTCGGGGCTATCCGGACACCATCGGACTTCGATGGATTGTTATCTGGCGG
>CAYMFO010000079.1:8862-12451 GCA_964389825.1 uncultured Geobacter sp. | reverse complement strand
CGGAGGGCACGGAGATATAAAAGCGAAAAAATGAACTGCCAGACTCACCATAAAGGCGCCGATCGCATTATCTTTATTTTGGCGTAACTACTTGAAAATTATACAAAATTCCTCTGTGTCCCTGTGGTGATTGCTTTTTTTTGGTTCATCGGAAAGGAAAAGGTTTTTACGCGGCGGGCCGCCGGGGCGGGGATATTTCCGCGTTGACCTTTTTCCCCGGCGATTGTATGAAACATATCATCCGACCACGGAAATTCTCGACGAAGGAGAAGGCGATGGGCATCTGGTTCAGGAACTACACCCCCGAGGAAATCAATTTCATCATGAGAGACACCCTTGTTTCCCACCTGGGAATCGAAATAACGGCCATAGAAGAAGACTCTCTGACGGCCCGCATGCCCGTGGACAGCCGGACCCGGCAACCCATGGGAATCCTGCACGGCGGCGCATCGGTGGCCCTGGCGGAGACGCTGGGAAGCTGCGGCGCCAATCTGGTCATAGACCGCGACCGCCAGTATTGCGTCGGGCTGGAGATCAACGCCAACCACATCCGTTCAGCTTCATCCGGTTATGTGACCGGAACCGCCCGGGCCCTGCATCTGGGAAAATCCACGCAGGTATGGGAAATGCTGATACGGGATGATGAGGGGAACCTGGTGTGCGCCTCGCGCATGACCAATGCGGTAATGAACAAGCTGGGGCAGTGATAAGTGATAAGTGATAAGTGATAAGTAAAAAGTGAAAAGTGAAGGCTGAAAAAAGCAATCACCACAGAGAACACAGAGGGTTTTCGTAAACCTTTCAAGCAGTTACTCCAAAACAAAGATATTACGACCGGCGCCTCTATGGTAAGGCTGGTAGTTCATTTTTTTCTTTTATATTTCAGTGTGTTCTCTGTGACCTCTGTGGTTGAACCGCCGTTTTCAGGTGAAAGATGAAAAGTTGATGCGATAGCGTTGGCTTAACGGGCGGGGTAGCGGTTGCCTGTTTTTCGACCTCCGAAGAGGAACAGGAACACGATTCCCGCCAGGAATCCCCCGATGTGGGCGAAATAGGCGATCCCTCCCTGCTGCCCTCCCGAGTTTATCCAGTTGGCGCTGATGAACTGGAGCAGCGCCCAGTAGCCGATGATCAGGTATGCCGGCACCTCGATGAAGGTGAAAAAGAAAAATATGGGGAGGAGGGTGAGGACCCGGGCATGGGGATAGAGGATAAGGTAGGCGCCCATGACGCCCGCCACCGCCCCGCTGGCGCCGACCATGGGGATGTTGGACAGAGGAGCGCTCAGGTACTGGGCCGCGGCAGCCGCCGCGCCGCAGCAGAGATAGAACATTATGAACCGCAACCGGCCCAGGGAATCCTCGATATTATTGCCGAAGATCCAGAGAAACAGCATGTTGGAGGCGATGTGCAGCCAGTTGCCGTGGAGGAACATGGAGGTAAACACCTGGAGCCAGGAGTCCAGGGGCGCGGAGCTCAACCTGGCCGGAACCAGCGCATAGCTGGCGCTCAGTCCGCCCACGAAGTGATTGATCCGTTCCACGCCCCTCGCCGTTTCCACCAGCATCGGCTGATAGGCCCCTGTCATCCGGTCCTGGATGAAGGCCAGCAGGTTGACGGCTATCAGGATGATGGTGATAATAGGAAAATGCCTGGTAGGATTATAATCCTTGATGGGAATCATGGATGCAGTATAGGAGAGAATGAACGGCGTGTCGATACGGGAATGACGTTACCGCGGCATGATACGCGCGAGGGCTTCTCTTTGAAACGGAGTGCGTGATGAGCGAAGGACGGAACCCCTCATCCCTGGACACAGAACTGGCGCGGAGGCTGTACGACGCGCTGACCGCGGAGCGGGACGGTATCCTGTCCCTGCTCAACGACCCTTCCATGGAGGTGATCCGCTCCCTGCTGAAGAACCCGCGCCTGGACGAACCCCTGCTCCTCCAGCTTCTGAAGCGGAAAGACCTGACGGAAGACACCCTTACCGCTGTTTTCCACCTGCCCGTTGCCGGGGAAAGTCACAAGGTCAAAGTGGCCCTCGTCCACCACCCCGCCACCCCGGCCCGCATCGTCCAGACGCTCCTGCCCCATCTGTACCTGTTTGAACTGGTTACGGTCTGTTTCCTGCCGGGCGTGACCCCGGACCAGAAGGTAGCGGCGGAGCGCGCCATCATCCAGCGTCTTCCCGGCGCCCCCCTCGGCAACAAGATAACCCTTGCCCGCCGCGCCACCTCCGATGTGGTGGCCGCGCTTCTCCAGGAGGGAAACCCCCACCTCATGGATGCCTGCCTGGACAACCCCCGCATCAGGGAATCGGCCCTCTTCCGCTTCCTGAACGGCCCCAACGCCACAGCGGAGACCATATCGGCCATTGCCCGGCATTCCCGCTGGAAGAACCGGCCCAACCTGAAGATGGCGATCCTGAAAAACTCAAGGACGCCAAACATCTGGTTCACGGTCTTCCTGCCGACCATCTCCCTGGTGGAGATAAAGAATCTCCGCGCCTCGGGCAGGCTGGCCGGCGGTCAGAAGATGTGCGTGGAGGAAGAGTTGAAACGGCGCGGGGCGAGGTGAAAGGGGAAGAGAAGAGGATTGACTACCCTTTTTTACCCCTTGTTTTTTTTGCGGTTTTCTTATTGAGCAGAGCCCACATGTTGGCCGGTGGAAGGAGAAGCGGCGGGAAGTCGGTTCTCATGGTGAGATTGGCGACAACCTCACGCATAAAGGGAAAAAGCATGGCCGGGGCCTGAATTTCGGCGAATTCTTCGAGAACGCCGGTGTTGTGGTCGTCTTCCAAGGAAAAATAGCCGGCCACCGCAATAATGATTTTCATCGGTGAAGGCTCGGCCCCGGAAAGCGCGATGTTTGTCGTGAGAACGCTTCTGAGACTTTTCTTGTCTTCGGAGAAGAACGCATAGGCATTCACATCCATTGCGACGGCCAGCGGTTCTCCGCCGAAGGCAAAGTCAGGGTTGACTTCGAAATCCACTTTTTCCAGAATCAGTCTCTGGAACGCGATCCCTTGGTGTTCGTTTTTTTTCATCTACCCACCTATGGTTTTTTTCAACGGTGTGAACGGACCCGTATCAGGAAAGGAATACCCTCTGCCATAGCGGCTCCGTGCCCGATAATCCACTAAATAAACTATCTTTCGCGACTCGGCGGGTTTTACGGCCGGGCTTTCCTTTGCACGCAGGGTTACAACGAGTTCAAGATTCAAGACCTCGGCGATTTTCCTGAGCATGCGCATGGAATAGTTCTGGTAATCGGCGTTTTCCATCCTGGCGATGGATGACTGGGACGTGCCGACACGCCGGGCAAGTTCAGCCTGGCTAAGCCCGGCCTTAGTCCTGAACGCGGCGATTTCAACGGCGATCCTGGTTTTTTCCAGTCCCTGGTAAAACTCCTTTTCCAGGCCCTTGTCCTTTTTGAATTCCTCTTTGAGAAAATCCTTGAAGCCGGTCATTTCTTCACCCTTCCTTCCCAGTCTTCCCTGTTTTTCAGCGCCGTTTCTATCTCACGGACAGGCGTTTCATCCGTCTTCTTTGGAAACGCGTGAAGCAGCACGACGGTATCACCCACA
>CAYMFO010000079.1:0-8762 GCA_964389825.1 uncultured Geobacter sp. | reverse complement strand
CGTCTTCTTTGGAAACGCGTGAAGCAGCACGACGGTATCACCCACATGATAGAAGTAGAAGACCCGATAGCCGTTCGTGCCGAAATCCACCCGAACCTCCCACAAACCCGGATGGTGGAACAGGTTCTTGTAGTGCTTGTCGCAGCTGAGTTCGGAGGGCTTCTTCTCTTCCAGCAAAGCGATGTATTTGAAGACCTTTGCTTTTTCCTTGCCGGGCAGGGTCTCCAGGAATTTCCTGACCGGCTCATTTCCCTTCCGGTCGCTGTAAAAGATCACGGAGAACATGTGTCTATCTCATTTTTAAGATAATTTCAACAGAAAAGCAGTTCTTGTCAAGCGCCTATCCGTTGTGAATTTGCCTGACAGGAAAGCGATGTAGCCGATTAATAACCGTATGAATTTTCAGCGCGGCCTGCCGCGCATAAACAATATTCAATAATATCAAATGATATCTTTAAGTTGGCTGATGGACCTTATCCGGCTTTCTTCCATGAATTCGATCCCTGTACAGGTCGTACATTATATATATCCCGATATCAAATCCCTCCATCCGAGCCGGATAATCACCTCCGCGAATTCACCGCAAAGGGGCGCTGCGATGGTTACATTTTCACCGGTCCATGGGTGTCTGAACGAGAGGGCCGAGGCGTGGAGCAGCAAGCGGCGGCAACCCAGCGAATCGCGAAACAGGCGGTTGTGGAGGCCGTCGCCGTATGTGGTGTCACCGATGATGGGGTGGAAGACGTGCTTCAGGTGGCGGCGGATCTGATGTCTTCGGCCGGTGCGGGGAGTGACTTCCAGGAGGGAGTAGCGGGCCGTGGGAAACTTCACTGATGGCATTGGAAGCTCCACGGCCGCCAGACGGCGGAAGACCGTAACCGCCTCTTTGCTGACCTCTTCGCCATCCCCGCGGTCCTCGAACCGGTCCGGGATCTCCCGCAGCGGATGGTCGATGACCGCCTCTTCATCAGTGATCCCCCGCACTATCGCCAGGTAGGTCTTGCATACCAGCCCGGCCTGGAAGGCGTCCGAGACCTTCCGCGCCGCCTCGGGGGAAAGGGCGAACAGAAGCGCTCCAGAGGTCGGGCGATCCAGGCGGTGGACCGAATAGACACGGCAGCCTGCCTGGTCCCGCGCAAGCCTCATGGCGAATACCGTCTCGCGGCGATCCACATCGCTCCGGTGCACGAGCATGCCGGGAGGTTTGTTCACCGCCATGAAGTGGCAGTCACGGTAAAGGATGGGAAGGGCCTCGTCAGTCATTATGGTCACCGGGTTAAATCCCCTCCGCTCCACGGGGCGCGGCCGATGCCTTAGTGAAAAAGCGGCAACGTCCACCGGGCATGAAGAGGAGAAACCGCTTCATATCTTTTCCATCCGTATTTATTCTGTTTTCGCCACATACGCGTGACAGATGAAATTCTCCGCGCCATCCTGGTCGTCGCGGTTCAGGATGCACGGAATCTCTTCCCTCGGGTCGCCGTCCTTCCGGCACGAGAGGCAGAGCGCCGGTTTGGGAACCCTTTCGGGGTCGATCCTGGTCCCATCGTCACGGAAAAAGCCTGAAACCTGTTTTTCATTTTCCATGGTCATTTACTCCTTTGTTTATCCCCTGAGTTTTTCCATATACCTGCCGAACATCAAGGGGTTCAGCTCCCTCATCTCCCGGCGCGCGCGAACCAGTCCGGCGTCATCCCGTTTTCCGGTCCGCGGGCGCTCGGCCTTCCGCAGGAGGCTGAACCAGCGTCGAGGCGCATCTCCCGCCGGAGGCCGCTCCGGTTGCCGGGTTTCTTCGCGGGGCGCGGGTGGATCATCCGCATCCGGCGGGCCGAGCGAGAAGACCCCGGTAAGCCATCCCCACACCGGAATCCACCCTATCGCCTCTTCCCCGGAAAGCCCTTCCTCCTCCATCTCGCCAACCATTTCCAGCACGGCCCGATCCCGCTGGTGATCCATGTCAATACCCGAAGGGTCTTCAAGAAAGGCGGCGCGATAGCACTCCCGCGCATCGCCGGTTTCACCCTTCACGAACAGGGCGTCACCAAGATAGGCCAGGAAGCGTCCCTGCTCGGGTATCCCGGAATCCAGGGCAAGGGCGAACCAGGTTTCAGCCTCGGCAATCTTGCCCGCTTCCATCAGGAGGCAGCCCAGGTGAAAGCGGGGCGGGATGAATATCAGTTCAGGGGCGGGTTGGGATTGAAGCCAATCAATGATAAAGGAACGAATGCCGGACTTGAGAGAGGAAGAGACCGGTTCGGCCAGGTTCCCGTAGAGGCTATGTATCCCGTCAATACCGCCGGATGAGGATTGAAAGCGCTGAAGCCTTTCGCGCCAGACATCAAGCGCCCGTCGCGCGGAGGCGATGGCGGAATCATCCGGCCATTCGCCCAGGATCCTGTCGTAGATTCCGGCCGCCTCATCCAGTTCGAGGTTGCGGAGATGCTCGTCGGCCAGGTTGCCCAGGATGGTGCGGCGGTTGTCCAGAAAGAGGTCCAGTTGCATTTCCGTTATTCCCCGGCTGAGAGTCGCGGCTGACGTCGCTCCAGCGGAAAGAGTTGTTCATTGCTTAGTGTTTATGGTCTCGGGCGCTATCGGACAATGCGCCGGGTTTCTCCCTGTCTTTATTCATCGGCATTTACATTCCGGCAATGGAAAACGCCCTTTTAAACCTTTCGGCCGGATCGGAGAACACCACTTCCTTCGGGTCGAAATGCTCAGGGTCGAAATCGCCCCCGACCCACTCCAGCAGTTCTTTCCGCTCACTGTTTTCAGGGCCCTGGATCTTTTCCAGAAAGTCGGCGTACCCCCACACCCCTCCGCAATCCTCAGGCGGGCAATTCCGTTTTCCCTTCACGCAGACTGGATATTTCACGTCGGGTTCGGCCGGGAATATCCCTTCCAGCAGGACCCTATGACGCCACTCGTCACCGAAGTCGTACACATACTCTGCCTTCAGGTTGTCCTGGGTGAAGTAGTTCCTGATCTTCTTCTTCCAGCCAGGAAGTATCTCTTCACCGAAAAAGTTGTCGTCATCTGGGATTCCGATGTGCTCCAGAAAACCGTTCTTCGGATTTGTCATCGTGAATTCGTGCAGGTGGCAGTCGGACCACCCCATGGCGTCCTGGATGGCCACATGCAGGTCCCAGAAACTGTAGCTTTCGGGAACCATTATCCTGCGCCAGACGGGCGGGCGGATCCCCTTCAGGGATATCTTGAACTGACAGACTTTTCCGGCCTTCGTTTTCATGACGATTCTCCCTCCAATGTTGGTTTTTGGTGCGACGTTTGAAACCGATACGGGCCGCGAATGTTTCAGGAAGAATGGTTCAGGGCCCGTCGGCGGACTCAGCCAGTATCTTCGGCAGGACCCGCTCGAACGCCGAGACGCACTCCTCGTCCCAGTGAGAGCCTGCTTTTTCCTTGAGAATGGCGAGGGCGGTCTCCGATGAGCGACCCTTCTGATAAGGCCGATCGGTGGTCATGACGTCATATCCGTCCGCCACGGCTATGATCCTCGCCCCCAGGGGGATATCCGGGGCCTTCAGGTGGCGGGGATAGCCCCGGCCGTCAGGCCGCTCGTGATGGCATTCGATGTAATCAAGGGCCGGGCCGAGAAAATCCAGGTCCTTCAGAATCCGGGCGCCGGTAGACGGATGGCGAGTTATCTCTCTGATCACGTCTTCGGGGTTCTTCCCCTCGTGGGGTAAAAACAGGCGGTCGGAGAAACCTATCTTGCCTATGTCGTGGAGACGTCCCGCGACCCGCACCAGCTCAACCTCTTCCCCGGAAAGCCCCATCTCCCCGGCTATCAGCCCGGCTATGGCGCCGACCCGCTCGGCGTGGCCCTCGGTATATTTATCCCTGGCGGCCAGGGCATTGGCCATGGCGGATACCACGCCCACGGCGTTGCGCCGGATGCGTTCGTTAAGCTCCCGCAGCTCCTGTATGAGCATCTCGAGGCGGTATTCCCTCGCCTCCACCTTGACCATCATCATCCCCATAGCCTCGGCGATGGAACGGACGGGCTCCGGAACCTCCGGCCGGGTCAGTTCCATTACGTCATTGGAATAGCGGCCGGCCGCTATCTCTTCGATGATCTCCAAAAGCCGTTCCAGCGTATTCATGCATCCTCCCGATTATCCGCCCGCGCTCACACCCGAAACTGGTCGACCATCCCATCGTCAAATTCATGGACAACCTTCACGGAACGCTCCACGCTGTTCAGGGCCGCCAAAACCGTTGTTTCCCTTGCGGGTTCGGCCTTTGTATAGCGCAGCAGAACCCGCGCCGCCGTTTGCAAAAAGCCGTCGCCGGTGTCGCCGGCGACAAGCGCCAGGGGGCTCCCGCCGCCCGGCCAGCGCAGGGTCGCGTCACCGGGGGCCACCATCCCTTCCAGGACCTCGTTTTCCACCTCGTTGCGGCCGATGATCACCTTGGTCCGGGGTCCGATGCGAAAATGGCGGCCGACGCGCAGCAGGCTGAATTCACGCATGGTCAAATCTTCGGCATGGTCGAAGATGTCCCTTATCCTGGAAATAAAGGACGGTTCGGTAAGAAGGCATCCCCCGGACGGGATCGGATAACCCTTGATCCCCATCTCGTCGGCGAGACGCATCTGCTCCTTGCGCGAGCGGCCGCTGATGCCAAGAAGGCCCTCGCGGTCCACCCATCCCTCCTGTTCCGGGATGGTAGGAGGGAGATACCTTGCGCTCAGGGGGCGCAAAAGCAACCCTTGGAGGCCGCATTCCCGCTCCACCAGGCGCATGGCGTCTTTTCTCTGGCTCATCGGGCGTTGCCCGAGAACTTCACCGGTTATGATGAAATCCGCCCCGCATTCAGCCATGTATTCTCCGGCCTTGCGGAGGAAAAAGATCCGGCAGTCTATGCACGGGTTCATGCCGCTGCCGTATCCGTGCCGGGGCGCCTTCAGCATCTCCAGGAAATCACTCCCAAGCTCTATCACCTTGATTGGAATCCCCAGCTTACCGGCCACCCTGACCGCCTCTGAAGGACACCCGGCAGCGGGATTCTCGCGGAGAAAGAATGGAGAGGTGAAATTGACCGCCTCCACGTCGATTCCCTGCTGAAGCATCACCTTTACGGCAAGTATGGAGTCCAGCCCCCCGGAAAAAAGGGCGAGCGCTTTTCTTTTCATTCAATCCTTCCCGTTACGCCGCGCGACCCGGCAGACCGCGAGACAGCGTTAATTTATCGACGGAAGGCTATCACAGGAAACCGTGAAATGTAAAGCTACGGAAAAACGTCTTTTTCGGGGGCGCGGTAAAGTTTTCAGCCCATCATCCGATATATTAATGAGGACCGCTGTCCGGACTCACCGGGCCCGGCGGATACGGGAGGATTAACATGGAAAGTCTGGTAAAGGAGGGCTCCATCGGATCGGTGCTCTTCAATTCGCGCATAATCACCGAAGAGGACATCAATTCGGCCCTTGATGAACAGCGCGCCTCCGGGTGCCGTTTCGGCGAGGCCCTGGTCAAGCTGGGAATCGTGGCGCAGGAGGATATCGACTGGGCTCTCTCCAACCAGTTGAACATACCCTACGTCCGCCTCAACGAAAAGACCGTGGACGCAAACGCCGTGTCTCTCGTACCGGCGGAACTGGCCCGAAGATACAATCTGATCCCCATCATACGCACCGGGGATGAGCTGCACATAGCCCTGGCGGACCCCATGAACCTGGCCGCGGTGGAAGCGGTGGAAAAGGAGACCGGATGCCGGGTCACCGTGTCCATGCCGATTATGCGCGAGCTGCGGGATATGCTGGATCTCTTCTACGGCCCGGCCCAAGGAGAAACCTCCTTCGGGCTCTCGTCAAATTCCTTTACGCCGGGAATCCTGGAAAAGATCAACGAAGACATGAGCGGCGCGTTGCTCCTGAAATATCTCATCCTGTTTTATCTCCAGAACGGACTGACCGCCCTCTCTCTCCGCCCCCGAGGCGCTCTCGTGACGATCTCCGCCCGAAAGGGGCATACGCGGCGGGACATCGGCGCCTTTCCCTCCGCGTCCTACCAGAACCTGCTTCTCCACATCCGCGGGCAGGCCGCCATCAAGGTTTCCAGTGAATTCGCCTCCGAAGGCCGCATCCAATTCCACTACAAGGGGATGACGGTCATGATCGCCGCGTTCCTCATAAGGCTTACAGAGGGCGAATACGTCACCTTCTCCCTGGGCCGGGACGACCCGTTTCCCTCATCGCTGGAAAAAATGGGGCTCGGCGCGGCGGCAAAGGCCGATTTCCAGGCCTTGGCATCGGCCTCTGAAGGGATGATTCTCTGCGCCTCTGGAAACAGGCGCGCCCGGCTGGCTCTTGTGGATCTATTCCTGGAACAAAGCAGCGCACAGGGAAAAAATATCCTGCTGGCGGGGAAAGGGATCGGCGAGCGGACCTCCTTTCCACGCATACCGCTGCCGGATGGTTCACCGGAGGATCTGGAGCAGGTGATGGCCGCCCTTCCCAACCATGACGCCGACCTGATCGCGCTTGCGGACGTTTCCTCCGGACGGATCTTCCTCACCGCATGGAGAGGCGCCCTGCGAGGCCATATGGTAGCCGCTGGAATCGATTGCGACGGTCTCGGCAAGACCCTGGACTATCTGATGGCCGCCCGCCGGGACAACCCTTCCATTGCCCTGGGCATCGCCGGCATCGTGACACTCACCCCGGTGAGGACCCTCTGCCCCTCCTGCCGGGAAGCCGTCAAGGCCCCTGCTTCCATGCCCGGACTTCCGGACGCGGATCGACTCTACCGTGCGCCGGGATGCATGGAGTGCGGGTATACCGGCTTGGGAGAAACCAGGTACCTGGCGGACGTCCTCCCCTTTGGCCCGGATGTCCGGGAATTGTTCGCGCACGCCGGGGACGGCCGGGAGATGCCGCGGAGGCTGGAGGAAAAAGGCTACCATGGCGCCGCCGAGGAACTGGAAGACCTGCTGTTGGCGGGAAACATATCACCGGAAGAATATCTGGCCGCAAAGGCACGGTAACGGAGAAAAGATAAATGGCAAGAATCGACGCGCTTTTCAAGATGATGCAGGACCAAGGGGCCTCGGACCTTCACCTTTCCACCGGCGCCCCGCCCATATTCCGTTTGCACGGCGACATAGTACGGCTGAACTACAAGTCCCTGTCCCACGAGGAACTAAAGGCGATCCTCTTTGAGATCCTCACCGAAAAACAGAGGGCCGACTTCGAGGCGAGCCACGACCTGGATTTCGCCTACGCCATACCAGGCTTCGCCAGGTTCCGCGGCAACCTCTTCCTGCAGCACAAGGGAATCGGGGCGGTGTTCCGCATCATCCCGGGCAAGATCCTGACAGCGGACGACCTGGGCCTTCCGGAAGGGGTGCGCAGGATGACCATGCTGAAAAAGGGGCTCGTGCTGGTTACCGGCCCCACGGGTTCGGGAAAATCCACGACCCTGGCGGCCATGATAGACCTGATCAACTCCACGAGAAAGGAACACATCCTCACCCTGGAGGACCCCCTGGAGTTCATCCATGAAAGCAAGGAGTCCCTGCTGAACCAGAGGCAGATAGGCGAACACACCGAAAGCTTCTCCGCCGCCCTCAGGGCGGCCCTGCGTGAGGACCCCGACGTGATCCTGGTGGGGGAGATGCGGGACCTGGAGACCATCAGCCTGGCCATGACCGCCGCCGAGACCGGCCACCTGGTATTCGGCACCCTCCACACCAACTCAGCGGCCAAGACCATAGATCGCATCATCGACGCCTTCCCAAGGGACGGGCAGGAACAGATCCGCGCCATGCTGTCGGAGTCTCTGAAGGGGGTCGTCTGCCAGCAATTGCTGAAGGTCGCCGAGGGGAAGGGACGGGTGGCCGCCATGGAGATCATGGTGGGGACCCCGGCCATAGCCAACCTGATCCGGGAAGGCAAGACCTTTCAGATCCCCTCCATCATCCAGACGGCGCGCAAGGACGGCATGCAGCTCATGGATCAGCACATTCTCGACCTGTTGAAGACCAAGAAGATCACCCCGGAAGAGGCATATCGATGCGCACTGGAAAAGAAGCAGTTCGAGCAATACCTCCCCTCCCGGGAAACAGCGGCCGCGGGATAGAATCAGACAGACGGATTGTTACGGAGTCACTAAATGCACCAAGAAACTCGAAAAGGGCTTTCCGGCGCTGAGGTCCGGTCCCGGCGGAGCGCCGCCCGCCGTTCCGCGAAACCACCCCATCCGGCTTTACCCCTGCTGCTCATCCTGTTCCTCTTCTTCCAGTTGCAGGCAATTCTTCCCTCTTCCGCCGGGGCCGCCCTGTCCGCGGAAGAGTATCGGGTAAAGGCCGCCTTCATCCTCAATTTCGCGGGATTCGCCGACTGGCCCGAGTCCGCCCTCCAGGACGGCGTGTTCACCATCGGCATCCTGGGGAGCGACCCGTTTGAGGGCGCCATGGACACCCTGAATGGAAAATCCGTAAAAGGAAGAAAGGTCCGCGTCAGACGCTATAACGACGCGGAAGACGCCCGGGGCGTGGACATCCTGTACATCAGCCCGTCGGAAAAACGGGCGCTCCCCGCAATCCTCAGGACGCTCCGCGACAGGCCGGTCCTCACCGTGGGAGACCATCCCGGATTTGCCCGGGCCGGGGTTATGATCAATATGGTCGTGATAAAAAAACGGGTGCGCTTCGAGATTAACAACCGTTCCGCGCAACAGTCCGGCATCAGGCTCAGTTCCCAGTTGCTGAAGCTGGCAAAGGAGGTGATCGAGCAATGA
>CAYMFO010000078.1:0-12555 GCA_964389825.1 uncultured Geobacter sp. | reverse complement strand
CAGAGAACACAGAGAGCACAGAGGGTTTTATTAGAACTTTCAAGCAGTTACTCCAAAACAAAGATAGTACGATCGTCACCTTTATGGTGAGTCTGGCAGTTCATTTTTTCGCTATTATATCTCTGTGTTCTCTGTGACCTCTGTGGCTGAAATGCCGTTTTAAGGATCATTTGCCCGCCGACGCATACAGGGACAGCATGCCCGCGATCAGCCCCCAGGCCACGTAGCCGACCACCGCGCCCAGCGTGATGATCAGGATCGGTTCGATGAGGGCGCTCATGCGGGCGATCCTGTCCCTGAGTATCTTGTCACAGATATCGCCGATAGCCTGCCACGCCTCGTCCATGAGCCCCGAATATTCACCGACCGTTACCAAGGCCTTGACCATGGGGGGGAAAAACCGGTCGTCGGCCATTGCCTGGGACAGGGGAACACCGCCGGTAACCTTTTCCGTAACCTCTTCCATCTGCTTCCTGACCGCCCTGTTGGTCAGGGTGTCACTGCTGGACTTCAGGGCATCCACCAGGGTAATGCCGCTCTGCAGCAGAGAGCTGAGCGTACTGGCGAACTGGACCACGACACCGAAGCGGAATACCTGCCCTATCATCGGCAGCCGGATCTTGTGCCGGTCAAAAAAGACCCGCGCATCGGGGAGCATCATCAGCAGGAAAAACCCCGCAACCGCGGCGACCGCCACGACCGAGATGGTCACTCCGTTATGTTTGAAGAAATCGGCCGCATCCAGCAGAACCTGGGTGTTGGCCGGCAGCTTGCGGCCGCCCAGCAGCATCGCGAACTTGGGTATGACGAAGGTGATGAGAAAGATGACCACGCCAAGGGTCACCACCACGACCACTGCCGGGTAGATCAGGCTGGTGATCATCTTTGTCCGCAGCGCGGCGCGGCTTTCCAGGTAGTCGGCGATGCGCTCGAGGATCACATCCAGCATCCCGCCCAGCTCTCCGGCCCGGATCATCCTGATGATCATCTCCCCGAAGATGCGCTGATGGGGTTCCATGGCCTGGCTCAGGGGCATACCCCCCTCGATGCGCTTTTTCACATTCTCCAGAGCCTGGCGCATCCGCCTGTTGCCGGCCTGCTCGCAGAGAATGCCCACCCCTTCGGAAATGGGGATGTTCGACTTAATCAGGGCGGAGAACATGCGGAAAAAGAGCGCCACGTCCTTGGCCCGGACCGGCACGAAACGCGCAAGGCCGGCGCCGCTGTCCACCTTCCCCTCGGTTTCGTCGATCTCGGTGATGATCAGGCCCCGTGCACGGAGGCGCTCAACCGCCACCGCGAGTTCCGGCGCTTCCGTCAGGTCTTTGACCCGTTCTCCCGAGGCATCTATGGCGCGATATCGGAAAGTCGGCATGGGCTACTCCAGGGTTACCCGCACAATTTCCTCCGGCGTGGTCAGTCCGGCGCGCAGCTTTTCGATACCGTCCCGGCGCAGGGTCCGGAAGCCCTTGCGCGCAATCGACAGTTCGCGTAGCTCTTCAAAGGTGGCGCGCGCCATGATCATGCGCCGCAGCTCGTCGTCCACGGGCAGAAACTCAAAAATACCCATGCGGCCCCGGTATCCCAGGCGGCAGTGCTCGCACCCGGCGCCGCGCCTGATGGGAAACGGGGCCTCCTGGAGGCCCAGCATGGCCGCTTCGGCCTCGGTCATGTCCGACCAGACGCCGCACTGGCTGCATACCGTCCGCACCAGGCGCTGGGCCAGGACCGCCCGCACCGAGGCGGAGACCAGGAACGGCTCCGCTCCCATGTCCACCATGCGGCTGAAGGCGCTGGGCGCGTCGTTGGTGTGGAGGGTGGTCAGCACCAGGTGGCCGGTGATGGCCGCGCGCAGGGCTATGGTCAGCGTCTCAGCGTCGCGGATCTCGCCCACCATGATCACGTCCGGGTCCTGGCGGAGGATGGCCCGCAGCGAGCCTGCGAAGGTCACCTTCTCCCCTGTGTCCACCTGGGTCTGGTTGATGCCGCGCAGGGTCAGTTCCACCGGGTCCTCGATGGTGGTGATATTGGTGGTTTCGTTGCGCAGGAGCTGCAAGGCGCCGTACAGGGTGGTGGACTTGCCGGAACCGGTCGGTCCGGTTACCAGCATGATGCCGTGGGGAAGCCGCAGGTGCTCCTTGAACACGGCCAGCACGTCGGGGGCCATGCCCACCGCGTCCAGGTCGATATGCTCGTCGTGGGGAGGAAGCAGCCGCAATACCGCCTTTTCGCCGTTGACCACGGGCAGGACGCTGGCGCGCACGTTGACACCGTCTATCTCCACGTCCAGGGCCTGGGGCATGAAGTAGAATGAGCCGTCCTGGGGCTTGCGCCGCTCGGCGATGTTCATCCCGGCCAGCACCTTGATGCGCGACACCAGCTTGGCGCTCAGGTCGAAGGGGAGGCGCTCGGTCTGGTGAAGCATGCCGTCCACGCGCAGCCGGACGATGAGCTCCGCCTTTTCCGGCTCCAGGTGCACGTCCGACGCGCCCATGTTCGCGGCCCGCACCAGCAGTTTTTCCAGCAGCTCGACGATAAACCCCACATCGTCCGTTTCAATAGGCCGGTCCAGCTTGATGGTGGTGTCAAACTGGCTGCTGAAAAAAAGATTCTGCATCTTCTTCAACTGGCGCTGGGAGGTGAGCACCAGCCGCACCTGCCTCTTGCAGAGGCGGGATATGGTCTGAAGCATCGCCTGGGGGAGCGGGCCGCTGCAGGCCAGCAACAGTTCGCCCTGTTCGCCGGTCCCTACCGGCAGGACATTGGACTTGAGGGACAGCTTCATGGGAATGGCGTTGACAATCCCTTTTTCGATGGTGTCCAGGGTCTGCCTGAACAGGGGAATGCCCAGGAAATCCGACAGGTGCGTCGTGAGCTGATCCTCGGTGAGCAGCCCCTCGCGCACGGCGATCATGCCAATCTTTTCCCGGACCATGCGTTGGGTCGTCAGCAGCCGCGTCAGGGCCTCCCGGCTGAAGACGCCTTTTTCCACGAGATATTCTCCGAAAAACGTCGCGCTCCTCATCGTCCGCATTCTCCGGAAGCGACCGCGCGGTTGACTGAAAGACGCCGGCGCAGGAAATTTTCGTTACGGGCGGCCGCAAGGCCGGTTTCCAGGGAAATCTTCCCTTCTTCGATGAGTCGGATCAGGCACTGCTCCATGGTCTGCATCCCCTGCTGCACGCCCGTCTCTATGGCCGAATAGATCATGTCGTCCTTGCCCTGGCGGATCAGGTTCGATATCCCCGGCGTGGAAAGCATCAGCTCCACGGCCGGTACCCGGCCCGTTCCCGCCGCGTTGGGCAGCAGCCGCTGTGAAACCACGGCCCGCAGGGTCGCCGACAACTGCTGGCGTATCTGGGACTGCTCTCCGGCGGGAAAGGCGCCCACCAGGCGGTTGATGGTAGAGATGCAGTCGCGCGAATGGAGAGTGGAAAACACCAGGTGGCCGGTCTCCGCGGCCATGATGGCGGTTCGCATGGTCTCCAGGTCGCGCATCTCGCCCACCAGGATCACGTCCGGGTCGGCGCGGAGAGAATCGCGCAACGCTTCGGCGAAGGAAGGGACATCGGAGTGCAGTTCCCGCTGGTGAATGACGCTCAGGTTGTTCTGGTGCACGTATTCTATGGGGTCCTCGATGGTAATGATATTGCGGCGGCTGTTGGCGTTGATGCCGTCCATGATGGTAGCCAGGGTGGTGGACTTGCCGGAGCCGGTGACGCCGGTGATCAGAATCAGGCCGTCCCGCAACCGGGACAGTTCCCCGATGGTCTCCGGCAGGCCGAGGCCCTCCAGGGTGGGGATGCCGTCGGCCAGGAGACGGATGGCGACGCTCAGCGCCCCGCGCTGGAAAAAGGCCGCGAGACGGAACCGTCCCACCTCGTTGACGCTCACCGCGAAATCCACCGAACGGTTGCGGGCCAGCACCTCCCGATGGCGCGGCATGAGGATTTCATCCAGCAGCCTCTCGATCTCCTCGGGCTGGTAGGGGTCGCATTCCATGGACATGAGCTCGCCCTTGACGCGGAACACCGGCGGCATGCGCGCCGTCAGGTGCAGGTCTGACGCCTTGCGCTTCAGGGTCTCGCGAAACAGGGCCGTCATGTCTTCTGGACGCTGCTCCCGCGCGGGTAATGGTTCGTGATTGCTCATGGCAGATCCCTTTCTCCATCGTCGAGGATGTTCTCCCTGCCGCGGGTAATATGTTCATGGGAACTCTTCCTGCCGAGGAATTCGTCCGAGACCCGGCCGGCCAGGAAGGGGTGCGCTATCACGTGGGGGGTAATGATGATGACGGTCTCAGTCTTCTTCTTGCTGTTCACCACGTCACGGAAGAACAGGCCCAGACCGGGGATATCACCTAGGAGCGGGACCTTTTTCGTGCTCCGGTCCATGGTCTCCTTGATGATGCCGCCGATGGCGATGGATTGACCTGATCTGGCGGAAAGGATCGACTTGAGATTGGTCTTGCTGGTGCCGTCCAGGGGATACTCGATTGTCTCGCCGGTGACGTTATTGACTACCTTGGTGGTGCTGAAGTTCAGATAGGCGCTGGATATTTCGGCGTCCACCTCCATGGTCACCGTGCCGTCATCGTTGATGAAGGTGGTCATCTCCACGTCAGTCCCCAGGTCCTCACGCTTGATCTTCACCTCGAAGGTGTTAATGGTATTGTTCGCGTCCTGGCCGATGGTTACCGTCTTCGAGGTTACCTCATCCCGCAGCGGCGTCTCCTCGCCGACGAAGAATTCCACCTTGCTGTTGTTGGCCGCCATGAGGAACGGCGTGGAAAACATCTGCACCCTCCCCTTGGATTCGAAGAAGGCGATGCGCGCATCCAGCTTGTCGCTGTCGAACACGAAATTGAAGGCGGTGGAGCCCATGACGCTGGCGCCTCCCAGCCCGACACCGGTCACGAAATCGCCCAGGGCGCCGGTCGAACCGGAATCCACGTAGTTGAACCGGAAAAAGCTGTCGAACCCGTCATTCAGGGTCAGTTGCAGTATCTTCACCTCCAGCAGCACCTGGTTGGTGGGCGTATCGAGGGTCTCGATGATCCTCCCCATCTCGTTGAGCAGGGCGCCGTCCAGGGACCGGGCGATAATGCAGTTGTTGCGCTTGAACACGGTGAGGATAGCCAGCAGGGGCCGCGTGCCCTGCGCCGCCGGCGCGGCGGCCGCCTGGACCTCTCCCCCCTTTGCTCCGGCCGCCTGCGCCGGAGTCGCTGTCGCCGGCGACAGCCCGGCGGTTTTGAGCTGGGCGGCGGACAGGTTCAGCGATTCGCTCTGGCCGGTGGAGGCGGCGCCGGATGATGTGCCCGTTGACGAGGTGGTGGTGGAAGGATCGAGATGCCCGTATATCTTTTCATCATCGATGATTGTCAGCCGCACCTCGTCTCCCATGGCGGCGGTGATGACCTTGGCCATGTCCAGGGCGTTGGAGTAGCGGACGAAAAAGGCCCTGGTCTGATCGCTCTGGCGCGCCTCGATATCGCGCACATACTCATCGCGGGTCATGAGGGTGATAATCCCCTTTCCCTCCCGGAACCAGAGGCCATTGAGACGGCAGACGGACTCCAGCGCCTCCCGCATCGGGATGTTCTTCAGATAGATGCTGATGGTCCGATCCGCGACGGCGTTGCTGGCGACGACGTTATAGCCGCTGATCTCCGTAAACAGCTCAGCGAGAATCCGCACCTTCGCCTCATGCAGAGCGCACGAACGCAGCACGGTATCGAGCCCGAGCCTCTCGCGTCCCGCCTTCTTCTCCAGCAACCGCTTCGCATCCTCGACGCTCTCCACCGGCGTGCCCTTAATGACGCGGAAGGAGGGATGCTTCGGCGCCAGTTCTTCGGCGGACGGCGGCTGGACCACCGCCGCGCCCGTTTTTCTCACGCTGTAATCCGGGGGAACCGTTGTGAGTTCCTCGCCGAGACCGGCGCAACCGCACACAAGCGACGCGCCCAGCAGCAGTATCCATTGCTTTCCTCTCCCGCATGTCATCGGATAACCACCTCGTATCTGTTTCCGTCCCTGCTTTTGAACATGACGCTCTTTTCCTTGATGGCCGCCACGCTAAACTCATAGACATGTTCGTCCAGTTCCAGCCTCACGCGGCTGCCGACCCTGAACACGGAAACATTGTCACCATCGCCCACCTGGACAATGGCGCCGTTGAAATGCTCCGTGCGCACGATGCCTTTCAGGGCCAGCATCCGCACGGCGCCGGCATGGTTGTGGGGCACGGAGAAGGGATTGCGCCCCCCTTCTCCGGCGGCCCCGGCCGGCCCCGCCCCGGCAAACATGAGCGCGACGAACAGAAAAAGAAGCGCTCGCGCGCGCCCCGGACCATTAATCATCTGTCTCATAGAAAAATCTCCATTGTGATACGCAGATTGGAATCATCGAGCTGCTCCATCGTCACCTTTTCGATCTTCACCGCTTCGGGCATGGCGCGCAGCCTTTCGAGAAACGAGAGGTAGTTGAAATACCCGCCGGTCATGGTCAGCTCGAAGAGGCGCCAGGAGAACAGTTCGTCCTTCTTCGACCCCTTGGGCGCGAACGATTGGACCTTCAGCCCGCATTCGTCGATGCGCCCGCTGACCCGGCTGATCAGGGCGCTGAGCCCTTTATCCGTGCCGCTGCCCGCCGCGGTCCCCGCCAGACTCTTGTTGATTTCCTCCAGTTCCTGTTTGTGTTTCTGGAGGCTCTTTCTGAGGGACACCGCCGAAGGAACGGACTTGAGTCCGTTCACCTCGGCGATCACCTTGTTCAACTGGGCCACCGTGGCCTTGAGCTTCTTTTCCTGGGGCTCATAGACGCGTTTCATGTAAAGGAAACCGCATGCGATGATCACGGCGGCCACCACACCCAGTTTTTCAAAGCGTGACAGCTTTCTCATGACGCCGGGCCCGCGCTCTTCACGCTTATCTCGAAACGGAGAAACGCCTTGTCCGCCTCGCCCCGCTCCGCCTTTTTCAGGATCGCCGAAGCGCACCACCTCTGGCGCTGAAGGGCCGCCATGAAACGGCCTACGGCGCCCTGGCCCGCGGCGCCGCCGATCACCAGATAATCCCCTCCGGATTCCCTGGCGATGGAGGAAAGCACGACCCGATCGGAGACCGCGCCGCCGATGCCGCGGATCGCGGCAATGATGCCGCTCACGTCCTTGTCCGACCGGTTGGTAATAAAGTCGAGCCTGCGCCGGGCGACGGAGATCTCCTTCCGCACCGCTTCCTCCTGTTTGATCAGCTGTTCGTAGTCGGCGACCCGCGCCTTGCGCTCCTTGACCTCGTCTTTCAGCTTCTCGATGCGCTTTTTGTAGCTCGCCTCCTGGTAGCGCATGTAGCCGTAGTGGCCGAAGAGGAGCGAAATGGCGAGGGCCGTGACGGCGACGGGAAACAGGTAGGCGCTCTTCTTCAGACGCTGGCCCATCGCCACGCTGTCGTCTATGCCCAGCTCCCGGCCGCCCCTGCCTATGAGCTCGCGCACCGCGGCGCCGACCACCGTGCCGAAAACGGCGTGCTCCGCTTCGGCGCGCGCATCGCTGATAGCGGAGCCGCGGGACATCAGCAGCGGACGCGCGCCGTTGGCGCAGAAACCGGAAATATAGGAAAGAACCCCCGGGTCAGCCGCTCCGCATCCGGAAACAACCAGCGCCTCCGGTCCCGGGACCTGCCGGGCCATGAAACGCAGGGAATCTTCCAGTTCCGGGGAAACCATCTCGCCGCTCAGGTGGCCGGAGATGGATTCGAGGCTCATGGTCAGGGTGCTGATCTGTTCCGGCGCCCTCCCCCGGACGATGGCGAAGTTGGAATAGTCGCGTCCCACCTCCAGGATTGCCCTGGGAACGTCCATACTGTCCAGGAGGAGCGGCATGTAAAAGGTGACATCGGGCGGGTAGACGCGCCGCAGGGAAAAACCGGCCACCCGGAAGCGCTCCTTCACCGCCCGGTAGACATTCCGCTCCAGGGCGGTGACGGTAATGGCGGTCTGATCGTCCTCATCCTCGTAGACGATCTCGCCGGGCCGGCTCTTGGGCCTGGGCGCGGCCTGGACACCAATAAGGGCATTGGCGCCGGTGATGCCGGTATAGGGCTCCGCCTCCCAGCGCACCGCTTCCCGAAGCTGCCGCGCCTTCAGGGACGACACTTTTCCCCGGTCCATGCGCAGCTCGAAGGCCCGGGCCATGGCGGTAACGAACACCGCCGGGCCGCCGGACCGGCGCAGACGCTCGGCAAGCGCCTTCACCGCCTCCACGGAAGGGAGGTCATCGTCGGGAGAGGAGTTCTTCATGGACACGAAATCGATGATCTCCCGGGTACGCGCCGTACCGCGCACCAGTGCGGCCCGTATCTCGTCCCCGGCCACTTCCACGGCCAGCAGTTCTTTGGCAAACAGGTTCACAAAGAATATCCTTTGAATAGTCGTTGGTAATCAGAGGGGGGGGGTAGTACGAACCGCCGACCCCACCCTCAGGGGCTTCGACATTTTACAGCGCGCTTCTCGGGACGGCACAGTGTGGCCGCCCAAAACAAGGGCAACCACGGGGGGTTGCCCCTATATTTCCCGGTCATCGCGTCACGAAGCGTCCCTCCCCTCAGGTAAGGGGAGGACGGGAAGGGTTAATGCCGCCCCTACGGGGCCGCCCGGAAATCCGCCGTGGACACCCGCACCGTGCCGTACTGGCCGCTCCCCGGCGTGGCGGTGACGTTGAATGCATAAGGGAAATGCATCTCACCTGAGTCGATCTCATCGTCGCCGTCCGTATCGTTCCAGAACACCAGGTAACGGGCCCCGGCAGGGACCGTCTGGGCCGTGACGTCGTCGAAATTGAATGCCGGCAGGCCGTTACCGACGGCCCAGTCGTCGGCCGCGCCATCACTGTCCTCATCGGTCAGGACCGCGGCGGCCAGCAGGTCCACCCCGGCGACCGGCGCGCCGTTGTCGCGGAAGAAGCGGGCCTTGGTCGCGCCGGCGGTCGCGTTCAGGACGACGAAGCGGCTGAGCCGGAAATAGCCTGGAAACCGCTCATGTCTCCTGACGACCAGGTGGATGTTGTCCAGGTTCACGGCCGACGCGGGATCGTAGGCGGTGACGTCGACCGCCTCGATGAAGTTTTCCGGTTCGGTCCAACCGGCGTTGGTCGCGCCGAAAGCGAATTTCCCGTCCGCCCCGCGAGACAGGACCAGCAAGGCGTCATGCCCCGCGTCGTAGAAGAAGAGCAACTCCCGCCCCCAGGCGTCCTTGAGCATCTCGCCGGCGCCCGTCCCGAGGGGGGGCGTCAGGTAGGCGCGCCGCCAACCGATCCCCCGGCTGGACGGGGGCAGGTTATCAGCTGCGTCTGCGCTGTTGGGAGCGCCGGTCCAGAGTCCGCGCGGCTGGCCCTTGGTGTAGGCCGTATCGCTCGCGTCCCGGTCGTCCCAGCTCGTCCCTTCCCAGCGGAACAGGAGCGGCCAAGCCAGCAGGTCGCCGCTGTAGCCGGTATTCAGGCCCTCAGGGCACTCGCCCAGCAGGGCCTGCCTTACCCTCTCCAGGGCGCGGCGGGTCGCAGCGGTCTTGTCCGATTCCAGTTGGTCGAAGGCGGCCCGCCAGTCGCGGGAGTAGAGCTTCATGACGATGTTGTCCCGGTTAAAGGCGTGGTTCTCGTCATAGGCATTGCCCATGGTGTCGGCGGTGTTTGTGGACCAGGAGTGACCGGAACAGGTCCCCTTGGACGGGTAGCGTCCCTTGCCGTCGGCCCCTTCGGAAACGATCCAGAAGATCGTCTCGCCCGCATGCGCCTGGTCGGCGGTGATGAAAAAGCGGAAGGCCCTCCCCCAGCCGTCCGCCAGCCGGCCGTCGTTCTGGAGCATGCGGAAGAACTCCTTGTCATCGTACTGCTCGCCCGGTTCGCCGGTGACAGGGCTGTTGTCCCCGTCCTCCCAGGTCTCGAACCCGGCATGGGGGCCGGAGGCGTGCCAGGTCGGCTCCAGGGCCGCATACTCGTAATCCCCGGCCGCCCAGTGATCCGCATCGGAAGGGTTTCCGTCCGCGGGCGGGTTAAGGTAGGGGCCCTTCCAGGCCGCGCCCAGGTCCAGGCCGGGTTTGGGATGACCGGGGAGGTCGAAGGGGAGTTCCTCGGGGTAGCGGGTCCAGAGGCCGCGGGGCTGTCCCTCGTTCTCGGTCTCCAGTCCGCCGATATGGTCATTTCCCGCCGGGTCGTCGTACAGCCGACGGTAGGGGCAAAGCCACTTCCATCGTTTCCCCTCGAAGACGCCCGACGGCCGGTGGTAGACGTAGGAGGCGTTGAGCTGGTAGCCGGGCCCCTGGCCGAGCCCGGCGGTCATGGCCGGGGGATTGTCCCACCCCGTACCCGCGAAACCGGGCCTGATCTCGGCCCGCGCCTCCCACAGATCGGGCCAGGCGCGCATGTCGCCCACGTAGCCGCCCACCAGGGGCCTCCCCTGGTCGTCGAAGCGGTCGTCGGGCCCGACAATGGCGTTGCGTATCCGTTTCATCCCCTCACGGGTGATCCTCTCCCGCTCCAGGCTGTCCAGGTAGCCGACGGCCGGCGCGGCCAAGGCCGCCAGCAGGCCGAGGATGAAAACGACGATCAACACCTCCAGGAGGGTGAATCCCCGGTTCATATATCTGTTCGATATGTGGCGCATCGTCATAATCGGTACCTTGTCCGGTTTATCTTCAGCGGATGATGACAGGTCTGTAGGGGCGAACCTCGTGTTCGCCCCTACGTTTTATTCACATCCAGGCGAAAAATATCCTGTTCCGCGGACCTCATAAAAATCCGGCCGGTGATGCGGGTCACCGGCCGGAACGCCGGATGGAGACCGGCGGCGGGGACAAGGGAGGCAGCCCCGCCCGCCGGCTCCGGTGGGATGTGTCTATCCGACGTTAGTTGATGCCGGTTGCGTGGTCGATGTCGATGCCCCAGAATTCGCCGTCATCCTCGGGATACATGTGGCCTTCCGGGCACTGGGTGTGGTACTGCCACTTCTGCATCTTCTCGGTAATGGTGAAGGGGCGCAGTTTGTAGGTGTTGGTCGCCGCGGTGTAGTCGTACGCAGCAGCGGGGACGTTGTCGCTTTCATAGGAAATAGCGTACACCTGGATGCCTTCGGCGGTTGCGTCGTTGTCGGTGAAGCCTGTGCCGTAGCCGGCGCGGTCAACGGTGGCGGCCAGGCGCGGCAGGACTACGTTGTAGTCGTTGTAGGTCACGTTGTCGGCGTTCTGGATGCCGCCGGGGCAATGGGCCGCGTTGGCGATGACGCCGTCCTTGATCAGGCCGGACTCGGGACCGAGGCCCATGACGATGCGGCCGAGGAATTCGGGCTCGCCCCATCCGCGTTCTTCATCGGCGGCCACGAAAGCGGTGTTGTTATGGCCGGTGCCGACCATGGCCACGGCGACGCCGGCGGCGACAGGGACACGCTCCATCTTGGGCGCCTTGGTGACGCTGGTTGCCATAGCGATTTCATTGGGACCGGTCGCCGTTGCGTCATACCCGGTCTTGACGGCGGAACCGTCGGCAAGGTATGCGTCATAGGCGTTCAGGTTGAGGACGTTGACGACCCCCAGGCCCTTCAGCTCGGCGGCCTCATCGGTGTCCAGGTAGTGGATGCGGAAGTGGTTGCGAGAGAAAAATTCAGACGCCAGGGTCTCCGCGCCGTTTTCCGTGTCGTCGTCGGATACCGCCGGGATCTGGTAGGCGCCGGCGGCCGTTTCCTCAACCAGGTTGGTCAGGTTGTCCGGGAACTTGGCCTTCTTCTCCATATAACTCGCAAGGTATCCCACCATGCGGTTCTGGTTGGTATCGCAAACCTTATCCACGGCATCGCCGGAGATGCCGGCCAGGCGCGGCGCTACCATGGCGATCAGGAAGCCCATGATCACCAGCACCACCAGAATTTCCAGCAGGGTGAAACCTGCCTGGCTGCGCGACTTGGCCACCAGCCGGTTAATAAAACGTCTTGCTCTTTCTTTCATTATGTCCCTCCGGGGTTGCGTTAAAGGTTCTTTATCCGTGCCCGCAACCCCGCCCCGGGGTCTGCCGCACCTGCTCCAGCCATACTGCATTCCATGGTACGCTCCCGCCGGCGCCTCGCCGGACCGGGAGGGCCGCTACAGCGGCCCTCGCTCCGTTCTTCTCACCCCCTTTTTCCCCCGCTCTCATGGGGTTCTCCGGCCTCTCCGGGATAATCGACGATAAACCGGTATTCCTTGCCGCAGATGAGGAATATCTCCTTCTGCCCCTTTTTCAGGAAACGCATCTCCACCCGCAGGGTCCCGTACCCGTTGTGGTTGAACAGGTCCCGGTACAGTTCGGTCAGTTTGTTCAGTATCTGGTCATGGGCGGCGGGAAGACCCGCTGCGCTGCTCAGGATTGTGCTCATATGCGGCAAACTCTCCGTTTCACGTGGCTTGACCGTGACGGGAAGGAAGGCGTTTCCATGGCCACGGCTGATATTGAATTTCCTTATCATGCGATGCCTTTATAAACCATCCGTAACTACTCAGCTTCCATCGAGCGTTCAAGTGACAGCACTCGATAGAAGTT
>CAYMFO010000077.1:0-12750 GCA_964389825.1 uncultured Geobacter sp. | reverse complement strand
CCGTTCCCTCATCAAAGGGAACATGCTTATACCAAAACCCGCCGAGAACTGTCAATACAAAAAATGCACACGGGTCAAACATTTTTATTACCATGCAGTGAACTCCGGTAACAAATCTTGTAAATTCAGCATATTGCAATTGCTTGCTCAGACTCTTCGCTTCGGATATAGTTCATATCCATGGAAACATAAAGCGGCTAACAGAACTATAAGGGTCGAAGCCGCATATTTTCCGGACGTCGCTCGACTGGTTTATGAGACAGCGGCAGAGGATGCGGCGCAAGAGATAAAAACTGGATGGGGTGGAAGATTGAGATCACAAGGCGCGTCATGCTACTCTCCATACCAAGCCTTCCACGTCAAAAAGATCACCCTGGAAGCAGCGCAAACAGGAAACGATTAATTCGGCGACCCTTTAGCCGGCAAGGACTACTGTACATGGCAACCATATACCTGGCATCTCCCTTGGGCTTCAGCCCTGAAAACGGTCATTATCTGGAAAAGATCAAAGCACGGCTCACAGCCCAGGGATTTACCGTTTTTGACCCCTGGGAGCAGACACAATCAGCCCGGGATATCGCACAGGCTTTCACCCTTGAAAGCTATCCGGAAAGAGTGTCCGCATTCCGCCGGATTTCATCTGAAATCGGCAAGCGCAATGAAGAGGGCATCAGAAACGCGGATATGCTATTTGCCGTTCTGGACGGAGCGGAAATCGATTCCGGCACCGCGAGCGAGATTGGTTTCGCTTCGGCGCTGGGTAAAAGGTGTTACGGTCTGCGAACGGATATGCGCGACTCCGGCGACTTTGTGGGCGTTCCCGTAAACCTGCAGGTCCTTCATTTTATCGAACGTACCGGGGGTAAGCTGTTTCGCGGCATAGATGATGTAATCCTGGGCGTGTTCGTATAAATGAAACGCGGAAAAACAATGGAAGGTTTTTGGGCGCGCAATATCCCTATTTCCTGAATACGCCTCCCACAAGCGTCGCAGTGATACTGCCCACCTTGACCTTGGTTTTCATCCTGACCGGGAGGAGCCGGTCATCGTCCGTCAACCATATTAACATTTCGCCCTTTCTCTCCATTATCCCTTCGGACTTCATCAAGGGCTTGATGACGATCGTATTGAAACTCCCCAGTTTCGTCTTGATCGTTTCCTTGCGCAGCACCTGCACCTCCACCTTCCACAGCTTTTTGTTGTCCAGAATCGAGATGAAAACCGACTTGCCCACTTCAAGCTTCAGGGTGCGGACGAAAAAGAAGCTGGATAAAGTATCAAGGGTACCCTCGGGGATCGATATCTCCGCCTTCTCTCCGCTTATGTTGTCTTTATAGAAAGCAACGCCTTTTTCCTGGTCAAAGACAACCTCCTTGTTCCTGCGATGGCTCCCTTCCCGTATCTTCATGTGGTAAAGCCTGGGCAATCCTATCTTGCCGTTTCCCGCGCCCGTCAAAACCGTTTCGATGCGATCTTCTACCGGGAAAAAGGTCGTGATCCAGTCCGCTGACCGGGCCGTGGAAATTATCCTGGTTTCAGTTCCGTCGCCCCTTATCTCCTGCGTTGCCGTTCCGGCCTTTATGCCGGTCCAGGTAAGATCGTATATCAACTTTTCCGGAACAGTAAGCGCCGAGGCGCGGCGCGCGTCAAAGGCCAGCGCCGCAAGTCCGATGATAATGAGAAATGCAACAAGGAGCCGCCCTGTTTTCAGAAGACCGCAAAAGGATATTTTCATATATAGTCCCTCCATGATTAAAATTGGAATCCTTCGCAAAATGAACATTCGCGATTAAGCCGGCGGCAATCCAGGTGGAAACGCCAATCATGCTCGTATTTTTTTTGGCGTCACGCCGGCCGTCCTGTTGTAATCATCAGTCTCTTTGCTATAGTGATAATCATTTAAGTAACTTCACACGTCGTCAGGGCAAAGGAGATGATCATGAAACTTGATGAAGTAAAAAAAATCGCTAAAGAACGGGGCATTCAGATAAAGGGCCTGAAAAAAGCGGAAATAATCCAGGCAATCCAGAGGAACGAAGGCAACAAGGACTGCTACGACACCGGCGGCGCCGACTCATGCGGCCAGACCAATTGCCTCTGGCGGGACGACTGCCGCTGAAGAAACGGCTTTTTTCTTTCTTCATTCAACCTTTCTCACAAGCTCGATAACCGTCACCTCGGGGGGGGCCAGAAAACGGATTGGAGGTCCCCACGTCCCGGTTCCGCGGCTTACATACAGAGCGGAACCCCCATGGAAGGACAAGCCGGTGACTACAGGATATGCCAGGCGGGTGAAAAGGGTGAACGGGAAGATCTGTCCCTTGTGAACATGCCCGGAAAGCTGCAAGTCAAACAGACCGGCGCTGCCTTTTTCCACCGTTGGCCGATGCTTCAGAAGAAGGACAAATCTTTCACGGGGTATGCTCGCCAGGATATCCTTTTCTACGGGGTTCTGGAGTCCTTCATTTTTCGAGGCAGGATCATCAACTCCGACAATGGTCAGGCCGTCTCCAACGTTCCGGCTTTCTCCCCGCAACACATCAAAACCCGCTTGCCGGGTAAAGTCCAGTGAAGTTCCAATTCCCGCGTAATACTCATGGTTTCCCATAACCGCGTACTTTCCGAACAAAGGCCGCAACTTCCCCAGTTCGGCGGCAAAGGTCTCCATTCCGTCTATCTGGCCATCCACGAGATCCCCGGTTGACACCAGCACGTCCGGCCGCGCCTCCTGAATGGTCCGGACGATTTTCCGCAGGCGCTTTTCCCTCACAATCAAGCCCAGGTGGACATCGGACACCTGTACAATCCTGAGGCGTTCCATTGTGCCCGGCAGCTTCTCCGTGTTTATGACAACCTTCTCCGTTCGTATGTCGAGGGCCTCATGGAAGCCGTAAACAGTAAGCCCCAGAGAAACGAACAGGGAAAACATCAGGGTCTGTCTGTCGCTCGGATGAAAACCATGAGATGTAAACAGTGGACATCGTAACAGCACCCTGCCAAGATCCACAAGCAAAGATGTGGTGAAAAACAGAAAGATAAATCCCATCCACAGATATCCGGCATACGCAAGCGGCAGGGCGATCCACTCAGATCCTTTCCTCTCCGCAAACCTCACCAGAATGGGCGCGAACACCATGAGCCCCATGAACAGAAGCATTCCGGCCTTAAAGGGGAATGGGACAACAAACGCCCCGGAAACCTTGCGGTACATGTGAAAGTGCATTCCGCCATATATCAGCAGCAATAACAGAAAAAAGACATACACGCGCATTTCTCCATAAATGTGACTTTATTCTGATTTTCCTGACACCCCGCGCTCCCTGAAGTCAGGCTTCACCACCTGAAATACCGGGACGGAAGCCTCGCTTCCTTCGCCTGAACCAGGCTTCAACGCGCTCCCGGACCTGGTCCATGTAATAGTAGACCACCGGAGTGATATAAAGGGTGAGCAGTTGTGAAACCATAAGGCCGCCCACCACGGCCAGGCCCAGGGGCCTCCTCGCTTCCGCGCCGGCGCCGAAACCCAGGGCTATCGGCAAGGTCCCCATGAGTGCGGCCATGGTGGTCATCATTATCGGCCGGAAACGGACAAGAGCTCCCCTTTGAATCGCATCCAGGGCTGATACCGATCCCCCGCGCTGTTCTTCCAGGGCGAAATCGATCATCATGATGGCGTTTTTCTTGACAATGCCGATGAGAAGAATAACACCTACAAACCCATAAACGGAAAGCTCCGAACCGAAGATCATAAGCGTAGCCAGCGCCCCGAACCCCGCGGCGGGAAGGCCGGAGAGTATGGTTACGGGGTGGATGAAACTCTCGTAAAGGATACCCAGCACAATGTAAATGACCAGTATTGCCGCAAGCAGAAGAATCCACAGCCCCTTCGTCGATGCCTGGAACGCCTGGGCCGCGCCCTGAAAGCCGGCGCTGGTGTTCGGAGGGAGTGTTTTTCGGGCCAGGTCTTCAACAGCGGGCACGGCGTCGCCGAGGGCAACCCCCGGTTCCAGATCGAACGAGATGGTTACGGCCGGCAACTGGCCCTGGTGATTTACGGTCAAAGGCCCCAAGTCCCTTGTAACCCGAGCCAGAGTATCAAGAGGCGCCAGCCGTCCTTCATCGGAACGGATATACAGCAGTTCAAGCGAGGAGGGGTCCGCGCGGTATTCATCTTCCAGTTCCAGAATGACCTGGAACTGGTCGTTTGGGGCATAGATGGTCGAAACCTGGCGGGAACCGTACGCGTAATAGAGGGTGTCCTCGATACGCTCCGCGGAAATCCCCAGGGCCGAGGCCTTGTCCCGGTCCATAATAACGTTGACCCGTGGATTGTTCATCTGCAGATCACTGGTCACATCCTGAAGCTGGGGAAGGGCCTTCATCTTCTCTTCCAGCGCCGCGGCGCCGGCATACAACGCCTCCGTATCCGGGCCCTGCAGGGTATACTGGTACTGGCTCTTGGTCAGCCTGCCGCCTATGCGGATGGCGGGTGGATTCTGGGGGAACATCCTGATTCCGGGCACGGCAGCGGCCTGTTTACGAAATTTCCGGATCATCTCATCCGAAGACAGTTTCCTTTCATGGCGAGGCTTCAACCGGATATTCATGCGGCCCGAGTTGAATGAGCCGCCGGCGCCTCCCGAACCTACCGAAGACATGAATGCGGCGACATCGGGATCCGCGCCGACGATACCGGCCAGTTGCCCCTGCTTTTCCTTCATCTCTTCAAAGGAGATGCCCGGAGCCGCCTCGGTGAAGACGAATATCTGCCCGGTATCTTCAGTGGGCAGAAACCCCTTGGGTATAGCGACAAACAGCCAGACTGTCGCCAGGGTAAGCGCAACCACGCATGCGGCTGTAATACGTCGCCGCTCCATGACCGCCCGCAAGGATTTCTCATAGATGCGCAGCATGCCCTGGAAGAAGCGTTCCATAACTTCATAGAGACGGCCGTGTCTTTCCGTCGTAACCGGTCTGAGAAACCTTCCGCAGAGCATGGGGGTGAGCGTCAGGGAAACGAAACCCGAGATGAGAATCGCCATGCTGATGGTAACGGCGAATTCATGCAGCAACCGCCCCATAATCCCGCCCATGAAAAGCACGGGGATAAATACCGCCACCAGAGAGAGTGTCATGGACACAATGGTGAATCCGATCTCCCGCGACCCCTTCAGCGCCGCGTCCATTGCGCTTTCACCCTGTTCCATGCGCCGCACGATGTTTTCCAGCATGACGATGGCGTCGTCAACCACAAAACCTACCGAAAGGGTCAGGGCCAGCAAGGATATGGTGTTGATGCTGAACCCCATGAGGTACATGGCGGCAAAGGTTCCGATAAGGGAGAAGGGTAACGCCAGGCTCGGGATCACGGTAGCGGGCGCATTGCGCAGAAAAAGAAAGATTACCAGCACCACAAGAAATACTGTCAGCGCAAGTGTGAAGGTCACATCGGAGACCGATTCCCGTATGGATATGGAACGGTCATAAATGATATCCAGGTCCACCGAAGCGGGCAATTGGGAACGAAATCCGGGCAGGAGGGCCTTTATAGCGTCCACCACCTCAATGGTGTTCGTGCCGGGCTGCCTCTGTACCGCAAGCACGACGGCGCGGGTATTGTTGAACCAGGTTGCCACCTTGTCGTTTTCCACGCCGTCTATGACCTTGCCCAGTTCCTGAAGCCGCACCGGTGTGCCATTGCGGTAGGCAACGACAACCGGACGGAACGCTTCGGCGTTGTATAACTGGCCGGCGGCCTGGATGGTAAAGGCCTGGCTTTTACCACTGAAGGTACCTACAGGCAGGTTTACATTGGCAGAGGAAAGGGCCGAGGAGACCTCGTCGATGCCTATCCCCCGGGAAGCGAGCGCCTTCGGGTCAAGCTGGGCGCGAACCGCGTATTTCTGCGCCCCGAACACCTGCACCTGCGCCACGCCTGACAGCATGGAGACGCGCTGGGAAACGGCGGTTTCCGCGTATTCATTGACAATATACAGGGGCAGGGTCCGCGAACTGAGCGCGAGATAGATGATCGGCTGATCGGCCGGGTTCACCTTCCGGAAGGAAGGAGGCGCCGGCATGCTGTGGGGCAACTGACGCGAAGCGCTGGAAATGGCGGCCTGCACATCCTGCGCGGCTGCGTCGATATCGCGGGAGAGATCGAACTGGATGGTAATCCTGGTATATCCGTTACCATTCGTCGATGTCATGGAATCGATACCGGCAATGGTGGAAAACTGCTTCTCCAGGGGAGTTGCGACGGCAGACGCCATGGTGTCCGGGTTTGCGCCCGGAAGATTGGCCGTCACCTGGATGGTGGGAAAGTCCACGTTCGGGAGATCATTGACGGGAAGAAGCCTGTAGGCGAAGAGGCCGAAGATGAGAATGGAGGCCATGACGAGGGTTGTCATGACCGGACGTTTAATAAAAAGCGCCGTGCCATTCATCGGTCAGCGGCCTTCCCGTTCACGATTTCCCGCTTGACCGAGACCACCGAATCCGGCGCCAATTGCAGATGGCCATCGGTCACCACGGTCTCCCCCGGCGCCAGGCCTTTCAGTATGATTGTCTCGCCGTCATGAATTCCTCCGGCGGTGACAGTCCGCATGTCCAGAGCGCCACCCGGCTTGACCACGAACACGTACAATCCGGACTGTCCGGTCTGAACCGCGCGGGAAGGCACAACCAATGCGTCGGAGATAGTCTTCAGGGTCAGGAGCACGGTAACGAACTGTCCCGGCCAGAGGTTTCTATCCCGGTTGGCGAACTCGCCTTTGATGCGAATCGTACCGGTCGAGGCGTCCACGCTGTTGTCGATAAAACTGAGGACGCCCTTTTCCCTTTGGCCGGTTTCCGTCAGGAACGCCTCCATCTTCAACGTTCCGGAAGCGGCATACTTCCTGAGTTCCGCAAGGTCCTTCTCCGGAACGGAGAAGGTGACATAAACAGGAGAAACCTGGTTTATGGTGACCAGCGCCTGCGCGTCGTTGGCCTTCACCAGGTTGCCCCGCTGAACCACCAGGTTGCCGGTTCTCCCGGATATGGGGGAGCGAATGGAGCAGTAACCCAACTGGAGAAGCGCGTCATCCAGCGACGCCCTCCCCGCCCGCACGGACTCCGCCAGTGACTCCGCGTTGGCGGCAAGCTGGTCGTGCTGGTCCCGGGTGACTATTCCTTCCTTCAGAAGTTCGGCGTATCGCCCTGTCTGTACGCTCGCGAATCTTTCCTGGGCCGCATCCCGCGCCAGAGCCGCTTTCGCCCGCCTTACCGCTGCTTCATAGGGACGTCTGTCAATGGAAAAGAGCAGTTGCCCCTTCCTGACGTCCGCCCCTTCCCGGAAATGAGCCTGTTCCAGCATTCCCGTCACCTGCGATCTGACGGAAACGGAAGCATACGCCTCAACGTTTCCGATGGCGCGGATCCGCATTGGGACACTCTTGCGCACGGCCATGGCGACCTTGACCGGAACCGGCGCCCGGCTCTTCGCCGGCTCCTTGCGCGCGGAGCAGGAAGCAAGGAGCATCTGAGCCGCAAGCGCCAGGAGAAGTCCCATGACAAGAATGAGACCCGATGATTTTATTCCCCTGTTCCCCATGACCGGTCTACCTGCTGTTTGCTTCATAGAGAGCATCGGCTTTCCTTACCTCCAGCGCAATGCCTTCCCGTTCCAGCAGTTCGCCGGTAACCTTCCAGAGATGGCCGATGGCAATGGTATACTCCGCCTGGGCCTTGATCTGATTCGTCCTGGCCGAGATGAGATCATTCTGGACATCTATGACTTCCTTTGTCGTCGCAAGACCGACTTCATTCTTCTTTATATAGGCGCGCAAACGTTCTTCGGCATAGAGATATCCCCTGTCGGCCACGTTCAGCTGAAGATAGCTGGCGCGAATCCCGCGCACGGCTATTTTCACCTCGTTTCTGATGGTGTCCTCCATGTTCCTGAGCCTGACCCGCGCCTGCTCCGAGTTGAGCCTGCTTTTTATGTAGGTGTTTTTCGCGTCCCGATTTCCGATTGGATAGCTGAATCGCAGTCCCACCTCCCATACCGGGTACTCAGCGGTCCCGATCTTTTCCATGTCCCGCCCGTAATCTCTCCCGAGGCCGGTGAGAGCCGCGCTCCCGACAAAGGCCAGATCAGGCATGATGCGGTTGTGGGCCACACGGGTCTGAAGATCGGCCGTGCGGATATTCGTTCTCATGGCCAGTAAATCAGGACGCCTCTCCAGGGCGCTGGAGATGGCCTCATCCTCCTTTACCTGATACTCCGTCCTGTCAGGGGGATCCAGGGGAACCACCTCCCTGTTTCCATCTATCTGAAGCAGGTACCGGACCACGTCCGCCTGATCTCTCACGGACTTTTCCGCGTCTATCAGTTCCTTTTCCCTCAGGGAAACGCCATATTCAGCGTTCAGAATCTCCATAGCGGGGAGCACGCCCGCCCTCACCCTTCCCTTGGTCTCTTGAAGTATTTTTTCAGCGAGCGTCAGCGCGTTCTTCTTGGCCTCCAGGTTTTCCCTGAGGCTGAAGAGGGTGTAATAGGCTGTCCGGGTTCTGGCGACAACGTCCATGAGCTTGCCCTGGAACTCCTCCAGTGACGCCTCTTTGTTGTTCAGGGCAACGGCTATCCCCAGTTCGGTCGCGTCCCTTCCGAAGTTCTTGAGAAGGGGCTGGGTATAGCTGAAGGTTAACTGTGATCTCCAATACTCGTTCAGGGCGCGGGTTGTATCGAAATTGTTGTTATTCCAGAGGTTTTCGAAGGAGAGCCCCACAGTCCCACCCACTGGAACCAGCTGGCTTACCCCGGCGTTGGCCTGGTAGTTTTTCTGCCGGCGGTTCCCCCCTGAAAGCAGGGAGTTTTCAGACTGGGTCGTTGAGTGCTGGTAATTGGTAAACAGATTGAGCAACGGGTCGTAAATACCCCGGTTCTTTCTGACCTCAGCCTCGTACATGGCAGGATTGTAAAGCTCGGCCCTGACTTCCAGGTTTTTTTCCACCGCCATACCGACAGCCTGTTTCAGGGTAAGATTCAGGGGCGCGGCGCCGGCAAGGGCATGCCCGGAAAAGCAGGCATAATACAGCGCCAGAGCCATCAGATATGGTAACGGTATTTTTCCATAAAGCATCGGCAATCCTTTCTCCAGATATCTTCAAATTCTTCCTGTGTCATCATTCGTATCGCAATGCCTCGATAGGATTGAGGGAGGCGGCTTTCCGGGCGGGATAGAAACCGAAAAAGACGCCGATTGCGCCCGAGAAACCGAAGGCCATGGCAATTGCATTTATGGAAATCAGGGTCGGCCACTCGAAGATCACCGACACCAGCCCGGCGCCGCCCACTCCGAGGGCCATCCCTATCAGCCCCCCGATAAAGGTCAGCAATATGGCCTCGGTAAGAAACTGAAGAAGAATGTCCTTCCTCCTCGCGCCTATTGCCATACGGATACCTATTTCCCTTGTGCGCTCCGTGACGGAAACCAGCATGATGTTCATGATGCCTATCCCTCCCACAATGAGGGATATGGAAGCAACGGCGCCGAGCAGCAGGGACATCGCCTTTGACGACTCCTCCGCAACCGCCATAAGCTCGGTCAGATTCCGTACGGTGAAATCCGCGTCGCGTCCGGGACCTATCTTGTGGCGCTGGGTGAGAAGCGCCTCAACCTGGTTTTGAGCCCCGCCCAGCTCGTCTTCACTTCTTGCCTGGATCATGATCTGACCGACGGAATTCGGGAACTGGCTTCCGAAGAGCTTTCTCTGGGCGGTAGGGAGCGGCACAAAGACGATGTCGTCCTGATCCCCCCCCTGGGGAGAACGGCCCTTGGCGTCCATGACTCCCACCACCGTAAACGGAAGTTTTTTTACCCGGATTATCTTGCCTACCGGGTCTTCGGCCCCGAAAAGATTCTCGGCTACACTCTGTCCGATCAGGCAGTTTTTCGCCGCCGATTCCACGTCCGAATGGATGAAGCTCCTCCCGGCCTCCACCCTCCAGTCCCTGACCGCCAGGTATTCCGGCGTTATCCCCATAATGGAGGTTGACCAGTTCATGTTCCCGTACACCACCGGCGCGGCGCCGCGGACCACCGGCGCGGCAAGGGCAACGGACGGGCACTCTTTCCTGATGGCCTTTGCGTCATCATAGGTAAGGGTCGGCGTGCTTCCGTGTCCGAGACGCATGCCGCCGCTGGTCCTGGAACCGGGAAGGACCAGAAGGATATTGCTTCCGACACTGGCTATCTGATCTGAAATAATCTTGCTTGCGCCGGCGCCGATGGCCACCATGGCAATTACCGAGGCGATTCCGATAATGATACCCAGCATGGTCAGAAAGGAGCGCATCTTGTTGATCCTGAGGGCGCGCAGGGCAATTTTGAGACTCATCAGAAACTCGATCACATCCGCCTCCTCACCTCATCCGCATCCTCCTGGAAGCTTACCGGGGTATCGGAAATGATGCGGCCGTCCCTGAATACCACATTTCTCCTGGTAAAGGCGGCGATATCCGGCTCGTGGGTCACCATAATGATGGTAATCCCCTGTCTGTTCAGCTTCTGAAAGATGGCCATGATTTCAACGCTGGTAAGGGAATCCAGGTTGCCGGTGGGTTCATCCGCCAGAATGAGCGCCGGCTCGTTCACCAGCGCCCTTGCGATTGCCACGCGTTGCTGCTGCCCTCCGGACATCCGGTTACTGGTATGATCCGCCCGATCGGCCAGACCCACCAGTGACAATGCGGCAAGGGCCTTTTCCCTCCTCAGGGCATGGGGGATTTTTCCATAGACAAGGGGGAGTTCCACATTTTCCAGCGCCGATGTGCGGGGAAGAAGATTGAATCCCTGAAACACGAAACCAATCTTTTTGTTTCTGATATCAGCCAGGGCATCGCCGGACACCCCCTTCACATCCTCTCCTTCCAGGAGATAGGCGCCGGAGCTGGGAACATCAAGACACCCGATAATGTTCATGAAAGTGGATTTTCCGCTCCCTGACGCACCCATTATCGCGACAAAGTCACCCCTTTCCACCTCCATGGAAACACTCTTCAAGGCCTCTACCCGCTGCTCCCCCATGCAGTAAACCTTGCACAGATCCATGGCGTTGACGACGATCTCTCCCATCTAGAACCTCGGTACCCGCATACCGCCCGTTCTCGCGCCCGTACCCGCTTTCCTGGCGGGAAGGACCTGCTCGACAACAACTTCACCGCCGGGTTTCAGATCTCCCCTGACCAGTTCCACGAATGACCCGTCCGATACCCCGGTTTGCACGGGAATTCGAACCGGCCTGCCTTCTTTCAGCACAAAAACCCTCTGGCCCGCCGAGGCGCTTCCTCCTCTCCTGGCGGACGGAGATTTCCTTTGCCCATCACTGCCGGCCATGGAAGGTTTGAACCGCAACGCGGCGGCCGGTATTTTCAGAACATTGTCCTTTCGCATAACCTCAATGCCCACGTTTGCCGTCATGCCCGGCTTGAGGCTCAGGTCCCTGTTTTCCACGATAATCACCACGTCATAAGTTACCACATTCTGTGTGATTACAGGAGCGATCCTGACCTGGGACACAACACCACTGAACCTCATGTCAGGATAGGCGTCCACGGTAAACACGGCGGGCTGTCCAACCTTCACCTTGCCGATGTCCGCTTCATCAACACTGGTGTTAATCTGCATCTTGGTCAGGTCCTGGGCAATGGTAAAAAGGGTCGGAGTCTGGAATGACGCGGCAACAGTCTGTCCAACATCAACATTTCTGGACACGACAATGCCGTCTACCGGAGACCGAATCGTGGCATTGCGCAGATTCGTTTGCGCGTGCCTGAAAGCGCCACGTGTCTGCATAACACTCCCCTCAGCGGCCCTGACCGCGGAGGTTGCTTCATGGAATCTGGTTTCCGCGGAATCAAAGTCTCCCTGGGACACAATCCCTTCCCTGAGCAATTGCCTGTTTCGCTCCAGGTTTCTGCAGGCGTCAAGCGCCGCGGCCTTCATTTTGGCAAGGTTTGCTACCGCGCTTTGATAGTTGCCCTGGCTCTGTTCAACCTGGGAACTCAGGATGGAGGGATCTATCTGGGCAATCACCTGCCCTTGTTTCACAATAGAGTTGTAATCCGCGAAGAGCTTATGGATGGTGCCGGACACCTGGGTTCCGACCTGGACGGTAGTTACCGCGTTAAGAGTGCCGGTAGAAGAAACCGTCGCTACTATATCACCCGGTTCAATACGCGCAGTCGAAAATGAGGGTGCTGGTTTCCTCGCGAAAACCAGATAGGCTATTCCAGCGGCGAGAAAAACTCCTAATAAAATGAATATAAGTTTTTTTTTCATTCCAACCTCATACGATCCGGAGTCTGGCTTCGACCGTTAAACTGGACAATGTTCATCTCTCGATTCCCATGTCAAGGCAATTCCGGTATCAGGAATATTACTATGTGTCTTTATCGCATCGTTCTTCAGATGGTTGACACTGCTTCCATTTTGCCTGTGCAAGAGCCTTTACGTCCTTTTCAAAGATGAAAAATTGCGATACTGTTGCGCCATGTCGTTCATTCCGCCCCAGCTTTGTCCGGTTAAGTTTTTGCATTATGCGATAATCCCCCTCATCCGCCCCCGCGGGGCACCTTCTCCCTTGGGGAGAAGGGACATTTTTGAAACCCTCGCCCCGCGTACAAGGGTGGCCGAAGGCCGGATGAGGGGTTAACCCTACAACGCAACATAGTACATTTTGAATTGATTTCCAAATGGCTTGCCT
>CAYMFO010000076.1:0-13057 GCA_964389825.1 uncultured Geobacter sp. | reverse complement strand
AGGCTTGGCCTGGCGTACCAGAGGACACAGAGATATAATAGCGAAAAAATGAACTACCAGACTCACCATAAAGGTGACGATTGCATTATCTTTGTTTTGGAGTAACTACTTGAAAATTATACAAAAATCCTCTGTGTCTCTGTGGTAATTGCTTTTTTTAGGATTATTCAATCACCTTCGGCACCCGGAAAAAGCTCCCGGAGCGGTCCGGCGCGTTGGCCAGGGCATTCTCGACGCCGATGGACGGCGCTTCCACGTCCTCCCGGAAGGCGTTTTCCATGGGCACGGCGTGGGCCGTGGGCACGATACCCTCCGTATCCAGTTCGTTCAGCTTGTCCACATAGGCGAGAATGGCGTCCAGCTGGCCGGTGAAGAGGTCCTTTTCCTCCCCGGTCAGTTCCAGCCTCGCCAGCCGCGCCACATGCTCCACCTGTTCCCGTGTAATCTTCATGTTTATGCTCCGTGAGACGAAATATCGTGTAATGCGAAAGTTTTTTCTATCACGATCGGTGGGAAAAGACAACCTGGCCTTGCCGGAAAGAGGAATGCAAGCGAGGAAAAGACGTCATACCAGCGAAAGCCGGTATCCGGGGGTTTTGTAACGGCTTGAAATTCCCAATCATCCGCGGATATCACGCAATCACTACAGCCACTGTTCCGCCTTGATGGCCTTCACCGTTTGCAGACACAACTGGTATCCCAGTTCCCGGTATGCCTCGAACTGCTCTTCGCTGAAAAACTGGTCACTGGTCGGCTGGTTGGGAAACCGGCGGTTGGCGACGTAGTAACCATAGATGTCTTCTGACAATCCTTCGGTGAGGGTGCTTTTCAGATAGATGAGCAATCCCTGGTCCGGCGGATTACCCGGTCCGTTGTTGTAAAAGATGTCGCCGACGGCGAAAGGGCGCGCGGCTCTGGGTATTCGCCCCTGCGAGTCCGGAACGATATCCGCAAGCGGATAGACCGTTCTGAAGTTAATCTCAACGCCGAAATCAACGCGGGCGCGCTCCAGCGCGTTGGCCAGTTCGCCGAATTGGTATGACGGATCAGCCGAGGCGTCCGATACGATGATGAGACCCAGGCGACGGCGCAGCAGTTCGTATATTCCCAGGTTCTCGAAGTGGCCGCCATCGGTCAGTTCTATGTTGCCCGAGGTTTCCCGCAGGCCGCGCCCGAACAGACCGGCCCGCAGGCCGGGCGCCAGGAAGTTGGGCGGAAAAGGCCCGGCAGATTCCCGTTCCGGGTGCGGCGCCCAGTAGCCCAGCCGCAGGTTCAGCAGGGTCATAAGGGCCGAAACCAGAGGATTGCGGGTTATTCCACGACCGGCCACGCCTGTATGGGGATTGGCGGCAGCGCCGGAGATCGCCATTGCCGTGGCAAGGGTCATGCCACGGGTTCCCAGCATCGACCAGCCACCTTTCATGTATAGATCGGTGCGCCGCCAGCCGGTTGCGTCACTGCCGCAATACAGCGGCGACAGCAGAAAGCCGGCGCCGGCGCGGCCCCGGTACTTCGGACGGCGCGAATCCACCAGAACGATATTGGCATTGATCAGGTGGTAGGGCCGGGAAACCGTCGGGGCGCAAAAACTCTCCAACAGGGCGTTATCCGCCTCCGAGGCCAGCGCCCAAGAGCCCGCGCGCAGCGTCTCGGTGTCTGGCAGGAACACCTCCATCAGCCGGTCACGGTACATGCGGTGCATGCCTGAATGATTGATGTTGACAATGCCGCCAATGGAAATGGCGAAGTAACCGAGCAGAAGGAGATACTTCCAGTCGTGGACAAAGGCGGACAACAGAAAGCCCGCCTGCAACAGGCCATAGATCAGCAACGTTGCGGCCAGGCCAATGCGGAGCGCGCCGAAGCGCGCCGTAGTATTTTTCCTCGAAAGTTCGTAGACGCTCAGCAGAGCGCCAAGCGCCGTTGACAGGCCGGCAGCCGTGACCTTGCCCCAGACGCTTCCAATAAACCCCGGTGAATAGGGGAGGCTACCCATCACCAGCAGCAGCAAGGTCAGAGATATGAGGATGCCGCCTAACTTCTGGGCGCGTCTCAGGCCGCGGTATTGCACTTCCGGGCACAGCGCCGGCGCGGCCGTGCGCACGGAGAACAGGACCGCAAGAACGCCCATGGCCATCATCAGCGCCAGCGCGGCCCAACAGAAGGCATTCATGGACCAGGTAATCCAGGCCAATTCGGCGCCCGCGTTGGGTAACCGGCTCAGGCTGAAATCCTGGAACAGGCATGCCCGGCGCAGCAGCGCCATTACCAGACACACCAGAAGCAGATAGGCCAGCAGCGAGGTGAACGCGCCGCGCGCGAGCACGCTGAGGGCGGAGGTCAGATTGAGCCCTGAATCGGGCGTAAGATATGCTCCGTGATCGCGGATATAGTCCAGGGCGGGCCGGCGCGCGCCGGTGCGGCCGCCGATATCTCCGCTGCCGTAAGGAAAATCGGCCGCCGTGACGCCGGCCGGGATAGCGCCGGTTCCGTGCGGGTCCGGGATGCCTTGAGTGAGATACCAGGTCAGCGAGCCGCCGATGTAGCCCCCGCCCGACACGGTAGAAAGGTAATGCACCTTCTCCAGCAGACCACCGGCTACCAGCCCCTGCAGGACACCGGTCGCGAACGAGGCGGAGCGGATGCCCCCGCCCGAAAGGGCCAACCCCGCAAGGTCCCGGCCGTCTCCGTCGCCGGTATCGCAGGCGGCGTCAGTCCCGGCCGCGCTTCCGCGACCCATGGAGCGGATACGCATCCGCTCCTGATGAAACACGTCCTCAAACTCCCGAGTGTACCGTGGCGCCGAATCGTTCATGCTCATCCTCCCGGGGGAATGCGTCAACACCCCCATGAAAGTGACATTATCCTGGATTCGACGGTTGAAGCCATCCTTCGTTCACTCCGGATGCCGTTCTTCCGCTGCTCCAGGCTCATTTCGCTACCGCCGATGAACACCCCGCCGGGCCATTCGCTGCTCCGCCAGGGGCATGGAAAGGCATCCGTCGTGATGTGGAAACAAACTTTGCTGTAGTATTCCCGCCAACCATGATATTCTGTCCCGGAGCTTCACGGACGCCTCCCCGATTTGTTGTGATTCGCAACCAGACAATATCATGGAATTGCCCGTGGAGCTCGCTTATTATATGCCTGGCAAATACATTCAATTATTTGAATGTATTTTTGCATAAGGCTCAAAATATTTGCCATCTACCAGGAGACGAATATGGAGAGAAAAAGATTCAGGAAGGTCCTCGCCGCCAACCGGGGCGAGATTGCGATACGGATATTCAGGGCCTGCAATGAGCTTGGAATTGCCACGGTAGCCATCTATTCCCGTGAAGACCGCCTTTCCCTCTACCGCCAGAAGGCCGACGAGGCCTACCTGGTGGGAAAGGGAAAGAGCCCGGTGGACGCCTATCTGGGAATCGACGAGATAATCGGCCTTGCCCTGGCCAAGAAGGTGGACGCCATCCACCCCGGCTACGGATTCCTTTCCGAAAACGCCGAGTTCGCTGAAAAATGCGAACAGGCGGGGATTGTCTTTATCGGTCCCACCGCCGGGATGCAGCGGATGGTGGGAGACAAGATAGCGGCCCGCCGCGTGGCAATCGCGGCCGGTGTGCCGGTGATCCCCGGAACGGACAACCCCGTTGAATCCGAAAAGGAGGCCCTTGCCTTCGCTGAAGGAGCGGGCTATCCGCTGATCATCAAGGCCGCGGCCGGCGGCGGCGGCCGGGGAATGCGAGTCGCCCGCAACCAGCGGGAGCTGCTGGAAGGCCTGGCCAGCGCGGCCAGCGAGGCCGGGGCCGCCTTCGGCAACCCGGCGGTCTTCCTGGAGCGCTACATAGAGAATCCCAAGCATATCGAGGTGCAGGTACTGGGAGACAACCACGGCAACCTGGTCCATTTCTTCGAGCGCGACTGCTCCATCCAGCGCCGCCACCAGAAGGTCGTGGAATTCGCGCCATCCCTGCGCCTGACCGCCGGGCAGCGGCTCGAGCTGTGCGAAGCGGCCCTGAAGGTGGCCCGCCATGTCAACTACCGCAACGCCGGCACGGTGGAGTTTCTGCTGGATCAGGAGGGGAACTACTACTTCATCGAGATGAATCCGCGCATCCAGGTGGAACACACCGTGACCGAGATGATCACCGGCAGGAACCTGGTGCAGGCCCAGATCCTGGTGGCGGAAGGATTCAGGCTGTCCGACCCGGAGATCAACATCCCCTCCCAGGAAGCAATCCAGATGCGGGGGCACTCCATACAATGCCGCATCACCACAGAAGATCCCGCCAACGAATTCGCCCCCGATTTCGGCGTCCTCAAGGCCTACCGCTCGCCGGGCGGGTGCGGGGTGCGCCTGGACGCCGGGAACGCGTTCTCCGGCGCCCGCATTACTCCCCACTACGACTCCCTGCTGGTGAAACTGAGTACCTGGGGACTTACCTTCCGGGAGGCGGCCCGGAGCATGCATCACGCCCTGAGGGAATTCCGCATCCGCGGGGTCAAGACCAATATCCCCTTTCTCGAGAACGTGGTGACCCACCCCGTGTTCCTGGCGGGAGGATGCGACACATCCTTCATAGACAAGCATCCGGAACTCCTGGTCATGCGAGAGAAAAGGGACCGGGCCAGCAGGATTCTGGGCTTCCTGGGCGACGTCATCGTCAACGGCTCACCCGGCATTGACAGGCCTCTCCGCTCCGCGGACCTGCTGGAGCCGAGAATTCCCGAAATCGATCCCACGGCGGAGCGTCCGGCGGGGACCGCCGATATCCTGCGGGAGCAGGGAGCGGAAGGGCTGTGCCGATGGATCCTGGAGCAGCAGAGGGTCCTCGTCACCGACACCACCATGAGGGACGCCCACCAGTCGCTTCTGGCCACCAGGGTGCGCGCCTTCGACCTGCTGCGGGTCGCCCGGCCCACCTCCCACCTGGGCGCGGGCCTCTTCTCCCTGGAGATGTGGGGGGGCGCCACCTTCGACGTGGCCATGCGCTTCCTGAGTGAGTGCCCCTGGCAGCGTCTCTACAAGATGCGCGAGGCGGTTCCCAACATCCTGTTCCAGATGCTGCTGCGCGGCTCCAATGCCGTGGGCTACACCAACTATCCGGACAACGTGGTGCGCCGCTTTGTTGACGAGGCGGCCGCCTCCGGCATCGATGTATTCCGGGTCTTCGATTCCCTCAACTGGACCACGGGTATGGCGGTCGCCATGGACGCCGTGCGCAAGACCGGCAAGGTATGCGAGGCGGCCGTATGCTACACCGGCGATATCAGCGACCCCAGGCGCGACAAGTATCCCCTGGAATACTACGTCTCCCTGGCAAAGGAGCTGGAAAAGATGGGCGCCCACATCCTGGCCATCAAGGACATGGCCGGACTCCTGAAGCCCTTTGCCGCCCAGAAGCTGGTAAAGGCCCTGAAGGAAGAGGTCGGCATCCCGATACATCTTCACACCCACGACACATCGGGCAACGGAGAAGCGACGATCCTGATGGCCTGCCAGGCAGGCGTGGACATCGTCGACGCGGCCCTTTCGTCCCTTTCCGGCCTGACCTCCCAGCCGAACCTGAACGCGGTGGCGGCCGCCCTGCGCGGCAGCCGGTGGGATACCCTCCTGGACGAGCCCGGGCTGCAGAAGCTGGCCAACTACTGGGAAACGGTGCGGGACTACTATGCCCCCTTCGAGTCCGGCCTCAAGAGCGGCACCGCCGAGGTCTACCGTCACGAGATTCCGGGCGGGCAGTACTCCAACTACAAGCCGCAGGTGGCCGCCCTGGGCCTTCTGGACCGCTGGGATGAGTGCAAGGAGATGTACCGCAAGGTCAATCTCCTGTTCGGCGACATCATCAAGGTCACCCCCTCATCCAAGGTCGTCGGCGACATGGCCATCTTCCTGGTAAAGAACAACCTGGACGTGGATGACGTATACACGAAAGGTGAGGAACTGACCTTCCCCGCCTCGGTAATCGGGTTCTTCAAGGGGATGATCGGCCAGCCCTACGGCGGATTTCCGGAGAAGCTGCAAAAGATTATCCTCAAAGGGGAAGAGCCCATCACCTGCCGTCCCGGGGAGCTGCTGGAAGCGGTGGACTTCGAGGCGGAACGGAGCGCGCTCCAGGAAAAGGTGGGCCACCGCCTGGACGACCGGGCGCTCCTGTCCCATATCCTGTATCCCGGAGTCTATCCCGAATTCGACCGGCGCCGCCGCGCCTGCTCCGACACCTCCGTCATCCCGACCCCGGTCTTCTTCTATGGCCTGGAGCCGGGCCAGGAGACCACCGTGGAGATCGAGCCGGGCAAGACCCTCATCATCAAGCTGAACGCCGTGGGCGCACTCCACGCGGACGGCACAAGGCAGGTGTTCTTCGACCTGAACGGCCTGGCCCGCCAGGTGACGGTGCGGGACCAGCGCGCCGCGGTGGATGAGAGGATCCGTCCCAAGGCCGACAGCGGCAACCCCAGACACATCGGGGCGCCCATGCCGGGCAAGCTGCTGAAGGTGAACATCAAGGCGGGTGATCAGGTGCTGGCGGGCGACATCCTGATGGTGACGGAGGCCATGAAGCTGGAAACCAACATCAAGGCAAAGACGGACGGCGCCATCGCCGAGGTGAAGTTCATGGAAGGTGAAACGGTGGAAAAGGAAGACCTGCTGATCGTTCTGGCGTAACGGAGACAGGGGGCTTCCGCGCCGCGCGGAAACCCCCTGTTTTTTCAACATTAAACCTGAATAAAAGCAATTACCACAGAGACACGGAGGATTTTTGTATAACTTTCAAGTAGTTACTCCAAAACAAAGATAATGCAATCGTCGCCTTTATGGTGAGTCTGGCAGTTCATTTTTTCGCTATTATATCTCTGTGTCCTCTGTGACCCTGTGGTTGAAATGCCGTTTTCAGGTTAAATCCTTTCCAGCCCGGCAAAGCGAAGCAGCAGCTTCTTGGGCCCGCCGGCGTCGAACCAGACGATGACCTTTTCGTTGTCGCCCCTCCCCTCCAGCTTGCGGATGGTTCCGGAGCCGAACTTCGCGTGCCGCACCCTCATGCCGATGAAGATTCCGTCACCCTCGGGAATGACCCTCACCTCGTTGTCGGAAAAGACGGGCTCGGACGGCGCGCGGTCCGCCGCAAGAGAGACCTTCATCACCCGCTCCCATTCGGAGGCGCGGGATTGCCGGCCGCCCTCAACCCTTTCCCTTCCCGGGGACGATTCCCCCCGGGCGGACGTTTCCTGACGCCCCTCCTCCACCTCCAGCAGATCATGGGGTATGTCCCCCAGAAAACGGGACGGGGGGTTGAACTGCTCCTGACCGAAGACATGCCGGCGGCGGGCGTTTGTCAGATAGAGCCGTTCCCGGGCGCGGGTCATTCCCACATAGCAGAGACGCCGCTCCTCTTCCATCTGTTCCGCGTCCTCCAGGGCGCGCGCGTGGGGGAAGAGGCGTTCCTCCATGCCGGTCATGAACACCAGCGGAAACTCAAGGCCCTTGGCCGAATGGAGGGTCATGAGGGTAACGGAGTTGTGATGGCGCTCCCCCCGCTCCACGTCCGAGATCAGGGCGACCTGCTCCAGATAGGCCGACAGCCCCTTGTCCTCGCTGACCCGCTCGAAGTCGTCCAGGGCCGCCAGCAGCTCCCGGAGGTTGTTGAGACGATCCTCCGCCTCTTGGGTCCTCTCCTCCTTCAGCCGCAACCTGTAGCCGGTATCCTCCATAACGCGTTTAGCCAGTTCCGGCAGGGAAACCTTGCCGGCAAGGGCCGCGAAACCATCCATCAGGGAGACGAAATCCGCTACCCTGCCCCTCGGCCCCTTGCCCAGCAGGTCGCCGGCCGCGGCCTCCCGCAGGGCCTCGCCGAAGGTGACGCCGCGCCGCGCGGCCAGGTCCGCGACCTTGTCAAAGGTCGCCCCTCCGATGCCCCTCGTCGGGGTGTTGAGGATCCGCTTCAGGGAGACATCGTCGGCCGGGTTGTCCAGGACCTTCAGGTAGGCGAGGATATCCTTGACCTCCATGCGCTCGTAGAAACGCATGCCCCCCACCATGTGATAGCCGATGCCGGCGCCCATCAGGGCGTCCTCCAGCACGCGGGACTGGGCGTTGGTGCGGTAGAAAACCGCCATGTCCGACAGATTCCGCCCCTTGCGGACATGCCGCTCGATCTCCCGGCACACGAAACGCGCCTCCTCCCTTTCATTTTCCAGGCAACGATGGACGATACGGTCGCCGGCCGGATTCTCCGTCCAGAGGGTCTTTCCCTTGCGGCCCCTGTTCTTCTTCACAACCGCTCCCGCGGCCTCCAGGATATTACTAGTGGAACGGTAGTTCTGCTCCAGCTTCACCACCCGGACCCCCGGAAAATCCTTCTCGAAGTCCAGGATGTTCCTGATATCCGCGCCCCGCCAGCGGTAGATGGACTGGTCGTCATCCCCCACCACGCAAAGGTTCCGCCGCTCGCCCGCCAGGAGCCTTACCAGGCGGTACTGTATGGGGTTGGTGTCCTGGTACTCGTCCACCAGGATCCACTGGAACCGCTCCCGGTAGCGCTCCAGCGCCTCGGGGAACTCCTCGAATAGCCGCACGGCAAGCATGATGAGGTCGCCGAAGTCCAGGGCGTTGCACCGTTTCAGGCGCTCCTGGTAGGCGGCGTACACCCGGGCGTTATTCTCGCCCCGGGGGTCGTCCGGGGAAAGGTCTTCAGGGGTCCGGCCGCTGTTCTTGCAGTCGTCGATGACCGACGCGAACATGCGGGGAGGGTGCTTCTTCTCATCCAGATTGAGCTCGCGGATGATATCCTTCAGCAGCCTCTCGCAGTCCCTGTCGTCATAGATGGCAAAATTGGAGGTATATCCCAGGCAGCCGATTTCCCGGCGCAGGATGCGGACGCAGGCGGAGTGGAAGGTGGAGATGAGGGGGGATTCCCCTCCGGGCAGGAGCCTTTCCACCCTGTCCCTCATCTCGGCCGCGGCCTTGTTGGTAAATGTAACCGCCAGGATCTTCCAGGGAGGAACTCCCATTTCGCGGATCAGGTGGGCGATACGGTGGACTATGACCCGGGTCTTGCCCGAGCCGGCCCCGGCCAGGATAAGAAGCGGTCCGTCGCCGTGAAGCACCGCCTCCCGCTGCCGGGGATTGAGGTTCCGCATAATCTTCATTTCCGTTCCTTGGTAATGATTTCGTGGTCTTCTTTTATCAAAAAAGCAATTACCACAGAGACACAGAGGATTTTTGTATAACTTTCAAGTAGTTACTCCAAAACAAAGATAATGCGATCGTCACCTTTATGGTGAGTCTGGTAGTTCATTTTTTCGCTATTATATCACTGTGCCCTCTGTGGCCCTGTGGTTGAAATGCCGTTTTTAGGTTTATAGCACGACAGCAACCGGGAACCAGCATTTTTTCTCCCCCACCAGACTTTAACCCATCACTAATCACTTTCACTTTTCACCTTCCACTTTTGACTTTTCACCTTTCACCTTTCACCTTTCACTTTTCACTCATAACTCATTACTCATCACTTCTTCTAACCATCCACTTCCCCACCTCAATCACCGGCGCCACGGTACACGCCACCACCGCGACCAGCAGCCACTCAAGGGGCGTCAACCCCGTCGTGCCGAAGGCGTCGCGGAGAAAGGGTACCGTCATCACCAGAAAGAGGAGAAGCAACTCCCACAGGATCGCCAGGTTCAGCCAGCGGTTGGCAAAGGGTCTCCGGAAAGCCGAATAACGGTCGGAACGGTAGTTGTAGGCCTTAACGAACTGGATCAGCGCCAGGGATACGAAGGTCATGCTCATGGCCTTCTCCAGTGGAAGGCCGCGGCTCAAGGCGCCGGCGAAGAGGGCCAGATTGACCGCCGCGGACCAGACACCGCCAATGAGCATCAGGAAAACCACCGGCCGGGTGAAGATGCCCGCCTCGGCCTCCCGCGGCGGCTGTTGCATCAGGCCGGGCTCGGGCGGGTCCACGGCCAGGGCCAGGGCCGGGAGGCCGTCGGTGGCCAGGTTGACGTAGAGTATCTGCACCGCGCTCAGGGGAAGCGGGAGCCCCCCGAGAACCGCGGCGGCCATAAGCAGGATCTCGCCGGTGTTGGACGAGATCAGGTACATCAGATATTTCCTGATGTTGGCGAAGATGCCGCGCCCCTCCTCCACCGCCGCGACAATGGATGCGAAGTTGTCGTCCAGGAGGGTCATTGCCGCGGCCTCCCGGCTCACGTCCGTGCCGGTGATCCCCATGGCGATGCCGATGTCGGCCTTCTTCAGGGCCGGCGCGTCATTGACCCCGTCTCCGGTCATGGCCACCACCTGGCCGTCTTGCCTCAGAGCCGTAACCACCCGCAGCTTATGGGCCGGAGAGACGCGGGCGTACACCTCGATGCGCCGCGCCTCCCGCGCAAGCTCGGCGTCGTCCATGGACTCCAGTTCCGCGCCCGTCACTATTCTTCCATCCACCAGGATTCCCAGCTCCCGCGCCACGGCCCGGGCGGTAAGGGGATGGTCCCCGGTGATCATCCTGACCCGGATTCCCGCTTCGCCGCAGGTGCGGACGGCGGCCTTTGCCTCCGGCCTGGGCGGGTCGATCATCCCCACCAGCCCGAGAAAGGTCATCCCCTGCTCCACCTCCCCCCTCTCCGCGCCCCCTTTTTTCGCCACGGCCAGGACACGCAGGGCCTCCCCGGCCATCTCCTTCGCCTCCCGGAGAACGGATATCCTTTCCTCCTCGTCCAGAAAAACCGTCTCTTCGTCAACCGTCCAGCGCGCGCAGGAGCCGAGGATGACCTCCGGCGCGCCCTTTGCGCAGGCGACAACGCCCTCCGGAAAGGCGTGGAGCGTGGTCATCCGTTTCGTCTCGGAACTGAAGGGTATCTCCCCAACCCTTGGAAAACTTCCGTCCAGTTCCGCCTTGTCCATGCCCGCCTTGGCGGCGGCCACCACCAGGGCGCCTTCCGTGGGGTCGCCCGCAACCTCCCAGCGGCCGTCCTCCCTGTTCCGGACAAGATTGGCGTCCGAGGCCAGTACCCCGGCCCTCAGCAGTTCCCTGATCTGCCCGGAAGGGGCGTACTCTCGCCCCTCGCGCAGGAAGGCGCCACTCGGCTCGTACCCCTCTCCCGACACCTCCCACCTCTCCCCCTCCACATAAAGGGCGCGCACGGTCATCTCGTCTTTCGTGAGGGTGCCGGTCTTGTCGGAGCAGATCACCGAGGCGCTGCCCAGGGTCTCAACGGCCGGGAGACGGCGGATAAGGGCATGGCGGCGCACCAGGCGCTGCACGCCGATGGCCAGGGAGATGGTGACCACCGCCGGCAGCGCCTCCGGGACAACCGCCACGGCCAGGGCGATGCCGAAGATAAGCATCTCCAGGAACGCCTGGCCGCGCGCCATCCCCAGGATAACGATAAGGGCCACCACCACAAGGGCCGCGCCCGCCAGCGCCCGGCCGACCTTGTCCAGGTTGCTCTGCAGCGGGGTCCTTCCGGACTCCACCGTCTCCAGCATGCGCGCGATACGGCCGAATTCAGTCTCCATCCCCGTCGCCACGACTATGCCCCGCCCCCTGCCGCGAACTACGGTCGTGCCCGCAAACGCCATATTCGAAAGGTCGCCCGGCGCCCCCTCCCGGTCCGGCAGCGCATCGGTTTCCTTCCCGGCCGGAGCGGACTCACCCGTGAGGGGAGACTCGTCAACACTCAGATTAACGGCCTCGGTAAGCCGCACATCCGCCGGGACACGATTCCCCGTCAACAGGGTGACCAGGTCGCCAGGCGCCACGCGGCGGGACGGGATTTTCAACTCCTCACCGTCCCGCGTCACATGGGCCTCCGGCGCCGCCATCCGGCGCAGGGCCTCCATGGAGCGTTCCGCCCGATACTCCTGAATAAATCCCAGGATAACCGCGAAAAAAACTATCACGGTGATCACTATTGCCTCGGCGCCGTGCCCGAGAAAAGCGGACAGGGCCGTGGCTATCAGCAGGATTATTATCAGAACGTTCCTGAACTGCTCCATGAGAATGGCCCACGGCGAGACGGTTTTCACGGCGCTGATTTCATTGGGACCGAACTCCAGGAACCGGCGTTCAGCCTCTTCTTTCGCCAGGCCGGAAACGAGATCCGTCTTGAGACGCAGCGCCGCCTCACCAGGGGAAAGGGTATGCCAGGAATCAGTTCTCATAGGGTTTCTCCGCTATCCAGGAGAGTTATTTCAGCCATGACACGCGCGGACACCCTTCAACTTTACTGCAACCACCGTCATCTTCAAGGCGCGCCCCTTACGGGTGACTTGTTGTCATTTCCTGATCACTTATGATAGTAAAGATGGAGACAAATTCACACAGCGAGGAAATGATTCATGTTTACAACGTCAGATTTCAAAAAAGGTCTCGTCATCCAGCTCGACGGCGCGCCCTGCCTGATCATTGATGTAGCCTTCCAGTCCCCCTCCGCGCGCGGGGCCAACACCATGGTCAAGACCAAGTACCGCAATCTCCTCACCTCCCAGGTGCTGGAGAAGACCTTCCGCTCCGGTGACAAGGTGGACGAGGCCGACTTCGAGAAGCATAAGGGGCAGTTTCTCTACGCCGACGGCACGAGCGGCGTGTTCATGGACCTGGAGAACTACGAGCAGTTCGAGGTGGGAGAGGAACAGTTTTCCTCCCTGTCTCCCTTCCTGCTGGATGGAACGGAAGTGATCCTCGGGCTCTTCCAGGGGAGGCTGGTAAACGTGGAACTTCCCATGGTAGTAGAACTGGTGGTAACGGAAACAGCTCCGGCCCTGAAGAACGCCACCGCCCAGGCCCAGACAAAAGAAGCGGTCCTGGAAACCGGTCTGCGTCTCCAGGTGCCGCCGTACCTGGAGGCGGGAGAAAAGATCAAGGTGGATACCCGCGACGCCAGGTTCATCTCCAGGGCATGAGAGCCGAAGCGGGAAAATTCTGTTGACACGGAACCTGATTGAGGATATAAGATGGGGTCTCATTCGCCCAGGTAGCTCAGTCGGTAGAGCAGAGGACTGAAAATCCTCGTGTCGGCGGTTCGATTCCGTCCCTGGGCACCATCGAAA